>URKR01000001.1 GCA_900548355.1 uncultured Oscillospiraceae bacterium
TGCACGGCCGGCGGCCCTGTTTGCGTGCCGGGAAAAGGGGCCCCGGTTTACAAATCTTTTGACTTCATTTTGTTGAGGTTTTTCTTTTCATACGAACCGGCGTTGGCGTAGCCGATGCACCAGATTGCAACGACCGCCGCGATGCATGCCAGCCCGATTGGCAGCAGCGCCAGCGTTCGCACGGCCAGGCTGAGCGCGGTGAACACCGCGATGAGTATGGCGGGCAGCAAAGCGCCGAACAGTTTCTTGCGGCGCAGCCCCAGCTGATACTGCCCGCCCAGAATGGCACAGGTCAGACACATGATAACCAGATCTTTCATAGAACATACCTCCGGTCAGGAAAGGTCGCGCGCTTTCATGCGCGCAATTTCCTTCTTTTTGGCCGTCTCATGGCCTTTCAGCCAGAGCAGCAGCAAAATGACGGTGGGAAAAACAAGCATCGGCCAATCCTGCGCAGGGTGAATCAGGCCGTGTACCCCCAGAAAAGCGAGCAGAATCAGCCAGATGGCCGGCACGATCCCACCCAGATACCAGTAACGCGGCCGGCGGTAGCAGGCCCAAATGTGAAAAGCGAGAACGATGATGGCGACCGCCCATGTGGTGACAGAATGCATAAACCGTTTGCCTCCTTAAGATAAATCCTTGGCTTTCATGTGCTGCATTTCTTTTTGCTGCTGATTTTGATATTTGGCCCGGCCGGTGCTCCATTCGCCAAGGAAGATGGAATTTAAAATGAAGAACGGGAACAGGTACCGCTGTTCCAGCGGAAGGATTCCGCCGGCAAACAGCCAGATGGTTCCCACCAACAGCAGCAGCGGGATGATGCCGCCCCAAAGCGGGCTTTTCAGTTTTGTACACAAAAGGTGCTCTACCGCCATAAGTGCAAAAGCAATGGCTGCCCCGATGGCCAGTTCAATCATGGGAGTCCTCCTTTTCCTGTTTGTACTTATCAATGATGAGCTTTGCGGTTTCAAGATCAATCCGGGAATCCACAGCCAGCCCTTTGATAAAGGCGGAAAACGGTTCCTCCTTTTTCTGGTCGGCAAGCTGTATTTTTTGGATCAGTTTGTCCAGCCGCAGCCGAACGGTTGGGTAGGATACTTCATACAGTTTGGCGATTTCTTTGAGCGAGCCGGATTTCAGTACAAAGTTTTTTAAAAACGCCGCGTCTTCTGTCTCAAGCGCCAGAAACCATTGCGGAATCTTATCAAGCTCCAAAAACGCATCTCCTTTCATAATGGATTTAACAATATTTAGTATAGCATAAATAAAATTAAAGTCAAGTAAAATTTGAAATACATTTTGACCGTAAACAAGCGCATATTGATTTGCCTTTGCACATATCTTCCTGCAGGGAGGTGAAAGCCATGTGGGAGGATGTGAGCCCGCAGAAACAAAGTGAGGAGCAAACAATGCAGCGGCCCGTGCCAAAGCGCAACCGAAAACCGGAGGCCGACTATCTGTTTTGGGCACAGGTGCTGCTGTGTACGGCGCTGGCTGCCGTGGCATTCTGTGCCAGAGCGTTTTCCTGGCCGATCCAACAGGAAATGCGGGCCGCGTATACCGCTGCGATGCAGCTGCCGGAGTTGGATATCCTGGGCGAAGAGCGCAGCCTTGCCCGCTTTACCCAACAGACAGCGGCTGAGCTCGCCGGTGCCGCGCGGGATGTTTTCGGCATGCTGCGCGCGGCCACGCCGGAATCCGCCGTGCCGGCCGATGCCGCGCAAACCCGCCGCCGCAGCGCCAACGAACCCGACCCGCCGCCCGGCAGCCGGGCCGAAAGCTACCTGCCGCCCTTCGAGCTCTGCTTCCCGCTGCCGAACGCCGATGCATCCAACACATCGGGCTATGGCTGGCGGATCGACCCGGTGCAGGGCGAGGGGGCGGAGTTCCACACCGGGGCCGACCTGGCTGTCGCCGAGGGCACGCCGGTGCTGGCTGCCGCCGACGGCGTGGTGCGCGTGGCCGGTGCGCACAGCAGCTATGGCAACTATCTTCGGATTCTGCATGCAGGCGGGGATGAAACCCTTTACGCCCATATGCAGTACCTGTATGTGCGGCCGGGCGAACAGGTGCAGCGGGGGCAGATGATCGGCACATCAGGCCAGACTGGCAATGTGACCGGCCCACACCTGCATTTTGAACTTTTGCATGAGGGCGTTCGCTATGATCCGGCCGAAGCGCTGCGGCAGGCTGCCGGTTAGGCTGCGGCTGCGCGCGCCGGCGGCTACGCTGTTCCTGCTGGCGCTCGGATTGATGGCGGACGGCACCGGGGTGCTGCGCTGGGGGCTGGCGGCTGCGCTTTGGCATGAAACCGGTCATCTGCTTGCCTGGGCCGTGCTTGTGCGCAGGCCGATGCAATTGGAGCTGTCCCCCGCGGGGTTTTGCCTTTCGATGCGTGGCGTTGTGCTGACGCCCTGGCGAGAACGGTTGCTTGCGGCGGCTGGCCCGGCGGCCAATTTTATCGGCTGCATCGGGACGCTGGTCTGGATGGACGCAGCCGGCTACCGCTATGCCGGCTGCTGGTTTGCGGCGGCAAACCTGCTGCTGGGGGTTTTCCACCTGCTGCCGCTGCCCGGTTTTGACGGTGCACGGCTTTGGGGCCAATGAACAGCGCGCTTGCGCAGAACCGGGCAAACTGGTATAATAAAGGCAAAATACGCGGCCTGTTTGGCGGCGAAAAGAAAAAACGATTGAGGTTTATCATGACGGCACAAAGTCAAACATTGCGGCAGGCGCTGTTCAGCGTGCAGAAGCCGGGGCGCTATACGGGCGGAGAGCCGGGCAGTGTCATCAAAAAACCGGAGGATGTCACCCTCCGGTTCGCCTTCTGCTTCCCCGATACCTACGAGGTCGGGATGTCCTTCCTCGGCGAAAAGATCCTGTATGAACTCATCAACCGCCACGAAACCTGGTGGTGTGAGCGTGCTTTCATGCCCTGGGTGGATATGAAGGAACAGATGGAAACGCTGGGCATCCCGCTTTACTGTCTCGAAAGCAAGGACCCGCTCACTGCCTTTGACATTGTCGGTTTCACGCTGGAGTATGAGCTCTGCTATACCAACATTCTTGCGATGCTGCAACTGGCCGGCATTCCGCTGCGCGCGGCCGACCGGGACGAACGCTGGCCGCTCATCATCGCAGGCGGGCCTTGCGTCTGCAATGCCGAGCCGATGGCGGATTTCTTTGATGTGATGCAGCTGGGTGAAGGCGAGCAGATGCTGCAGGATATCTGTGCCTGCGTGGAGCGGGCAAAGCAGCAAGGCTGGAAGAAAGAGCAGCTTTTGCTTGAACTGGCCCAAATTCCCGGCGTCTATGTGCCTTCCTTTTATGATGTTGCCTATAAAGAGGACGGCCGCATTGAATCGATCACCCCGAACCGCCCCGGCGTGCCGGCGCGGGTGACCAAGGCGATTGTCAAGGATATGGACAGCTTTCCTCCGCCGGAAAACTTTGTCGTTCCGATCATCGGTACGATTCAGGACCGTGCGAGCGTCGAAGTGCTGCGCGGCTGCGTGCGCGGGTGCCGGTTCTGCCAGGCCGGGCAGATCTACCGCCCGTTCCGTGAGCGCTCGCCCCAGTGCATCAGCGACGGCGCACGCACGCTGTGCGCCAATACGGGTTACGACGAGCTGAGCCTGATGAGCCTTTCTACCTCCGACCATTCCCGGTTGGAGGAAATCCTCGACCGTCTCAACGCCTGGGCCGAGGCCGACCACGTCAGCCTCGCGCTGCCCTCGCTGCGGGTGGACAACTTCTCGCAGTCGCTGGTCGAAAAGACGAGCAAGGTGCGCAAGAGCGGTTTGACTTTTGCGGCCGAAGCCGGCACCCAGCGCCTGCGGGACGTCATCAACAAAAACGTCACATGGGAACAGATCGAGCGCGGCTGTCGCATCGCCTTCCGGGAAGGGTATACTTCGGTCAAACTCTACTTTATGATGGGCCTGCCGACCGAGACGCTGGAGGATATCAAAGGCATCGCCGATACCGCCCAGAAGGTTGTGGACCTTTACTACCAGATCCCCGAACATGCCAAGGGCAAAGGGGTGCAGGTCACAATCAGCGTCGCCTGTTTTGTTCCGAAACCATGGACACCGTTCCAGTATTGCGCCCAGAACACCCGGGACGAACTGCGGGAAAAGCAGAAGTACCTGCTCAGCTGCGTGCATTCCCGCAAGATCAAGGTCAACTACCACGACAGCGCGACCAGCGTGCTCGAGGGGATTCTGGCCAAGGGAGACCGCCGGCTTGGCGCGGTCATCGAAAAAGCCTTCCACGCAGGCTCGGTTTTTGATACCTGGGAAGAATTTTTTGATTACGACCGCTGGCTGCAGGCCTTTGCCGATTGTGGTATCGACCCGAATTTTTATAACTACCGCCCGATCGCCCTCGACGAGATAACCCCCTGGTCGCATATGGACGTCGGCGTGCGGGAGGAGTTCCTGGCCCGCGAATACCAGAAGGCGCTGCGCGCCGAAACAACCCCGCCCTGCAACCGCCAGTGCAGCGGTTGCGGTGCAAACAAACTGCTGGGAGGGCCTTGCTTTGCTTACAATCAGGATCAGCTTTGAAAAGCGGGCCGAAGCCGCCTTCATCTCGCTGCTCGATCTGCAGCGGATCTTCCAGCGGATACTCAAGCGCAGCGGCTTGCCGGTCTATTACACACAGGGGTTTAACCCTCATATTTATCTGTCGTTCGCCTGCCCGCTCTCGCTCGGGCAGGGAAGCTTGTGCGAGAGCTGCGAGGTCAAAACCGCCGACGAAGCGCCCGACCTTGAGGCCTGGCGGCAGACTCTGCAGCCCTATATGCCGCACGGTATTACGATTACAAAGATTGCGCAGGCCCGCCAAAAGGTGACCGAGATTGCTTGGGCCGATTATGCCGTTACGGTACCGGCCGTGGCTGCGCCGACACTTGCCGAGTATGCGGCGGCCGAACAGGTGCTTGTCGCCAAAAAGACCAAGCGCGGCCGGAAGGAAATCGACCTCAAGGCGTTTCTGCCCGCCATCGAAACCGCGCCGGCGGGGGAGGACGCGCTTCTTTTGAAGGTCAAGCTGCCCTGCGCAGCCGGCGAAGGGGATAACCTGAACCCCTCGCTGCTGCTGGGCTGGCTTGAGCAGAAGGCGGATATCCACCCCTGGCAGTGTGAAGTGCTGCGTGAGCATCTTTACACAAAAAGCGGCGAGGAATTTTGTTGATTTGCCAAAAAACACTTGCAAATCGAATCTTGGTATGCTATGATATTGGGGCGTTAGTACGCCGGGCCACCGGCGGGGTAATGCACAAGCATTATACAGGCGGTCCTCTGCCCAGGTTTTGTGTGGCATGAACGTCGCAACAATGGAGGAATTTTATAATGGACGCAATGCAGAAGATGACCGAGGGCATGATTAAAGAAAATCGCCCCCAGTTCGAAATCGGCGATACGGTCCGCGTGTCGGTCCGCATCAAGGAAGGCGACAAGGAGCGTATCCAGGCTTTTGAAGGCACCGTGATCGCGAAGAAGCACGGCGGCATTGCCGAAACCTTCACCGTCCGCCGCACTTCCTACGGCGTCGGTGTCGAGCGTGTTTTCCCGGTCAACAGCCCCTTCGTTGAGAAGGTTGAGGTTGTCCGCCGCGGCAAGGTTCGCCGTGCCAAGCTGTTCTATCTGCGCAGCCGCACCGGCAAGGCCGCCAAGGTCAAGGCACGCATCTGAAAAATTTGGCATCGCAGCGGGGCGTTCTGCCCGGCTGCCAATGGGGGAGGACGGTTGGCGTTCTCCCTCCTTTGTTTATAGCCGCTTTCGGGCGGCAACCGGTTGCACAGGAGGGTGGCAGGTGGAAACGGTGGCGCGGCGGGACCAATTTAACCGCCGGTATAAGCGAAACAAAGACGCGCTTGAATGGCTGGAAGCCGTGGCGCTGGCCGTGGTGGCCGTGGCGCTGGTCTTCACCTTTGGGGTGCGTATGATCCGGGTGGATGGCGAATCCATGCTGCCCACCCTGCAGGATGGCGAACGGTTGCTGATCAGCAGCCTGCCCTATGAGCCGGCTTATGGTGATATCATTATCATTGACCAGTACACCGAATATGGAGAACCGCTTGTCAAGCGGGTGATCGGCATCGGCGGAGATACGATTGATATCGATTTCCAGGCCGGCGTCGTCTACCGCAACGGCGAACCGCTTGACGAGCCCTACACGGCCGAACCCACCTACTTGCAGGAGAGTGTGACCTTCCCGGTTACGGTGCCGCAGGGCTGCCTGTTTGTGATGGGGGATAACCGCAACCATTCCACCGACAGCCGGGACACCCGGGTTGGATTCATTGATGTGCGGGACGTGCTGGGACGTGTTCTGTTATAAACCGCCCAAGGAGAAACCATGAGCGATACAATCATCAACCAGCGGCAAATCCACTGGTTCCCCGGCCATATGGCCAAGACCCTGCGAATGATGGAACGGGAGATCCGCAATGTGGACTGCGTGTTGCAGGTGCTGGACGCCCGCATCCCGCTTTCAAGCCTGAACCCCGAGATCGAGCGGATCACGGCGGGCAAACCCCACCTCTATGTCCTCAACAAGGCGGACCTGGCCGACCCGGAAATCACCAGCCAATGGCTGGCCTACTTCCGCGCGGCCGGGGCGGGCTGTGTGCCGATGGATTCCCGCCAGGCCGGCCGGGCCGGCGCGGTTAAGGCGCCGATTGAAAAAGCACTGGCCGAACTGATGGAGCGCCGCCGCAACAAAGGCATGGTCGGCGCCCGCATCCGGGTCATGGTAGTCGGCATCCCGAATGTCGGCAAATCCACCTTCATCAACTCGTTCGCCGGCGCGGCACGGGCTAAGGCTGCGAACAAACCCGGCGTGACCCGCGGTAAACAGTGGATCACGGTCGGCGGGTATGACCTGATGGATATGCCCGGCGTGCTCTGGAAGAAGTTTGACAGCCTGGAAACAGCCGCAAACCTTGCCTTTATCGGCTCCATCCGGGATGATATCCTGGATATTGAGGAACTTGCCTGTGGGCTGCTTGGCAGCATTCGCGGGATCTACCCGCAGCGGCTGCAGCAGAGGTACAAGCTGCCGGATGAAGCGCTCAGCCTGCCGCCGTATGAGCTGCTGCAGGCGATCGGTGCACGGCGCGGGATGCTTGTTTCTGGCGGAGAGGTTGACACCGAGCGCGCGGCCCGGATGCTGGTGGGGGAATTCCGCGCCAGCAAATGGGGGCGCATCTCGCTCGAACGCCCGCCGGCGCACGGAACCGACACCGTCGAGGACGCTGCCGGCGCCGCCCCGCAAGCCGAGGAGGATGCCAATGCCGGCCAAAATCTTTGACAGTACCCCCCTCTACGCCTATGACGCCGGCCAGCGGGCCGCCCACGGCCTGCTGTGCGGGGTGGATGAGGCCGGCCGGGGGCCTTTGTGCGGGCCGGTCTGCTGTGCGGCAGTCGTTCTGAACCCGGACGACCCGATCCCCGGCGTGGCCGATTCCAAAAAACTCTCCCCCAGGCGCAGGGACGCCCTGTTTGAAGAGATCCGCGCCAGGGCGCTGGCCTACCATGTGGCTTTTGTCAGCCCGCAGGAAATTGATGCGCGCAACATTCTCTGGGCTACTATGGCCGGGATGGCGCGTGCCGTCGCGGCGCTCGGTACACAGCCGGCGTTTGTACTCGTCGATGGCAACCGTTGCCCGCCGGACCTTGCCATCCCGGCGCAAGCCGTCGTCAAGGGGGATGCGACGAGCGCCTCAATCGCGGCAGCGTCGATCCTGGCCAAGGTCAGCCGGGACCGCTACATGGAAGGGCTGGACAGGCGTTACCCCCAATATGAGCTCGCCCGCCACAAAGGGTATCCGACCGTCCGGCACTACGCCCTGATTGAGCAATACGGGATTCAGCCGTTTTACCGCCGCAGTTTCCTGAAAAAGCAGGGGTATTGGCCATGACGGAGGATGAAAAGAAAAAAGCGCTCGGCCGCACAGGCGAAGCCATCGCGGCCAAGTATTACATCCGGCGCGGGTATCTGCTGCTCAACCATAACTACCGCACCCGGTTTGGGGAACTGGACCTGATCCTGTACAAAACAGGCACCCTCGTTTTTGCTGAAGTCAAAACCCGCACCTCGCCCGGCGCCATCCGGCCGGCCGATGCGGTTAACCGAAGAAAACAACAGCATCTGCTGGCCGCCGCCCGGCTGTATCTGCAACGCAGCCCTTACGCCGACGCAGCCATCCGCTTCGATGTAGTCGAGGTGACGCCTGCCGCCGCGGGCTGGCAGGTGCATTGCATCAAGGACGCGTTTCAAGACAACTGAAAGGGGAACCGATATGCAGTATCAAAGCACGCGTGACCACGCACTGGTCGTCTCTTCCTCCGAAGCCATTCTGCGCGGGCTGACCCCGGACGGCGGCCTGTTTGTGCCGGTGTCTTTCCCGCAGGCCGATCTCGAAGCTTGGCGCAGCCTCGATTATCCTGCGCTGGCTGCCGCCGTGTTGCAGCTTTATCTGACGGATTACGACCCGGCGTTTTTGCGCACGGCTGCCCGTGAAGCCTACGGCGCGGCGTTTGGCGGCAAGGCCGGGCAGACCGTGCAGGTGGCGCCGGGGCTTGCCGCCCTGGAACTCTGGCATGGCCCGACATGCGCGTTCAAGGATTACGCGCTGCAGCTGATGCCGCGGTTGCTGGTGCAGGCCAAGAAAAACCTTGACCGTTCCGAGACCACCCGCATCCTGGTGGCGACCTCCGGTGACACAGGCAAAGCGGCGCTCGCCGGGTATGCCGGGCTCGATGGCATCGAGATCGCGGTCTTTTACCCGAACGCCGGTACCAGCGAAATCCAGCGCCTGCAGATGGTCACCCAGGCCGGGGACAACGTCGCGGTCTATGCGGTGGATGGCAACTTTGACGATGCGCAGAACGGCGTCAAGCGCGTGTTCGGCGATGCGGAAGTTGCCGAAGCGCTGGCCGGACGCGGTATCCGGCTGTCGAGCGCCAACTCGATCAACTGGGGTCGTCTGGCGCCGCAGATCGTCTACTATTTCTATGCCTACTTCCGCTTGGTGGAACAGGGCGCGGTTGCCTGGGGTAGCCCGGTCGATTTCTGCGTGCCGACCGGCAACTTCGGTGATATCCTTGCTGGATATTATGCCAAGCGGATGGGGCTGCCGGTGGGCAAGCTGGTCTGCGCTTCGAACCAGAACAACGTCCTGTCTGATTTCATTCGCACTGGTACCTATGATCGCCGCCGCGAATTTTACAAGACAACCTCCCCTTCCATGGACATCCTGATCTCGAGCAACCTTGAGCGGCTGCTTTACCATCTGTGTGGCGACGACACGAAGGTCGCAGGCTGGATGCGCGAGCTTGCCTTGACCGGATGTTATACCGTCGATGCCGAGACACTTGCCAAGCTGCAGGAAAACTTTGGCTGCGGCTGGGCAAGCGACGCGCAGGCAGCGGAGGAACTGTGCGCGCGGTATGAAACGGACCGCTATCTCTGTGACCCGCACACGGCGGTCGCCTTCCGGGTTGCGGCGCAAGCGCGCGGCGAAGCGCCGATGGTTGTACTTTCGACGGCCAGCCCGTTCAAGTTCCCGCGGGATGTGCTCGCGGCGCTGAAGGCGGTTGTGCCCCAGGGGGATTTTGCCGCAATGGCAGCCCTGACTGCCGAGACAGGCTGCGCTGCCCCTGAAAGCCTGCGCTGCCTGGAAAGCCTGCCGGTGCGGTTTACCGAAGTCATTGCCCCTGCGCAGATCCGCGATGTGGCGCTGCGCTGAAACGGCACTAGAAAAGGAACACTATGGCATTGTTTGTGATCGGGGATCTGCACCTTTCACTTGGGGCGGATAAGCCGATGGATATCTTTCCCGGTTGGGAAGGCTACCTGCCCAAGCTCGAACGCAACTGGCGTACTCTGATCGGGCCGACAGACATCGTGGTGCTGGCGGGGGACACCTCCTGGGCGATGAAACTTGAAGATACCGGGGCGGATTTCGCCTTCCTGCAATCACTGCCCGGCCAGAAGTGGCTGCTTAAAGGCAACCACGATTACTGGTGGACCACCGCCCGCAAGATGGAGCGCTACCTTGCCGAGCGCGGATTTGATACGCTGCACATCCTGCACAACAACTGCGTAAGACTCGGGCAAACGGCGCTGTGCGGCACCCGCGGCTGGCCGTTTGACGAGCTGCAGGCCCAAAGCGCCAAAATTATGGCGCGGGAGGCAGGCCGTTTGCAGATGTCGCTGGAAGCGGCGGGTGACTGCGCCGAAAAGATCGCTTTTTTGCACTATCCGCCGGTTTTCGGTAACACCGGTGCAGCCGATCTGCTGGCTTTGCTGCACGCGCACGGCGTGCGCCGCTGCTACTATGGGCACCTGCACGGCAAGGCCATCCGGTACGCGGTGCAGGGTGTACGCGACGGCATCGAATATAAGCTGATCTCGGCCGATGGGCTGGGCTTCTGCCCTTACCGCATCGAACCCGAAAGCCAGCCCCGGCAAATTTGACGGGGAAATCTAAGTTAAATTTGCGTCAGCCGGCAAAAAATTCAAAAATAGACTGGTATTCTCGGCTTTCGCATGCTATAATTACTTGTATTTCTATGTTTGGAGGACTACCAATGAACCTGATTTCGTGTGAAAAACTTGAAAAAAGCATGGTCGAGCTGCAGTTTTCGATCGATGCAGATACCTTCAAGAAGGCTGTGAACAACGCGTTTAAGCGCGAAGGCAAGAAGTACGCGATCCCCGGTTTCCGCAAGGGGCACGCCCCGCGCGCGATGATCGAGAAGATGTATGGCGCCGACCTTTTCCATTACGACGCTGTCAACGACCTCTTCCCCGAAGCGTATGAGGCCGCGGTCAAGGAGGCCGGCATCGAGGTTGTTGGCCGTCCTGAGCCGGAAGTTGTCTCGATGAACGAGACCGACGGCGCGACCCTCAAGGTCAAGGTAGCGGTCAAGCCCGAAGTCACGCTGGGCGATTACGCCGGTTTAAACGTGACCAAAAAGGTCAAGACTGTGGACGAGGCCCAGGTTGAAGCCGAACTCAAGCGTATGCAGGACCGCAACGGCCGTATGCTGACCCGTGAGGGCGCAGCCGAAAACGGCGATACTGTCGATATCGATTTCGAAGGCTTTGTCGATGGCGTTGCATTTGAGGGCGGCAAGGCCGAGCACTACAACCTCGTGCTTGGCAGCGGCTCCTTTATCCCGGGCTTTGAGGAGCAGGTCGTCGGCCACAGCGCCGGTGAGGAGTTTGATGTCAATGTCAAGTTCCCTGAGCAGTATCAGGCTGCCGAACTGGCCGGCAAGGACGCCACCTTCAAGATCAAGCTCCATGAGGTCAAGTACAAGGAGCTGCCCGCTCTCGACGACGATTTCGCGATGGATGTCAGCGAGTATGACACCCTCGACGCTCTCAAGGATTCGATCCGCAAGGGCATTGCCGATAACTATGCCAAGCAGGCTGACCAGCAGGTCGAAAACGACCTGATCGAGCAGGTTGTCAACAACATGACCGCCGAGATCCCGCAGGCCATGTACGACGCCCGCGTTGAAGAACTCGTGCAGGATTTCCAGTACCGTATCGCCCAGCAGGGCCTCAAGCTTGAGCAGTATCTGCAGTACATGGGTATGAACATGGATCAGTTCAAGGCCCAGTTCGCTGAGCAGGCTGAAAAGCAGGTCAAGATGCGCCTTGCCATGGAAGCCATCGTCGCGAAGGAGAATATCACCGCCAGCGATGAGGAATTCAACGAGGAAGTCAAGCGCATTGCCGATGCATACAAGATGGAAGAGGACAAAGTCCGCGCCGTTGTCGATGAGGCTGCCGTGAAGGCAGATCTGGCTGTCAACAAGGCGATCGATTTCGTCAAGGAAAAAGCCAACGTCACCACCGAAGAAGTCTCGGAAGAAAAGCCGGCAGAGGACAAGGAATAAAAATAGAAACCGCGCGCACAGCGCCCCGGTTTTTACACAACTGCGACCGATACGGTGCCGCTGCCGCCGTATCGGTTCTTTGTCAGGCAGCCATTCCACAAATCAAGGAGGGAACCCGCATGAGTTTGGTACCTTACGTTGTCGAACAGACCGCGCGCGGAGAGCGCAGCTATGATATTTTCTCTCGCCTGCTCAATGACCGCATCATTGTGCTGAGCGAGGATGTCAACCCCACCTCGGCCAGTGTGGTTGTGGCGCAGCTTTTGTATCTGGAAGGGCAGGACCCCGAAAAGGACATCAGCTTCTACATCAACAGCCCGGGCGGCTCCATCACCGACGGTATGGCGATCCACGATACCATGCAGTATATCAAGTGCGATGTCTCCACCATCTGTGTGGGCATGGCGGCTTCGATGGGCGCCTTTCTGCTGGCCAGCGGCACCAAGGGAAAGCGGTATGCCCTGCCCAATTCGGAGATCCTGATCCATCAGCCGCTGATCTCCGGTCAGGGCGGCGGCCTTTCGGGCCAGGCGACCGACATCAAGATCCACGCCGACCATATCATCCAGATCAAGTCCAAGCTCAACCGCCTGATCAGCGAGTACACCGGCCAGCCACTGAGCGTTGTCGAGCAGGATACCGAGCGCGACAACTATATGACCGCACAGCAGGCCAAGGAGTATGGCCTGATTGACGCGATCATCACCAAACACTAATCACGGGAGAAGGAAATGGCAAATTCGATTTCCGGGAAGGATGGAAAAAGCAGAGAGCTGATCTGCAGCTTCTGCGGTCGTTCCCAAAATCAGGTCGAACAGCTCATTATCGGTCCAGGTGTCAACATCTGCAAAGACTGCATCGACATGTGCTACAGCGCCCTGTATAAGGAGGACGGGACCCCGCCGCCGCGTGCCACCGCACAGCGGCGCACAGCGGCTGCCCGCCCACGGCACAACATCGATCCGCTGCAGGATATCCGCATCCTGACCCCGGCCGAAATCAAAGCCGGCCTTGACCAGTATGTCATCGGCCAGGACGAAGCCAAAAAAGTGCTGGCCGTCTCTGTCTATAACCATTACAAGCGCATCCTTTCGGGCAAGGACAGCGATGTGGAACTGCAAAAGTCCAACGTCCTGCTGCTGGGACCTTCCGGCACCGGCAAAACGCTGCTGGCCCAGACGCTTGCCAAGATGCTCGGCGTGCCGTTTGCGATTGCGGATGCCACCACCCTGACCGAAGCCGGCTATGTCGGCGAGGACGTCGAGAATATTCTGCTCAAGCTGATCCAGGCCGCGGATTTTGACATCCCGAAGGCCGAAGTCGGTATCATCTACATTGATGAGATCGACAAGATTACCCGCAAGAGCGAAAATCCTTCGATCACCCGCGATGTCGGCGGCGAAGGGGTGCAGCAGGCGCTGCTCAAGATCCTTGAAGGTACAGTCAGCAACGTGCCGCCCCAGGGCGGCCGCAAGCACCCGCAGCAGGAGTTCATCCAGATCAATACCAAGAACATCCTGTTCATCTGCGGCGGCGCGTTTGACGGGCTTGAAAAGTATATCCAGAAGCGTACCGAAACTTCTACCCTCGGTTTTGGCAGCCAGCTGCGGGTCAGCCTTGAACATGATGAAACCCGTCAGAAGCTGCTGCGCAAGGTGGAACCGGACGATCTTGTCAAGTTCGGCCTGATCCCTGAGCTGATCGGCCGTCTGCCGGTTATCACGGTGCTGGATTCTCTGGACGAAGCTGCGCTCATCCGGGTGCTGACCGAGCCTAAAAACAGCATTGTCCGCCAGTATAAAGAACTGTTTGGCCTTGACAATGCGGAGCTGGATTTCACGGATGCTGCCCTGCATGCAATTGCCAAAAAGACAATTGAGCGCAAGAGCGGCGCGCGCGGTTTGCGCAGTGTGGTGGAGGAGCTGCTGATTCCCATCATGTATGAAATTCCGTCCGACCCGACCATCATCCGCGTTACGATTGATGAGGACACGGTGGCGGGCGGCAAACCGCACCTGGAATATGGCGCGGTGCGCAAACGTTATAAAAACCAAACCCCGGCACTTTCCTGAAACAAAGCCTTCGGCTGCCAAAAAGCGGCCGGGGGCTTTCTCTATGTAGGGCAAAGGAGTGCTAACTTCGTTCGATGCACAAAATCAGCGGGGGCCAGCCCCGCTCCGCCTGCAAAAGAGGGAAAAGGAAACAAGATAATAGAACGATAAAACGACGAAATCGGAAGTTCACAAAAATTTTATACTTTAGGGACTTGATTTTTGACAGTCAAATGACTACAATGTACTTAGCACTCAAGAGAAGTGAGTGCTAAACATCAAATTCGGATTCATAAATTTTCTATAGGGAGGACATTTCACCATGAGAATCAAACCTCTAGCTGATCGTGTCGTTATCAAGCTGGTGGAGGAAGAGGAAACCACCAAGGGTGGCCTGATCCTGACCGGCTCTGCAAAGGAAAAACCCCAGGTTGCCGAAGTGCTGGCCGTTGGCCCCGGCGGCAATGTGGATGGGAAAGAAGTCGAGATGATCGTCAAGGTCGGTGATAAGGTCCTGACCAGCAAGTACGCCGGCACTGAGGTAAAGGTGGACGGCGAGGAATGCACCATTGTCCGCCAGAGCGATATCCTGGCAATTGTTGAGTAAACTTCCACCAAGCATCGAATAAAGGAGAGATCGGATTATGGCAAAACAGATTAAGCAGGGCGAAGATGCCCGTAAAGCGCTTTGCGCCGGCATTGACCAGCTGGCGGATACCGTCAAGATCACCCTTGGCCCCAAGGGCCGCAATGTTGTGCTGGGCAAAAAATTCGGCAGCCCGCTGATCACCAACGACGGTGTGACCATCGCCAAGGAAATCGAGCTCAAGGACGCGTTTGAGAACATGGGCGCCCAGCTCGTGCGTGAAGTCGCCACCAAGACCAACGATGCTGCCGGCGATGGCACCACCACTGCTACCGTGCTGGCCCAGGCCCTTGTCACTGAAGGCATGAAGAACGTGACCGCCGGCGCCAACCCGATGGATATCAAGCGCGGCATCCAGAAGGCTGTCAATGTTGCGGTGGAAGCTGTCAAGGCGCACAGCCAGAAGGTCAATGGTACCAAGGATATTGCCCGTGTTGGTACCGTTTCGGCCGGCGATGCCGAGATCGGCCAGCTGATCGCCGATGCGATGGAAAAGGTCACCGCCGATGGCGTTATCACCATTGAAGAGAACAAGACCACCGCCGAGACCTACACCGAGGTTGTCGAAGGCATGCAGTTTGACCGCGGTTACGTCACCCCGTATATGGTCACCGATACCGAGAAGATGGAAGCCGTCTTTGACGATTGCAGCGTGCTGGTCACCGATAAGAAGATCAGCGTGTTCCAGGATCTGGTTCCCCTGCTTGAGCAGGTCATCCAGTCCGGCCGCAAGCTGCTCATCATCGCGGAGGATGTCGAGGGCGACGCGCTGTCCAACCTCATCATCAACCGCCTGCGCGGCGGCTTGAATGTCGTCGCCGTCAAGGCCCCCGGCTTTGGCGATCGCCGCAAGGAGATGCTGACCGATATCGCGATCCTGACCGGCGCGACGGTTATCAGCAGCGATCTGGGCTATGAGCTCAAGGATGCTTCGCTGTCGATGCTCGGCACTGCCAACCAGGTTAAGGTCACCAAGGATCTGACCACCATCGTCGGCGGTCACGGCGACAAGCAGGCCATCGCCGACCGTGTTGCCCAGATCCGCAGCCAGATCACCACCGCTACCTCCGACTTCGACCGTGAAAAACTGCAGGAACGCCTGGCCAAGCTGGCCGGCGGCGTCGCCGTCATCAAGGTCGGCGCTTCCACTGAGGTAGAGATGAAGGACAAGAAGCTCCGCATCGAGGACGCCCTCAACGCGACCAAGGCCGCTGTGGAGGAAGGCATCGTCGCCGGTGGCGGTACCGCCACCCTGAACGCGATTCCGGCTGTTGACAAGCTTGTCTCCGAACTCGAAGGCGATGAGCGCACCGGCGCGAAGATCGTCCGCAAGGCGCTGGAAGCACCGCTGCGTCAGATCGCCGCGAACGCGGGTCTTGAAGGCAGCGTCATCATCAACGACATTCTGCAGGCCGGCAAGCCGAACTACGGCTATGACGCCCAGAAGGAAACCTATGTCGATGATATGATCGAAGCCGGCATCGTTGACCCGACCAAGGTCACCCGCTCGGCGCTCGAGAACGCGGCCAGCGTCGCTTCGATGGTGCTGACCACCGAGAGCCTCGTGGCTGATCTGCCTGAACCGCCGGCCCCGGCGGCCCCCGCGGGCGGCGACATGGGTGGCATGTACTAATCCGACCCATCCCCACAATGACAAGGGCGGGTAAGCCCGCAGGCTGATCCGTTTTGCCCCGGCCCAGGTGCAGCAAGCTGCCTGGGCCGGGGCTTTTTGCGCCGGGGGGATCTGAATTTCGCTTGCAAATTCCCACCCGAACTGTTATGCTGATAGCGCCCGACCGGGCCGAAAGGGGAGACAAGCGATGAAAAAATGGGTTTCGCTGGCGGCAATGCTCGGCATTATGGCGCTGATCTTTTTCCTTTCGGCGCAGCCGGGGGAAAGTTCCGGCGCGCTGAGCGAATCAGTGGCCGACAGTATGCAGCACAGCGGCGCGGCCGACCTTTTACTGCCGGCCTGGTTCGGCGCCAACGTCTATGCCAATGTGCGCAAATGGGCGCACGTGTATATCTATGCGGCGCTCGGCGCGGCGGCCGGCGTGACGGCCAGCTTCTGGCTGCCGGGCTGGACGCGGCCCCGCCAGGCCGGGCTTGCGGCGGCGGTCTGTTTTGCGTTCGCGGCTTCGGATGAATGCCACCAGTTCTTTGTGCCGGGCCGCGCGATGCTTTTCTCGGATATCGGGGTGGATGCGCTCGGTTTTGTGCCGGGCATCCTCGCAGCGCTGCTTGTGCTGTACCTGCTGCAAAGGCGCAGAAGGAACCAATAAGTATACGAAGTGACGGCTGCCCTGTAAAAAGGGCGGCCACTTTTGTTTGAAGGTATGAAATGAAGGCGTGCGGCCGATACTATCCCCAAAAGGAGGGGAATCGGCATGCGGTTGCGGCGGCTGGCAGCGCTGTGCTCGGCGTTTGTGGTGCTTTCCTGCGGGGTGCTGTGCCGTGTTTACTGGATCAGCACTGACACGGCTTATGCGGCCAGCGCCGGCGGGCAGAGCGTCAGCGAGACGGCGCTGCCGCGGGAGCGCGGCAACTTTTATGACTGCAAGTGCCGCCCGCTCACCGGGACTCTCCGCCGCTGGTACGCGCTGTGTATCCCCGGCGATTCGAGCTACGCGACACTGTTTCCCTATGTGCCGTTTGCCGACCAGAACGAACTTTACGCGCGGCGCAACAGCATGACGCCATTTTTGATTGAGGTTGACCGCGACCTGCGGGCCAACGGCGTTTACACGGTTTCGGCGGCGCAGCGGTATCTGCCCAATCCGATTGCCCGGCATATGATCGGGTATCTGGACGGGGAAGGCGTTGGAGTATCCGGGTTGGAACTTGCGTATGAGGATCTTCTCGCCGCATCAGGTGATAACCTGGCTATCACCTGTACAACGACGGCTCAGGGGTCACTGATGACTGGTACCGAACCGCAGATCAGCACCCAAGACCCTGGCACGGCGCAGGGCGTGCAGCTTACCCTCGATGCCGACATCCAGCGCGCCTGCGAGGCGGTCGCAGCCCGCAGCCTGCCGCGGGGGTGTATCCTTGTCATGGAGGTGGGGACCGGCCATCTGCTCGCCAGCGTCAGTATGCCGGAGTTTGATCCCAACAACATTGCACCGAGCATCGCGGCCGACGATACCTCCCTCATCAACCGCCCGCTGGCTGCTTTCAGCGCCGGCTCGGTTTTCAAGGTGGTGTTGGCGCTCGCGGCCTATCGTGCCGGCTACACCTGGTTTACCCATGACTGTGCCGGCAGCGTTGAGGTGGGGGACCAGACCTTCCGCTGCGCCGAAGGCCGGGCCCACGGCCTTGTCAACCTGCGCGGCGCGCTGGAAGAAAGCTGCAACTGCTATTTCATTGAACTCGGCCGCGCGCTGGGCGGGCAGCGGATCTTGCAGGCCGCGCAGGATTTCGGCTTTGGCACGGCGGCCGCGCTGGCCCCGGGGCTGCGCAGCGCCGAAGGCGAATTGCCGGACCCCGAGACCCTGACCGATTCAAACGGCGGCCAGCTTGCGATGTTCGCCTTCGGCCAGGGCGCGCTGACCGTCACCCCGCTGCAGATCGCCGCGATGATGAACGCGATCGCCGGCGACGGAACCTGGTATCCGCCGCAGATTGTGGCCGGGATTATTGAACAGGAAAGCCTCACCATGCTGGAACCGTTTGTGTCGGCCGACCCCGTGCGGGTCTGCGATGCCGACACCGCCCGCATCCTGCGCAGCATGCTCATTGATGTTGTCACGGAAGGCATCGGCCGGCAGGCGGCCCCGCAGGCCGGCGGCGCGGGCGGCAAAACCGGCACCGCCCAGACCGGCCAATATACCGAAGCGGGCGAGGAACTGCTCAACTACTGGTTCAGCGGCTTCTGGCCGGCCGAAAACCCGCGGTATACCATCACCGTCTTGCAGGACGCCGTGCTCGAACCCGAAGTTTCCAGCGCCGCCATCTTTGCCGAGGTGGCAAATAACCTGCTCGCGCTTGAGGGCGGGGCCGAGCTGCAGAACCAGCCCCGGCCGGGTATGACCATCCAAACCGGCGAAACCGCAGAAAACGGTTGACAATCGTCGGATTTCAGCGTATACTAGCTGTGGATTTAAGAAAACGGCGATGAAAGGGTTTATGCCCGCGCGCCCGGCTTTAAGAGAGGGAACCCCCCGGCTGCAAGGTTCCTGCCGCGGCAACGGTGCAGCGCCACCCCCGAGCCCCCGGCCAAAACCGGGCGTAGCGCGGCGTTAACGCGGCAAAGCGGCAGGGAAAACCCTGCAACTTGGGTGGTACCACGGAAGCCTCACAGCCTTCGTCCCTTGGCGGATGGAGGCTGTTTTTATTTGGCTGCCGGGGGCTGGCATCGCCGCCGAAACTGTCATTTTGGAATGGGAGAATCAGAATCATGCAATGGACAGGACTCAATGAACTTCGCGAAAAGTACCTGCACTTTTTTGAAACCAAGGACCATCTGCGGCTCGGCAGCTTCCCGCTGGTGCCGAAGGACGACCCCAGCCTGTTGCTGATCAACAGCGGCATGGCCCCGATGAAAAAGTGGTTTCTCGGCCAGGAGGAACCGCCCCGCCACCGCGTGACCACCTGCCAGAAGTGCATCCGCACGCCGGATATTGAGCGCGTCGGCATCACGGCCCGCCACGGTACTTTCTTTGAGATGCTCGGCAACTTCAGCTTCCAGGATTATTTCAAAGAAGAGGTCATCCCCTGGGCTTGGGAGTTCCTGACCGAAACCCTTGAGATTCCGGCCGAAAAGCTTTATATCTCGGTCTACCTTGACGACGACGAAGCCTATGATATCTGGACCAAGAAGGTCGGCATCCCCGAAGATCACATGGTTCGCTTCGGCAAGGAGGACAACTTCTGGGAACATGGCTCCGGCCCCTGCGGCCCCTGCTCCGAAATCTACTACGACCGTGGCCCCGAGCACGGCTGCGGCAAGCCGGACTGCCGCGTTGGCTGCGACTGTGACCGGTATATGGAGATCTGGAACCTTGTGTTCAGCCAGTATGATTCGGACGGCAACGGCCACTATGAGCGTCTGCCCAAGCCGAACATCGATACCGGCATGGGCCTTGAGCGCCTGGCCTGCGTGATGCAGGACGTTGGCAACCTGTTTGAGGTTGATACCGTCGCCTCGGTGCTGCACCATGTCGAGCGGATCTCGGGCAAGAAGTACGGCGCGAACGAGAAGGACGATATCTCGATCCGCGTCATCACCGACCACATCCGCTCCACGGTCTTTATGGTGTCGGACGGCATTCTGCCTTCGAACGAAGGCCGCGGCTATGTGCTGCGCCGTCTGCTGCGCCGTGCGGCCCGCCATGGCCGGATGCTCGGCATCGATCACCCTTTCCTGACCGAGCTTGTCGATACCGTCATCGAATCGAGCGAGGCCGGCTACCCTGAACTGCGCGAGCACGAAGCCTATATCAAGAAGGTTGTAGGTACTGAGGAAGAGCGCTTCTCCCGCACGATCGACGCCGGCATCAGCATCCTCAACGCAATGATCGACAAGGTCCAGACCGAGCAGATCAAAGGAGAAGGGAAGAAGGTCCTTTCTGGCGCCGATGTCTTTAAGCTCAACGATACCTTCGGCTTCCCGCTTGACCTGACACGCGAAATTGCGGCCGAAGCCGGTGTTGAGGTGGATGAGGAAGCCTTCCATGCCGAGATGACAAAACAGCGTGAGCGCGCGCGTGCCGAGCGCCTTGCCAAGGATATCTCGGGCTGGGCGGCTGATCTGTTTGGCGAACTGGAAGCCGAACCGACTGCGTTTGACGGATACACCACGCTGGAAGAAACCGCCCGCGTTGTTGCTATTTCGGATGGGGAAGAGATGGTGGAAGCGGTTGCCACCGACAGCGCCGACCCGCGTGAGGGCGTTCTGGTCGTGCTGGATCGCACCCCGTTTTACGCCGAAATGGGTGGTCAGGTTGCCGATACCGGTCTGCTTATCTGTGACGGTGCGAAACTTGCGGTTGAAATGGTCAAAAAGACTCCGAAGGGCTACTATGTCCACACCTGCAAACTGCTGAACGGTTCGCTCAAGGTGGGCGACACGGTTACCGCCAGTGTGGATGATGGCCGCCGCGGCGCAATCTGCCGCAACCACACTGCCACCCATCTGATGCAGAAAGCGCTGCGCGATGTGCTGGGCGACCATGTACACCAGGCCGGCAGCTACCAGGATGACCACATCACCCGTTTCGATTTCACCCACTTCAGCGCGGTCACACCCGAAGAACTGGCCAAGGTGGAACGCCTTGTCAATGAAAAGATCTACGCTTCGCTGCCGGTCGTCGTCAACAACCTGCCGATCGAGGAGGCCAAAAAAATGGGCGCCATGGCGCTTTTCGGTGAGAAGTACGGCAATGTCGTCCGTGTTGTGGATGCCGGAGGCTGGAGCGTCGAGTTCTGCGGCGGCACCCATGTGCAAAACACCGCCCAGATCGGTTGCTTCAAGATTTTGTCCGAAAGCAGCGTCGCGGCCGGCATCCGCCGCATCGAAGCGACCACCGGCTTTGGCGTGCTCGCCCTGCTGGATGAGCGCAACGCCGAACTGACCCGCACCGCGGCGGCCCTCAAGGCGAACAATCTCAAGGACGTGCCGGCCCGCGCCGAGGTGATGGCAGCTGAGCTCAAGGAACTCAACAAACAGCTTGAAGCCGCCAAGGCGGAGCTTGCTGCCAATGAGGTCAACCGCCTGTTTGAGAAGGCGCTTGATGTGGATGGCGTGCGGGTTGTCACCATGTATCTCAAGGACACGACGCCTGACACGCTGCGCGGCATGATGGACAAACTCCGCGACGCAGCCCCTGATGCGGTCGGCGCGCTGATCGGTACCAGCGGGGAAAAGACCACGCTGGCAGTCGGCGTTGGCAAGCAGGCGCTGACCAAGGGTCTCAAGGCCGGCGTGCTGGTCAAGCAGATTGCGGCGGTGGCCGGCGGCAACGGCGGCGGCAAGCCGGATTTTGCGATGGCCGGCATCCGCAATCTGGACAAGGTGGACGCTGCGCTGCGGGCTGTGGCTGCAATTGTCAAATCCGAACTGGAAAAGAACGGCTGAGTCTGCTATAATAAAATCAGTGGCTTTTGTTCGCGGTTTCCCGTGTGCTTGGCGCCGGGCCGCATCTGAATTGATTGGCAAGGAGGTAGATCCCATGCAAGACTGTCTGTTTTGCAAGATTGCGGCGGGTGAAATCCCGTCCAACAAGCTGTACGAAGATGACACGCTGCTGGCATTTTATGATATCGACCCCCAGGCGCCGGTTCATTTTCTTGTCATTCCAAAGCAGCATATTGCATCGGCAGCCGCTTTGACCGAGCAGGATGCCGCGCTGCTTGGGCATGTTTTTGCCGTCATTGCAAAACTGTGCGCCGAGTTGGGTGTGGCGGAAAACGGCTACCGCGTGGTGACCAATGTCGGGGCGGACGGCGGTCAGAGCGTGCCGCACCTGCACTTCCATGTACTGGCAAAGCGGAGCCTTGCCTGGCCGCCGGGCTGATCGCCGCCCGGATGGCCCACCGCGTTTGAACACAAGCTAAGTAAGGAGAGAACAACAAATGGCTGAAACCTATACCCTGCATGTGGCCGGCCTGACCCGTGAGCTGCCGATCTGCAAGGTCAATGACCATATGGATATTGCGGCCTTTATCATGTTCAGCGATGTGGAGCTGACCGTTGCCTGCGCAGCCGAACTGCTGAAAAAAGTGCCTGAATTTGATGTAATCCTGACCGCTGAAGCCAAGGGAATTCCGCTGGCCTATGAAATGTCCCGCCAGAGCGGCAAACAGTGGCTGCCGGCCCGCAAAGGCGCCAAGCTCTATATGCAGGACCCCGTTGTGATCGAGGATGAATCCATCACCACGGCCGGCAAGCAGGTGCTGGTTATGGATCGTAAGGACATTGAATATATGAACGGTAAGCGCATCCTGATTGTCGATGATGTGATCTCGACCGGCGGCAGCCTGCACGCGCTTGAAACCCTGGCAGCCAAAAGCACCGGCACCATTGTGGGGTGCTGCGCGGCGCTGGCTGAGGGCGACGCGGCCAACCGTACCGATATCACTTTCCTGGCGCCGTTGCCGCTGTTCCTGCACTAAAACGATGAAACGCAAGCTGGCTGGTTTTGGTCTCGCTTTTGCTGTGGCAGAGCTGGCCCTGGCGTACCTGCCGCCGTTGGCCGTGATGCTGACGGCGGCTTTTGCCATTCTGGCGGCGGCGGTACGGGCGGCACGGTGCCGCCGCTGGCCGGCGTATCTGCCTGTCTGGCTTGGTCTTGCGTGCGGGCTTGCCTGGTTCCTGATTTATCAGGCGGCTGTGGTGGCCCCGCGTCTTAAGTTGGCCGGACAGACTGTACAGGCTGTGGCTGTGGTGCAGACAGATGCCGAGCCGGCTTTTAAAGAGGGGATGCTGCGCGGCACATTGCAGCTGGTATCGCTGGATGGCAAACCGGCAAACCTGCGGGTTTACTGCATGAACTTCCCCGGTGTTGCGCCGGGGGAGCGGTTCAGCGCAACCTTTGCGCTGGATGAACAGCCGAAAAACGCATACCGTATGGCCCAATATGCGCGCGGGAACTACTTGCGTGCCGAATACCTGGAAGGGTATGCGCCCGGTACGCCCAGCGATGCCCCTGCTTTCTGGCTTTACAGGCTGCGCCAGGCTCTATCCCGCAGGCTGCGGCTGTATCTGCCGCGGGACCTGGGCGGCATCGAAGCCGCAATGCTGCTTGGCGACTGCACCCAACTTGCCCAAAGTGTGGAAAACCGGTTCCGTATGGCCGGGGTGTCGCATTTGCTCTCGATTTCCGGGCTGCACTTTTCGATGCTCTGCGGTCTGTTTCTTCTGGGACCCGGGGCGCAGCGCCGGCGGTATTGCCGACCGTTTCTGGCTGCGCAGGCGGCGGTGTTGCTGTTTTACATGGCACTGACGGGATTTCCCGTTTCGGTCGTGCGCGCCGGGGTTATTTACCTTGTCGCACTGCTCGGCTATGCGCTTGTACAGCCGTCGGACCTTTTGACCTCGCTTGGCATTGCGGCGCTGGCCATTGGGTTTCAAAACGGGTATGCGCCCTGTGACCTTGGCTGCCAGCTTTCGTACTGCGGCGTCATCGGGGTACAGCTTGGTGCGGCGCTTGGCCGCTGGCAGCGGTCCAAACTGCTGCCGGAGGATGCCCGGCGAGATGCCCGGGGCCAAAGCAGGCCGCTGACCTTGCCACAGCGCGTTTTGGATTTGCTGCTTATGTTGGCGGAAGGTGTGGAGACGGCGCTGCTTGCGTCCTGCGCTACACTGCCCTCGCTGCTTGCACACGGGCTGACGGCCAGCGGCGTGTCGGTGCTGGCAAACCTGCTGGTGGTCTGGATGCTGAGTCCGGCGCTGGTGCTTGGCCTGCTTGTGCTCGCTTTCTCGGCGTTGCCCTGGCTGTATCCCTGCATGCGGATGGCAAGCCTGCTCCTCTCTGTCTGGCTCCGCTGGATGGACAGTCTCATCGGCTGGTGTGCAGAGCTGCCCGTAGCCAGTGTCTATCTGCCGCGCCGGTACACGCTGCTTGTAATTGCGATACTTGCCGCGTTGGGCTATCTCTTTTGGCTGCGCCGCCGAATGCTCTTTTACCTGCCGGTGGGGGTGTTTTGCCTGGCGGTGGCTGTCGGGCTGGGGGCGGCCGGCCAGCGAAATGTAGTGCGCGCCGTTCTGGTTGGTACGGCAGGCAACGCCTGCACCGTTGTAACCCAAAACGGACAGGCGCTGGTCTTTTTCCGGGGCGGGGCTTCCAACCTGCAGGCGGTGGAGGAATATTTTGCCGAAAATGGCGAACCTGATTGGGTCGCGACAGTGGATCTGCGGCAGGACCCGACCGTTCTGGCATTCCCGAGCGAAACCTGCTATGTCCTGGATGCACTGCCTCCCGGCAGCGCAACGCTGACGCTGCCGGGAGGTTGGACGCTGGACTGTGTGCGCACCGGCGGGGGCAACCTGGCGGTGCTTGATGTGGCAGGGTATCACATTGCGTTTGGAGCGGGCCGCGTTGCGCTGGCGGAACCGGTAGAGGTTGACCTGTTCTGCGCAGGCGGGACCGTACCGGCGGATATACAGCCGCGAGTGATTGTATCCAATGCGGCCGGGGTAACGGCGGAAAAACTCGCAGCCGCAGCGCCGGCTGATGCAAAGCTTTATACCGGCGAAATACCGGCGGTTGTGATCCGCCCTGGCCGCAGCGTAATTTTTGAGGAGGTGGAACCCCTTGCTGTACAGTGAATCCGAACTGAAAAAGAGACTGAAAGCCGGCTGCCCGGTGTTCTATTTCTATGCCGGCGATGAGGCGCTGGTGCGCAGTGCGGCAGCCAAGGTGGAAAAGGCGCTTTCCGCCGATGACCCGGAGACCACGACCCTCAACGGTCCAACCCCAAGCGTGGAAGAAATTGTGCTTGCCGCCGGAACCATCTCCTTTTTTGGCGGCAAGCGGCTTGTGCTGATGCCGCTCGTGCGCCCTTCGGCCTATTCAGATAAAGATCTCAAAGAATTCTGCGACACGCTGGCCGATACCGAAAACGCTGTATTTGTGCTGACCAGTGTGATGGAAGAAAAATACGGCAAGCTGCGCCCCGGCAAGCGGGAACAGAAGCTGATTGCAGCCTGTGAAAAGATCGGTTATTGTGTGCAGATCGCTAAGCCGAACCGCGGCCAACTGCAAAACATGGCCCGCGATTGGGCGGGGGAGAGCGGGGCTGCCTTTGCCCCCGGGGCCGAGGCCATGCTGCTGGACCGCTGCGGGGAAGATCAGTTCCTGCTCCACAGCGAGATTGACAAACTTGCTGCCCTTGCCAATTACGGAACCATCACGCCGGAAATGATTGGGCAGCTGGGCACGGTGACGTTGGATGCCGATACCTTTGATATGGTTAAACTTGTGGCGTCCGGCCGAACCAAGCAGGCGCTCGAAAAGCTCAAAACCCTGCTGGCGTTGCAAAATGATCCGATTCTCATTACCGGTGCGCTGATTTCGAATTATCTTGATGTGTACCGCGCTTTTCTCGCGCGCAAAAGCCGGCGGCCCCTCGGTGATATGGCCAAGAACTTCGGATATACCGGTAACTGGAACTATCGGCTAGGCAACGCCGAAAAGACGGCCCAGCGGTTTGACCACAAGCGTTTGATCCGCAGCCTGGAAATTTTGCAGCAGCTTGATCTGGATCTTAAAGGCAGCCGGCTGCCATCTGATTTGTTGATGCAGAAAGCCCTGTGTGAACTGGGGCTCTGCGGGAGGCGGCCATGAAACTTGGAATTTCCCGCGCGCTGGTGGTGGAAGGCCGGTACGATGCAGCCCGGCTCGCCAATCTGGTGGAGGGAACGATCCTCACGACCGATGGCTTTGCCATCTTCCGTGACCATGCCCGCCAGGAGCTGTTCCGCCGCACAGCCCGTGCCCAGGGGCTCGTGATTCTGACCGATTCGGATGCGGCCGGCTTTCGGATCCGGCATTTTGTCGCCGACCTTGTGGGAGCTGCCTATGTGTGCCATGCGTTCATCCCGGCGCTGCCCGGCAAGGAGCCGCGCAAAGCTCAGCCCGGAAGGGAAGGATTGCTTGGGGTGGAAGGCGTGCCCGACGCACAGATTGTGAAGGCGCTGCAAACTGCGCTGGCCAGTGCACCGGAATGGGCCGCCCCGCCGCCCGCCCGCCCGATTACCTACACCGATCTGTATGAATGGGGGCTTTCCGGCGGGGCATACAGCGCGGAAAAGCGGCGCGCATTTCTCAGCAAGCTTGGTCTGCCGCCCCGGTTGAGCAAACGCGAACTGGTGCAGGTGCTCAACACATTGTATACATATGAAGCGCTGCTGGCAGAACTGCAGCCGAAACCCTGATACAGCAAAACGCCCCCTCCCTGTGCACGGATGCCGCAGGGCAGAGGGCGTTTTGCTTGTGCATTCATCGCAGGGTACCGTTCAGAACCTGTTCATAATACCAGGGCTTCGGTGCATAGAAAGTTCGGCCGGCCAGCGCGGCAAAGCGCGGGGACTCGATCCTGGAAGGAAAGCGCAGCTCCCAGGCACATAAAGCCTGGTATTTTAGCCGCAGTTCCCGGTTGGCGGCATGGTTGCCATATTTGCTGTCGCCCAGGATCGGGCAGCCGATGCTGGCCAGATGCGCCCGGATCTGGTGGGTGCGCCCGGTGACAAGTTCTACCTTGAGCAGCGCCAGCCGCCCGCTGACGGCGATCGTCTCATATTTTGTCGTGATCGGCTTTGCATCGGCGGGCGGGCGGCCGGTTCCATCCAGTACCCGCACCAGGCCGCGCGCGGCATCCTTGCGCAGGTATCCGTTCAGAGTTGCCTGCGGCGGTTGGGGGCGTCCGAAAGTTACGCAGAGATAGTATTTGCGCAGTGTACGGCTTCGGATCATTTCGCCAAGAAATGCTTCAGTTTCGGCGTCCTTGGCCAGCAGCAACAACCCGCTGGTACCGGTATCCAGCCGGTGGCAAAGGGCAGGGTAGGCATCATCCGCAGCCGGGCGGCCCTGGTTGTACAGCGCGCGCAGAACCCGGTTGCGCAGGGTGTCAGGAACATTCCCTTCCACCGGGATACCGGCCGGTTTGTTGACAATCAAGAGTCCCTCGTCTTCGTAGAGAATTTCGGCGTCGGCCCGCGCCTGCAGATAGACAGGCCCGCCGGGCACAGCCACGCCAAGCTGTGCATCAGTGAGGAACAAGCGGATCTGGTCGCCGTTTTGTACCCGGGTGGAGAGCGGCTGCTTCTTGCCGTTGAGCTTTATCTTGTTTTCTCGCAGCGCCTTGTTAAGGCGCCCGATCCCCAGGGTAGGGAACTGCTGCATCAGGTAGTTATCCAGACGGATCGGCAGCAGGGTTTGTACGGTCCATTCGCGCATCTTATTCTGTCTCCAATTCCTGCCCCCACAAAACGGTGGCATCCTCAATGTCCAGTGTCACCATCAGCCAGCCGGGGTCGCTGTCATCCAGCTGCAAGATCCGGTAGCTTTTCCCGTTGGCGGAAAGTGTCGCCGCGCCTTCCAGTTTCTCGCGGGTGAACGGCGCATCGGCAAAGCAGATGATGCGCCGGTCTCCATCCAGCACGCCGTGGTTCCAGAGTGCGTCGGTATAATCTGCCAGCCGCAGCGGATAATCCTTATCATAGCGGATGCAGCTGCTGTCGAGAGCGATTTCGGCCATGCCGGGCGCGATGACATACCAGCTGCCGCTCACCCCGTCAATCCGCCCGCACCAGGCGCCGCTTTGGCTGACAGGCTCCACCGCCTGCAAAAATGCGCCCTCGTCGGCAAACAGATAAAGCGTGTCTTCCCGCAGGGTGCCGGCAGCCAACTCATCCGCGTAGGTCTGTCGCTGGGCGGCCAGGGCCTCGGCATCATACCGTGCGGCAAACGGATCGTTGGTTGTCATGTCATGATCGGCCGCGTACAGCGCCAGGTGCAACGCGTCGTTTTGCAACCCATCCATGGAAGCAATTGTGCGGTACCGCCCGGCCGCCTCATCCCAAAAATTGCTTGTCAGTTCGGAGGGGTAAGTCTCCTGCTGCTGGGCTGCCGCAAACGCTGTGCGGCGCTGCCACAGCCCCGGCGTTAAGTCCAAAAGCTGAAGTGCCGCCAGACCGGTTACAAGCGCTGCGGGCAGCCATTGCTTGCCGCGAATGCGGCAAAGGCCGACAAAAGCTGCCAGCATCATAAGATAATAAACCGGCCAAAACAGCCGCCCGCTGGAGCGGAATACCGAACACAGCTGGATCAGCTGTCCCGGCAACGGCAGTGTGGCAAGTGTGATGCCATTGGCGGTGATTGTGTGGCTTACGGCAAAAACCGTCAACAGCGCGCAGATACCGCAAAGTGCGGCGTGACGGCGCAGCAGGCGCAATGGGTGCAGCCGCCTCTCGGCCGCTGCTGCCGCGGCCCCCACGGCCAGCGCCAGCAGTACCCCCAACCCAAGGTAGGCGAAGGCGTCATAGTTGCCGCCAACCTGGTTCTGTTTGGGCAAAAACAGGCTCCAGTCCACGCTGCCCACGCCGGCAGGGTTCCACAGGCTGTTGAGGTTGAGGCCGAAGTAGCCGTACAGCGCATCGCTGCCGCCGCCAGCCCCGGATTGAAATAACCCCAACGCCCAGCCCGCCGCCACGGTGGCTGCCAGATTGCTGCCCAGGAAGAGCGCCGGCCCGGCAAACTTGTGCTGCCGCCAGGCATGGCGCAAAAGGGTCGCCAGCGTAATGGCAAAGGTCATTGGCACAAAATATGGGTGCAGCGTGGTGCCCAGCACATTCAGCGCAAACAACCCACGGTATGCATACCGTTGTTGCCGGCCGCTCAAAACATAGTAATACAGCGTGCCAAGCAGCAAAAATTGGGCAGCCAGTGAAGTATGCCGCAGCACCCGTTCCCACAAAACAGGGCTGAATACAAGCCACAGATCCCCCGCAAGAGGCAGCCAACGTCCCGGCGCAAACAAACCCAGCAGCCGTGCACCGATTGCCCCCTGCAAAACCAGACAGAGCAGGGTATACCAGCCAAAATACTGGAAGGTAGCAGGTAAAATAGGCTCCAGCAGCCGAAAAAACGCGGCAAAAAGAGGGATGGAATCGGTGAAGGCGACGCTGAGCCCATCCGGCCAGTTGATACTGTCGGCGATACAAAGCGGGAAAGAAAGCGGGCTTTCCCGGTAAAACAGCCATCCGGCGTAATGCTGCTGGATATCTTTTTCAATATAGCCGCCACGGCAGAACGCATCTTGGGTTACATCCAGGGGCGAAAGGCCCAGCACCAGCAAAAATGCGACCGCGCCCAATATGCCGCCGGCAACAAACAGGAAACAGTCGCGCCGGCGTGAGGCTTTATCTTGCATCGGCATCCTCCGTTAGGGTAAGTGTTGTCTCTATTTTACCATAAAAAGGGTCCGGTGGCTATGGCTGGATTGACAACGAGGTTGGTTTGCTCTATAATAAAATCAGTTTGCCGCTGTGGCGGAACTGGCAGACGCAAGGGACTTAAAATCCCTCGCTGGCAACAGCGTACGGGTTCGATCCCCGTTGGCGGCACTGAGTCAAAAAGGAACGCGAGAACGCTTGTTTCTGCGTTCCTTTTTGCTTTTTATGTCTGCCAAGTTTTGTGACTTGGCAGACATAAACGGGAGATGTCTGCCAAGTTGTCTGCCAAAAATGCTTGAAATGGCAGACAAAGGGATCAAAATATCCCTCGTTTTAAGGGCAATTTATTGGTTTTTTTCGCATGAATTTGTGCCCTGGAAAAAAGTATCACTTTTGTTTTCTTCTACTTTTGCCCCTGGCTGTATTTTGTGATTCGGACATGACGGAGGAAATCGTGTTTGCGGCGTTACGTTTGCTTTCTGTATCAAGGTGCGCATAGATATTGGCGGTGGTCGAATAATTGGAATGTCCCAGCCAGATCTGCACCTCTTTCATGGAAACATTGTTTTTTAGAAGCAAGCTGGCACAAGAGTGCCGCAAATCATGGAAGCGAATCTTTTTCCGATTGTTTGCCATCAGAACTGCAGGAAAGACACGTGTTACATAGTCAGGCGAGACAATCTGGCCCATTTCATCCACACAGATGTATTCCTGATAGTCTTTGCAGTAACTCCGCCCACATAACTTCTTTTGTGCCTTCTGTTGTTCCTTAGCGGCAAGCAGAGCCTGCTCCACCTCGGGAATCAATGGCAGTGTTCGGAAGCTGGAAAGGTTCTTCGTGAGATTTTTGGAGACATCCGTCATTTTCCCATCCACACTGAAACGCTCAAAAGTGTGGGATTCCCTCCGTCATTCCAGTACCACCTACAAGCTGAAACTGAACCACGGCGACCTGAAGGCCACCCAGGGCGACACGGGCCATGCGGAGATCGACATGATTACCAGCGTGTATGCCCACATCTTGGACGAGGACCGCAAGATCAACGCCCAGAAGTTTGAGAGCGCCTTCTATGCCAATCCCAATCTTCGGGAGGTCCATCCCCCGGAAGAACCCAGGGAACAGGCTCCCGCCACATTGGATCTGGAGGCTCTGGTGGAGCAGCTTCGACAGTCGCCGGAACTGGCAAATACCCTGGCCGCGCTGCTCTCGGCGGCACCCGGCGGCAGGTGAGTCCGAAAAATCCAATTAGCACGGCTGCGATTTTTCTTAGCAGAGCCGTGGAAACCGTTCGGTTCTTCTTAGCAGGATATACATTGCAGCGCATAAAATCCTCCCGGTCTCAAACGAGCGGTGGGCCGGGAGAAGCAAAATAAAAAACGCTGCAAACCAGCGAAAAATAGCTTGCAGCGGTGTTTTTGGCGTCCCAGACACGACTCGAACGTGCGACCCCGGGCTTAGGAGGCTCGTGCTCTATCCAACTGAGCTACTGGGACATATATCAAAATTATTCAATTTTCCCGCCCAAACGGATTCGAACAAACTGCCGCTTAGAAGGCGACCGCTTAATCTATCGGCGTTACCGAACCGCGCAGCTAACACTTGCCGCCTCTATAAAATAAAGGGAAACGGCAAAAGCACTGCAAAGCTTGGACAGGGGAAGCAGCTATTATTATACTGCCTTTATTACCAGATTGCAAGCATGAGGGCGGCTGTTAAAGAATTGTAAAATCCGACGCCGGGGATTGCGGCTGCCACGGCAACAGCCTATAATACTTAGTACAAACCAAGGAAGCTGCTTTTTTGTGGTGACAAGTAATGCTGCTTTACAGGAATACAAATGCGCAGAATATAAGCAAGAATATGAAAGGAGCGAAATACAGGACATGAAAAATAAGCGTGTAGTTGTATTGGGTGTGGTGCTGGTGTTGCTGTTGGTGGGGTTGACCATCATTCTTTTTCCGTATGTACAGCGCCTGCAAGACCCACAGACACAGGCTGTGGTAGAAGCCTGGGTGCAACGTGCCGGTATCTGGGGGTGCCTGGCTGTGCTGGGGGTACAGGTTTTGCAGGTTGTGATTGCGTTCATTCCGGGAGAACCGATCGAACTGATTGCCGGCGCGTTGTATGGCACTTGGGGTGGGCTGGCGCTTTGCCTGTGCGGGACAATGCTGGCTTCGGCAGTAATTTTTTTGGTATCCAAGAAGCTTGGAAAATCTATTTTGGATACCCTGTTCGGGGCAGAAAAGGTCAAAGACTGGAAATGGCTGTATGACAGCCAGCGTATGGAGCTTGTGACCTTTCTATTGTTTTTGATCCCCGGTACGCCCAAAGATATGCTGACTTATGTGGTTGGCGTGACAGATATGACTGTGGGAAAGTTTTTGCTTCTGTCCAGTTTTGCGCGGATTCCGTCGGTGATCACCTCCACCATGATGGGGGACTCGCTTCGGGATGGAAACTGGCAAACCACCATTGTTGTGTTTCTGGTAACAGCGTTGCTGGGGGTGGTAGGTATCACCTGCAAAGGCCGGGTGCTCAACTTTTGCCGCGGTGGCAAGCGCAGTGATAAAGCAGGGGAAAAGCCGTGACAGATTTCACTCCAGCGCAGCGCGGGCCGCTTCGATTTTGGCGCGGGCTTCAGAAAGCAGGGTTTCACAGGCGCTGCCGCTTTCCAACCTGTTTCGGTCGCCGATCAGCGCGGTCCAATACTCACTGCCTTGGTAGCGGAAGAGCACCCAATCATATCCGTTGTATTTGACAGTGCTTTGCTGGGTTACTTCATACCGGCCAATGGGCAAATATCCAACTACATCGTTAAAGTTGGCGGTGTAGAAATATTCGGTCTGGGCGCCGAAAACCACAAGTTGAACCCCCAGCACAGGCTCCATTTCCGGACCGGAGGTGCCGTATCCATTGAAATTGCCGGCCTGGATCAAGGGCAAAAAATCCACATAACTTTCGTTCAAATCACACGCCCCATTGATGCCGCTCACGCTACCGGTAGCAGAATATTGCCACATGGCATATTCGCTGGAAAAGCCGGGCTGTGTACGATAATCTGCCAACCAGAGAGGATAAGACGAGAGGGCGGAAGGATTCAAAGACGCAGCGATAAAGTTTGTATAACTATACCATCCGGCATACCAGCCGCGCTGATACAGAATATCCATTGCAAACTGCACGAGACGGGTCAGCTCATCGCGGCCAAGGCTGGCCAGACTGCTGTCTTCCACATCCACAAAGACCGGGTATTCCAGCTGCAGGCCAGCCAAAGCATTGAGAAAAACAGTCAGTTCCTGGATGACAGCATTCTGGCTGCGCGCATAACTGTAATAATAGGCGCCCACCCGCAGCCCGGCGGCATGGGCGCCGTTTACGTTTTGCAGAAAATAGGGGTCCACATACAGACCGCCGTTGTTGCTGGAACCCAGGCGCACAATGGCGAACTGCTGTCCGCCGGCGGCTACCTGTGGCCAGTTGATGCTGCCCTGATAGCGGGATACATCAATGCCGTGCTGAAATACAGCCATAAAAAATCCCCCTTCCCGTCATACCATATGCCGGAAAGGGGATTTGCGTGTCTGTTCACAGTGTCGATGAAAAAAGGGAAGAAGTCAACCGATCACCAGTCCACCGTTTTGACCAATGACCTGCCCGGTGATGTAACCGGCTTCAGGGGATGCTAAAAACACGAGGGTGCGGGCAATTTCCTCGGCGGTGCCGAGCCTTCCAACCGGGGTTTCTTTGGCCAGGGCGGCGCGATCCTCAGGTGAAAAGCCGGCCATCATATCGGTGTCGATCACGCCGGGCGCCACACAGTTGACTGTGATACCGCTGGGGCCTTCCTCCTGCGCAAGGGCCCGGCACAACCCGATCACCCCGGCTTTGGCTGCGGAGTAATGCGCTTCGCAGCTGCCACCCACCTGCCCCCACATGCTGCTTACGCAAAGAATGCGCCCATATTTGCGGCGAATCATGCCGGGCAGTACAGCGCGGCATGCGTAAAAGACACCGTCAAGGTTGGTGGCCATCATCTGCCGCCAATCTTCATCGGTCAATTCGGTGAAGAGCTTTTGCTGGGCAATGCCGGCATTGCAGACAAGCACATCAAGCCGGCAAAATTCCGTTTCGGCCTGCAGCACGGCGTGGCAAGCGGCTTCCGGGTTGGCCGCATCTGCTTGAATAGCCAAAAAACGTCCCTGCGGGTACAAGGTTTGCACCTGCTGCAGCACAGCGTCGGCCGCTTCGGGATGGGCATGCCAGGTAAAAGCAACATTATATCCGGCGGCGGCAAAAGCGTGCACAGCCGCCGCCCCGATTCCACGGCTACCGCCGGTTATCAGAACTTGATGAGGATAAGAGGGTACATCAAACATTGGAGGTATCTCCTTGCGATGAAGGTGTATCGGCACTGCGGCGTGCGAGTTTTGCGGCCAGCCGCTTCTGGCGCAGGGAAAGGAAAAAGCTTTGCAGAAGCGCCTGCGCTTCTTCGGCCAGCAGGCCGCTCTCGATCACGGGATGATGGTTAAATGGAAGCGCAAACAGGTCGGTCATCGAACCGCAACAGCCTGCCTTGGGATCAGCGGCACCATATACCACCCGCTTGATGCGGCTGTTCAAGATTGCACCGCTGCACATCGGGCAGGGTTCCAGTGTGACAAACAACTCGCACTGCCATAGCCGCCAGCCGCCCAGGGCCCGGCAGGCTGCGTCAATCGCAAGCAGTTCGGCATGGTAGGTGGCGTTTCTTCCGGTCTCGCGCAAATTGTGCGCCAGGGCAATTGGTATGCCGTCTTTTGCGACCACTGCGCCCACCGGCACTTCGCCAAGTCGGGCGGCCTCGGCGGCTTCGTTCAGCGCCAGGCGCATGAGTTCTTCATCGGTCATGGCGGGCTCCTTTAAGAGGCAACTACTGATACAATAAGGGCGGCAACATTTACAAATAAGCAATGGCTGCAAGGCGTGGCAGAAATATTCGGCGTTTCCGTGGCTTCACAGCGCGGCAAGCAGCTGTTTGCTGGAAAAACCAGACAGCATGGCCTTTTGGGTATATCTGGGTGAGTTATGCGGGAAACAAACCCAGGCAGTATACCAGCAGGAACGCGATCGTGACCAGATACGCCGGGCTTGAAAAAACGGCCAGCGGGTCAACACCGGGACGCAGACCCGCCGAAAACCGGAACCCCTGCCGCATCGCACACCACAGCATCCAGAGCGCCAGCGGCGGGAAGGCCAGCAGCACAAACAGCTGGGTACCCATGGCAACGCCGCCGGGGGCATAGGCTTGTAAATAGGTGACACAGAAGGCGATTGTATTGTTTAAAAAGTGCAGAAGCATGCCGGGCAGCACACTACCGGTGCGCTCGGCCAGCCACCCCAGGAATAGACCACAGACAAAGGCGGTCAGCCCCTGGGCCAGATCCAGATGCAGCAGCCCGAACAGTAGCGCCGGGCCGAAGATGGCAGCCATACTGCCTGAGGGCCGCATCAACCCCTGCAGCGCACCGCGGAAAAACAATTCTTCCAGGATGGCCGGCACTACGCACAGGCTGATAAAGTTTACTGCCAGCGCTGCACCGCCGGCCGGCAGGGAAACAGCGGCACCGTCACGCCCCAGCAAATGCCCGAGCAGCCCGCCGAACAGGTTGCCGGCATTCGCAACCCCCAAAAACAGGATTGTACAGAAAGCCGGGCTCCAGGGGGCAGGGAGCAGCAAACGAAGGTCGTCGGTGCGCAGCCGGGTCAGCCGCAACAATATGAGGATGGGCAGCAAAATCGCCGCCACGCTCGCTACCATCGCGAGCAGCTCGGCTTCCACAGGGGAAAAGCCCACCGGATTTGAAAGGCTTGCCCCCTCCACCCGCAGGCCCATCAAAAATGAAACGCCTGCTTGCAGCAGGCTGCGCGCCGCCAGGTATCCGATGGCCGCCAGCGCACAGCAGGAGGCGGCTCCCTTCACCCCGCGGATTTTTCCAATCCGTTGCAATCTACATTTCTCCATTCCGGGCGGTATATCGCGCCCATCCATTCATCTATCCGGAAAACCGGGCGGCTGTGGCCCGGTGGCTGATTCTTTTCTTTATATATAGTGTACCACAAACCGGTGGGGCAGTACAAGCGCAGCAGAGGCCGGTTTGGCTGCGCAGCCGCGCGGCATGTAGGAAGAATGGCCTTGCAAGGTTGAAGTGTCAGGTGTATGATAAAGAAAAAATGCGGCGCAGGATCATCTGCCGACAGCACAACCACCAAAGAAGGGAGTTTGCAGGATGCGGAAGGAAAGGAACTTGAAGGTTAGAAAAATTCTCGCTGTTCTGGTCAGCGTTGCCTGTATGATTCCCCTGTATGTTGTTTTGCACGAGGGCGGCCACGCACTGGTGGCGGTGATGTGCGGCGCGCGGATTACAAAGTTCAGCATTCTGGGCGCCTATATGAATTATGAAGGCGGACAATTCAGCGCCGCCATGTTTTCCCTTTTCCATGCAGCGGGGATGCTGCTGCCGCTTCTTGCGGCCATCCTCTATATGATCGCGTATCAAAGTGGGGCAAGGTCTATCCTTTACAGGATCTTCTCCTTTTTAGTTCTGTTGCTGCCTGTCGGGGCGGTGCTGGCATGGGTGGGTGTCCCGATTCTCTGCCTGGCCGGTTATGAGCCGACGGGGGACGATGTGAAAAAATTTCTTGACAGTTCAGGCGTGCATCCCCTGGCGGTGACGGCGGCTGCGGCACTGCTGCTGGCGGGATGTATTGGATTGGCGTGGAAGAAAAAGATTTTACAGAACTATTGGGATGCGGTGGCGCGCGAAGGATGAAGGCGGGCGCTGCGGCTCCGGCAGGAAGGCCTCGATTTTGTGCGGTTACTTCGCTCGCAACTCTGCGATGGCTGCATAGTGCAGGACGGAAAAGGTATCCAGGGCAATCTTTGTCAGCAGGTTCAGGTGTTCGGCCTCCCAGGCGGCAAGCTCTTCTGCCGGCAGGGAGGCACCGACCCCACGGCAGGCCTTCATCCTGCCATGCCAGCTTTCGCGCGTGAATGGCACTTGCAGGCGATATTCGTCATGGTATACAAGCATGAATCTCTCCCGGTAGCAATCCGGTATTCGGATGGGGTGAATCGTCTCGCCTGCGCCGCTCCACTGCGGGCTGTATTGGAGCACAAGCTTTTCGCTGGCAGCCGCGATCAGATCCTCATAAGGGAGCCAGGCCATATACAACACCAAAAGCCGACCGTTAGGCTTCAGCATCCGAAACAGGTTTGGTATCACTCGTCCATGGTCAAAGTACCAAAAACATTGGCAGGCCGTGATCACATCAAAGCTGGCGTCCGGGAAACACAGGTCTTCGGTCGCAATGGCGTAATACTCAATCTGCATTCCTTCTGAAAGTTTTCGCGCCTGCGCAATCTGATTCTCCGAAATGTCCGTCGCCGTCCAGGCTGCACCATAACGATACAAGTTCCTTGGCAGTACGCCGGTACCGGTTCCAATGTCCAGACAAGACTGTCCTTTCCTGCACAGACTTCGTGCAAGAATCCGGTCATAGAATTCCGGCGGGTAGATGTCTCTGTATTTCGCATATTCGGCCGATACGCGCCCCCAGTCAAACTCTTTACCGCCGTCAATGTTTGGGTTTGCCATCGTCATATCGGTCTGCCTCCTCATGTTTCACTTTGTCATATATTTCAGCGGTTAAAAGATCGCCGGCCTTTTCGACAGGCTGCGTTACTGCCGTTGGGGCTCTGTTCGCATTTGGTATGGCGCCAACAACTGTACTATGGCACAAGGCAGGTGCCATGTCAATATGGGGAAAGAAGTTTGCTTTTTCTATCATAAAGCCACAATGGAAACAGCGGTACTGTCAGTTGTTTCCATTCTGTGCAAGGCGCTGCGGCACAACCCTTTGTTCCGCATAACAAAAAGCTCCGCCGGGTGTGCGGACCGGCGGAGCCAAGAGAGGAAGGAAAATGAAAGTGTCAGGCCCAAAAAGACCCGAAGCCAACGGTGTGTGCGGCACCCTTGACTTTCTTCCTTTATCATAGTACAGTATTCAAGATAAGTAAAATTCATTTTTTTCACATAAAAGATGAAATCTGTTCATGATACTTGTGCTGCCCTGAAGGAGGCTTTTTCATGACGCTTTTGGCCTGTCAGATCTTCTCTACCATCGCGCAGGAAGGCAGTTTTGCCCGCACAGCTGAACGCCTGCACCTGACCCCTTCGGCCATCAGCCACGCCGTTTCCGGTATGGAGACAGAGTGTGGGTTTCCGCTCTTCACGCGCACCAAAACAGGCGTTACCATGACCGCAGCGGCCGAAAGCCTGTTGCCGGCCATCCGCCGGGTGCTTGCCAGCAATGAATCGCTCGACCAGTCCATTGCCCAGATCAACGGCCTGCACAAAGGGGTGCTACGGCTGGGCGTTTTCAACAGCGCTTGCGTGGTCTGGTTGCCGCAGCTTGTGCCGGCGTTTGAAGATACCTATCCCGGCATTGAGGTACAGGTGTACCAGGGCAGCTATGCCGATATTGCGGCCTGGCTGAAAAGCGGCACGGTAGAGCTTGGCTTCCTCTCGGATTCCTGCGCGCAGGATCTGGATTTTGAACCGCTGTACACCGATCCGCTGATCTGTATTGCGCCGCTGGGCTTTACCACCCGGCGGCCCGGCCATGTTATGGCAGAAGAACTGCGTGGGCAGCCGTTTGTCAGCCAACGCTCGGATACCGATGCTGATATCCAAAACTATCTCAAGCGGAATGATTTGCAGATGCGCACGGCCTGCTATGTGATCGACGATGAATCGATGGTTGGTATGGTGGCCTGTGGGCAGGGGGTGGCGATCATGCCGGAGCTGCTGCTCACCCGCGGGGATACGGCGCCCGGCGTGCAGGTTCTGGCATTGGAGCCGCCGGCTATGCGCAGCATCGGCATTGCCTGCCTTGATCAGAACAGCTTGTCGCCCGCCGCGCGGGAATTTGCACGGCGAGCCCGCAATTTCGCCGCAACCTTGCAGATTTCCTCTTTTCAAACCATGAAAAAACGGGTATAATGATCTATTGAAGAAATAGAAAGGGGAGACCGCCCATGCCTGGCGATCTGCATACGCATACGACCTTTTCGGATGGATCAACGCCGGTGGCTAAGCTGCCGTTTCTGGCGGCCTGTGCCGGCATGACCCATCTGGCAATATCCGACCACGATTCCATCCGCAGTGTCCGCTATGCTTACGCGAACCCGGTTATGAACGGGGTACATTTGATCCCTGCGACCGAGCTCACAGCGTATGATTATGAGCGTGCACACCGCGTGCATATTTTGTGCTATTGGCCTGACGACTGCGCGCCGTTGGCGGAATATGCCAACCTGATGGCCGAACGCCGCTATAATGCTGTGCTGCAAAGCTGCCATGAACTTGAGGCGATCTGCCCTCAGTTCAAAACGGAGGAAGCGCTTGAATTGGCAAAGGACAGCGGCACGCTGTACAAAGCGCATGTCATGCGGATACTTTGGCAGTACGGCCTTTCGGATGGCATGTATAACGAAGTGTATCGTTCCCTGTTCGGCCTGCGTCCGGTGCGAGGCAAGATCCTGCACACCCCAAAGTATGAGACGGTCGATACCGTGCTTGACCTCATCAAAGCCTGTCGCGGCGTGGCTGTGCTGGCCCACCCGAGCGTTTATAAAAGTATGCCGCTTGCCCGGGATTTGATCCGCGCCGGCCGGCTGGACGGCGTTGAGATTGACCACCCGCGCAATACCCCCGAAGACCGCGCCGAACTGACCGCCCTGGCCCGCCAGTATAACTTGATTGTGACTGGCGGCACCGACTTCCATGGTATGAACGCAAACAATCCGCGCCCGGTGGGGGCTTTTTACACGGCGGATGACCAGATCGCCCGCATCGAAGCGGTGGCCCGCGCCCGCAAACGCTGAGTTTGTGTACCCGCAAGCTGTACAAAGATATGTAAAAGGAGAGTTTTGTTATGGTTTACGAACGTAAAAATCAGGGCACCTGTTCGGTGCTGACCCGTGTGGAGCTCAATCCTGATCACACGATTGAAGCGGTCTCTGTCCTCGGGGGATGCAATGGCAACCTCAAGGGCATCTGCCAGCTGCTCAAAGGCATGAAGGCCGAAGATGCCATCACACGGATGAAGGGCACTACCTGCGGCAGCCGCCCCACAAGCTGCCCGGATCAGATCTCCCATGCGCTTGAAGAGGCGCTGGCCCGTCTGAACTGAGGTAAAGGAGCCTTTGTATGGATTGCTTCCACTATCCGCTTGATACCGCTCAGCTGCTGCGCAAAAAGCGCCGCATCCGGCGCGAATTGCTGGCCCAGCTGCCGAACCCGCTGCACAAAAACATTGCAATTTTAGGCGGTTCCACCACCAACGAGGTGGCAGACCAGCTTGGGCTGTTCCTGCTCCGCTATGGCATTGAGGCTGCGTTCTATCAGTCGGAATATGGCCGTTACTGGCAGGATGCCATGTTCGGCACACCGGAACTTGATGCGTTTGCACCGGATGTGATCTACATTCACACGAACTGGCGTAACATTGAAACCTTCCCAACCACCGCCTCAACCCCGGCTGAGATTGACGAGATGCTGGAGGCAGAGTACAATCGTTTTGCCGCCATGTGGCAGGCCCTGGCTGATAAGTTTCACTGCCCGATCATCCAAAACAACTTTGACCGCCCGAATTATCGGCTGCTTGGCAACCGGGATGTCTGGGACCCGCACGGCCGTACCAACTTTCTTGCGCGGCTTAACCAGAAGTTCTATGCCTACGCGGCGTCGCATGAGAATTTCTTTATCAATGACATTGATTATCTTTCTGCCGATTATGGCTTGACAGCCTGGGGTGACGCATTCTATTGGCATATGTACAAGTATGCAATGTGTCTGGATGCAATCCCATCGCTTGCGAACAGCCTGGCCAATATTATCAAATCCATCTATGGCCGGAATAAGAAGGTCTTGGCGCTTGACCTTGACAATACACTCTGGGGCGGCGTTGTGGGGGACGATGGTGTCGATGGCATTGCCGTCGGCCCCGAAGTGCCCGAGGGTCAGGTATATGCCGAGTTCCAGAGTTATTGCAAAGCGCTGAAATCCATTGGCGTTGTTCTGGCAGTTGATTCCAAAAACGATGAGGAAAACGCCCTTGCCGGTCTCAACCATCCCGATGGCGTGCTGCGCCCGGATGACTTTGTGGCGATCAAGGCCAACTGGGACCCCAAGGACCGCAACCTGCAGGCGATTGCTGAAGAACTCAATCTTGGCGTTGACAGTTTTGTTTTTGCTGATGATAACCCGGCCGAGCGCGCCATTGTGGCGGCGCAGCTGCCGGGGGTGGAGACCCCGACACTGGATGGTGCGGAAAACTACATCAAGACGCTTGACCATGGCGGTTATTTTGAGGTCACAGCCCTTTCAGGTGAAGACCTTAAAAAGACCGAGCTCTACCACGCCAACGCGGAGCGCCGCCGCGCCCAGGCGGCCTTTGCTGATTACGGCGCCTACCTTGACAGCCTTGCCATGAAAGCGACGATCCGCCCGTTTGAACCGCTGTACCTGCAGCGCATCGCCCAGCTTACCAACAAGTCCAACCAGTTCAACCTGACCACGCTGCGCTGTTCTGAGGAAGATATCCGCGCCATGTCAACCGATCCGGCTTGGCTCTGCCTTTACGGCAAACTGGAAGACCGGTTTGGAGACAATGGCGTGGTTACCGTAGTTGCCGGGCAGCAGGAAGGAGCGCTTCTTCACCTGCGCCTGTGGCTTATGAGCTGCCGCGTGCTTAAGCGTGGAATGGAAGACGCGATGATGGACGCTGTGGTGGCCGATGCGGCGGCACGCGGCGTCAAGACAATCTGCGGGTACTATTACCCAACGGCAAAAAATGCAATGGTCAAAGAATTTTACGCCGAGATGGGCTTTGCCCAGATCAAAGCGGACGAAAACGGCAATACGGTCTGGAATCTGGATGTTGCGGCATATACGGCACGCCATCCGCACATGGAAATTCTGCGGTGAAGGCCGCCTGTCCCCATCAGGCGGAAGAAAAGGATGGACCAAAGGGGCTCGACCTTGAATAGTCGAGCCCCTTTGGCCATGTGTTGGGCAACACCTGCCGCATGGCGAAGAACCTGATCCAAGCAGAAATTTCAAAAAAATTTGCATGCAATTTTGCAAATGACGATACAACGAAAAAGAAATTTTTCAAAAAGGCTTGCAATTTCCGAATTCCTTTGCTATAATATACAAGCACTCGCAAGTGAGACGCGCGAGCGGCAAGAAAACTGAATAAGGGAGCTTTCCCGAGTGGCCAATGGGGACAGACTGTAAATCTGCTGCGTAATGCTTCGGTGGTTCGAATCCACCAGCTCCCACCAAAAGGAACTGTTTATTTCTGTAAAGGAATGGACAGTTCCTTTTTTGTTTGACACAATCGTCTCCATGGGACCCGCCGCTGCATGTGTCAGCCGGTTTCAGCCATACCGGCGCCATCACAGCAGGAGGAAAGGAAACTTTGTGACCGGTCAGGCACGCCCAAACCCTTCAAGTTTAATGATTTTCAAACAAAACCCAAACATCGGGCTAATATTCTGGCAATAAAGTATAAACAGGCGATGGGAAACACCCCGTCTCCACACACGGCAGGGCGTCTGCCAATACTGTCAGGAGGATTTTTTATGAAAAAGAGTACATTGGTCGCTATGATTTTGGGTACCGTTGGGGGCGTGTTCTTTGCACTGGGAATGTGTATGGCGCTGCTGCCTGAGTGGGGAATGTTTAACCAGGGGATCGCTTGTGGAGTGATCGGCCTGGTTATTCTGCTGGTCGATTTGCTGATCTGGCGCAGGATGGAAGGCAAGGCTCCCATTCATGTCACCCCCAAGGCGGTGGGAACCGTTGTTGTCGGCGTGCTGGGGGCGCTGCTGCTCGGGGTGGGCATGTGCCTGTCCATGGTGTTTGGGAATATGGTGCTGGGCATTGCGGTCGGTATTGCAGGCATCATTGTGCTGTTGCTACTGATTCCGCTGGCTAAGGGAATCCGGTGATTTTGGGCACAGGCGTAACAGCATAGGCACAAAGAAAAGCGCAAATGAGGTGCGAAAATGAGTGAGCACAAATTAAAGACTGGTAAGCTGGGAGACAAGGTTATCGGAACCTATCGGAAGGTGGAAGACGCCTTTGTAGACCGTTTTTTGGAGAAAGACCCCAATGACCCCGGCGTGCTGCGGATGAAGCCCGGCAAACTTGGCAAAGCGGTTATGCAGGGATATCAAACGATAGAGGATACCGTTGTGGGTGCATACAAAAAAGTAGAAGATGCCTTTGTAGATACCTTTCTGGAAAAAACAGACGCTGAAGACGCCCGGGAAACACCGGAGGTTGTGCCGGGTACCGCTGCACCTGGCGAAACCAAAGGGGAATCTGATCCATCCAAGCTGTAGGAAGAATCTCTGAAAGAGCGGCCGCCGGGTTTCAAGTTTTGGAATGGCTTGCTGCATTCCAGGGGTTCAAAAAGCAGCGTATACCGTGCTTTTGGCTGAACTAGACTGTGACCGTCACCTGCGTGCCTTTTCCAGCTTCGCTGGCAACGCGGATGTCGCCGCCGTGCAGCTCCACGATCCACTTCACAATTGGCATTCCAAGTCCGAACCCCGAACGATCCCGCGCCTTGTCGGCCCGGTAGAACCGCTCAAAAATATGATCGAGTTCTTCCGGTTGCATGCCAATGCCGTTGTCGGATACCGTAAAGGTACATCCCGTTTCGGATGCTGCCGCCCGTACCGTCACTTTGCCGCCCATCACCCCATACTTGATGCTGTTGCCAATCAGATTGATGAGCAGTTGGGTCAACAGGCTCTGGTCAGCGAAAATCGTGTAGCCTTGCGGCACTTGGTTTAACAGCCGGATCTCGGATGCCGCGGCGCTTTCGGACAGTTCCTCCATCACCGAGCCGACCAGGTTACGAAATTCCAGTGTTTCTTTTTCCAGATGGATGCGCCCTTCGTATCCGCGGGTCAGCATCAGCAGCTGGGAGATGATCTTGTTCATGCGGGCGCTCTCCCTGCGGATAGCGGCCAGGCTCTGGGCAGCCTCTCCGGCGGACAGTCCGGCTTCCAGTTCCTCGGCACAGGCTGAGATCACGGCCACCGGGGTGCGCAGCTCGTGGGAGGTGTCAGAGGTGAACTGCCGTTCCCGCTCGAAGGAACGTTCCAGCCGCTCGAGCATGGTGTTGAAGGTGTCGGCGAGTTCCTGCACCTCGTCCTTGGTGGCGATGCCGGTGATCCGGCGGGAGAGATCCCCGGCGCGGATGCTTTCGGCCGCTTTGGTGATGGAAATAGAAGACAGCCTCTGGCAGATGCGCAGAAAAACAGCGCCCGTTCGGAGGGAAGAAGTCAAAAAATGCCGGCATAGGTGCGGTTTGAAAACCCAAACCTCTGCCGGCGTTTGTTTGAACACGCGATGGACCGCGTATTGCCCTGCGGCAGGTGTGTGTATAGGGGGTGGAAGGAACGCCAGTTTTCGCTACGCATAGGCTGCTGGGAAAAGGGAAAAGTTCTTGCACTTTTTCGCTGACATGTGATACAATATCGCCGAAGAAAAAGCGTGCAGCGGCTTATGCTTTCGCCATGGATGACCGAGAAAACGATGGATGCCCGTGCGGCAGACCGAGACTGGTACAGATGAAAAGAAGCGGGGGGGGGGACCCCACTGGAGGTAGAGTATGGCAAATTCGTGCACGACTATCGTGAATATCTATCATTTCATCCGTATGTCCCACCAGGAGCCCAGCACTTTTTTGCAGGCGGATTTTGACACAATCGTCCGCCAGATACGGCTGCTGAAACAGTATGGGCTGCCCTCTACCTATGCGCTCAAATATGACGCGCTGATGAACCCTTGTTACCAGCAACTGCTGCGCAGTGAAACCGACGCAAACGACGAAATTGCTGCCTGGTGGGAAATTACAGAACCGCTCTGCCGTCGGGCCGGGGTGCGGTTTCCCGGCGCGCAGTCAGACCTCTTTGATGAGCGGGTTGACAGTGCCTATAGTGTAGGTTACGACCCCGATGAACGCTGTGCGCTGGTGGATGCCTACATGCAGGATTTTGCCGCGGTGTTTGGGTATTACCCCAAGACGATAGGTTCCTGGGTGCTTGATCCGGTCACCATCGCTTATGCACAGGAGAAATACGGCGTTATCGGGGCGGCTATCTGCCGGGATCAGCTCGGCACCGATGGCTTTACTTTGTGGGGAGGGGTTCCGAACGGGATCTACTACCCCAGCAGGGCCAACGAATATCTGCCCGCACAAACGCGGGATGGACAGCTTCCGGTCGCCATGTTTCGCCTGCTTGCGCCTGACCCGGTCTTTTCCTTTGAACAGGATGCCCGCCCCGGGCTGAGCGGCGTCTATACGCTGGAACCTTGCTGCACAAACGGCCGTGACCCTGAAAGGATCAGATGGTATTTTGCCTGCCTCACCGATACCGACCGCTGCGGTGTGGGGTACGCTCAGGTGGGCCAGGAAAACAACTTCCTGTGGGAGAATATTCGCCCCGGCTTTGAACCCCAGCTGCGCCAGCTTTTGGCGCTGAGCCGGGCGGGGAAGCTGCGGATTGAGACGATGGCGGAATCCGCCGCCTGGTTCAGCCGTAAGTATGCCCGCACGCCGCCGCTTTCCTGGCCGGCTGTCACCGATTGGCAAGGAGGTTCTGCAGGGCAGAAAGGGGACGCGCAGCCCGGTGCGCTCTGGTATGCCGGCGCATATTATCGCATAGGCTTTTTGGCGGAGGCCGGCAGGCTGCGGATACGGGACTGGTTTTTGTATGATGAGCGGTTCCCCTCGCGTTATCTTGAAAAAGGATTGCTGCGCCAGCGCAGGGAAGCAACCGCAGAGGGGCGGGTACCGCCGCCGGCGGCCAGTGTATGTGAAGCGCTGCCGCTGCTGTTCGCCCCTAAATGGATGGCGGAAGCGGCCGCCGCAGGTGCGCCGATTGAAAGGCCGTTTGTTCGTCTTCTCCAGGGCGGAGCCGAACCGGTTGGAAAGATATCGTTCTCCGCGCCGGATGCATGGTCTGCCAGCGCGGTGCTGGAGGTGCCGAAGGGCCGTTTTGAGCTCCGCATGGAAGAACAGATGATCCGCATCAAACTGCTGAGCGAGGAAGAACACACTCCTTTTGCACTGCAGTTCGACGTGCTCCCGGTATTGGAAGCAGTGGATGGCCGCATGGTTGTGCTGTGCCAGGAAACGTTTCGCTACCATTTTGTGGTGCAAAAAGGGAAACCGGTTTGTGAAACAGCCGGCCAATTGAAGATTTGGTCACAGCAAAACGAGATTTGTCTTGCTCTGGGGCCGGAACCCGATCAAAAAACAGCGGAGACGGTGCTGACGGACGCGTATCGACGTGATCCGTCTCCTTCGGATGGCTATGTGCCTCGCTGGGTGCGCGAACCTGCAGACCCGGCCCGGGCGCCGGTGCCTGCGCCGGTGTTTGAGCCGGAAGAGAGCCTGTTTGATTTTGGCCGGCCGGCAGTTGTAGAATTGTCCTGCCCGGACGAAAAGGCCCAGCTACGGTATACGTTGGACGGTACGGAACCAAACGGCAATTCGCCGCTTTACCAGGCGCCGCTCACCTTGCGCAGTGACGCCAGGCTGCGCGCCAAAGCGTTTTTGCCAGATGGACGCTGCAGCGAACCGGCATGGGCGGACTATCGGTTTGGCTGGCGGGATATTCGGCTGACAAGCGAAACGCTTTTCGATACACGTCCGGTTTTTTGTCAGGAAGGGATTGAGGCACTGCTCTCGCCGCGCCGGGGAAGTTTGGATTATCAGGACGGCCGCTGGCTGGCAACTTTGCAAGATCTGGTTCTGACCTGTCTGCTGCCGGAAGAACGGTTCTTGCACACGGTGGAATTGGGCTTTTTAAGTCATCACCGCAGTGGCATTGTGTTTCCTGAGCTTCTGGAACTCTACCTGGGGGAGGACGAGAAATCTTTGGAACTGACGGATATACTGCGCCTGCCATGTCAGCCGGCTGAGCGTGAGATCTGCCGGAAAGACCTGGGGTTTCATCCCTGCCGTTCGGCGCGCTGCGTGAAGGTAGTGGCGCGCCGGTATGACCGTATGCCTGGCTGGTGCTGTTACAAGGGCGTACCGGATGTATTTACCCTGGCGGATAGTTTGATCCTGAACTGAGCGCTTTGGCGGGGCTGCGCAGTCTATCTGCCCTGGGACATTGGCTTAAAACCGAAGAATGAACGGAAAAATCCCCAAAACGCTTGTATCTTGCGCGCATTTCGTATATAATTATCTGTATGTCTGGGCTTTTGCGGGGCGTATGGCGCCCGCCGGTGGAAGGAACAGCCCAGCTTGATTGCACATAGAGGGGGACGCAGTATGTCTGAATATCGTTCGATGACACGGGAAGAATTGCAGGCAGAGAAGGCCGGGCTTGAAAAATCGTACGCTGATTTCAAAGCGCTGGGCCTGAAGCTGAATATGGCTCGCGGCAAACCCGGTCCGCATCAGATGGATCTGGCGATGGATCTGCTTAAAATGGATGACTACACCACCACTGCAGACGGTACCGATGCGCGCAATTATGGCAATCTGGAAGGCCTGCAGGAAGCGCGTGCCCTGTTTGGTGAAATTATGGGCGTTGCGCCGGAAAATGTTTTTGTTGGCGGCAATTCCAGTCTGGAACTTATGTACAGCATGGTCAACATCGGGTACTGCTTCGGTTTTCAGGATTCACCCTGCCCGTGGTCGAAGGTCGAGCGCCCGAAATTTCTTTGCCCGGTTCCCGGTTATGACCGCCACTTCCGCATTACGGAGGAATTTGGCATCGAGATGATCAATGTCCCGATGACCGAAACTGGTCCTGACATGGATATGGTGGAAAGACTTGTTGCCGAAGACCCCTCCATCAAGGGAATCTGGTGTGTGCCGCAGTACTCGAACCCCGATGGGTATACCTACAGCGACGAGACGGTTCGGCGGTTTGCTTCGATGAAAACGGCGGCGCCGGACTTCAAGATCTTCTGGGACGAAGCGTACATTGTCCATCATCTGACCGACGAAATCATCGAAATCCCGGTTCTGCTTGAAGAAAGCCGCAAGTACGGAAATGAGGACCGTGTCTTCATGTTCACCTCCACAAGCAAAATCACCTTCCCTGGCGGCGGTGTTTCGGCTTTTGCCTGCAGTGACGCTTCGATGAAATATGTCTGCAAGCGGTTTGAAGTGAAGATTATCAGCTACGACAAGATGAACCAGCTGCGCCATGTTCGCTTTTTGCGCAACAAAGCCGGTGTGCTGGCCCACATGCTCAAGCATCGCCGCCGCTTGGTGCCCTGCTTTGACGCGGTCAAAACCACCTTTGCCCAGGAGCTGACCCCTTGCGGTGATATCGCCCACTGGACCAACCCCAAAGGCGGCTATTTTATCAGCCTTTATGTTATGCCCGGCTGCGCCAAGCGGGTTGCCCAGCTTTGCAAAGAAGCCGGCTTGATTCTGACCGGCGCCGGCGCCGCGTATCCGTATGGCCGTGACCCCGAGGATTCCCACCTGCGCATCGCCCCGACCTACCCCAGTTTGGAAGAAGTTGAAAAGGCATCGCTGCTGCTCACCGTCTGTGTGCGGCTGGCTGTGGTGGAAAAGCTGCTCAGCGAGGCGGAATAACCCCGCTTTGTATATAATATGCGCCTGCGGGGACAGTCCTCGCAGGCTTATTGGGAGGTAGCTATGAACAAGAGAGGGAAGTCATGGCAGTTTGTTGTCGTGGCGCTTCTGATCGTACTGTTTTCGCTGTCGGCCCTGTTGGGCTTCAGCTATCAGTACGGGGATACCAAAACCACCTATGTCAAAGGTGCGGCTGATATCCGTTTCGGCATTGATATCCGCGGCGGCGTGGACGTTACGTTTGTGCCGGCCGGCGATATGGATGCCACGCCAGAACAGCTTTCGGCTGCGCAGACGGTCATTGAGGACCGCTTGATCGGCCTTGGCGTAACGGATTATGAATCCTATGTGGACAGTGCGCGTGACCGTATCATTGTGCGCTTTCCCTGGCGCAGCGACGAGACGGACTTTGACCCGCAGAGCGCGATTGATGAGATTGGCACCACTGCCGAAATGGTTTTCCGCAAAGGCAGCACAGCTGACGGCGATGAAATCTTGACCGGTGATGATGTCAGCTCGGCCACAGCCGGCTACAGCCAGACAGAAGGCTATGTTGTTCAGCTGGAATTCAGCGAAAGCGGCACGCAGAAGTTTGCGGATGCAACGACTGAGCTTGCCCCTGACAGCGGTACAATCAGCATCTGGCTGGATGAGGAAAACATCAGCACGGCGACTGTTGAAGAGGCCATCACCGACGGACGCGCCATCATTCGCGGCAACTTCACCCAGGAAGAAGCCGCAACCCTGGCCAACCAGATCAATTCCGGCGCGCTGCCGTTTGCCCTTTCGGCTGAAAGTTACTCGACAATCAGCCCGACGCTTGGCGTGCGCAGCCTGGAAGTGATGGTGCTGGCCGGTATCATTGCGTTTGTTGCGGTTGCGCTGATTATGGTTGTACGCTACCGTTTGCCCGGTACGATTGCGGTTCTTTCGCTGTTTGGCCAGGTAGCGGCTACGCTGGCTGTGGTTTCTGGCTATTTCCCGGTATTTGCCGGCTCAACCTTGACCTTGCCCGGCATTGCAGGTATCATCCTGGGCATTGGTATGGGTGTGGACGCCAACGTTATCACGGCGGAGCGCATTCGGGAAGAACTTGGCAAAAAGAAGACGCTGGACGGCGCGATCGCCAACGGCCTTAAGATGGGCTTGACCCCGATTATTGACGGTAACGTTACCATTGTGATTGTGGCAGCTATCCTGATGGGGGCCTTTGGCCCGACCGACGGGTTCTGGGCCACCGTGTTCAGCCCTGTGTTCCGCTGGTTTGGCACATCCACGGCCGGCACGGTTTATTCCTTTGGCTTTACTTTGCTCACCAGCGTGCTGCTCAACTTTGTCTTCGGCGTTTTTGCAACCCGCGTGATGTTGCGTGGTGCCTCCCGTATCAAGGCGTTGCGCAGCCCCTGGCTGTATGGCGGCGCCAAAAGCGGCGAAACCCCGCCATATAAAGTGCCGCATATCAATTTTGTTGGAAATCGCAAAAAGTACTATGCGGTTTCCGGTGTGCTGATCGCGGTGATCCTCGTCTTTTCGGTCGTATTCGGCGTCAAGATGGACGTTGAATTCCGCGGCGGCACAATGCTGACGCTCAGCTATCAGGGCGAAGTGGATCTTGATGCGGTGGAACAGACCGTCAGCGAGACAACCGGCCAGCAAAACCTGAATGTGCAGACTGGTTCCGATATTGCGGGTAACCAGACAATGACGATTACAATGCCGGGCAGCGAGAATATGTCCACCGAGGAGATGGATACGCTGATGCAGGCGCTGACCGCGCAGTACCCCGACAATGCGTTTGAGGAAAACGAAATCAACAATGTAAACCCGACCATCGGCAATGAATTTTTGCTCAAGAGCGTGGTGGCCGTGGTGACAGCCTGTGTGCTGATCTTGGTTTATGTGGCATATCGTTTCCGCAAAGTGGGCGGCCTGGAAGGCGGCGCCACGGCGATTGTTGCGCTGTTGCATGATATGTTCATTGTATTCGGCGTGTTTGTGCTGCTCCGCATCCCGCTTAATGGCAACTTCATTGCGGCAATGCTGACGATCCTCGGATATTCGATCAACGATACCGTTGTCATCTATGACCGTATCCGGGAAAACAGCGCGCTTTACGGCAAACGGATGGCGCGAGGCGAGCTGGTCAACCTGTCGATCAACCAGAGCTTCGGCCGCTCGCTGATGACATCGATTACCACCTGTGTGGCGCTTGCGATTGTATGCGTGGTATCGATTGTCTTCAACCTTGAAAGCATCTTTACCTTCGCGCTGCCGCTGCTTTTTGGTATGGTCAGCGGCGTGTACAGCACGGTCTGCATTGCCAGCCAGCTCTGGCTGGACTGGCAGAACCACAAGAAGGCTCTGCCGCGCAAGAAGGCATAAAACCGCGACCGGCAGCCTCATCAAAAACAGGAGGATTTTGCAATGCGATGCCCTTATTGCGGTGCGGTGGATTCCAAGGTGATTGATTCCCGCCCGACTGAAGACGGAGAAAAGATCCGCCGCCGCCGGGAATGCCTGAGCTGTAAAAAGCGGTTCACGACTTATGAAATTGTTGAGACTGTGCCGCTGATGGTGGTCAAAAAGGATCATTCCCGGGAAGTGTTTGACCGGCAGAAACTGCTCAATGGTATGCTTCGTGCCTGTGAAAAGCGGCCGGTCAGCTACCAGCAGCTGGATGCGGCGGTGAGCCGCATTGAGCAAAAGCTGCTCAACTCTTATGACCGGGAGGTCTCATCCATCCATATCGGAGACCTTGCGATGGAGGAACTCAAAAAGATGGATGATGTCGCATATGTGCGGTTCGCCTCCGTTTATCGCCAGTTCAGCGATGTCAACACCTTTATGAACGAGCTGAAAGATCTGCTGGATTCCCGTTCTATCTCCGCAACGAACAATCCTGAGAACGGCTGATTGACACGCCGATCAACAAAACAAAGCTGCGTCCTGCCTGGAGGGACGCAGCTTTGTTTGCTTTGCGGAAGAAGAGGCAGATGTGGGGACTGCTGACAAGTAAAACAACTTTACAGCGCCGCCCGGTAGCGCTTCAGCTGGACCGGCTGCCCATAGGGGACCATCTGCTCGCTGCCATCGGCCTGAAATCTGCGGTGCTCATAAAAACCGATCGCTTTTGCGTTGGTGGCCAGTACCCAAAGTGTGACCTCGGTGCAGCCGCGCGATCTCAGGGCCTGACAGGCTTCGTCCATCAATCGTGTGCCCAGCCCATACCCCTGGCAGCGCTGCAACAGATATATTCCGTCGATCTCGCCGCAGGTGGGCGCGGCATCGTTATCCCGGCTTATGCTGTAACCACAAAAGCCGATGGGTGAACCATCTTCCTCTGCCAGGAACATATCCCGGCAGCCGTTGCGCAGAAAAATTGCTGCGCTCTTCTCGGCACTGCCTTTGGACAGGTAGCCGGGGTCAAGCTGCCCGGCATAGGTTTCGCACCAGCAGGTATAATGCAGGTATCCGAGTGCGGAGGCGTCGGCTTTGGTGGCTGTGCGAATCGTATACATGCTTCACCCTCCTTGTCAAATGTGATGTTTCAGGGGGATCGTCAGAAATCGGCGCTGCCTTCATGCTGGCGGATCTCGTCACGATCAAGCTCTGCCAAGATATCATCCTCATCCTCGTGCAGAAGCAGCCGCTTGGAGTAAATGTCAAACCGTTCACATTCGTTTTCTGCCAGGAAAGCGGCGGAATCCGGCCCCAGAGCGAGCTCGTTGATGAAGACTACCATCTCCTGCCCGTCGGGGAAGGCGCGCTCCATAAAGTCAAAGGCCGCCTCCAGCGCATCGCCGGCTACAGCAACGGCCTGCTCGCGGCGGCGTACCTGTGCATTAAAGCCGGCGCGCACCGTGTCAAACGCTTCCTCGTGGTCCATATGGGCGTAAAGTTTTTGCCCCCAGCCGCGTAACAAGGCGAGTGCCCGGGCCTGGGCGGCACAAGCTTCGGCTGTGACCTGCCCGGATGTCTTTTGGGCAGTAAGGGCACTTTCCTGCCCGTCACAGACCGTACGGAACAGTACGTCGGCATCTGCGTCGGGGGATGCGTTTAAGGCGCGTTTGAAGCTGCGCAACTGCCGGTAACAGACGTCGGTTGTCTCGTCCGCGCGGCGCGCCTTGGCAAAGCGGGCGTTCAATCCAGCCAGCAGCAGGCTGACCAGGCTCATCCGCTCATCAAAGGCGGCATTCATCACGCGGACAAGAACCTTCTCGAATGGCCTGCCTTGCAGGATGTCTTCAACACCGTAGTCGGCGCGGTACTTTTCGTATAGCGTCCAGTAGGCGGCAAAATCGCGCGCAACCTCCGGATGACGCACATATTCGCCGATCAGCGCTTCATCCACCGGCAAACCCAGTGTGCCGGCTGCCTGCAAGTAGGCAGAAAGGTCCTCCCAACCACGGGCTGTTACAAACAGCGGGCCATCCACATCGTTTTCAACTTTGTAGAAATGCTGCGGCCGCAGTTCCAGATATGCTGTCACGGCGGGGTGAAGCCTATGGGCGCGGGCGTATTCCTGCCAGACAGAGAGTTCCGGCTCGATATCAATCCGCCGCACACGGTCCAGTGTGACAAGGTCGAAATCTCGTACGCTCTTGTTGTATTCGGGCGGGTTTCCGGCAGCCACAATGACCCATCCGGCTGGAACCGGCTGGTTGCCGAAGGTTTTTCCCTGTAAAAATTGCAACATGGTGGGGGCCAAGGTCTCCGAAACGCAGTTGATTTCGTCAATGAACAGGATGCCGTTGGCAAGGCCGGTCTGCTCCATTTTCTCATAAACGCTCGCGATAATCTCGCTCATTGTATATTCGGTTACACTGCGGTCGGCCCCGCCATAGTGGCGCTGGCGGATGAAGGGCAGGCCCACGGCGCTCTGCCGGGTGTGGTGGGTGATTGTGTAAGCAACCAGGGCAACGCCGCATTCCTGTGCAACCTGCTCCATAATTTGGGTTTTGCCGATGCCGGGCGGGCCCATCAGCAGGATGGGCCGCTGCCGAATTGCCGGGATCAGGGGCGCGCCGGTGTCATCGGTGGCCAGGTAGGCGCGCACAGTATTCTCGATTTCCTGTTTGGCGCGTTTGATATCCATAGTACCATCCTCCTCACTGCCGCCGTGCGGCAGGTGGTCTGTTTCACAATTCCGGTAGATCTGCCAGTTCCCATTCCTGCCAGTCAATGGCAGGGGCGGCGGCCGGTTCCGGCATAAACTCATCGGGGGAAAGAACCAGCCGGATGGCCCACGGCGGGGTGGGCGGCGGCGCAGAACCGTCCTCCAAAAACAGGAAGGCCGTTTGGCAAGACGGCGGGCGGGCTGGATAACTGCCCTTGCCGTCGGTAAAGTACAAAATCCCTTGCAGATCGCGCAGTAGCCCTTGCTGCTGCATAGCTTCGATTTTTGCAAAAGCGGGGCGGAAATCTGTTCCACCACCGCCGACCAGCGTTACCGAGGCAGCGTACCGGTCCAGGTCGTCCGCGCTGTGCAGCACAGCAACATCCCGCACATCATCATCACATTGCATAATCACGACATTGCATCGGTCAAAAAAGCGGCCGTTTGTGCGCAGCAGGCTGAACGTTTCCCGCAAAAAGGCTTTGACAAGTTCGCCGGAAGTGGACTCGCTTGTGTCCAATACAAGCACAAGTTCCTGAATCTTACGGCTTTCCCTGGTTTCAATTGGCTCGATCAGCGGCAGATTACCGTAGGTGCGAAGACCATACATATAAAATCCCAAGTCGAACTCATCAAGATCAAGGTGCGGCTCTTCACGCAAAACAGTAAAGCGGCGCAGGAAATCGCGGTAGAGCCGCCGGCTGCGTGCGGCTTCCAGCTGGGCGGCCAGCACTTCGGCGCCATTGCTGCGGCCGGCTTGGGTTCCCGCCTGCTGCTGGCTGAGTTGGGTCTGTCGGCCTAGCTGCTCCCACTGCCGGCCCAACATCTGTGCCTGCGGGGACTGCGGGTCCTGCGGCCAGAGTCGATGGCTGTCACAAAAAAACTCTCGCTGCAGGGTATCAAGCTCTTCGGCGGTGCGGTCTGCCAGAGCGCGGTAAATCGGCCCGGCAGCAAGGAAACGACAGTTTGCCTGCAACTGGGTGTAGGTCTCTTGCCGCAGCCAACCGACCGGGCGCTGCAGCGAAGGGACTCCCAGGTGGTCGAGCACCTGCTCCACCGCGATATCGCAGGCCAAACCCCAGAGCGCTTTGTCCCGGCTGCCGCGCAGCCAGGGGTGGCGAAAGAGGCAGTGAAACAGGCTGTGCAGGTAGGCGCGTTGCAGATAGCGCCTATTGTTGCGGTACAGCCGCAGCGCCCAGGAAGCGCCATAGAACAACTGTGCGCCATTGGTGGCCAGTCCGCGCTGCGGGTCAGGATCAGGCGTTGGGGCTAACGCACCGAGCGGTGCGTTAAGGTAACGCAGCGCTATATATAGGGTGCTGCGGGTGCGCTCCATCACGCGCCGTGCCACCGTTTGTTCCCATTCGGTCTGGGTTTGTGGCGTGCCGGGCATGGGAAAATCTCCTTTCGATCGCAAGGTGGGCCAAAACGGCAGGGAGGCGGATTACAGCGCATCCAGATCGCTGAAATCATATCGCTTTGGTGTATGGCGGCTGGTTTGGGGGGCGCTTGCTGCCAGCAGCAGCGCAGCGCCTTCGCCCCAGCCGGCGCGTCCGCAGGCCAGCGCGGCAGCGCGGCGGTCGCTTTCTTCAAGCAGGCCGGCCAACAGGCGCAGCGCAGGGGCGGCGTGGGCGGCAATCGGCTCCGCATAGGCGGCGATTGGGTGGGCACGCAGATAGGCTTCATACCGCGCCCGGTTCTCAGGCCGCAGATTGTAAGGGAACAACAGCCGATTCAGTGCCACGCGGCAAAGGCTGGCCGGTGGTTCTTCGGCATCGGCTTGGATGAAGGCGGCGTCATATTCGGCAAAAAGCAGAGTTTCTTCGGCAAAGCATTGCCGGTACCGGTATCCAATGCCTTGAATACTGCGGTTGAAGATATGAGCCGGAGTGTTTTCGTCGAGATATTCGCTGTATTCAGGAAAGAACAACTGTGCCAGAGGCTGTCCCTCCGGGCAGAAGGCTGCCATCACATCGGCCCCCACAGCGCCCAGCAGCCGGCGCAGCCCGGTGGGGGCCTGCGGCCAGGCCCGCACTGTGAACAGCTGCAAAGCGCGGCAGTTGGTAAACAGGTCACTGCCAACATCAAGTGTCCCTCCGCCGACTGAAACGGTCCGCAGAGAGCGGCAGTTATAAAAAGCTGCGTTGTGCAAAGCCTGCAGCGAGGCCGGCAGTGTGACTTCCTCGATGAAGTCACCGCAGATGGCGTGCGGAGAGACGGCAGGCGGATTCCCGTCCGGAGACCAGAACTTCCCGTTGGTTGCGGGTTCTCGCGCAGAAAAACAATAAGGGCCGATTTCGGTGACGGGGACCCCTGCGATACTTTCGGGCAAAACGGGGCAGGGGGAATCCCCAAAAACCCGCAACACACGGGCCCCGGTTGGGCAAGGTTGCCAAAGAAGTGCGATCTGTTCCAACAAAATTCGTATGCCCCCATCTAGGCTTTTCTCTTTACAATGCCCTTATTATAGCATAAAATGGTCTGACGGGAAATAACTAAACAGCGAAATGGAAAAGTTCGTTTCGGAAAGAATGGGGAGGATTGTATCATCTATGCGGACAACACAAGCCCAAAATGCAATTTTGACCGGGTCGATCCCCCGGCAGCTGCTTCTGTTTTTTCTGCCGATCTGGTTTGGAACGCTGTTTCAACAGCTGTATAATACGGCGGACACCCTGATCGTGGGCAATTTTTGCGGTACGCAATCACTGGCCGCCGTCGGTGCAACCGGTGCGTTTGTGCAGCTGCTGGTTGGCATCTTTGTCGGGCTGTGCAGCGGTGCCGGCGTGGTGGTGGCCCAAAGTTATGGCGCCGGCGATGTGGAAGAGGTTGACCGCCAGGTTCACACTGCGTTGGCAATGGCAACACTTGGCGGCGCTTTGCTGACGGTATTGGGGCTTGTCTCCAGCAGGTTTGTGCTGCAACTGATGGATACGCCGGCTGAAATCCTGGGCGAAGCCACGATCTATCTGCAGATTTACTTCCTTGGTATGATCCCGCAGTTTCTATATAATATGGGAACCAACATCCTGCGTGCTGTTGGTGACAGCAAGCGTCCGCTTTATTTCCTGATTATTGCCTCGCTTGTCAACATTGTTTTGGATGTGGTGTTTGTAGCGGCTTTCCACTGGGGCGTTGCGGGGGCGGCCATTGCGACCGTGATCAGCCAGGTGGCCAGCGCGGTTCTGACCATTCGCTGCCTGGCCGGTTCCAACGGCATGCCGTGGCATCTGCGGGCGGACAAGCTGCGCCCTGATGCAAACACGACCGGCAATATCTGCAGAATTGGTCTGCCCAGTGCTGTACAGTCGGCACTGTACAGCATCAGCAATATTGTCATCCAGGCGTCAATCAATGCGTTTGGAACGAATGCCGTTGCGGCGTGGAGCGTGTACGGAAAAATTGATTTCCTGTTCTGGATGACAGTCAGTTCTTTCGGCATTGCGATCACCACTTTTGTGGGGCAGAATTTTGGGGCGCGGCAATATGACCGGGTACGCAGCGGTACCCGCATCTGCCTTGGCATGACATCTGCCATCACCATCTGTATCAGTCTTGTGCTCTATCCGGCAGCCGGGTTGGCATTCCGATTGTTTACGCAGGATGAGGCGGTCATCACCTTGGGCGTTGAAATTATGCATTTTCTGGTACCTACCTATATCACATATATCTGTATTGAAATCCTGTCCGGCGCGCTGCGCGGCTGCGGGGATGTCCGGGTACCAACCCTGATTACGGTTTTCGGCGTCTGCGGGCTTCGCATTGCCTGGTTGCTGTTGGTTACGCCGCGGATGGGAACCCTCCTTTCGGTAGAGGCAAGCTATCCGATTACCTGGCTGCTTGCGAGCGCTTTGTTTGTGGTGTATTATCTGCGCGGCAGCTGGCTGCCGCGGTGCATTCAGGCCCAGGAAGCGGCTGCTGACAAGGAGAAGGAAGCATGAGGTTTTTGATTCGCCCGGCGCAGCAGGGTGATGTTTCAGCCATCGCTGCTGTTATGCGGGCGGCAATGGAGCAACTGCCTGAACCGGATTGGTTTGTACCGGATGACGAAGAGTATCTGCGTGCCCATCTGGCTGGCCCGGCCGGCTTTTGCCAGGTGGCAACGACAATGGATGGAACGCTGGCCGCGTATTTTACGGTCAAGCTGGCTGGCACGGCCCCTGATGCGTTGGGACATTACCTTGAAATGGATGAGGCCGGGCTGTGTGCGACGGCGCAGATGGATAGCTGCTGCGTTGCCCCGCTGTACCAGGGAAACAGCCTGGAGGGGAAACTGCTGCTTTCGGCGGAAGAGCGGCTGAGGCGGTATCCGGGCGGCCCGTGGAAGTGTGCGCTGGGAACGGTTCATCCGGACAATTTGGCCAGCTTGTACAGCTTTTTGCACCGCGGTTACTGGATTGCGGCGGCCGACCAGAGCTGCTACGGCGGCAAACGTCGGCATATTTTGCGCAAGGACTGGCCGGAAACTTGAATGGGCTGGTATAGCGCGTTTCAGCAACAACAGCATAGAGGCAAGGCCCCTCTCCATTGCGGTGGAGAGGGGCCTCGTGTATAGGGCAGAAGGTGCAAGAAAATCAGGCGGCGTGACTTCCAGTTACAACCTGCAGGTGTACCGGTGCGGGGGAGCGGCGAGCAGCTTTGCGTTGTGCGCGGGAAACCGCCTTGGCCGGACGCCCCAGAAGGCCGCACAAAAAATTCATCAAAAGAATGTCCGCTACGCCTACGCCGAATGCGACCGGCAAGGCAAGCGTGCCTTCGACTGCGGCGCTGAGCAGTACGAGCAGCAAAAAAGAGAGAGCGGTCAGGCCAAAACGGAGAATGGCTTGCTTGATCTTGGAAATAGGCATGGCGTTATTCCTCCTAGGACAAAACTACAACGTTAAACAGGAAATGCAACAGAGAAGGCCGCGGTTTACGCGTGCCCACAACCCTGGGTTGTTTTAGTGTTTCCATGATAATACAACAAACAGTTGTTGTCAAGTGGGCTGACAACAATTTAGCTTGAAAAAATCCGCAGAACCCCCTTTACAAAAACTACTCATGGTTGTATAATATGAGCAGAAAGCAACAACAAGCGGTGCGCTTGACACCCAGCTTATACCTATAAGGAGAAACCAGATGTTTGCAGATCGCCTGAAACAAGCCCGCAAATTTAAGCATTACAGCCAGGCCGAACTTTCGCGCCTTCTTGGTGTGACCCAGCAGGCGGTAGGTAAGTGGGAGACCGGCCGTTCTACGCCCGACCCCAAAACGGTAGCGCGCCTGGCCGAGTTGTTGGACACCACGGCCGATGCCTTGCTGGGGCTGCGCCAAACAGTTGAAGAACCAAACCTTTCAGTTGAGGCAGTGGGACGTGATGCCTTTGCCGCTTACGAAGAATGCCTGATTCCTGTGGTTGGAACGGTGCGCGCCGGTTACGGCGCATTGGCCTTTGAGGAAGACTATGGCAAAGAGTATGCCAGTGTGAAGGACCCGCAGAACTATTTTTACCTTGTCGTCAAAGGGGACAGCATGGAGCCCCGCATCTCGGATGGGGATTTGGCGTTGGTACGCCGCCAGTCAACCCTTGAAAACGGCGATCTTGGGGTTATGGTCTACGGCGTGGATGGCGAAGGCACGCTGAAAAAATATTTGCAGCGCGGCAACGCGGTTGTGCTGCACCCGTTCAATCCCGCATATGAGGACTTGATCATCAAAGGCGAGGATCTTGACCATCTGTATATTGCCGGCAAGGTAGTGGAAACGAAGGCCAAATGGTAGTTCGTTGGCTGCTCTTTGTGGCCTGTCTTTATTGTAGCAGAATATAAGTCCTATGAAGCGGATGTTAAATCCGGCGTCCGTTGATGACAGTCCGATAAACCTGCCTGCCTCATCTTTTTCCCCAACAGGGGAGGTGGGTTTATTTTTTATACGCATTTTTCCGTAGCCTTTGGGGGTGTTCCGGATGGATCTGGCTGAAAAGCTCGCAATTCTTGCCGACAGCGCGAAATATGACGTGGCCTGTACGTCCAGCGGTGTGGCCCGGGCCGGTCGCCACGGGATGCTTGGCAACTGCAGTTTTCCCGGTATTTGCCACTCTTTCACACCAGATGGGCGATGTGTATCGCTGCTTAAAGTATTGCTTTCCAACGCCTGCTGTTATGATTGCAGCTATTGCGTCAACCGCCGCAGCAATGACCGGCCGCGCGCCACCTTTGCGCCGCGGGAACTTGCCGAACTCACCATCGGATTTTATCGCCGCAATTATATCGAGGGGCTTTTTTTATCCAGCGCAGTGCTGGGTAGTCCGGACGCTACAACCGAGCGGATGATAGAAGTGCTGCGGCTGTTGCGCAAGGAATATCATTTTAACGGGTATATCCACGCCAAGGCGATTCCCGGGGCAGACCCTGCCTTGATTGCCCGGCTGGGCTTGCTGGCAGATCGCCTTTCGGTTAACATTGAGCTTCCGAGCGAGGCGAGCCTGCGGCGCTTGGCGCCGGATAAAGGCAAACTATCGATTCTGCGCCCGATGCGGCAGATTGCGGAAAAAGCGGCCGAAAGCCGCGCGCAGATGGCTATTTTTCGCCATGCACCATCTTTCGCGCCGGCCGGCCAAAGCACCCAGATGATTATTGGCGCTTCACCGGAGACAGATCTGCAGATTTTGCGGCTGAGCGAAGGACTGTACCGGCGCTATGCGCTCAAGCGGGTGTTTTATTCGGCCTACCTGCCGGTTGTACCAGACCCGCGTCTGCCGGCGCTGACCACACCGCCGCCGCTGCTGCGCGAACATCGGCTGTATCAGGCAGATTGGCTGTTGCGGTATTATGGTTTTGAAGCGGAAGAACTGTTGGATGCGCAAGCCCCGAACTTTGACCCCTACCTTGATCCCAAATGCAGCTGGGCGCTGCGCCACCCGGATTCTTTCCCGGTGGAAGTCAACACGGCGCCTAAAGCCGCGCTGCTTCGGGTACCGGGGATCGGCCCCAAGAGCGCCCAGCGCATTGTGGCGGCCCGTCGTACCCAGCACCTTGGTATGGAAGAACTCAAGCGGATTGGGGTAGTGCTCAAACGTGCGCAATATTTTATTACTTGCGAGGGCCGGGCGGCCGGACATGGAACCAGGCAGGAAATTGCTGCCGCCCTTATAGACCCGAAAGCATTTGGCATTGGGATACAACAGCTTTCACTGGATGATTTTGCCGCCAAACCTTTGCCGGCGGCAGCCCCTGCCGTACATCAGCTGGCAGCCTCCGGGGTGGAAGCGCGCAAGGCGGCAGCCATAGTGCGTCAGGAGGCGATTGCATGCATTACCAGGCGGCTTTAACCGATGTGTGCTATCGGTACGATGGCAGTTTTGCCGGTTTCTTGTGCTGCGTGTTTGAGAGCTATCACTGCAGAGAGATTCCTGGAGCGATCACGCCGCCGGATCAGGGGCAGCTTGGCATGTTTGAAAGCCGAGAGATCCAAACCGAATCCGTGGTGGCCCGCCGTGTGGCGAACGGCCTGCACAGGCTGGGCGCTGCCGTGGAGGAGATTGTTACATCCGGTTTTCTGGCGGATACACCTGGCAAAGAGCTTATATTGCTGCGTTTTCTGCGACTGGGATTTGAAAAAGGGTCCTCGGTGGCTCGGATGCTGGGCGATGCGGATGTAGCTGCGGCTTTTGCGTTGGCGCGCGCTGTGCGCAATGAAGCTGGCAAATACCTGGAGTTTTTGCGCTTTGAGCAGCGAGAAGGGATGCTTGGCGCGGTTGTACATCCGCATCATGCGGTCCTGCCGCTTCTGCGCGGACATTTTTGCGGCCGGCTGCCGGACGAAAACTTTATGATTTATGATGCTACCCATGGAATGGCACTTATGCAGAAAGACGGCCAGGTTCAGTATTTGCGGATGCAGCGCTATGCCCCGGCTCCGGAAGCCCTGGATGAGGACGAAAAAGCCTGGCGTGCACTCTGGAAGCGCTTTTTTGAAGCAGTGACGATTGAGGAGCGCCGGAATGAACGCTGCCAGCGAACCCACGCGCCTAAACGATACTGGCAGGATATGTGTGAAATGGCGCCTTGAGGATTTCCCAAAGGTAAAAAAGGCTACCCAATTCGAGTAGGATATGCTATAATGAACCCAATATTTCGAGCAAAAGGGGATTTGCACAATGGAAGAATTGCTGCGTATTCTGGAAAAAAACGGCCGCCTTCCGATTGAGGATATTGCGGCTATGCTGGATAAGACCCCGACCGAAGTCGCCGCCATGCTGGACGAGGCGCTGGAAAAGGGATATATCCATGGCTTTGAGGCGCTGATCGACTGGGAACAGGCCGGCGTCAATCTGGTGGAGGCCGTTATCGAACTGCATGTATCGCCGCGCAAGAGCCGCGGGTTTGATGAGATTGCCTCGGTCATTGCGAGCTTTGACGAGGTTGACAGCGTCAAGCTGATGAGCGGTAGCTATGATCTGCAGGTCGTCATCAAAGGGCACAGCTTCCAGGAAATTGCGCTGTTTGTGGCCAAGCGACTTTCCCCGCTGGACGATGTGCTCACCACTGCCACAAGCTTTGTGCTGCGCACCTATAAGCGCGGCGGCAAACTGTACCAGGGCGAGGAGACTGACGATAGGGAGTGTACGGTGCTGTGATGAACTACGAGCAACTGCTGGCTCCGGCTGCCAAGGAAATGCGCCCTTCGGGAATCCGCAAGTTTTTCGATCTGGCGGCGGATATGCCGCACTGTATCTCGCTCGGGGTCGGCGAGCCGGATTTCAAGACGCCCTGGGCCATTCGGGACGCCGGTATCCGCAGCCTGGAACAGGGCCGTACCAAGTATACTGCCAATGCCGGGCTGAAGGAGCTGCGCGCTGAAATTTGCCGTTATCTGGGGCGCCGGATGGAGCTTCCGTACCAGGTGGAGAATATTCTTGTGACGGTTGGCGGCAGCGAGGCAATTGACCTGACCATCCGCGCGTTGGTGCAGCCCGGCGATGAGGTCATCATCCCGGAGCCCTGCTTTGTCTGCTATGAGCCGATCACACAGCTGACCGGCGGCGTGCCGGTGCACATTGCAACCCGGGTGGAGGATGGGTTTCGCCTGACAGCCGAGGCGCTGCGTGCCGCCATCACGCCGCGCACCAAGCTGCTGATCCTGCCGTACCCCAACAACCCGACCGGCGCGGTGATGAGCCAGCAGGATCTTGAAGAGATAGCCGACGTGCTGCGCGGCACCGATATTCTGGTTCTGTCCGATGAAATCTATGCCGAACTGACCTACGGCCTAGACCGGCATATCAGCATCGCCGCGTTGCCCGACATGTGGGAGCGCACGATCGTCGTCAATGGTTTTTCGAAAGCCTACTCGATGACCGGCTGGCGGCTTGGCTACGCTGCTGCGCCTGCGCCGATCATACGGGTTATGACCAAAATCCACCAGAGTTGCATTATGTCGGCGCCGACCACAAGCCAGTATGCGGCGATCACGGCGCTGCGCGGCTGTGATGATGAGATCGAGATGATGCGGGACGAATACAACCGTCGCCGCCGCTATGTAGTCAAGGCGCTCAACGAGATGGGCCTGACCTGTTTTGAGCCGCGCGGCGCGTTCTATGTATTCCCGAGCATTGCGTGCAGCGGCCTGACCAGCGCCGAATTCTGCGAGATGCTGCTGAAGGAGCAGGAAGTCGCGATCATCCCCGGCGATGCCTTCGGCGCTTCGGGCGAAGGGCATGCCCGGATCAGCTATGCCTACAGTGTGGACCATCTTGAAACCGCGATGCGCCGCATCCGCCGTTTCCTGGCTGAACATGGCTGGCTGAAATGAGTTCCACGGTTTTTTCTTTAGCTAAAGAGAGAAGGCACATCCCACCATGCAGCAAAACACCAAAAAGCGACTATTGATTTTTGGTGTTTTCACCATTATATTTCTGGTTGTCTGCGCGGCGGTCTATGCCCAAACCGGCCAGAGCAACGCGCTGGTTGCGTGTATGTTCACCCCGGCGCTCAGCGTGGTTCTGACCCGCATTGTCACACAGGAAGGTGCGCATAACCTGTACCTGGTTCCGCATCTGCGCGGCAATATTCGGTTTTACCTGCTGGCTTGGTTCGGCACGCCGCTGTTGGCCTACGCCGGGGCAGCGGTCTATTTCCTCGTTTTTCCCGCGCAGTTCGACCCGCTGGGCAGCGTTTACGCCCGGGATCTGGGTGTGCAGACGATGGCCGCATATGCTGGCAACCTTGCGGTGATGATCCCGCTGGCGGTACTCGTCAACCCCTGGGTAGGGCTGCTCTCCTGCCTGGGGGAAGAATTTGCCTGGCGCGCTTACCTGCTGCCCAAGTTGCGTGAGGGTTTCGCCCCGGCTCCGGCCGGGGTGCTGACCGGCGCAATCTGGGGGCTGTGGCATGCGCCGTTCATCGCGATGGGCTATAACTATGGCGCCGAGCACCCGTTGTTCGGCATCGCAGCGATGGTAATTTTCTGCGTCGTGCTCGGCTGCATCGAGGGCGCGCTTTTCTTCCGGGTGCAGTCGGTCTGGCCGGTGGCGTTGCTGCATGCCTCGCTTAATGCGCTGGATCTTGCTGCGCCGTCCGATCTGTTTATGTCGCAGCCCTCTAATCCGTTCCTTGGGCCGGATCCGATCGGGATACTGGGTGGGGCCGGCCTTATCGCGGCCGGTATTTACTGCCTGTACCGTCTGGTACGGGCCGGACATTCCGAACAACCATAACAACGGGGGTGGTCGGCACAAGGCCGCCGGCCGGGAGGTTCCTATGCAACAACGCAAATCCGTGACCGTGCTCGCACCGGCCAAACTGAACCTGGCGCTTGACGTCGTCGGCACACTGCCGAACGGCTACCACGACCTGGATATGGTGATGCAGGCGATCGATCTGCAGGAGCGGCTTGTGCTGCGCCGCAGCCCTTACCTGAATTTGCGTATGCCGGGCAGTTTTGTGCCGGTCAATAACAAAAATACCGCGATCAAAGCCGCGCTGGCTTTCTTTGACTATACCGGTCTTTTGGCCGGCGTCGATATCACGATCCACAAGGCTGTGCCGGTACGCGCTGGCATGGCGGGTGGCAGCGCTGATGCAGCCGGCGTGCTGGTCGGTATGAACGAACTGTACGGTGCGAAACTTTCCATGAGCGAACTCTGTGCGATTGGCGCAACAATTGGTGCCGATGTGCCGTTTGCCCTGATGGGCGGCACCTGCCGTGTGCGCGGGGTGGGGGACCTGCTCAAACCGCTGCCGCCCTGCCCGGATTGCCGGTTTGTTGTGGTAATGCCGAGCATCGGCGTTTCGACGCCGGAAGCCTTTCAGCGGTACGACCAGATGGGGAGCCCGGTGCATCCGGATTGTGAACGGCAGGAAGCCGCTGTCCGGGCCGGCGACCTGGCCGAGATCTGCGCGGCGGCGGGCAATGCGCTCGAACATTGTTCCGGCGCGCAGGAGACGCCGGCTATCTGTGCCAAGCTCAACGAACACGGCGCGCTGACCAGCCAGATGACCGGCTCCGGCGCAGCGGTGTTTGGCGTGTTTGACGGTGAAGATGCAGCCCTCGCCGCTGTGCAAGCGCTGCAAGGCAGCTACAAACAGGTTTATCTCTGCCGCCCGGTGCGCGGCGGTGCGCAGGTACTGCCTGAGAAAGCTGCGCGCCCATAGGCGCTGCCGAAAAAGGCAGATGGTTCGGAACAGATTTTGTTTTTTGTATGCAACCACCCCTTTGTGCCCATACTGTTGGGCGAAAGGGGTGGTTTGTATGTTTAAATTTCCGTGCTTTTTCCGGCCGCGCCGTCTGCGTCTCGCGGTAGAGATTGGCTGCGCGCTTGGTTTTGCCCTGACCGTGGTACTTAGCGTGGCTGCCCAGCAATATCGGGAGCTGTGCCGCGAGGTCTGCCGGGATACGCTGCGGCTGCATGTGCTGGCCAACAGCGATGCGCTATCTGACCAGATTCAGAAACTTGCCGTGCGCGATGCCATCTTGGAGGCGGTCAGCGCTGCTACCGCCGACGCGACAGACAAAGCGGAAGCTGTGGCGGCCGTGCGCGCGGCGCTGCCCGCTTTGCAGGCGGCGGCCCAGCAGGTGACAGGGGCGCGCGTGGTTCGGATGCGGCTGGTGGAAGAACCATTTGCGGCAAAGCAATATGATGACTTTCGTCTGCCTGCCGGTACCTATACGGCGCTGCGTGTGGAGATTGGCCGCGCCGAGGGACACAATTGGTTTTGCGTACTCTACCCGGCGCTCTGCGTTGGGGCAAGCGAAGCAAAGTACGACCGGGCGGAAGAAAATGCGCTGGTTTTTGGCAGATATGAAATTCGCAGCGCCCTGTGGGATACGCTGCACCCGCGCAGACAAAATGATAAAGGCTGAACCGCACAAGCCCGGTTTGCGGGTGCGGGGTAAACGGTGTATAATAGTTACAGTTGTGGCGGCGGTTGCCCGCTGTGCACCCGAACCAATGTGAAAGGCGGACCCTCTATCATGCTCACCTTGCTTCTAGGCCCATCAGGCAGCGGTAAATCCAGCCGGCTGCGCGCCCAAATCAAATCGCGTGCGCAGGCCGGGCAGCGCAGCCTGTTGCTGGTGCCGGAACAATTCACCTCCTCCACCGAGGCCGCGCTCTATGGCGTGTTGGGGGATACTCTTTCCGGTTTTGTGGAAAGCTATTCCTTCACATCGCTCGCGGAAGCGCTGCTGCGCCGGTATGGCGGGGTCGCGGTGCCTACCTTGAGTGAGGCTGGGCGCGCCGTTCTGGTGCGGCGCGCACTGGATTCTCTGCTCGATAAAGTGGTGTATTATAGCCGTCAGCGCAGGAGCACAGCGTTCTGCCAGAAAATGGCCGAGACAATTGAGGAATTGAAAAGTGCCGGGGTGCGTCCTGACACACTGGCCCGCTACGCCCAGGGCCCCGGTGCGGATACCGAAAAACTCAGTGAACTGGCCCTGATCTACGGTGCGTATGAAAGCTTGCTGGCTCAGACTGCGATGGATCCCGGCGACCGGCAGGAACTGGCGGCACGCCGGTTACGGGAAGCCGGCGCTGGGGCAGACTTTTTTTCCGGCTGCGCTGTGTACATTGATGAATTTGATACCTTCAACGCCCCCAAGCGGGCGCTGCTCAAAGCGATGCTGCCAGCCACCGATCTCACGGTCAGCCTGTGTTGTGATGGTTTACAGGAAAACGACGGCGGCGTGGGCGTGTTCAGCGGGGCACGCCAAGTGGCGGGTACTCTCAAAGCGCTTGCCGCACATGCAGGCATTGAAACCCGTACAATCACCCTGACGGAAGACCTGCGCCACCGTGACGCGCCGGCCCTTTCCGAGCTCGGTCTTCTTTTGGCTGATCCCGGTTACACCCCCGAACAGACAGTGCGTGCCGACGCTGCGGGGGGGCCTGCCATCCGATACTGCCAGGCTGACAGCCGGCAGGAAGAAGCCAAGGCTGCGGCTGCCGCAATAAAAGCCTGCGCGCGCGCAGGGGTGCCTTATAACCGGATGGCAGTGATTTGCCGCGACGCGGCGACCTATTTATCTGCCGTGCGGTACGAATTCCGACTGCAGAACATTCCGCTTTTTTTTGACGAACCCACAACGCCGGAAAATACCGCGCCGGCCCGTGCTGTTCATGCTGCGCTTGCGCTGCTGCGGGGAGGCATAAGCGGCGCAGCGCTGCTGCAGCTGCTCAAAACCGGTCTGCTTGACCTGGAGGAAGAAGCCGCCTGTGCGCTCGAAAACTATGCGTATACATGGCCGCTTCGTGCCGAGGATTGGCGCCAGCCTTTTACCCGCAACCCGAGCGGTTATGTGGACAATTGGTCGGAGCAGGACAAACAAGACCTGGAACTGGCCGAAAAGGCCCGTGATTTCCTTGCCGGCCGTGCCGGAAAATTCATCGACCGCGCCCGCGGGGCGGATGTGACGCAGCTGACAAAGCAGATCTACCTCTTTATGGAAGATCTTGGCGCCCCCCGCGCGCTGGAAAAGCTGGCAGAATCCCTGCGCGCGCAGGGGGAATTGCCGGCTGCCGATGAAACGCTGCGGGAATGGAATGTCGTTACCGGGCTGCTAAACGAACTTGTGCAGTTGGCCGGTATGGCGGAAGGGAAGCCGACCCCCCTGACCCCAGCCGAGTATGACGAGCTTTTTACCCTGCTGCTGCGCACCACCGATATGGGGCACATCCCGCAGAGCCTTGACAGTGTGATCTTTACAACCGCCGGGCGGATGCGGCTGCCCGAGACCGACGCATGTTTCGTGCTCGGGTTGGCAGAAGGAGAATTCCCCCAAACGCCGGCAGACCGCGGGCTGCTGACCCACGCCGACCGTGATGTAATGATAGCGCAAGGCGCCGAACTGCCCGACTGCTTTGAGAACCGTATGATCCGTGAGCAGGTGTGTTTTTATAAGGCGATGACAGCCGCAGCACGCTGGCTCTGGCTGTCCTGGCCTGGTGGTGCGGCTGGTCTGCCGGTCACATCGGCCATTGCGCCGGCGCTGCGCTTGCTGGAAGTGCCAGCTTGGCAGCCTGCTCCGGCTGAACTTGGGGCTGCGCCAGCTGCAGCGCTTGATCTGCTGGGCAGTGTTTGGCAACAGCCCACGCCGCAGCGCGCCGCGGTGGAAGCCGCGTTGCAGCAGCTTGAAGGTACGCCGGCCGAAATGCCGGGCTATGCGGCCATCCGCCGCGCGGCGCGGCGGGAACCGGCCATGGTGCAGGATACACTGGCGCTCGAAAAGCTTCTGGGCCGGCGCTTGCTCGTCAGCCCCACCCGGTTTGAGCGGTACGCTTCCTGCCCGTTTGGTTATTTCATGCAGTATGTGCTGCGCGCCAAACCGCGCCAGAAAGCGGAGCTGGCGCCCAACATCAGCGGCACCCTAACCCACTGGGTGTTGGAACAGGCGCTGCGCCGCTACAGGGATACTTTCCGCGAGATGACGGTGGAAGAAATTGCCGCGATGGTCGATACACTTGTGGCGGAATATACGGCGGCCAGCCTGCCCGCAGACGGGGTGCGGATGCAGTACCTGATCGAGCGGATCGCCCGCAACCTTAAAGAACTGCTCGGCTTTATCCAGCGGGACTTGCGCCAATCCGGGTTCAAGCCTGTCGCGTTTGAGTTGCGCATCCAGGATGAACCTGATCCCGAAGACCCTGCGGCACCGACTGTTCCGCCTGTGGAACTGACCGACGGGGCAGGGCATACGATCCGGGTTATCGGTACGGTGGACCGGGTAGACACAATGGAGCTTGGCGGCAACACCTACCTGCGGGTCGTGGATTACAAAACCGGCAGCAAAAAATTTGACCTGAGAGAAGTCTGGCACGGGCTTGATTGCCAGATGCTTTTGTATCTTTTTACCCTTGTGCAGAACGGGGGGGCGCTTTTCCCGAATCCAAAGATCGCCGGGGTTGAATATCTTTGGGCCGATCCCGCCCCCGCCACCGAATCCCGCCCGGCCCAGGATGCCGAGCCGGAACCGGCAGTTTATCCGCTGGAAGGACTCTTGATTGACGAAGAAAGTATCTACCGGGCCATGGATACACGGGGTACAGGCGCGTTCGTGCCGCTGCGCTTTTCAGCCAAGACAGGGCAGGTAACGGCGCAGGCGGCTAAGCAGCACCTTGCCAGCGAGGAGAAGTTCGCCCGTATCCGCAACCACCTTGACAGTCTGCTGACCCGGATGGCAGAAAACCTTTATGGCGGCAATATTGCGGCTGTCCCTTTTGCGCCTTCCTCCAAGAGCCCTTGTATCTACTGCGATTACCGCGCAGTCTGCCGCCATGCGGATGGAGAGGGCGAACGCGACCTGGAACAACAGCAGGACCCGTTTGAATAAACTGCACAATCAAAAGGCTCTGCTTTGAGCCTCTTCATCATCGCAGGTTTGTTGCCGGCGGTGAAATCGGGCTATTTATTATTCCGTTGCATCAATAAGGAAGCATACCATGTCCAACACCATCGAATTTACAAAGGCGCAGTCCGCGGCAATCACAGCGCGCGGTGGCAGTCTGCTTGTCAGTGCGGCAGCAGGTTCAGGCAAAACCCGGGTGCTGGTTGAGCGGGCCGTGGGCCTGATTATTGACCCGGATCATCCAATCGAGGCCGACAGCCTGCTGATGATGACCTTTACCAACGCCGCTGCAGCCAAACTGCGCGCCGATATCACCGAACGCCTGGCGGAAGAAGTACGCGCAGACCCCGGCAACAGTCGGCTGCGCCGCCAGCAGATGCGGCTGCAGCGCGCCTCAATCGGCACAGTGGATGCATTTTGCCTGCATTTTGTGCAGCAGCACTTCACAGCACTCGAAATTCCGCCGGATTTCGAAACAGCCGATGAGGCGACGCTTGGGCGTATCCGGCAGGATACGCTGGCCGCCGTGCTCGAACAGGCGTACGCCAACCCGGATTTCCGTGCTTTTGCCGACCTGTATGACCGCGGCCGAACGGATTCGACAGCCGGCAACGTGGTGCTCGAACTCTATGAATTTACCCGTGCGCTGCCGCATCCGAACCGCGCGCTGCGGGAGTTTGCCACCCAATGGCAGGCCGATCTGCCCCCGGCGCAGACGCTGTGGGGCCGGACGCTGCTGTGCGGGGCGGTTGACCGTGTGCGTGGGATTCTGCGGTTGTTGGAAGCGGCTTTGCAGGCGGCCGCTCAAGACGAACTTGCCGACCGCGCGTTTACCGGTGTGCTGCTGGATGATCAGAGCCGGCTGGAACGGCTGGCCAAAGTGCTGGAAAACGCGGATTGGGACGGCGCTATTGCCGCGCTGGACGAAGAAGGCGGTTGGAAACGCCCGGGCAGGATCAACGGCGGCCGGAGCGCCAACCCGGCCGCCAGCGCCGCCGCCGAACTGCGTGACCGCGCCAAAAAGCAGACCGAACAACTGCGCAAAGACTGGCTGTTGTGTACCGCGGCTGAGTTTGCGGCAGACCGCCGCCGTGCCGCACCGTTGGTGGAGGCACTTGTGCAGACGGTACAGCTGTTTGCTGATGCTTACTTTCAAGCGAAGCTTGCGGAAAAAGTGCTGGATTACGCCGACTATGAGCATCTGACCCTTGATCTGCTCCAAACACAGGATGGCGCGCGTACCCCCTTGTGCAAAACGGTCAGCCGCCAATATGCAGCGGTGCTTGTTGATGAATACCAGGATACCAACGCTCTGCAAGACGCTATTTATTTTTCGCTGGCTGCGCCGGATGCGTCCAATCTCTTTTTTGTTGGCGATATCAAGCAGAGCATTTATCGCTTCCGCCAGGCTGACCCGAGCGTTTTTGCGGCCAAACAGGCAGCCTGGCGCCCTTACCCTGACCCACAGCAGATTCCCTTCAAAGAACCGGCAACTATTTCGTTGGACGCCAATTTTCGAAGCGCGCCGGCTGTGATAGAGGGCATCAACGATATTTTTGAGACAATCTTCTCTGAATCATTGGGCGGCATCGCCTACGGAAAAGGACAGCGACTGGTGGTCGGCAAACCGTCTGATTACCGCGGCCTGTGTGAGATTGACGTGCTGGAAAACGCTGATGCCGCATCAGACGCTGCCGTGATTGCCGCACGCATTCGGGAAATGCAGGCAGAGGGATACCCTGTGCGCGGGAAGGCTGGCACCCGCCCGTGTCAGTTCGAGGACTTTTGCATTCTGTTGCGCGGCCGTCAGGACTTTGCTGTCTATGAAGCAGCTTTGCGGGCGGCGGAAATCCCGGTCTACGCCGATGTCGCGGCCGATCTGCTTGATGCCCCGCACATCCGGCCGTTTGCAGCGCTGCTGCGTGTGGTTGATAACCCGGCCCAGGATGTGGAGCTTGCAGCTGTGCTGCTCAGCCCGATGTACCCCTATACGCCGGATGACCTTGTGCACCTTCGAGGGAAAATACCGGGCGGCAGTTTGTATGCTGCGGTGCTGCGCCATGGCGCCGGACGTTTTGATGCCTTTTTGCAAGATCTCGCGGTATTTCGGCACCTGGCCAGGACACTGTCGGTAGATCAGCTGATCGAGGAGCTGCTTGCCCGTACCGGTTACCTGGCTGCGGTTGGGGCGCTGCCGGATGGCCCTCGCTGCCGTGAAGATCTGCGCGCCTTTGTGGCCTGGGCATCCGGCGCCGGTGCGCGTGGGCTGCCGGCGCTGATCCGGGCCATGCAGGCGGCTCAACACAGCGGGGGGATACAGCCGGCCGGCGGGGGACAAAGCCGCCCGGGCTGCGTTTCCATCATGACGGTACATCGTTCCAAAGGGCTGGAATTCCCCATTGTTTTTGTGGCCAATACCGCCCATAAATTCAACCAGAGCGATGTGATCCGGCCGGTGCTTAACCACCGTACACTCGGTGTTGGGCTGACCCTGCGGGATGGCCGCCGCGCCAGCCGGTATAAAACGCTGCCCTATGCGGCGCTGGCCCAGGCCATCAAGGCAGAAACACTCAGTGAAGAGATGCGAATTCTCTATGTCGCGCTGACACGCGCGCAGGATGTGCTGATTGTCACAATTCCGGTCAAGCAACTGGACTCATCGCTTAAAAGCCCGGCGCTCTACGCCAAGGCCGGTGCGGTCGGGCCTGAAATGCTGCAAACATTTTCTTCCTGGTCCGGGTGGCTGCTTACGGCAGCGCTTCGGCACCCGGGCAGTGCCGAACTGTGGGCACGCACCGACTTTCTGCCGCCGCCTTTCACAAGTAAGGCATCGCTGACCATTCGGCTTTGCACGCCGCCGGCGCCCGCTGCTGCACCGGCGGAGCCACCGGCACCGGAGCCGGATCAGCTTTTGCTGGCAGCTTTGCAGCAGAGTTTTGCCTGGAAGGACCCCCGCCGCCCCCTGCGGGATATACCGGCCAAGGTCAGCGTATCGGCCGTAACCCACGCAGCTCGGCCGCTGGCGCTTGAACGCCCGGCGTTTATGCAGAAAAACGGCCTTACCGGGGCGGAACGGGGAACAGCCATCCATGCATTTTTACAGAGTGTCCCCTTCCATACGGAGGTACTTGACCTGGATGCAGAGGTACAGCGCCAGGTGGACCAGCAGCTGCTTGATCCGGCATTGGCCGCACATCTGCGGCTGGACGACGTCCGACCTTTCTTTGAAAGCGCGGTCTGGCGGCGTATCCGCCTGGCAGACACTGTCTTGCGGGAAGAACCCTTTATCACCGCACTGCCGGCCGGCGCTGTCATGCCGGAAGGCGCCGCTGCGCCGGAGAGCGCACAGGTTCTTGTGCAGGGCATCGCAGACGCAGTGCTGGTTTTTGCCGATCATGCCGAAATTCTTGATTACAAAACGGATCGCTCCCAAGACCCGGCTTTTTACATCCAGTCTTACGCCAAACAACTGCAACTGTATCGCTATGCATTTGCGATGCGTTTGGGCGTGCCGGTTACCAAACTGACCATTTATAGCACAACGCTAGCGCAGGAAATTGACATTCCGTTGGCCTGAACACGAAAAAACGGAACTGCACGAGAATTCTCGGCAGTTCCGTTTTTTGGTTTGGTGCTGAGATGGGCTTTTACAGTTCCCCGCGGCCTTCCATTGCACGGAAAAGGGTGGTCTCATCGGCATATTCCAGCGAAGAACCTACTGGTAGCCCATAGGCCAGCCGGGTGACACGGATACCAAGCGGTTTGATCAGCTTGGCAAGATACATCGCGGTGGCTTCCCCCTCAACCGTGGGGCTCGTAGCCATAATAACTTCCTTGACAGTATCATCCAACCGGGCAAGCAGTTCTTTTACGCAGAGTTGGTCTGCGCCGATACCATCCATGGGGGAGATCAGCCCGTGCAGTACATGGTAAAGGGCTTTGTATTCATGGGTACGTTCAATAGCCTTGATATCCCGCGGGGCTTCGACAACACAGATGACCGAACGATCCCGTTTGGGAGAAGAACAGATCGGGCAGACCTCCGCCGAAGTATAGTCCTGGCACAGGCGGCATCGATGCAGCTTGGTTTTAGCGGATTCAATCGCTTTGGCAAGTTCCATCGCCTGTTCGTTCGGCATTGACATTACTTCATAGGCCATCCGGGTGGCCCCTTTGCGCCCCACGCCGGGAAAGCGGGAAAACTGGTCGATCAGGTTTTCCAGTGGTTCTGAGGGTTGCTGCATGGAAACCTCTTTCAGCCCAGGCCGGGGATGTTCAGTCCGCCGGTCATCTTGGACATTTCTTCTTCTGAATCTTTGTCCACCGCGGCGCAAGCGCTGTTGACCGCCGCGGCGATCAGGTCTTCAAGCATTTCGATATCGTCCGGGTCCACCGCTTCGGGCTTGATCTTGACGGCGGTCACCTCATGTTTGCCGGTCATGGTGACCGAAACCATTTCGCCACTGGCGGTACCGGTATACTCGCGCGCTTCCAGTTCGGCCTGTTTGGCACGGATATCATCCTGCATTTTCTGAACCTGGCGCATCATGGCCTGCGGGTCGGGTCGGCCGTATCCTTTGGGAAGTCTGGCTTTCATAAAGAATCTCCTTTTTTGTTTTAGTTTATACAGCGGTAAGGCAGAAAGTCACTTTTCGTCAATCTGCACATCAACGCCAAGGCTCTGCATCTGGCGTAGCGTCTCATCAACCGAGACGGCCGGTGTACCGCTGTCCTCCTGCTTTGGCGGTTGGTATGGACCGATAAAACAGTTGAGATGGGTCACGTCATAGATGCATTCCTTGATCTGCTTGGAAACGTCCTTGTTGTTTTTGATATAATCACGGAAGGCATCGCTGCACTCAAACAGCACGCGGCGGCCATCGTAATAAGCACGGGTTCCTTGCAAGAAGGAGGATAGCATCGGGTCCCGCTCTGCAATCACTTCAAGAACGGCCGCCCATTGCGGGAACGGCTGTGGCGGTCCGGCCGGCCCTGCCGGCTGCGGCCGGGCAGCGGGTTCTGCCACAGGCAAAGGGGGAGCAGGGGAAACGGCGGGGGTCTCTGCCGGCGGCGTACCGGCAGAAACAGCGGGCGCGGCAACTGGCGGCACTGCTGTAGCGGCCGACGCTGTGGGCGGCGGCGATACCGCCGCCGCTGCGCCTGATGTAAAAGGCTGCGGTGTGTAAGCAGCCGGCGTGGATACGGCAACGGGAGCAGCTTCAGGCTGGGTCAGGGAAAAAATGGCCAGCTCCAGCTCAATGCGTTGATCCGTGCCGCGAGCCATCTTTTCCAGCGCGCTGCCAAAAGCATTGATCGCCCGCACGGCCTGCTGCTGCGGAAAATCTTTGCGCGCAGCGTAAGCGGATTCTTCTTCCGGTGCAGTACCGGTCAGCAGGTCGGTGCCGCCGGGCAAGGCACAGAGCATCAGGTTGCGGTAGTGCCCTGCAAGCTCCATGCAGAGCCGGCGCATATCGACCGATTGCTGGCGCAGTTCCGCCACTTTCTCCAAGGCCTGCACGGCATTGCCTGCTGCGATTGCATCGCTGATCTCAAACAGGTATTTGCGGTCGGTCACGCCGGCCATTCGGCGTACAAGCGCTTCGTCCACCGTGTTGCTCACACCGGCACAGGTATCCAGGATGGAAAGCGCATCGCGCATGGCGCCGTCAGCCAAACGGCCGATCAGTTCGGCGGCGGGGGGCGCCAGCGCAATCTTTTCTTCCCCGGCTACATACTCAAGCCGGCCGGCAATGTCCTGGGCGGTAATGCGGGCAAAGTCATATCGCTGGCAACGCGAAAGAATAGTGGCTGGTACCTTTTGCACCTCGGTAGTGGCCAGAATGAAAATGACATGCTCGGGCGGTTCTTCCATCGTTTTGAGCAGCGCGTTGAAGGCCGAGGTGGAGAGCATATGCACCTCATCGATGATATACACTTTGTACCGGCAGACAGCCGGCAGATAGGCGGTTTCATCACGCAGGTCTCGGATGTCGTCTACACTGTTGTTAGAAGCTGCGTCAATTTCGGAAATATCCAAGACGCTGCCTTCATCAATACCCTTACAGACGGCACATTCGCCGCATGGCTCCGGGCTTGAGGTATCAAGGCAGTTGACCGCCTTGGCAAAGATCTTGGCACAGGTGGTTTTACCGGTGCCGCGCGTGCCGGTAAACAGGTACGCATGCCCGATGCGGCCGGCACTGATCTGGTTTTGCAGCGCCGTGACAATGGCCTGTTGCCCGACGACATCCGCAAAACGGCGCGGACGCCATTTACGATACAGCGCGCGATACACCTGAAACACCTGCCTTTGCCAAGTTTTGTGTATTGAAAAAGGACAGGGCCGCGCGGGTGTGCCCCGCGGTTGTGCTGTTTTGCATACGGATGCAGGCTGACCGCAGCACCGGGGAGCCTGCGCTTAATGCTGCTCGGTTCCCCGCCTGACATGGTTCACGCGGCCCCCGCGCACGGGGCCCACATCCGTATGCAAAACAGCGCAATGTTGCCCTGTCCGCAGCGTTTATTATACACTACTTTTTCATGAATTGCAAGGCTGAAAATGTCGGCCTGTGATTTTGGGCTTTTTTCGGCAGGTCGACAACCTTTGCTTGACAAAACATACGCCGGGTGGTACAATAACTTACCCGGCAGTGGGGAGAAGGAGGTGGCGCGCGTGGCCGGTAAAGAGGAGCCCAAAAAGGTGATTGCCCTCAATCGGGAGGCGCGTCATGAATACTTCGTGATGGAAACGCTGGAGACAGGCATCGCGCTTGCCGGGACTGAGGTCAAAAGCCTGCGGGCTGGCGGCGTGAATCTCAAGGATGCTTGGGCGGATATCGATAACGGCGAATTGATTCTCAAAGGAATGCATATCAGCCCGTACGAACAGGGTAGCATCTTCAACCGGGACCCGCGCCGCCCGCGGCGTCTGTTGGCCCATAAGGCGGAGATTCGGCGTTTTGCCCAGGAACTCAAATTGCAGGGATATACCCTGATTCCGCTGTCACTCTATTTCAAGCATGGCCGGGTCAAGGTCGAACTGGGGCTGTGCAAGGGCAAAAAGTTGTATGACAAACGTGCGTCTGCTGCAGCGCGGGACGCCAAGCGCGATATCGACCGCGCGCTGAAGCAGCGCTGAGGCTGTTTGGCCCAAACCTATCCGCGGCAACCGCCGCTTATGCGGGGATGTAATGGTTTCGACGGGGGGAGAGGGGCGTGAGCAGCGGGCCGTGGCGGTGACCCACGATAAAAGCGCCAACTTAAATGAACTGACAACGATTATCCCGTTGCCGTCGCGGCCTAATTAGGCCCGACCGTCCCGCCCGTTTTAGCACCGCACGGGGCCGGGGCGTCGATTAGGTGCTGAACATGTACGGGCCTAAGCTTTGCCGTCCGTCAGGTATTCATGAAGCTACCAAGGCGTAGCGCGTGTGTGCTCGCCCGCGCCAAGGGAATTTTAATAAACACACTGCGCCCGGAGATACTCTAACCGCTTTCTTTTCGGACAGGGGTTCGATTCCCCTCATCTCCACCATTCTATAGGTATACGAGCACCTGTAAGATCGCACCAATGCCGGACGGCCTTTTTGCTGTGGTTGTCAAAATCGATGACCATGACACTGAGGCCAGAAGGCAAACGAAAAAAGCGACCTATGCTGAGATACGTGCATGGGTCGAGAAAACATATGGCCAAGTCGTGACCAACCTGGACATCAGCCGCACCAAGCAGCGCTGCGGGCTTGCCACAGTCCCATACAATGGGCGTCAGGCATCCGGGCGGTATCAAGATCCGAGACGCCGCCCCGAGAAAGAGGCACTTGTGGAGCAGGCGCTGCGACATTTTGGCCTCATATGACAGTAAGACCCGGCACAGAGTAAAATCTGTGCCGGGTCTTTTTTAGTCTTGTTTTCCGAACTCCATGGCAGCTAATACAGCGTCCATGGCATTCTTTGTCGCCTCGAATTGCCGGTCCGGCAGGCGCTCCAGACGCTCCGTCAGCATGTGTATTGCTGCAGATCGTTGATCGTCATCATCACTGACGCCAAATAACACGCGGTCAGCCGATACCGCCAACGCCTCACAGATCCGCATCAACGTCGGCAGCGACAGGCCTACTGCCCCACGCTCGATCGCAGACACATGCTTATCTCCTATGCCGAGGATGTCGGCGAGTCGTTCCTGTGTCAGGCCTGTATCTTCGCGGATCTGACGTATATTTTGTCCGATCTGGATATTGATCGGCTTCTTTTCCTTCACGCGCACCACCACCTACTACTATTAGTCTATCTAGTAGCAGTGTTGACATGAACCATCTATATTTATTACAATAAGGGATAAATATAACATTACAGTCTGCAAAAGGTGGTGACACAGACATGCAAACGTGCTTTTTTATAGGCCATCGCGAGGCGCCGGAGGATATCTACCAAGCGCTGTATGACGCCGTATTACGGCATATAGAGGCGTATGGCGTGACAGACTATGTAGTCGGCCATTACGGCCGATTTGACGCGATGGCTGCCCGCGCCGTCCGTGAGGCAAAAAAGATACATCCAGATGTGAGGCTGTCTCTGCTGCTACCCTACCACCCGGCTGAGCGCGATGTGTGGCAGCCGGAGCAGTATGACAGCCTGTTCTACCCGCCGGACCAGGAAACGGTCCCTCGGCGCGTCGCGATTGTGCCGGCCAACAGGTACATGGTCGATCACAGCACTCATCTCATCGCATACGCGTGGCACCCTGCCAGTAACGCGCGAGAGCTGGTCGAGTATGCGACGCGCCGGGGTGTTAGTGTGATTAACCTGGCCAGCAATATCCCCCGATATAGCTAATATTTTTCTCGTTCAAAAATTATTTACATTTGCTCTTGCAAAAATGCTCATAAATGAGTATAATTAAATATTCTGAAAAAATAAAAATTATTGACTTCTGCCGCGAAAAGTGGTATATTATAGGTGTCAGGAGGGAGACCTCCAGACACAAAAATGAATAGAAACCAATGCTTGAATGAGGCATCTGAAAAGGGGTTCGCGGCCGTGAACGCGAACATCAAACCCGAGACGCGGTGCACGCTTACACGGTGAGGGCGGCTGCATATACCCATAAGAAAATAAAGCAGCAAGCAAGGCTGGCCGAGAGGCCGACAGTCGGACAAGGCAACAAGCACTGGATGCGCAATGATCATGTATCGTTGTGTGTCCAGTGTTTGTTGCCTTTTTTTGTTTTCAATTTCAAAAAACAAGGATTACAAGGAGGAAAAAACAATGGCAAAAGCAACAGCTAACTGCACATGCAAAGAGTGTGGCAAACATTTCGAAAAGGTTAAGATCTTGCGCAACTGCGCAGAGGCCGAGTCTTGGCGGAAGTGGGCTGAGGAGCATATCGACACTTGCCCGGACTGTTGGCGCGACGCCTACCGCGCAGCAGATAGGTCCGAAATCGACGCACTGCGCAAAGAGTATGATGCTCCGCCGATGACCGGGTCCGACAAGCAGATTGCTTGGGCCGAGCAGATCCAACTGCGAGCAGTGCAGGCGATGCGCAAATTCGCTGACAACGCGCTTGCTATATCGCGAAAAGAATTGGTCGACGGCAAAATCACAGAGGATGTGCATCAGGAGCGGATTGCCCAAAACGAAAGATACATCCGCTACCTCTACACCGAGACGAGCGCGTCGTGGTGGATCGATCGCCGCGACAAATCTGAGATGGATGTGTGTCGCGAGCTGGTGTTGCGCGGTGTGCAGGCAGGACATATTCAGGTGCCCGCGCCTAACAAGGGGGTGTGATCATGAGCTATGCTATTATTACGCCGCGTGACTATGCACGCAATCGTCGATCCCTACCGTTTGGAGCACATGAGATTACACATGATGGCAAGCCGGACTGGCGCAAGGCCCGTGGAGGTCTCATTGCCGTGACAGATGGCACTGATCATCAATACGTCGCAACAGGTCTGCTATTTGCAGTCGAGATTATCGACGGACAGCCTGTTATCGTATCCTACTGGCGCTCCGGGGCGGATACTGGACTGCATGCATCACGTCCGTATACGATCAACAGCGTCCGCCAGATGGTCACCAAGGGCCAGATCGTCCGCCGCAAGTGGCCGCTGAGCTATGAGGATATGATCCGTATGGTTCGGGCCGTGCACCCGGACGCATGGGTGCCTGGCCCGATCGACTGGTATGCAGAGTATGGCCTGTCTTACGACGAGGCAACTGGAGAGATCCGCAACCAGCGAGGACTTAGGGAGGATGGATGATATGACAAAGCCGAAAAAGATGCCCATGGGCAGCGATATATTACTCGCCCTGATGGCCGCCCGCAATCGTATCAGCGCATATGACCTGGCCCAGGCCGATAAGATACAGGGCCTGATCGAAAATCAACTGGATGACATGACGCCTATCGTCACGTCAGAGCCTGACTGGATCCGCAGCGTCCTGCAGGACGAGGTCAAAGAGACGTCTGAGCTGCTGGCGCAGCCTATTAACTATGCGCCCGGTGTACCGCAAGACGAGATCCCGTGCCGCACTGCGCTGAGAACTAGGCGGCGAGAACAGTTCGCCGCGGCCGCAGAGAACGCACTGGAAACGATCGACAAATACATCAGCATGGCCGGAGGTGACGCGAGATGAACACTATCAAAATAACCACAAACATCTGGAGCGGACTTGAGGCCGCGCGGATCCGATGCTGTGTCGACATTATGGACGGCCTTGCGCGAGACAATACGCTGCACACATATGACTTGGTCCGCGATATCCTGCAGGAGGGTGTTATCTGCCCCAATCAGATAGCCGCTGTACAGCGTATCATCAGCGATGAGATCCGCCGGACACAGACCCGGCTGGACGGAATCACAGACCCGTGCCCAGCCTTGCGTAACTTCTTGGCGTCGGAGATCTGTATGTGCAAGGCTGGTCTTGACGAGCTTGAGGCCATAGCAACAGGAGGCGATCAATCATGACAGAGATGCAACGATTGTGCCGAGAGCGGCGCGACGCCGACATCATCGCCGGCGCAGCTATGATTATCGCGGCCCTGGACGATTATCAGGCCGCATATCCGACAGCCACAGGATCTAAGGCACGCCGGCATGTATACAGCCTGCTGGAGGCCTGCGGGATCACGATGGACGACGTGGAGAGCCGGCGGACGACTGCCAACTGGGCTATGGCCCGGCTGGCCTGCGATATCGGCAGGCGGCAGCTCGCCGAGGATCGGGCCGATCTGGCCCGCCTGCGTGGACGGGGGTGATATACGATGACCGACAACGAGTATGCAGACATCATGATGACCGAGGCATACAGCGTCAAGCAGGCGCCCGCTGAGGCCCTGCAGAGGCTGCGGGCGGCCCGTGACAAAGTAGCAACACTTAGAGCCAGAGCCTGTAGCATCGGGGCTGTGAGGTACGACAGGGACCGCGTCCAGAGCAGTCACACGCACGATCTGTCAGATGATATGTGCGCTATCGATGACGCTGCTGAGGCCGCGTGGCTGGCCTATATTGAGTATCTGGCAATGTGTTCCAGCCTGCGGCTGTGCTGCATGGCCGCAGGATTCGGGCATGTACAGACAAACATATGGATGATGTACTACGCATACGGCCACAGCATGGGATCTATCGCCCTGCTCACTGGCCGGACCAAGTCACAGGTGCAGTACCTGCTGACCGGAGTACGACCGGAGCGAGATTTTTGTCTCGGGATCAACGCCATCGCCGAGAGCGGCGAGATATATGGCAGCTAACCTATCTACACCACATACAAGGAGGATATGACCTATGTATAATCCGTATGAAATCAATCATGATCTGATGACCATATTGCCGCGGGTTGCGGCACAGTATCCTGGCCAGACGTCGATGCGCAAGATTGTCAACGCCGTCGTCAAGGCCGCATCGGCAAATGACGACGTGATCGCCTGGATGCCGACACAGACGCGCCGGCTGATCGCAAGCTATGTGCTGATCGATTTGATGACCCTGGATGACCAGTATGATCATCTGACCAACGACCCCAACAAGATGGCAGCAGCCACTGCTGCCATCATCAAAGACGACATGCGGCGATCTCGCCGCCTGCTCGACATCTTGACAGGCCACGATACCGCAGAGGAGGAGGACATATGATGGACAACACGATCAACGATACGCGCCTTGAGGCGCAGCTTGATGCAGCAGCAGCCGGATACACGCCGGACAATAACAGCATCCCGGCCGAAGTCTGGGCCGCTATTGCCGGCGATACTCATGCACAGCAGCACATCGATGATGATGACTGCTATGATCACACAGCAGAGCCTGATGATCAGCAACAGACCGTATCACAGCCCTCTACGCAGACAGCGACACAGCAGCAGGCGACACAGCAGAAGCAGCCCACAGACCGCGACAGCCTGATCAACACGACCGCAGATGGTGTGATTGACACGCTCAATATCAGTATGCGTGATCTGATTGATCCGACCAGTAACATGCCGGAGCAGATTCGCGGTTCCATACTTAATGCATTGCGGGTCGCATTCGAACTCGAAAATCAGGCTCGTCCGAAGGGATCAAAGTTATCTGCACCAGAGTATCTGCCTGGCTACGTTGTAGCACGCGTGATCCTTGCTACAGGTGACATCAAGGTAATGCTGACAGGCCAAGACAGTCACAAGATGATCTGCAAGCATTACTACAATGATCAGCACGGCGACTATCGGTGGGCTGGTACGTACGATATCATCAATGCACGTGACAGCGCAGGGCCTGTGATGATGGCTTTCCAGAGACTCTGCCCTAACGGTACGCGGCAGGATCTGTCAACGTTTGATCGCGAGATCCGACGCGCACCGCGCGTGCGCATCCAGAGTGACGACAAGCTGGTATGGTTTCGCAACGGCTTGTGGGACTATCGTACAAAGAGTCTGACATCGTATGATGATGAGAATTTTGACCGTATGTACCCTGATCAGATTACACTTGGCAAGTTGCCTGTGTATCATCCGTATGGGCCTGGCGCCGTTCTCAAGTGCGATGCAGACAGGCATGTTGCTGAGCCTGTCATCGTCAATCCCAGTGACGGATATTCTTGGCGTCCCAGTCAGATGCTGACGGATCCCTTTAACGACGATAAAGAGGGGCATGCGTCCAGTAATATCATCTGGCAAGCTATGCAGTTTCTTATTCGTCATGTCAACGGCGCCCCGAATCTGTATCATTTTTGGGTCAATGCTAATGGTATGGGGCATAACGGTAAGGGCGCTATCTGGTCTATGATGCAGAGATTGATCGACAAGCCGCTTGAGCCTGGCGATGAGGATCTGATATCTACTGGTGACCGCGTAATCCCTATTGCAGTCGAAGACTTGGACAAGCCGTACGAGCTTGACCAGAACATCATGAGCGCTTATGCGATCGTAGGCGAGGAATCCAACAGGTCTGTAACATACATCGACAAGTGTGCGAGAGCTAAGATGCTGTCACGCGCTCAGGAGATGACTTATCGATGCATCCGTGAGGCGCCGTTCAAGTTCAGGTTTAATGGTTTTTTGCTCCAGCAATCGAACCGGGCACCTGTCTTTTCCGAAAAAAACGACTCTGTGGTATCCCATACAGTGGTGATCAGGTTTGAGAAGAGCTTTGACGACTCGAAGCCGTACATCAAGAGTGACTATGTGCAGCGCGAAGAAGTTGCCGAGTGGCTGGCATATCACTTGACCGAGGAGATGGAGTGTCTGGATGGATACAGCATAGACGATCTGCGTGTACTCGAACCCAACAAGCGGGATATGCTGGCAGAGAGCATTCCGTCACTGCGCTTTCTCGATGAAGTCATTCCTGGCCTGCATATGGAATTCATGCCGTTGGAGCTGCTGTACGCTATGTATGTTATCTGGTGTGATATGTGTGGCGAGCGTGCTGTGAGCGAGCGTGCGTTGCGTGATGACCTGCAGCAGTACGCCTCTCACAACAACTATGGCATCCGCTACGTCGGCACAGATGAGCGAGTCCGGACGCGCATCCCTGATCTCAACGAGTCACATCCGGCCCTGTCTACTTATAGCGAGTCCAGGCGCTGCGGGCAGAATCCCTTTGTCCTGCATGATGCATGGTTGCGCATCGATAATAAGCGCCTCACAGACCGTCTTGAGCCGTCTATGATGACCCAGGACGTTGGCGGCAAGACCAAGGGCCGCATCTGGCGTAAGGGCGGTCTGATGCGTACGATATCTTGGCAGCAGTTCGATGTGGCCGAAGACGACGACGATGAATAAATAGCATAGCATCCCCCTGGCAATTGCCAGGGGGATTTTTTTGCCTTCGGCATAAATACACTCTGGAAAAATACAGGAAGGAGAGGAGCATGTGTATGCCATGTGACTCAACTTCGCTCAACTTCGCTCAGGGATCCCTGGGTTCCCAAGGGATCCCACTAAAATGTATCCCGTTTTTCGCGTTTTTCTTCTCATTTATCAGTCTTTTTCACTAGAGAAACGCCTGGGTTCCCAAGGTTCCCAAAAACTTTCGTCATTACCGTATACTATACTATATGCTATATGCTATACGCTATATGCCATAACACATATGTATATACTTACAAAGAAAAATGGGAACCTTGGGAACCTTGCTTATTTTTAGATGTTTTACACTCATTTATCAGGCTTTTTAAGTCAAAAATGGGTTCCCAAACGTTGGGAACCCAAGGGAACCCAGGGATCCTTCCGCCATGTATTGCCAAGTAACGCTATATAACGCAATGAGCTATTTTACACATGGCGGCATTGGACTGCTGTTGCCGGCTACGTTGTCCGATCTCCTCCCCCTGTATCCGCTCCCCCGTGCGTCCGCCGGCGGTCTCGTGTGTGGCTGTATCGTCCGTCCTCTCGACCTATGTCCAGGAGTGAGCCTCACAGTGGGCCAAGATAGGCCCAAGAGTGAGCCATTCTGTGGGCCGAAGTGAGCCCAAGAGTGAGCCGCGCTGTGGCCCATGATCGGCCCAAAGTTGAGCCATTTTGTGGGCCGAAAGTTGCCCAGCAGTTGATATGATTGTTCTATTTTTTCGCCGCCCTCTCGGCGGCATGGGCACCCCGTCAGGGGCTTGTAAGAGGGGTACCGGCTATGCCGGGCGCTGCGAAGCTGCGTCACCCCCTCTTATGCCCTTTTTTGTTTTACCCTGCGTAGCTGAGCCCGGACAGGGCGAACGGAGCTCATGCCGCTCCAGCACTGGATGGAAGGCAGTGACTGCCTGCGTAAAAATCGGCTGAAATCGTGTGCTTTGAAAGCACAACAGGTGACGAGGCGGCCACGAAGCCGCGCCGGTGCTAGGAGTCGGTGTGACTGATTGTGCCGCGCATCTGCGTCGCGTGTGACGAGTAGTGACGCCCTGCTTTTGCTGCGTATTTGACGCTGCGGCAGGGATCGCGGTGCGGGCTGAACATATGATGTAAAATAAAATTTTAATTATACCATTTTTAACGCAAAAAATCAACGAAAATGCTTGACATTATACGGCTAAAGAGTTATAATGATAATGTAGATAGGTATACATAGCGCACTGTTGTTTTCATTTCATAATTCCTCCTTTCCTTTTCCAGACGTAACATGGGCGGGTCCATCCGGGCCCGCCTTGTGTTATGTCTATTTTTTTACCATTCGCGCACTACATATAGGTTAGATTCCGGGAAGGGTCACAAGATATGGACAACGAAATCCAAACACTTGAAAAAATGCGCGACGACCTGCTGCGGCAGGTCTCGGCGCTTGAATCATCGATCCGCACGCTGCGGCATATCCGCGCCGACCTGACGCTTACCGATCAGGCGCCTGAGGTTATGCCCACTGATCCTGTATTACCGCAGCGCCGTACACGGCGGAAGAAAGCAACAACCTTGACCGACGAACAATTAGCCGCCGTACCTGATTACAATCCAGGGCGCGGCGGAATACGCATCGACGACTGACGAGGAGGTGACGCGCCGATGCCGCGCAAGTATCCGCCCGGCTACATCATGCCGGGCATTAGTCATGTTTTGGATTGCCACGATCAGCCGATCGAGGTGATACCCATTGCAGACCTGCACATCGGCGATCCCCACGCCGACATGTCGATCATCAAGTCTCTCATCGATGGAGTTCGCGAAAATCCGAACAGATACACTGTATTGTGCGGCGACTTGATGAATACGGCCATCATCGGCAGTAAGAGCGACACCTACGGCGAGACCTTGCGTCCGTCTGAGCAGCTTGAGCGCTGCGCCGACCTTTTGGAGCCGATCAAGGACAAGATCCTTGCAATAGTCCCCGGTAATCACGAGGAGCGCATCAGCCGCACAGCCGGCAGCGATATGACGCGCCTGCTGGCCCGTGAGCTTGGCCTGCTGAGCGTGTATAGCGACACGACGGCGCTTGTGTTTTTGAAGTTCGGGCGCGAATACAGGCACTGCACCCCTCTGACATACACACTGTATATCGCACATGGTCATGGCGGCGGAAGACGCCCTGGAGGAAAAATCAACGCGCTTCAGGAGATGTCGTCAATTATCGACGCAGACATCTATATCATGGGGCATACACATCAGCCCGCGATCCTGGAGCAGGCTTCGTATCGAGTTGTGCCGCAGCGACATGTTGCTGTGCGCAGGCAGCAGCTGTATATCAATACGGCCTCATCCCTCACGTATGGAGGCTATGGCCGCCGCGGCGGGTATCAGCCCGCCAGCAATAGATATCCCGTCATCACGCTGCATGACAAGGAGCATATGATCACAGCGACGCTGTGACGCGTAATAGTAGGTGATTTATATGGCAATCAGCGCAAAGCGATTTCGGGCCGACTTGAAGAAGCACGGAATCTTTTACACAGACGCCGCACTGGCCAAAGAGATTAAAAGCTACTGCCCGCCTGACGTCAAGGAAGTATATGATCCGACTTGCGGCGATGGTATGCTGCTGAGCGTATTCGACGACGATGTCAAGAAGTACGGTCAGGACATCCTGGCTGAACAAGTCGAGTGCGCCCGCCAAAATATTCCGAACTTCACCGGCGTTGTCGGTGATACACTGATGGATCCTGCGTTCACTGATAAAAAATTCAAGTGTATCGTAGCAAATCCGCCATTTTCGATCCGGTGGTCTCCGGACCAGTTGAAAGACGATGAGAGGTTCGCGGCTGCTCCAGTATTGCCGCCGCCCGGTAAAGCTGACTACGCTTTTATACTGCACATCTTGCATTATCTTGCAGATGATGGTGTGGCAGTTTGCCTCTCTTTCCCCGGCGTGCTGTATCGCGGTCAGCGCGAAGGAAAGATCCGAGAATGGCTTGTCAGACAGAACTATGTTGACAAGGTCATCCACATTCCGGGTGGACATTTCGAGGACACACAGATTGCAACGTGTATTCTGGTGCTCAGAAAGAACAAGACCGATACGCGCATCCACATGATTGACACTGAAATCAACATGGATCGCGTGGTTGAGTTCGACGAGGTCGAACAATATGATTTTAACCTGTCTGTGAACATGTACGTTCAGAAGCCGGAGGAAAAAGAAGAGGTCGATCCTGTTGCACTGCAGAGAGGCGCAAGAGAAGCCTCGCTGCGGCGCTTAAATGGTGAGTTGAATTTCGACCGTATGGTTTGCGAGCTTGAGCGTCAATCAGGAAATACGGCCGCCGAGTTCGATTTCCTCGCGTATTTGCACCAGATACGCGATTTGGTGGATGCATACATCATAGACGCTACGAGAGGGCATGACGATGTATAAAAGAGAGCGGCAAATGTCGCGCCCACGGTACGTCAAGTACCGCCTAAAGATCCTGCGCGAGCTGTGCATTGATCCGCCCGCGCCGAACAAGATTGAAAAGATGATGAACCCGAAAGCCATGACCGATGCTGAGGTGGACGCTGTGATCCGCGGATGTATCGAGCGGGCTTATTTTTAATTACAAAGGAGGTGACACGATATGCCGGAACTGCCTAACGCCCAATATGAGCGGTATGCGCAAGAGATAGTCAGGGGTATGTCACAGGCAGACGCATATCGCGCCGCCAAACCTAGTGCATGCCGATGGACCGAAAAGACAGTCTACTCCCGCGCCAGCGAGATGCGCCGCATCCCCGAGGTTGACGAGCGTATCAAAGAGCTACAGGCTGAGGCTGCAGCCGCGGCCGTAATGGACCGCCAGGAGCGGCTTGAGACACTGACTACCATTGCCCGCGACGAGCATATGCACCCCAAGCAGCGCATGCAGGCGATCGACATCCTCAACAAGATGGACGCCGTATACCTGCAGCGTGTCGAAGCTAACGTCCACGGCGATCTTTCCGACGCCGCGGCGAAAGTCGAGGCGATCCTCAATGAATGAGGCCCTGATCCGAAGTGTCAAGGAGACACCAGTCAAATACGCGCGGGCTCTCGGGTTTGATTTGTTGACTGACGTACACAACGACTGGCTCCGCACTATGCTGCTGTGTCCTGACGATTATACGCTTCTCGGGCACCGTGGATCATATAAGACCACGTGCCTGTCTGTGGCCCTTGCTTTTGGCGCTGTATTGCGCCCTGATAAATCAACATTTTTTATCCGCAAAACTGACGACGACGTAACAGAGATCGTTGCCCAGGCTCAAAAGATCCTGGACAGCGATCTTTTGCGTTATATCGCATATGAGATCTACGGTATCGATCTTGAGCTGACCACGCGCAGCGCATACAAGATCGACACCAACCTGGCGCGGAGCAACCGCGGCCAGGTGCAGATCCAGGGCATGGGTCTCAGTGGATCCATCACAGGCAAGCATGCCGACTATATCTATACAGACGACATTGTTAATGTCAAAGACCGTATCAGCCGCGCCGAGCGTGAGCAGACCAAGCGGCAGTATATGGAGCTACAAAATATCCGCAACCGCGGCGGCCGCATTTTTAATACCGGCACGCCGTGGCATAAGGATGACTGCATATCAACCTTGATGCCAAACGTGCACCGGTTCTCTGTGTATGACACTGGTCTGATCACTCCAGAACAGCAGCAGCGACTACGCGCCTCGATGTCGCCGTCACTTTATGCCGCTAACTATGAGCTGCGGCATATCGCCTCTGATGACGCGCTGTTTGGCCCGCCGCAATTTTACGCCGGGAAGTCAGCCGACATCTACAACGGCCGCGCCCACATTGACGCAGCGTATGGCGGCAGTGACTACACTGCCCTGACGATACTCAAGCGCAGGCCGGGCGGCGGATATATCGGCTATGGTAAGCTGTGGCGCGGTCATGTTGACGGACACCTGGATGAGATCCAGGCTCTCCACAAGCTGTATAGGGCCGGCACGATCGCCTGCGAAAAGAACGGCGACAAGGGCTATCTGGCCCGCGACCTGCGAGCCCGCGGCCTGCCTGTGTCCGAATATACCGAAAAAGAAAACAAGTACATCAAGATCGCGACACATCTCAAACGAGAGTGGCCGCGTATCGAGTGGATCAAAGATACAGATCCAGACTATCTGTCACAGATACTGGACTACACTGAGACGGCCGAGCACGATGACGCGCCGGACTCTGCCGCGAGCCTGATCCGCAGCTATGGACAGGCAGGCCGCATCGGTAACAAGGCCGATATCCTGTATGGGAGGAGATGATACACGATATGATCAAATTCACAGTCGATAACTTCGACGAGGCGAAGCCCAACAAACAGACAATCCTCAAGCTGATCCAACAGCACCGCGCTATCTCCGACCGTATGCAGACGCTTGAGGCCTATTACAACGGCCACCACAAGATCGAGACTCGGCAGCGATCCCACAACGCGCCGAACAACAAGGTCACGATCAACTGGGCCAAGTATATCACGGATACGGCGACCGGCTATTTTGCCGCCAATCCTATCACGTATACCGACACCAACGGCGGCGACATTACGCCGCTGCTGCAGGCGTTTGACCGCGCCCATGTTGACGATGTGGATGCTGACAACGCGTTCGAGGCGTCGCAGAACGGCGCCGCCTATGAATATGTGTACGCCGCGGAGGGCGAGGCAGAGCTGCAGGTGCGCAACCTGTGTGCCCGCAACACCTTTTTGATCTATGACACGAGCATCGAGGAGCGAGAGCTTGCCGGCGTATATTATCGCGTCATCCATGATGATGAGAGAGATCTGACCCGATATGTCGCGACAGTATGCACCGCAAACTATATCCACGAGATCAATATCCTTGACGGCACAGACGTCACACAGCCGGCGGACGGCGAGCCGCGCCGGCATTATCTCGGCGAGGTGCCGATCATTGCATACGCCAACAATCACAACGGCATCGGAGACTATGAGCAGCTCATCCCCCTCATTGATGCGTATAACACGCTGATGAGCGACCGTGTCAACGATGTCCAGGATTTCGTGGACGCGATTCTGATCATCTACGGCACACTGCTGTCGGACGACACAGACGAGGCCAAGGATGGCGCCAAACAGGCTCTGAGAGACGGTAAACTGCTTGAGTTCCCGGACAAGCAGAGCATGGGCGCAGAATGGCTGACGCGACAACTGGACGAGTCCGGCGTCGAGATCCTACAAAAGGCCATCGCCAAGGATATCCTGCGTATGGCATATGTCCCTGACTTTTCGGACGAGTCTTTTGCCGGGAATGCGAGCGGCGTAGCCATTGCGTATAAATGCCTGCTTTTGGAGTGGGCAACCAAGACCAAGGAGCGCTACTATCGCAAGGGCCTGCGCAAGCGGATCCGCATGTTTTGCCGCTTCCTAGGCCTAAAGCAGTTGCTGATCAACCCTGACGGGATCATCCCGCACTTTGCCCGCGCCCTGCCGACCAACGTGGCAGAGACGGCACAGATCGTCGCTACTCTGTCCGGCAAGGTATCGCAGCGGACACTGTTGCAGCAGCTGCCGTTTGTCGAGGATCCTGACGCAGAGATCGCGGCACTTAAAAATGAGGCTGTTGTACCTCAACAGCCGGAAAACAATGATGATCAAGGAGCCGGGGACGCCCGGCTCTTTTGATTATATACGTATAACAATGACAGATTGCGAATACCGCGGGCGCGTATGCGAATGCGGCGGGCGCACAGAAAGGATGGATACACATGGCAGATACCAATACCAACACTCAGACCGGCGCCCAGGATACCGGCGCACAGACCACACAGCAGCAGACCGGCGCAGCCTCTGGGGCCGCAGGCGGCAATGGAGCAACCGGGACGCAGCAGAAAGACGGCGGCCACCTGTCCGCGTTTGATCAGTTCCTCCAGCAGGACGGCATGCAGGCAGAGTTTGACCGGCGCGTCTCCAAAGCTCTTGAGACGCAGAAGGGCAAGATGACGGCCACGATCCAGCAGCAGATCAATGACGCTGTGACCGAGGCTCAGCGTCTGGCCAAGATGACCCAGGCAGAGCGCGAGGAGCATGACCGCCAGAAGCAGGCCGAAGAGCTGGCAAAGCGCGAAGCAGCGATCACACGCCGCGAGCTGACCGCAACCGCCAAGGATACTCTGGCGAGCAAGGGACTGCCCCTCAGTCTGGCCGAGATCGTAGATTATACGAGCGCTGACACTGCCAATGCATCCCTCAAGTCCATCGAGACAGCTTTCCAGGCGGCCGTACAGACCGCCGTGGAGGACCGCCTCAAGGGCGGCAAGACCATGGACAAGGCGCAGGACAACGGCAACAAGTCCATTGAGGAGCAGATTGCCAAGGCCATGCGCAGCGGCTTTTTCGGCTAATACACACCCCACAACATATGAAACAGAAAGGATGACAAGATAATGCCTAACACTATCGAATACGCAAAGGTGTATCAGACTCAGCTCGATACCCTGGCAACCCAGGAGATGACCACAGGCTGGATGGAGGCCAACGCAGGCCAAGTCAAATACAACGGCGGCAACGAGATCAAGATCCCCAAGATGTCTCTGGACGGCCTGGCCGACTATGACCGCGCTACCGGCTACCCTGACGGCACCGTCACTCTGACGTATGAGACCAAGCAGATGACCCAGGATCGAGGGAAAAAGTTCCGTCTGGATTCCATGGACGTCGACGAGACCAACTTTGCTACCACCGGCGCGTCTGTGATGGGCACTTTCCAGCGCGATCATGTTGTGCCCGAAGTCGACGCATACCGTATCGCTACGCTGTTCGGCGTCGCCAAGACAGCCGGCAATGTGACGGAGTCCTACACTCCCGCCAAGGACACCATCATCGAGAAGCTCAAGGCCGACATCACCAAGGTGCGGAAGAACGGCGCCAAGAACGTCGTGGTCCACATCTCCTTTGACGCTCTGGGCGCCCTGGAGACTGCTCTGGCCACTCAGCTGCACAATACCACCTGGTCTCAGGGCGGCATCAATACTCAGGTGCCTACGTTTGACGGCGCCCCGCTGATCGCCACTGCTGATGACCGTATGTACGCCAAGGTCACCATCGATCCCGATGACGGCTACTCCGGCGAGGGTAACATCAACTGGATTGTGATGGACTCCCGTGTGCCCATTGCCGTGTCCAAGACGGACAAGGTCAAGATCATCGACCCCGACACCAACCAGTCTGCTGACGCGTGGGACCTGACCTACCGTAAGTACCACGACATCTGGGTCATGGACAACAAGGCCAAGCTGGTCGCGGCCTGCCTGTCTGGCACCGCGCCGGCCGAAGGCTGATACGGAGGTATGAGCCATGAGTAAGACTACCGGCGACAAAGTGCTGATGGCCCGTGGGGCCATCCAGCATGTCACGCGCAAGGCAGACATCCCGCGTTTTGCGGGATACGGCTATCATATTGTCGAGACGGCCCGCAAGGGCAATGATGGCAAAGACAAGGCACCGGAAGCGGCTGCCGAGAATACCGCTCCGGAAGCTGCGGCAGAGCCTCAGAAAGAGGCGCCGAAGCGCAAGGCGGCCAAGAAAGGAGGCGCGGATGCATGACAGAGCAAGATCGTCAGATCGTCGAGACCCTGACAGGCTGCTCTGACTCCGCGCTTATCACTGTATTGCTTGCGGAGGCCGCGGCCCGTATCCTCGGCATCTGTGGGCGGACACACATGATCGACGAGCTGGCTCCCGCTGTTCGGGAGCTGGCCGTCTGCATGTATAATAGGATGGGCTCCGAGGGGATGTCGAGCAGATCTGACGGTGAGATCGGCATCTCATCTGCTTTTGTCGACATCCCCGCCACAGTCATGCAGCAGGTACAGCGCTACCGGCTGGCCCGCGTCGGAGGTGATTACCATGAGGCGATTGAGACAGGCTCTCAAGCGACCGTATAGCTGGCGCAAGGCTACGCCGTCCAAAGACGATGAGGGCAACACATACACAGCCTGGGGCGATCCTGTGGATATCCAGGCCATCATCCGCCGCGCATCCGGCAAGATTGCCGCCGCACAGTACGGCGAGCGGCTGCAGTACATCTGCAAGATGCAGTATGACGGCGCGGCGCCTATCGCTGAGGGTGATGGCATCTGCGTGTATGTCTCAGGCGATAAAGACCCTGACTACCGCGTGACGGCCGTCAAAGGCCTGACCGAGGACGCCTTCCGCGTGTATGATCTGGAGGCGATCTTATGAGCTATATTGTCGGGGCTGACGACCTGCTGCGGCAACTGGGCGCCATCGGGCGTATAGACATGTCAGACAGCATCGCCGACTGGACTGATTTTATCAGGGACGAGGCCAAACACCTGGCCCCCGTTGAGTCCGGCGACTTGCGCGACAGCATCGACAGCGAGATCACACATGATGCTGATACGGTCACAGGGTCCGCCTACACTGATATCGTGTATGGTCCGGCTGTGGAGCTTGGCATCGGCCAAGAGGCGCAGCCGTATCTATACCCGGCCCTCAACAACAATATCAATCGTATTACGGACGGCATCGCAGCAGACATTGGCGCAAAAATCGAGGAGGTGGCTGGCAATGGTTGATATCCGTAAGGACGTATACGATGCACTGTGCGCCGGCTGCCCCGGCGCCGACGTGTCGGACGCGTGGCCGCGAGACTGGGCGAAACTGCCCAAGGTGACATACACCGAAGAGAACAACGCGGTCGAAGAGTGGACTGACAACGCTGAGCAGTCAGCACGTATCGTCTACCGTATCGACGTGTGGGACAAGCGCAGCACAACGGCCATCGCGGCGCAGGTGGACGCGGCTATGGCATCGATCGGCATGCTGCGGACGATGTCGCGGGACGTGCCGTCCGGCACAGATCCCGCCAAGCATCGGCAGATGCGCTATGAGTGCATCGCCGACAGGGCAACGCCCTATGTATTTCACTGATTAGAAAGAGAGGTAATAATATGCTGGTAAATGGCGCAAAGCTGGGCTACGGCACAGAGGCAGGCAGCTACACCAACCTTGTCGGCTGCGTGGAGCTGCCCGACATCGGCGGCGACGCCAACAAGGTTGACCATTCTGCAGTCGATGACGAATACAAACAGTATGAGCTCGGGCAGAAGGATGCCGGTGATCTGATCTTCAAATTCCGCTATCGTAGCAAAGCGGAAAAGACTCAGTACAAGACGATGCGGGATAAAGAGGCAGCCGGCGACAACCTGTTCTTCTATCTGACCCTGTTTGACGGTTTGAAGGTTGAGTTTTCCGGCACCGTATCGACCAAGCTGCTGACTGCCGGCGGTCCCGACACCCCCGTCAACTGGCAGCTGACCATCGGCCTGTCGTCTGACTTCGCGACGACTGACGCGACCGAAGGGCCGTAATAGCCTAACACACCAATACACCGCGGCGGGCTGATAATTTCAGCCCGCTTTTTTTTATCAGATGAAAGGAGTCTTTGAATAATGGAAAATAAACCTTTTGCTGTATGGCAAATCTCCGAGAACGAGAGCGTCAATCTGGTTCTGGAGGCCGCGCAGATCTGTGAGCTGGAGAACAAGCTGGGCGGCCGCAACCTTATGAGTGCGATCGGCAACAACGACACTGGTATGCCGTCCCTGCGCACGATGATGCTGGTGACCCACGCCGCACTGCAGAGATTCAATCACGACAAAAAGATGTCCGATGTTTACAGCATGTATGACCGCTATATTGCCAATGGTGGCAGCCAGGTTGATTTTTATGCCGGCGTCTATGTGCCGATCTTCCAGGCGTCTGGTTTTTTTCCGCGGGAGCAGGCGGACGAACTCGGCGAGAAGCTGGAGGATATGAAAGCCTAACAGCAATCCCGCAGACCATGACCGACATCCTGTACGATATCCTGCGCTCGTATCTGGACGCAGGATACACAGACATACAAGGATACTGGCACATGACTCTTTCCGAGATCACGGCGCTGCTGGAGGCTGCTGTGCGGCGTATCAATCGCGACAAGGCCAAACAGGAGGCCGGCGCCAAGCAGCAGATCATCATGCTGCGCAATCTGTCGCTGCAGACCGGCGAGTCGATTGCTTGCCTGTTTGACAAAAACAGACGGCAGCTCACGCCCCTGTCTGCGTATTATCCCGGCTTGTTCGGTGCTGAGTCAAGCGGCGGCGAGATGAGCCTGGAGAAATACACGGTCATGTTCGAGGATTTTGCGGCCCGCCAGAACTTACGGCGAGCGCAGAGAGGAGGTGCCACGCCGCATGAGTAATACACCCGGAGGGGATACGACCCTCAAGCGCCTGCAGGTAGTGCTGACCGGTAACACAGTACAACTGCAACGGGCAATGTCACAGGCGCAGCAGGTCACGTCACAGACCGAGTCGCGCATCAAGGGTAGCATGGACAAAGTTGGCGCCACACTCAAGCGCGTCGGCGCCATCGCTGCTGCTGCCCTGTCGGTCAAGGCTATTGTCAGTTTCGGCAAGTCCTGTATCGACCTCGGCAGCGATCTGACCGAGGTCCAGAACGTCGTTGACGTTACGTTCGGCTCGCTGAACAAGCAGGTCGACAAGTTCGCCAAGGGGGCCATCAAGCAGTTTGGCCTGTCTGAGACGGCCGCAAAGCGCTATACGTCGACAATGGGCAGCATGCTCAAATCAATGGGCCTGACGACAGAGCAGGCGTATGACATGTCAACAACCATGACCGGCCTTGCCGGCGACATGGCGAGCTTTTATAATCTCGACGCCGAGGCGGCTTTTGAGAAGATTCGCAGCGGCATCAGCGGCGAGACTGAGCCGCTGAAACAGCTAGGCATTAACATGAGCGTCGCCAACCTTGAGGCGTATGCGCTCGCACAAGGTATCACAACGAGCTACAACAGCATGACCCAGGCGGAGCAGGCAATGCTCCGCTACAATTACCTGCTGGACGCGACAGCAGACGCTCAGGGCGACTTTGCCCGGACAAGCGGCGGCTGGGCCAACCAGACGCGTATCCTGGCCATGCAGTTCGACTCAATCAAGGCATCGATCGGCCAGGGCCTGATCATGGCACTCACGCCGGCGCTCAAGGTGATCAACTCTATCATCGCCAAGCTGTCTGAGCTATCCGAAAAATTCAAGCTGACCATGGCCGCGATCACAGGCACAGACCTGTCGACCGATACGTCGGCCGTGACATCCAGCTTGCAGGATTCGGCCGCAGCGGCCGAAGACACCGGCGCGGCTCTTGTTGACGGTATGGACAAGGCATCTGACGCCGCAAAGCGGTTCCTGTTCGGGTTCGATGAGATTCATCAGCTCGGAGGCAAAGATTCTGACCTGGTTGACCAAGACGCGCTCGACGCTTTGTCCGATCCTGCAACTGTATCAGGTATGCAGGCGCTCAACGACGCTACGGCCGGCACAAATAGCCAGCTCTCGGCAATGCAGGCAAAACTGGATGCGCTCAAGGCTAAGATGCAGCCTGTGATCGATATGGCCCGGCAGATGGCCAGCGAGTTTAAGGCCGGATTTTCGGCCGGCCTTGGCAGCAATTTCAGCGGCCGCGTGACGGGGATCCTTGACGATGTAAAGTCGATCGGGCAACACATCAAGGACATTTTTACCGATCCCGAGGTGACTGGAGCCGCCGAGAATTATCTGTCCCGTGTATCCTACGCAATCGGACAGATCACAGGATCTGTGGCATCTGTTGGCGTATCCATCGGCAGCAATATTGTCGGCGGTATCGAGTCTTTCCTGGCCAAAAGCAAGGAGCGCATCAAGGCATACATCGTATCGATGTTTGACGTCCGCGGCGACATTGCTGAGGTTCTTGGTAATCTTGCCCAGTCTGTTGCGCGTATCTTCGAGCCGTTCGGCGGCGAAAACGGGCAGGCCATGACCGGAAACATCATCGGCATTTTTGCCGACGCTTTCATGTCCATAACGCTGCTCGGCCAGAAGGCTGCGCGGGATATTCTAGGCGTATTCGCGACGCCGATCATTCTCAACACTGACGCGCTGCGCAAGGCGTTTGACGACGTCTTGGCTTATGGAGCGTCTATCACAGGTACGATCCAGACGGCCGTCGACTTTATTGGAGACAAGGCCAATGAGGTATACGATGCCCATATCAAGCCTCTGATCGACAATATCTCGCTCGGTATCTCGGACATCGTCGGGACTGTGATGGAGATCTGGGATAGTCAGGTCGCGCCTATGCTCGACGAGGTATCCAGTGCTGTGAGCGATCTGTGGACGCAGCACCTGCAGCCTATGTTTGACACGCTCGGCGATGCGCTCGGCGCCGTATTCGATACGTTGTCGATCTTGTGGGACTTTGTACAGCCGATCATCGATTGGCTCGTTTCGTCCGTGCTGAGCACAGTGTTGCCGCAGCTCCACAATCTGCTGACGACCACGATCAACATCCTCGGCGACATCGCAGACGCTCTTTCTGGTGTATTTAGCATCATCGAGGGCGTGATCAACTTTGTTGTCGGCGTATTTACGGGCGACTGGGACCGCGCATGGCGCGGCGCTGAGGGTGTCGTGCAAGGTTTTGCCGGCATCGTCGACGGCGTAATCGGCATCGTCAAAGACACGATCTGGGGCCTGATCGACTCTGTAGTTGATTTCTTTTCCAGCCTTGGCGGAGCGATTGCCGATGGTATCGGCCGTCTGATCGACTGGGGCCGCGGACTCTTCGGCCTTGACACGCCCGATCCTTACAAATCGTTGGATAATACGACTGCAGCAGAGGCGCAGACTATGGACAGCCTGAGAGGCAGCGCATACTATGCCATCCAGTCCGGCCAGGCTACGCAGGACGACATGTACGCAGCTATGCGGGCCGCGCTGGAGGATACAGACGGCGGCGACGTCAACCTGTATATCGACGGCGAGGAGATCGCAACCGCGACAGACAAGGCGCGGCAGTTGCGGAACACTCGCTATAACCCGCAGCTTGCATATTGAGGAGGTGCTGATATATGGCAATCACACGCGACATGATCAAGCGGTATCAGCATCCGCGCATCAAGATCATAGCCGGCAGCGTTGAGATCTACGAGGGCGATATCAAGTCCTTTTCGTTCAGATCAGGCACAGGCAGCGGCGCATTCGCCCCCGGCGGGTGCGTCATTGCCTCGTGCAATTTTACGGTCCTTAATCCAGACGGCCGATACAGCGGGCTGTTTGCGGATGGCGCAGAGGTCCAGGTGTATGTAGGCTACGGCCGCACAGCGTCTACGGCCACATATGATCTACTCTGTACTGTGTACGCATACGGGTCCACAATCCGCATGTCGAGTATCGCCGTCAAGTGTTATGACGGCCTGCGAAAGGCCGACAAGACAAAATGGACTACATACACATTCCCGATGACGGCCAACCAGATCATCGAGTCTGCAGCCGCGGAGGCTGGTATTACAATCGGATCGCTGCCGGCAAATGGCGGCGATATCCCTGTCGATCTGCGTGACGATGAGGGCCAACAGCCTGAGCTGTCCATGACGTGCCGGCAGGCTATCGCTGCGGCGCTGCTTATCTCCGGTAACTACGGCCGTATGACAGCCGACGGCCGGCTGCAATGTGGATGGTATACCGATCAGGCAGATGTATCGGTCGAGACGAGCTGGCTGCTGGACTACACAGTCACGGACAGCCAAGCATACACCGGCGTGCAGGTGTACGGGCAGGAGATCACAGGATCAGACAGCCGGCTGTATAAGTTGTCGTCCGGTCAGTTCGTGACAGAGGCCAACTGTGCAGCCATCCAGGCGCGTCTTTATGAGGCGCTTGTAGGCCTGCCTGTGTGTGAGGCGACCGTCAAGATGATCTTGGATCCTAATATACCGGCCGGTGTGATGCTGGACGTGACATATCCGCAGGCCGGATCATCTGTGACGGCCAGGATCCCGATCACTTCTGTATCTGTGCACGGCGGTATGTCTGCCACGTATAGCTGTGATGCTATCACAGCCGACGAGGCTGATGACCTGCGAGCGCCGGAACAAGGCACAGTTGAGGATGTGGCCAATGGCGATTACGCCACAAAAGACTACGTCGACGAGGCGATCAAAAATAGTCAGGGCGGCGGAGGATCTGGCGGCGACAGCGCTATGACTGTCATCTATGTCCCGATGCGCACTATAAGCTACGGCGATAATACGGTCGGACTTGTTGTCAAGGAGTCCGGTGTGGAACTGGTCACCGAAACGTCAAAGGCTAATACAGTCGTTGAGCAGTATGTAGCCGTCCCTACGTATAAGGCGCTCGGATACACAGGCAACGAGTTTACTGTGGTGCTGCGCGTCAGTGTGGCCAATAAATATTTCGGCAGCGTGGCCTTCCTGGCAAAATGGCTGTCCGAGAAAGAAATCCAGTTCCAGCCTTTTGGCGTAGGCATCGGATTTATGCACGTCAAAAACAACCCCATGGCGTATATCATGCCGTTCCACCTGTCGCGATCAACTGGCGCGTCGGCGACTCTGGATATTGTCACTAACAAATGGTCGCCTGTCATCTGATCGGAGGGGCATACATGGACACGACACAACTGATTATTACCATCGTCACATCGATGATGGCATCATCGGGCCTCTGGGCCCTTGTCCTCGCGGTGTATCAGCGCCGCCAGGACGCGAAGAAGGACGCCAAAAAGGCTGACAGCGCAGAACGCAAGATGCTGCTGGCGCTTGCGCATGACCGTATCTATTATCTGTGCGGGCAGTTTCTCTCCGAGTTCAAGGCCGGCGCCCGCGATCATATGGACGTCGACGAGTTTCACAACCTGCAGATCCTGTATGACGGTTACAAGAGCCTCGGCGGGAACGGGACCTGCAAACGCCTGTATGACGAGGTCAGCAAGATTCCCGTGAGATGAGGAGGTGACGGACAATGAGTAGACTACACACAACCAACCTCGGCAGCCTGGTCTCCGTCAATGGTATCCAGGTGCCCAAGGGGTGCTCCACGCTGTCTATCACGTATCAGGACACATCCGACAGCGACAGCGGCCGCAGTAGCCTGACGGGTGTCATGTGGAAAGGATACGTCGGAACGCTGCGCACGCTAAAGTGCACGTGGAACAGCCTGTTTCCTGACCACATCCGAGATATCCTGCAGGCGGTCAAAGGCCTCAATCGATTCCCGGTGCAGTTTTTCGACCCTGAGTCTGGCGAGTACGTCACGGCTGATTTTTATGTCGGAGACAGAACGAGCGACATCAAGACATTTTACCGCAACCATGAGCTGATCGGCTTGAGCTTGACGCTGATCGAAAATGACCCGTATGCAGACGGTAACGGTGATACAGGCGGTGGTGGTGGCGGTATTGTCCCGGAGGGCACGATACGCCTGACATCCAACGGAGAGCATGACGTCACAGAGTACGCCACAGCCAATGTACAGGTCCCGCCATATGGTCAGGGAGAGATCACAATCAGCAGCAACGGCCGGCACAATGTGTCCGGCAAGGCAACGGCCATTGTTGATGTTGACGCCGGCGGTATCACTCCGACCGGCACGATCGAGATCGACAGCAACGGCAAGCACGATGTGGCTAAGTATGCTGAGGCCGATGTCCAGGTCCCGCCTTATGGCGAGGGTACAGTTGACATCAGCAGCAATGGTCCTCATGACGTATCGGGCAAGGCTACAGCCAATGTATCTGTCCCGCCTTATGGCGAGGGCGAGATCGAGATCAACGACAACGGCCGGATCAATGTCTCGGGCAAGGCTACTGCCGTGGTCAATGTGCCCAAGGGTATCACACCAGAAGGTAAGATCACAATCGGCGAGAACGGCGTCAAGGATGTTACTGCATACGCTCAGGCTGATGTGCAAGTCCCGCCTTACGGCGAGGGTGATGTAGAGATCAAGGAGAACGGCACGCACAACGTGTCAGGCAAGGCGCGAGCTATCGTCAATGTGCCGACGGGCGGCATTACTCCGAGCGGTACGCTGGATATCACAGCCAACGGCAACTACGATGTCACACAGTACGCACAGGCCCATGTACAGGTCGACGGCGGCGGCAGCGGCGGTGGCGGTGATGATCCGAGCGACTACGATCCGGAGGCCGTATATGCAGCCACACGGCCGGCAGACTGGCTGCCCATGCCTACGCCAGAAGCCGGAGAAATGTTCATATTGATGCTGATCCCCAATGGCGGATCCAGTTATATCTCCATGCTGCCTGCCACAAATAGCGGGCAGTATACAGTCGAGCTCGGCACTGTGGTTGACGGCGATTTTGTCCCGGTCGGGGAGCCGGAGGCAATCGACAGCAATACTAAGTGGGAGGCGGAGCTGCAGGCATCAGCCTGGGGTGACCCGACTGCAGACGGATACAGACAGTGTATGATCCGCGTATCCGGAGACATCCAGACTTGGCAGCCGACCAGTCACTCTGATTTGTACGGGTCTACGACGTATGCCTATGCGATCGCCGAGATCGCTTGCAATCTGCCGGGCTGTCGGACAGTCAAAGTGGCCAATATATCGCAGATGAGGTATTTTGCCTGGTACGGTAGCAACGCAGCCACATCCAACTATCTGGAGAGCATGTTCGATGGCTGCACGTCACTTGTAGCCATCCTGGCACTGGACACGAGACACGCCACATCTGTCTATCGCATGTGCTACCAATGCCACTCCCTGCGTGCCATCCCTGCCCTGGATCTCGGAGTGCATGAAGATCGGCAGACCGTCGGCGCGAACAACATGATGCAGGATTGCTACGCGCTAACAGGCATCCCTAATATGGACATGTCTGCGGTGGTCGAGCTGTCCTACGCGTTTAAGGCATGCTATGCGCTGCGCAGTTTGCCGAGACTCGACATCGCACAGTGCACAAACATCTCGTCTATGCTGCAAAATTGTGTATCGTTGACGTCCATCACCGGCATCAATATGCCTGCAGCCACCATCGCGTCGTATATGTGTGATCAGTGCACAGCGCTGCAAACAGTAGGAGATATCGTATTACCTGCATGCACCAACATGTACTACATGTTTTCCGGCTGTAGTTCGCTGCAGACAGTTGGCGATATCGTATCACCTGTATGCACTAACATGTCCTACATATTTGCGGGCTGTAGTTCACTGCGGTCTGTTTCCAAGCTGGACGCGGCCATCTGTACCAAGCTGGAGTATGCTTTTCAGAATTGCTACTCCCTGGAGTCACTGCCAAACATTGCTCCGACAGTATCATGCAGCGGCAGATCTCTGTGCTACAACTGCTACTCTTTGCGATCTGTCGACAACGTCGATTTTTCGCATTTTTCATCGCTGCGAGACGCGTTCCGCGGGTGTTACTCGTTGCAGCGTATGCCGGACATGCACCTGGATATGTGTACCGATGTGCAGTACATGTTTAGCGGCTGCACCAGCCTCATCGCGATCGAGCGCATGCGTATGGCCAAGGTATCATCTGTGTCCAGCCTATTTGCCTCGTGCCGTGCACTCGCATCGATCCGACTGGATCCGGACATCGAGGGCTGGTCTGGTGCCAATATCTCGATCCCGCAAGCATCTCTCAGCCATGATGCTATCGTGGCTCTGATCGACAGCCTGCCGACAATCACATCGGCACGGACACTGTCAATCACATCATCACCTGCTGCAGGGACACTGACCGAGGACGAGTTGGCCGTCGCAACCGCCAAAAAATGGACTGTGACTGTCACATAAGTCATCACACACAAAATACAAGGAGGTACATCGCTATGAATAAGGACAAAATCTGGGAAATCGTCAAGCGCAAGCTGTCCAGCCGTAAGCTGTGGATGTCGATCGCGTCTTTTGTGTCGCTGCTCATGGTCGCACTCGGTCAGACTGAGTCCAATGCGACGCAGGTATCGGCGCTGATCATGGCCGGCGCGTCTGTTGTTGGCTATGTGATCGCTGAGGGCCTGGCAGACTCGGCAGGTGCCGGTGCTGCGGGCGGAGAGACGTCCACGGACGATACCACGAACGATACCAAGACCGAATAACAAACATAACGCAAGGGCGGGCCGTCATGGCCCGCCCTTTTTATTGCAAAGGAGGCAACATATAATGAGTAACAGTCCTCTCGTGAGCTATACACGGATCAGTCCCAACCACAGCGGCAAGCGTACGCACGCTATTGACCGTATCACGCCCCATTGTGTCGTCGGTCAGGTCACTGTCCAGAGTCTCGGCAACGTCTTCGCGCCGGCGTCGCGGCAGGCGTCGAGCAATTATGGCATCGGCCTTGACGGTGCCGTCGGCATGTATGTCGAGGAGTGCAACCGATCCTGGTGCAGCTCCAGCAACGCCAACGATCAGCGGGCTGTCACAATCGAGTGCGCGTCTGATACCACAGCACCATATGCTTTCCGGCAGGTCGTCTATGACCGCCTGATCGAGCTGTGTGTCGATATCTGCAAGCGCAACGGCAAGACCAAGCTGCTTTGGATTGGCGACAAGACCAAGGCCCTGGCATACGAGCCCAAGGCCGGCGAGATGCTGCTGACAGTGCATCGCTGGTTTGCCAACAAATCCTGCCCCGGCGACTGGATGTATGCGCGTATGGGCGACCTGGCCGCCAAGGTCACGGCTCAGCTCTCCGGCAGCGGATCGACCGGCGGCACAGGTACAGCCGATGACGGCACGGCTATCATGGGCACTGCCAAGGCTACCGCAGCACAGATGACGGCATACATCCGCGGCGTCAATCCTGCTGTACCTCAGTCCGTGATCGACATGATCCCTCTGTATTTGTCGGAGGGTCAGATCGAGGGTGTACGCGGCGATATCGCGTTTGCACAGTCGTGTCTTGAGACCGGCAATTTTACGTTCAGCGGCTCTGCAGTGACGCTGATCCAGAACAACTTCTGCGGCATGGGCGTGACCAGCAATGGGGTCAAAGGCAATAGCTTTGCCACGCCTCAGCTTGGCATCCGCGCACAGATCCAGCATCTCAAGGCCTATGCATCGACTGAGGCTCTGCGTCAGGCGTGTGTGGATCCTCGCTACAAGTACGTAAAGCGTGGCAGCGCTCCGTACGTCGAATGGCTCGGCCAGCAAGAAAACCCACAGGGCCTTGGCTGGGCAGCCGGCGCTGGATACGGCAGTAAGATCCTGCGGATCCTGTCTGATGTCATTGCGACGCAGGCCGGCGGCGGGACCACAAAGCCGTCGGACAACCTGTACCGCGTGCGCAAGTCCTGGTCCGACGCGTCCAGCCAGATCGGCGCGTACTCAATCCTGGCCAATGCCAAGGCTATGGCCGACAGTCATCCTGGCTATACAGTGTATGACAGCACCGGCAAGGCAGTCTATCCTGTCGCGGCGGCTTTTGTGCCGTATACGGTGCAGGTCACGATCTCCGACCTGCGCATCCGGACAGGCCCCGGCACACATTACGCAGCCAACGGATACACCGGCAAGGGCGTGTTCACCATTGTTGGCGAGTCCGACGGTGTCGGCGCGTCTAAGTGGGGCAAGCTCAAGAGCGGCGCCGGCTGGATCAGTCTGGACTACGCCAAAAAGATCTGATAAATGAGGTAAAAAGTATGACCCGGAGGGCTTCGGCCTTCCGGGTCTATTTTTTTTGCCCAATCGTAATTACTTTTAATGACGATTGATTATTCCATAGCCGCCTGCCGGCGGGCGTCTGCGTCAGGCGGCTCGTATTCGATCACATAGTGCGGAGCGTCGGGATCATCGTAGATCATGTCGTCAATCATCGTGCCGATTTTTGATAGCAGCCAGCGGGCGCCGAGGCCCTTACGCATAGCAATACGCGCCAGCATGATCAGCGCGTCCGGCACGATATCGACGGGCCGGTCAAGCAGCAATGATAGGCGGTTGGACTCGTCTTGGCCGATCCGCACAAGGTCCTGGACCGAGAGAGGATCCATGCAGACGATGCGGTTGATGCGGCCGGCAAGCTCGGCTCGCATGCCGTACTCGATCAGATCATCAACTGTAATCTCTTCGGTCTGTATATCTCCGGCGGGGGTGCTGCCGAATCCGATGTGCTTTTGATTGTGCGCCTTACGTTCCCGTAGCCGCGAGAACGCGCCGAGCATCACGACTGATACACCGGCGCAGTCAACAGACAGGGCGCCTCCGGCATCGTCTCCGGCGCCGAAGAACAGTGTGTCATGATCGCACAGGCGCAGCAGTTGGTTTTGGATCATATCGCTGTAATTGGTATTATTTGACCCATACTGAGGCTCCAACACTTTATCGAACTCATCGAGAACAAGGATACAGCGGCCGCGCCGGTCCGGGCGGATCGATCTGAATATGGACGATATCTTGTTACTGCCGCGCCAGCCTTCGGCGGTGAGGGTTGATGCGTCGATAATGTGGACGTTGTCGGCGCTGTATTCTCGTCGCAGTGCACGCCAGATCTCCGTCTTGCCGCAGCCGGTCGGACCAATGAAAAGGGAGACGCTCGGGCGGCGCTCGAAATGGTTGTAGATGATCATCGCGGCGGCCCTGCAGGCTGCATCTTGCCCTGCAATGCCTCCGATGTCGGAGTGCAGCCATTGCTCGACATCCTTTGGTGACCAGTTGTCGACTTTGCCGTCGGCTATGGCTCGCTTATAGTCGCGGACGCTCAATTCCATACACGCATCTCCTTTCTTTGCATGTCATGCGGACAAAAAAAAGACACCATGCGGAAGTGTGTGCACGGTGCCATTATAAAGCATATTGCTTTTCGGGTTATATATATTATAACATATTTTGTGCAAAAAGTCAATATATTTGTCGATTTTGTGATGGTTTTTAAGAATCAAGCGGCCGAGGTTTCCCGGCCGCTGTTGTCGTTTTCAGAAGGCTCGAAGGCCTTGAGGATCTTGTCGGACGTGCGCACAATGGCATCCAGGGACGCCTTGAGGGCTTTCAGCTCTTTGTCAGCACTCCAACCGGCTACATATCCGAACGAATAGTCGGACGTGTCCAGGCCCAGGGCGCGGCATACGACATACGCCACAGATTCGGCCTGAACTTCGCGGGTGCTGCGGTCTGCATCGGCTTCTTCTGCGCCTTTGGCGTGGAGCATTGCATGGGCAATCTCATGGATCGCGGTTTTGACTCTCTGCATCTCGGCCAGGCCGTCACGGACGACAATGCGCTGGTCAGTGTGGCTGTAGTAGCCGTTGGCTTCGCAGTCTGTGATCGGCTCGATCGACACCGGCACAGGAGATACAGCCAGGAGCGTATCCCAGATGTGCGCATAGCCATCGACAGATCCAGTCAACTGACGCGCTGGGCCTTCGGGCAGGTCTGCGCCGTCGGTCTGCGATACGTCAAAGCAGTACGCGATGTGAAAACCGAGGCGCTGCTTGATCTCGCCCGTATCGTCGTCAACGTCCTTGATGGTGTGAGGGGCCAGGATCTTAATCCCGTGCTCGCCCTTTTTGACCTTGCGACCTTTGCGGCGCCAGTCGGAGAAAGAGGCGACAAGAGATGCTGTCGGCCGCTGCAGGTAGATCGCGATTGTGTTGTTCGCGGAGTAGCGGTGGAATTTTGCTAGAAATTCAAGGTAGCTGCGCCAGCGGTCAGACGCGAACAAGTCACGCACACCGGCGTCCAGATCGGCAATATATTTACGAGTCAGATCAGACATCTGCGTCACCCTTTCTTATAATAATATAGTCTAACTATATTTAGAGGCCTTTTGTCAGAACGGACACGCGTCCGGATCGGGGTCAGGGCCCATTGGAAATACGAGGATGCGGTCGCCCGATCGCAAGAAGGCCTCAGGCGTCCCAAACAGCGCGGCGTACTTGGCGGCCAGGTCATCGGACAGGGGCCCGAAATTGTCATCGGTCAGGCCAACGATCAGGAACGTGCCGGCAATGATATCCAGGATCTCGCCGTCTTCGCTGTAAAGGGCGCGATTTGGCTGCATCCCGTTGAATTTGCCGTCATCGTTACATATGAGCGCGACGGGGTCATCCCAGGGATACACGGCCTCGATATAGCCGCTGACTGCTGCCTGCAGTGCTTCAAGTGTGCCGGCCATATCGACGATCTCAGGGGATTTCTCAGGTTCGACTCTCAGGATCTTCATGGTCTTTCTCCTTTCTGTATGCGGGGCCGGCTCGCCGGCCCGGTCAGGTCTTCATGCCTACACCCGGCCGCGCCCAGAGGGCGCGTGCATACAGGTATAAAAAAAGCGAGATAGACTTCATCTGTCTACCTCGCAAAAATATATTTTATGTACTTATTTCTTCTCAAATTTTGCAGCATATGCATACAGCAACACAGTGTATGCCAACGCCAGTATGATAATCAAAATAAACGAACCGTTCGTACAATAGGTCAGCCAAGTAAGTGCAAGCGCGGCGAGTACAGCGCACAAAATGCTTCCGATGACACCGTAACTTCCACCAATTCTAGTTTTAATTGGTTTGTTTACCAAAAAGTAGATCAGTACGAAGTAAATAAGTTCGAATACAACAGATAACATTCCGCCTTTTGTATCACCAATAGCCTCAACAATATGTGACATCACGCCGTTTGCTGCAAGACTTAGCAATAATCCGACACCAAAACACACAAGCATGCGCATTCCTACTTTTGATTTCATAATAAACGCCTCCATCTTAAAAATACACTCGTATATGAGTGCATTAGTCATCATTGAAATAATAATAGCACCGTATCTATGGTAATGTCAATGTGTATATATGCCAATAATGACTAATACTTTTTATAAGGGAGGCGAGGCATCGGGTGAAAATATATCGATACCGAGGCAAGTGTAACGTCTCCGGTGCAAACATACGGAAAATGCGTGAACGAGAAGGAATGTCGCAGGAACAGCTGGCCGCAAAGATACAGCTCATGGGCGTGCCGATGGTCCAAAAAGCTATCAGCCGCATCGAGACCGGTGAGCGTGTGGTAGCCGATTACGAGCTGATGCTGATAGCACAGATATTCGGCGCGGATGTCAAAGATCTGTTGGATTGAGAGCGTGTCAAGATGTCTTGACGTGCTCTTTTTTTTTGTTGTGTGCATTGAAATTTGCTCATAAATGAGATATAATACGCATATAAGCATATGCGCATGGAGGTGATGCACATGGCTGCGTATACAGAGAAAAAGGCCACATTAAACATATCCATAAGTCAATCAGACAAAAAGTACCTCAAAACATATGCTGTGGAGCATGATACAACCGTAACGCAGTTGATAGCCGACTATGTTCGCCAGCTGCGAGACGAGGAGGAGGATTGCCGAAAGGAGTGATATGCAATGGCAGGCAAAAGCAAGCGTGGCGCGGCAAAACGGTTTGAACAGAACCAAGGAAACAGCGCCATCGCGTATTATCGCTACAGCTCAGACGCTCAGCGCGACGCGTCAATCGACCAGCAGCGAGAGGCGGCGCAGCAGTACGCCGCGGCACATGGTCTACATATTGTACGCGAGTATGAGGACCACGCTATATCTGGTACCCGCGATGACCGTGAGCAATATAACCTGATGCTGTACGAGGTCGAGATCCTGCGGCCGGCAGCTCTCATCATCTGGAAGACGGACCGATTATCAAGAGATAAGATAGACATCGCCCTAGCGAAAAAACGCCTGCGGGAGTGCGGCGTCAAGATCCACTACGTTGCCGAGGCAATCCCGGCTGACGATGATGCCACACAGATCCTGATGGAGTCGATCTACGAGGGCATGGCAGCTGCGTTTATCGAGTCTCACAGAAAAAACGTGACTCGCGGCCTAACCTATAACGCAGAGCGTGGATTGTACAACGGGATCCGCATGTTAGGCTATCGTGGCGAGCCAGACAAGCCATATGAGATAGACCCTGACACAGCGCCTATCGTGCAGCGTATCTACAAGGAGTACGCGGCCGGTACGCCTATGATGCAGATCTGCAGAGACCTTGACGCACAGGGTATCAAGTCGATACACGGCAACGCTATGACAGTCAACTCTTTGCGCCGGATCCTGACTAACCGTGCATATATTGGAGAGTACAGCTACAGCGGACATGTTATACCGGACGGCATGCCGCGTATTATTGATGATGACCTGTTCGAGCGCGTGCAGGCCCGACTGGAGGCCAACAAGCGCGGCGGCAAGGGCGCCCGGCGTAAGATAGACCAAGAGGCAGATATTGCCGACTATTGGCTGTCCGGCCATATCTACTGCGGCGTGTGCGGCGAGACTATGCAGGGCATCAGCGGTACCGGCAAGAGCGGCAAGCGTCATTATTATTACAGTTGCAAGGGCCATCGCAGGCACCAGTGCAGCGCCCGTAACCGACCAAAGGATGTGATCGAGGCGGCCGTCACGTATGTGCTTGATCAGATCGTCAGGGACCCGACGTACCGCATCGACCTTGCCCACAAGTGCTACGAGCTGTACAAGGAGCAGCACGATGACGGCGGTGTGTATATCGATGCAATCCGGGCCAAGATCAAAGAGGCTGATACCAAGATATCCAACATCATGCGAGCTATCGAGGCCGGCGTCCTGACAGAGACAACTTGCGAAAGACTCAAAGTGTTGGAGGCCGAAAAGGCCAGGCTGACGGACGCTCTGCAGGCTGAGGAGCTGCGGCAAAACATCCAGCTCACCGAGGCAGATATACTCAAATATCTCGACAGCCTGGGCGGCGATGTGCGCAACCCTGAGGACCGGGCGCGGATCCTGGATGAGTATGTAGACCGGGTGATTGTTACCGATGATGAGGTTGCGGTGATCATGCAGTATACACCGGACAGGCGAGTAGTGTCCATCACGGACACGCTCCGCACGCTTGCACAGCAGCGTGAGATCCTTGGTATGCTTGACGGCTCAGCGGCCGGAAACGCGCCGGAAAAGCTGCGTCAGAGCGTCATTGGCACTGATGAGGATGACCCTGATTTTTTTGCGTAAGGTGTTCGTATACCGCGTGCGGCGGTCCACCAAACGGACATTACACGAACATTTGCCTTGGCAGTTTTGCCGCAAAGGTGCGGTTGTAATGTCAAAATGAAGACCCGAGGTTCAAGGTGCGATGCGCCTGAAACCTCGGGTCTTTTGCTCAGAACAGAGGATTTGCTCTAAAGGGAAAACGGATCAGCCGTCCCGCCTCTCCATACTCGCAAAAAACGGGTGAGACAACGCTCCGATTGCGCAGACAACCAGACCGCTGGGCAGCAGCACAAAGGCTGGGTTTGATGCAAGGCGGTCGAACAGCGCGCCATACACAACTTGTCCCAACGGCTGGGCGCAAAGCGCCAAGGTGAAGACAAGAGACATGATCTTGCCCATCAGTTTTTCCGGTGTGCGGGCCTGGATGATCGAGATTGCATAGGTGGAAAACACGCTGCCTGCGAATTGGCAGCAGCAAAAAGCCGCCAACAGAATCAGATAGATTTTGAACGGGGAAAAGGAGGCCAAAAAGGCAAAGCCCGCAGGCAGCAGGCAGGCCCCCAACCCGGCAAAGGCAAAGGCAAGCCGGCGCAGCGGCAGTTTTTGCCCCACAACCCCGACAAACAGGCTGCCGAGAACGGCCGCGACGCCCATCGCACTTTCGGCCGCACCATACAGTTCAGAGGAAAGGCCGAGCACCGTGCGTACAAGATAGGGAAAGCCGACCACCACGGTGCCGGATACGAATAAATTGGCCAGCGCCGCCAACAACAGCAATTTTAAGATGACAGGCTGCTTTTGGCGGAGAAACCGCAGGCTGACCGAGAAATCTTCCCGGATGACGGTGCAGGCGCCAACGGCACGCGTGGGGCTGTGGTATTCGATCCGGATACGACACTCAAGCAAAGCTGTTAGAAAAAAGCAGACGACCGTGCCCCACAGAACCGGCGCAAGACCAAAGGCCACATAGATAAGACTACCCAGGAAGGGAGTGACCAGCGCGGCGATCGCCTGCACCTGGTTGACAACGGCGTTTCCCTTCGTCAGATTGTCGTTTGACAGCATTTGTGGAATACATGCCTGCACGGTGGGGGATTCAAAAGCCGAGAGCACCGAGAGCACAACCAGCAAAATGCCGACCACAAGCATTTCATGCCCGAGAGGAAGGGCCAGCCCGGCGAACAGGACGGTAAGACCGGACAGGACATCCAGCACAACCATGATGTTGCGGCGGTTGGCACGGTCTGCCAGAATGCCACCGAGAGGGGAAAGAAGAATGGTAGGCAGCATCGCAACAGCAAGAATCGTCGCAAAAGCCGATGCAGAACCGGTCTTTTCAAGGATATACATGGAGAGTGCAAACTTCAAGGTGTAGTTTCCGAACAGTGAGCTGATTTGCCCAAAAATCAGGAAGCTGAAATTGCGGGTGAACAGGCGTTGAGACGGCATAGCTCAGACCTCCTTGGATTCAATCAGGCGGACAAGGTCAAGAACGGCGAAAACAGCCGCAAGAGTGGCCACCGCCAAAATCAAAAGCAAAAACGGCGGCACAGAGAGGGCAATGCTGCCGGTCTGGCAGGCCAGGCAGACCAGCGCCACCGCAGCAACAAGGGTGGCAGGCACTGAATTTTTGCGCATCCCGATCCAGACGGCAAGAACCCCCAGCAATCCGGCCAGCAGCGAACAGAAAAAAGGAGCAGAGGTCTTACCGGCGCCGTTACGCCCCAAAAAGCCATAGATACCGCCTTGCTCGACCGAAAGACTGCAACTCTGGACTGCTGTTTTCCCTGCAAAGGCCTTGGTTAGGTGATGGGTGGATAGAGCGGGATAACACATGCGAAACTCCTTTCATATGTTTGGATGGTCAGTATTATAGAAAAAAACTGTACAGCAGGTTTTGAAAGAATCATACATACCGAATGAATGTATATTGCCAAAATAAAATTGCCATACGGCAACTTTATTTTTGGTTCTGTGCCGGATCGATAGGGAGCCCGGCAGGCGGCTGGGGGGCCTGCTCCGGTATCTGTTCGAAGAAATCGTTGACAAGCGTGCGGATCGAATCGTCAAACAGCGGCACGCCCATCTTCTCCAGCATATCGCCCAGGAAAGAGAATTTTCGGCGCATTTCTGCCCGTGTGGCCGGAAAAACAGAGGGCAACAGCCATAAACTCGTCAGCAGCGGCAGCAACTCGGCAATCTCCCGGGGATAATCGGTGTGAATCGAACCGTCGCGGTTGCCTTCTTCGATCAAGGCAAGGAAATAAGGGGTAAGGATACGCCGGTTGGAATCAATCATTCCCACCAGAACGCGGGGGCTGTAAGTCAGTGGGATCGACTGCACCGTCATATCAGTCCGTGCTTTGTCGGTCTGGTTAAGCCTGATGGCTTCCCGCAGCTTTCCAAGACCGTTCAGATCGGTACGCTTTTTGACAGCTTCGAATGGGTTGTTTTCAAAAAACATACGGTCGCCAACAGCGTCCATAATTTCTTCTTTTGATTTGAAGTGGTGGTATACAGCCCCTTTGGTCAAACCGCCCAACTCATCGACAATATCCTGAATTGTAGTATTCTCGTATCCTTTTTCAAGAAAAAGGCGCTGGGCTACATCCAGAATTTTTTCCTGTGTGATTTCAGGATATTTGTTGCGTGCCATAGGAAATGCCGCTCCCTTTTACATTCTTTTGGTATGTATTGAGTATATCCGGGTTTGCCCGGCTTGTCAAGCCCTTCATAAAAATAGACACGCACAGGCCGTGCGTGTCCGAATGGAGGCTATTTGGCAACGCGGCTTCGACAGCGTGGACCGCAGCCTTCCTCCTCAATGCTGACATGATCGGCGCAGCAGCAGGTCCCTTTGAGGTACTGACAACCGGCGTCGTCACAGCGCACATCGGTCACAGCGGTGGCCGGCGCGTTATCGGTTGCGACATTGCCGACCCCTTCGCTGCAGCGATAGCTTCGGCAGACAGCATCCTGCTCGCCGGCATGGTGTACCTTCACGCACCCCAGGCAGCACTCGCCGCCTTTGTTGTGGCAGCAATCTTGTTGGGAACAATTCAGAAATGACATTTTCTTGCACCTCCATAGGTTAGGGTACCCGGTTCATGCAAAAGTATACCAGTGATTTCACAAAAAAGCGGAATCGCTACCGAATCTTCACAGCCGTTACGAACATTTTTCACAATTGGGGGCTACAATACAACCAAGATGGAAAAGCTATACGCTCCACTTGAATTTTGTGAAGGGAAAACCTGTTTGATTCCAAGAAAAATGTTCAAAAAATATAAAGCTTTCGCGGCGGTGCTGGCTGCTTTTTGTTTGCCGGGCTTTGCTGGTTGCACAGCCAGCGAAACGGCAAAAAGCTTTGTGCCGCTTGCGCAGCGTGTTGCTACAGCCCAACAGGCAGACGAAACGCCGGAAACTGCCAGAATGGCTGTTTCGCAGGAAACAGCTGGCGGGGGTCAAACGACGGTTTTGTCAGCGGATGCTACAATCCGTGATACCACATACCTTTCAGATACAAATTCAGAAAACGCACTGCGGGTGCAGGCTGCGCTTGTGACACTGCAGCGTGTCAAAGTATCGAAAACCGGGGACGTTGCAGCCGCCGAAAATGAGGCTTTGGCGCAAAATGCGGCACTGCTGGCTACTGAGGGGGCGCAAGTGACGGTGCGTCAGGCAACCGTCACTTCGGCGTCGCCAGCCAGTGCAGGCGTGTACAGCGAAGGCGCGGGTACCGTGGTGGAACTGATCGATTCGGTGATTACCACCACCGACAACAACGCGAAAGGTATTTTGGCAACAGGGTCCGGAGCGGTGGAAGCGGACCAATTGACTGTGACAACAGCGGGCAATGATTCCGCTGTGTTGTATGTGAGCGACGGGGGGCTTTTGGATGTAAACGGCGGCGCATACACTTCAGGCGGGTACGGCGCGCCAGTTTTGTATGCCGGCGCGGATGTTGACATCCGCAATGCAGAACTCACCGCCAATAACTCCGAAGCGTTGGTGCTGGACGGAGAACAGAGTGTAACGCTTGAGAACTGCGAGATCAGCGGGAACCGGAACGAAAGCTTCCTTTCTTATGAAGGCGAGATACCGCGTACTATGCTGATTTACCGGCCAACAGCGGGGGCCGCTGAGCAGGCGGCCAAACTGGCGCTGCTTGGAGGGCGCCTCAGTGGCAACAGCGGGGATTTGTTTTATATTACCAACACCCGGTGCGAACTTCTTCTGCATAATGTGACGATCGAAAACTCAGGGGATGGGGCTTTGCTCCGTGTGGCCGGCAGTGATGCAGAGGCAGGCTGGGGAACTCCGGGGCAAAACGGAGCCCAAGCCACCGTCATAGCGGAAGCGCAACAGCTTACAGGGGATATTGTGGTGGATACACAGTCACAGCTGGCCCTGCGCCTGAAAGAGGGAAGCACCTGGACGGGGTCTGTGCAGATTTTACAATCTGCTGAAGAAAGCGCAGCCGAGGAAACCGAGGAAACCGCAGTTGTAACCATTGAAAAAGGCAGCCGCTGGGAACTTACGGCGGATTGCGTAATCTCGGCCCTGTACAATGAAGGCGAGATCGACTATAATGGATACACCATCACGCTGGCGGACGGCACCGTCCTCAGCGCATGAACCGGAAGGGGGCCTTGCCCGGCATTTGGCCGCGGCAGGGTTCCCTTCCTGCTATACCAGACGGCGAGATGAAAAAGCTGCGCTGTTTTTTCGGAAAGGGGCAAAACAATGCAGGACATGTGGATGCTTGCCGGGGGATACGGGGCGCTGCTGAATCTTCTGGGGCTTTGCCTGATGGCGTTTGATAAGCGCAGAGCCCGGCGCGGCGGTCACCGCATCCGGGAACGCACGCTGTTTTTGGTAGCCGCCCTGGGCGGAAGCATTGGCTGCTGGGCGGGAATGTATCTGTTCCGCCACAAAACAAAGCACCGCGCGTTTGTGGTGGGGATACCGGCGATCCTGGCGGTACAGCTTCTTCTGATTGGATGGGCGGCGCCGCAAATCGCAAACAGACTGTAAATTTTCGATAAACGATTTTCGCGTCTGTTGCGCGGGATAGGATGGTTGTGCTATACTGAAATCACATTAAACACCTGTACAAAAGAGGATTTTGCCAATGCAATGCAATGTCATCTCTGTGGGATCGAACCACGCAACCTTGACCTGTTACCTGCAGGACCCCAGCACAGCAATGCCCAACACCGAAATCCGCCCGGCTGCGCTGATTTTCCCGGGCGGCGGGTATCAATATTGTTCTGACCGTGAAGCGGAGCCGGTGGCGCTGGCGTACCTGGCCGAAGGGTATAACGCTTTTGTTCTGCGGTATACAGTCGGAACCAGCTGCCCGCTGGACAAGGCTTTGCAGGACGCCCAGGCAGCCCTGCGCCATCTGCGGGAAAATGCGGCCTTGTACCGTATCACCCCGGATAAAATCGTGGCGATTGGCTTTTCAGCCGGCGGGCATCTGGCCGCCGCGCTGGGCACCCAAAGTGAGGAAAAGCCAAACGCACTTGTGCTTGGGTACGCTGTGACGCTTGGGGCTACCTGGGCACCGATGGGGCGCCTGCATGAACCGGATCTGGGCGCCCTTGTCACCGATGCAACACCGCCGGCCTTCCTGTTTGCAACCCAGGGTGACAGCCTGGTGCCGGTTAAGAATAGCCTGGTTTTTGCCGAAGCTTTGTCAGAACATGATATCCCGTTCGCGATGCATATTTTCCCGACCGGGGAACACGGCCTTTCACTGGCACGGGCCTGCACCAGCGCCGGTGATACCGCCCGCGTGAACTTTATGGCCGCGCAGTGGCTGCCGATGAGCTTGGCCTTCCTGGCTGATCTGTGGGGCGAACTGGGGGTTATCCCGCCGAAGCCCGAGATGGTCGCCCAGATGCAGGGCGGGCAGGTTAGCCTGGATTTGCCGTTCAAGCGGCTTCTCAAGATACCGGCTGCCAAAGAGGTGCTGCAGCGCCGCCTGCCGGAAGTGCTTCAAATTCTGCAGCAGAATCCTCTGCTTAAAGGCGCTTCGTTACGCCAGCTTGTCGGGTTTATGCCGGATGCATTCCCTGAAGAGCTGCTTCGGTCCATAGATGCAGAACTGGCCCGGCTGTAAAGCGGCTTGGCGCCGGATACAAAGGATAGGAGGTTATCCCGATGCTGTTTGTTCACTATCCGCCCTGCTCAACCTGCCAGAAAGCCAAGCGCTGGCTTGATGAACATGAAATCGCCTATACAGCCCGCAATATTAAAGAAGAAAATCCAACATACGAAGAACTGAAATCCTGGCTGTATGCAAGCGGGCTGCCACTCAAGCGCTTTTTCAATACGAGCGGGATGATATACAAATCGCTCGGCTTGAAGGATAAGCTGCCGACGATGAGCGAAGAAGAACAGCTGCGCCTGCTTGCTACCGACGGCATGCTCGTCAAGCGGCCCATCCTGGTGAACGATGACGTCGTTCTGGTTGGCTTTCGGGAAGCTGAGTGGACAGGTGCTTTGCTGTGATTGAAAGCGGGTGGGTCAAAAGTGTTCTTCCGTAAAAAATCTGCCTTTGCAACCCCGCCTACGGGGATGGGGCGGGCGAATATTCGCACCGAAAGCAGCATCTGCACAGGGGAAACGACCATCGGCTTTTATGACCCGCACACAGGCAAACTGCTGCAGGCGGTCGTGGTTCGCTCACCGCAGGATATTGCCGATTACTACGGTGCCTACGGCTATGAACCGCCCCGCTGAGATGGCCGTGCAATGGCGCTTCAGCGCGGAACTTTTATCCGATATATCCGAAACCTTGCAGCAGTCAGGCTGTGATTTTATTAACTTTGCGATGTATTTTGCTGATTTTGTGCACTTTATGCCTCAACTGTGCAAGATTTGTGCGTTTTGAACCATTTTCCCCTTTGCAGACCGCAATTTCAGTGTTATAATTTTCTTGTAAAAATTGTGCCGCAACCGGCTGTGGCCGGTTTGTGGGAATCATTCGGAGGTACAAGTATGGAACTGTTTGAACGCTTTGAATCTCAGCTCAAAGCTGCGCCCAAGACCATCGTGTTTACCGAAGGCACTGACGCGCGGATTCTCAGCGCGGCCAGCCGGCTGCTGGCCGGCGGGATTTTGAAGGTGATTCTGCTCGGCAATCCGGACGATGTTCAGGCCGCCGCTGCGGCTGGCGGCTTCGATGTGGCGGGCGCTGAAGTGATTGACCCTGCCAACTATGAAGGCTTTGACGAGATGGTGGCCAAGATGGTCGAACTGCGCAAGGGGAAGATGACCGAAGAACAGTGCCGCGCCGCGATGGCCAAGAGCAACTATTTTGGCACCATGCTTGTTAAAATGGGTAAGGCGGACTGCCTGCTGGGCGGCGCAACCTACTCCACAGCCGATACGGTGCGCCCGGCGCTGCAGCTCATCAAATGTAAGCCCGGCGTGAAATCTGTCAGCTCCAGCTTCATTCTGGTGCGCGGTGAGGAAACCCTGGCGATGGGTGACTGTGCGATCAATATTGATCCGAGTGAAGATGAGATCGTTGAAATTACGGTTCAGACTGCCAAGACCGCTGAAATCTTTGGCATTGATCCGCGGGTGGCTTTGCTGTCGTACTCCTCAAAGGGTTCCGGTAAGGGCGAGACGGTGGACAAGATGCGCAACGCTACCGCCCGCGTGCAGGCGGATTACCCTGAACTCAAGGTGGATGGCGAGCTGCAGTTTGACGCAGCCGTTGCCCCTGAGGTTGGCCAGCTGAAAGCGCCGGGCAGCCCGGTGGCCGGATATGCCAACACTTTCATTTTCCCGAACATCAATGCAGGCAATATCGGCTACAAGATTGCCCAGCGCCTGGGCGGGTTCGAAGCCTATGGCCCGATCCTGCAGGGGCTTAATGCGCCGATCAACGATCTTTCCCGCGGCTGCAATGCAGAGGAAGTCTATAAAATGGCGCTGATCACGACCGCTTTGATCTGAAAACAGAAAAGCGGAACCGGTCAAGGTCCCGCAGAAAACCCACCGCCACGGCAAACTTTGCTAAAGCGGATAAAAAGCTTCCGGCCCTGCCACTTTTGTGGCAGGGCCGGACGTTTTGAATTAGAAAAAGAGGTTTACTGTGCTTTGTAGCGCATGTGGTCGGCATCCAGCTGTTTGAGAACCGGCAGCATTTCTGCACAGGCGGCGCGGGCGGCCGGCAGATCCATCATGCGATAGTTGCCGCACTCGCGCTCTGAAGCACCGGGGACAGGACCATCGTATATGGCCATCCAGGAAAAGGCTTCTGTGGTCAGGTCAAGCACTTCAGCATCGGTTAAGCCCTGTGTCAGCAGATAAAAGCCGGTCAGACAACCCATTGGCCCTACATACACAACGTGCTCTCCGTAGCGGCTGTTGCGCGCATAGGTAGCAAACAGATGCTCGATGGTGTGGGCTGCGGCGGGGGAAAGATAATCCCCCTGATTGGGACGTTTCATGCGAATATCCCAGGTTATAACCGCACCATCGCAGCGGGAAAGATAGATACCCGGCAACAGGGTGGTATGATCCACACAAAAACTGGCGATGCGTTCCATCAAAATCACTCCATCATCTGCTGCACAACACCGTGCTCGCAGTCAATCGAAATATTCATGCCGTCATGAAGCGTACGGGTGGCGCCCAATGCGCCGACAATCACGGCCTTGTCCAGCGTGAGCGCCACAATAGCGGCGTGGCTGCTGGTACCGGATTCCTCAGTGATGACACCGGCTGCCTGCCGGATATAGGGCAGCATCGCATTGGTGGTGTGGGGGGCCACCAGAATCTGGCCGGGCTTGAACTTGGTGGCTGCTTCGGCGGCTGTGCGGCAGATGCAAACGGTGCCCTTGGCGTTGCGGGCACCAATGCCAACGCCTGTCAGCAGGCTGTCGCCAACCAAGTGTACCTTGATCATGTTGGTCGTACCAGATACGCCGACCGGCACGCCGGCAGTTACAACCGCCATGTTGCCCGGGCGAACAAGGCCGGCCTTGACGGCGCAATCAACCGACATACTAATGAGTTCATCAGTCGAATGGGCGTAGGGCATAACCAGCGGGGTGATGCCCCAGTGGATATTCAGCTGGCGCTGAACCTTTTCGTCCAAAACGCAGGCGATGATCGGGGTTGACGGACGGCAACGGCTGAGCAGGCGCGCGGTTTCACCGCTCTTCGAAACCGTAATAATCGCGCTTGCCTGGATATCGGTGGCGGTTGTGCAGGCTGCATGGGCCAGCGCGGCGCTCACGCTCAGCCGGCTTTCGTCGGCCTGTGCGTGGTGAACAAGACTGTTATAGCTGGAATCAGCCTCGGTCGTTTCGGCAATGGCAACCATGGCGCGCAGAGCAGCCACAGGGTATTTGCCGGCGGCTGTTTCGCCGCTGAGCATGACAGCCGAAGAACCGTCGTAAATCGCATTGGCAACGTCGGTGATTTCGGCACGGGTCGGCCGCGGATTGCTGATCATTGAATCCAGCATCTGGGTTGCGGTGATTACGACCTTGCCGCTGGACATGGTGCGGTCGATCAGATGTTTTTGAATCGACGGGATTTCGGCAAAATCAATTTCGACGCCCATGTCGCCGCGGGCCACCATGATGCCGTCGGCTACACCAAGGATTTCCTCAATGTTATCGACGCCCTCCTGATTTTCAATCTTTGCGATGATTTTGATATTGGCGTGGTGCTCGTCCAGCAGGTGGCGGATTTCCAGAATATCGGCCGCGCAGCGGGTAAAGCTGGCCGAGATGATGTCAAACCCCTGCTCAATGCCAAACAGGATGTCCTGCTTGTCGCGCTGGCTCATATACGGCATCGACAGATGGACGCCGGGCACGTTGACACCCTTTTTGGTTTTGATAACGCCGTCGTTTTCGACAGTGCAGACAATATCGGTATCGGTCACATGTTCAATGCGCAGGCTGATCAAACCATCGTCCAGCATAATGCGCCCGCCCGGCTGCACATCGTGCGGCAGCTCTTTATATGTGATCGAACAGATCTCGTTGGTGCCTTCCACAGCGCGGGAAGTCAGTGTGAATTTCTGTCCGGTCACCAGTGCTTCAGAACCGTTTTTGAAAACGCCGGTGCGAATTTCGGGTCCCTTGGTGTCCAGCATGGCAGCCACCGGCAACCCCAGCTCGGCGCGCAGTTTTTTCAGCGCCTCCAGCCGGCCACGATGCTCCTCATGGTCACCGTGTGAAAAGTTAAACCGGGCAACATTCATGCCGTTTTCAATCAACTGACGCAGAATGCCTTCCTTGTCGGTTGAGGGACCGAGCGTACAAACGATTTTCGTCTTGCGCATGAGAACCTCCTGATTCCAGTTCCTGTCTATGTAGTAGCATACTTACAATTAACTATCTCAAAGTATACTATATTTTCCTGAGTTTCACAAGCGCAACACATGCTATTTTACGTTTTTTTCCATATTTTTTGACAGAGAAACTCCTTGGTTTTGTCAGTATGCCCTATCGCAAGCCAAAAATGCGGTCGAATTCTGTGCATCAAGCGTCCATGTTCGATAACAAAAGCATTTCGAAACGCCAAAAAAAGAACGGCAATGCGCGCGGAGCGCGGTTTGTTTCGGTTACGGCCGGAACAAAAGAAAAGTTTTACTTTTGCAGGCGATTCGGGTATAATGAAAAGCAAAGGCTGCCCGCTGAGAAAAGCGCACAGGCATATAATAATCTCAGGCAACAGAGTAAGGAGAACCACAAGCATGAAACGTATTTTTTTGATTGTGCTGGACAGTTTTGGCATTGGGGCAGAACCGGATGCCGCCAGTTTCGGCGATGCCGGCACCAATACCCTGGCGGCGATTACAGGGCACCCGAATTTTCAGGGAGAAAACCTTGCCGGCTTGGGCTTGTTCAACATTGATGGCGTCAACTGCGGAACGCCGGTCGAACGCCCGGTTGGGTGCTATGCGCGGCTGCGGGAAGCCAGCGCCGGCAAAGATACCACGATTGGACACTGGGAAATCGCTGGCCTGCTTTCGCCCAATCCATTGCCGACATTCCCCGAAGGTTTCCCACAGGAGCTGCTGGATGCTTTTACGGCAAAGACCGGTTACCAGGTTTTGTGCAACAAGCCCTACTCGGGTACCCAGGTCATCCATGATTACGGGGAGGAGCATCTGCATACAGGGGCGCTGATCGTTTACACATCGGCGGACAGTGTCTTCCAGATCGCAGCGCATGAAGATAAGGTCCCGATTGAGGAACTCTACAAAATCTGTGAAACCGCCCGCGAGCTGCTGACAGGCCCTTATGGCGTTGGCAGAGTAATTGCGCGCCCGTTTGTCGGAACTTGTGCGGATGATTTCACCCGCACCCCCCGCCGGCATGATTTTTCACTGAAGCCGCCGGCGCCAACCCTGCTGGATCACCTGCAGGCGGCCGGTTTTGACACAATCGGCGTCGGCAAAATCCACGATATCTTTGCCGGGCAGGGCGTGGGGGAGACTATCCGTACCGCAAACAACACCGAGGGACTGGCCGTGACGCAGTCGCTGTTGGATCGGGATTTTCACGGGCTTGCGTTTGTCAACCTTGTTGATTTTGATATGCTGTACGGGCACCGGCGCGATATTGCCGGCTATGCCGCAGCTACGGCGGAATTCAATGCGTGGCTGCCGGGATTTATGGCCAGAATGAGCCCGGACGATGTTTTGATGGTCACGGCAGATCATGGCTGTGACCCCAGCTATACCAAAACAACCGACCACACCCGCGAATATGTACCCTACCTGCTCTGGGGAAAAGGGCTGCGCAAAGGCGTAAACTTGGGAACGCGGTACAGCTTCGGCACCATTGCGGATACTGTCTGTCAGGCCCTTGGCGTGCAGGCGGACGTGGCCGGCTGCGGGGTGTGGCATGAAGTGGCGCGCTGACCCGCCGACAAACAGGAAGGAAGTTCTTTTGCAGATTTTTGTGGCAGCGCTTGCTGTGCTTTGGGTATTTTATTCGATATATCTGGTTTTGTCCAGCAACTTTAATATGGGGAATCTGATGGTCTGGGTGCTGACAGCCGTCAACTGCGCCTATGCCATCTGGTTCAAACCGATCAATGCCTGGCTGCTCCAAACAATAGCAGGGCGGATTGCATTGGCTTTCCTCATTGCCGGCGCGGTGTTTCTGGTTGGTATGCTCGTGTTTGTGGCAACCAGCGGGTATGGAAATGTGCCGACCGGGCAGGAAAAAGTGGTTGTTGTGTTGGGCGCCGGCCTGCGGCGAGACAAGCCCAGTTTGCTGCTGCGCTACCGTTTGGACAAAGCGTTTGAATATGCGCAGGCCCACCCGGATGCAATCGTGATTACCACCGGCGGCCAGGGGCGTGATGAATGGGTGCCGGAAGGGCAGGCCATGCGGGAATATCTGATTGCCAAGGGTCTTGCCCCTGACCACGTGCTGGCTGAAACCCGTTCCACATCAACGGAGGAAAATTTTTCGTTTGCTCGTAAAATTCTTGTGGAACAGGGTATTGATGTCAATGCGCCTATTGTCTATGTGACCAACGCCTTTCATTGCTACCGCGCGGGCGAATATGCACGGATGGCCGGCTTTGCCGAGGCGCGGGCCCTGCCGGCAGGAATTCCGCTGCGCAGTGTACCCACCTGCTACCTGCGCGAGGTGATGGCGGTGCTGTATTATTGGGTGTTCCGCTCTTCCCGCAGCGGGTTCATGCATCTGATGGTCGGATTGCTGAGCCTGAATAAAAAGTTCTTCTACCGGTCCTGAAATGACCAAAAAACTCCCGACGTACCTGGCTGCTGCCAGATATGCCGGGAGTTTTGTTGTTAAGCGTTTGATTGGCTCAGATGCGTTCCTGCACAAACTGAATAAAGGCGTCTCGTTCTTCTTCGGTATTGGCGTTTATAACATACATTTGGTTGCCCATATCGAGCGCCAGGGCGTCCGGGATGCGGTCGCACATTTTCATGCGGCTGCCGTATGCGCGCAGGATTTCCTGGTGGCTGTGCCGGTAGGCGACGCCGTCCCGCCGCCCGGCGTAGACGCAGAAGAAATGCGGCCCATCCAGCTGCTGCTTGCGCACCGCATCACGGCAGATCATGTCAGCCCAAATCTGGTAACAATCGATACTGTTGGCATAATTGATCATGTCCGGAGTGTAGCCGCCGGCCGGACGCATATTGACCTCAAGCGCCACATAGTCGCCGGCGCGGCCCAGCCCCGGTTTGTCAGCGCGCAGCTGGAAAAATTCACAGTGAAAGAAGCGGCTTTTTGCGCCGAAAGCCCGGATTGTGCGGAAACCGACATCCCGCAGCGCCTCGGGCACTTCTTTTTGCGTCCAATAGGCAAGGTCACCCTGTGTGTTGACGATATCCATGATCGGGGTGGGGAAATAATTGCTGGTATAGAACAGCGGGGTGCAGTGGCTGTCGGCCACGCCATCAAAGCTGACAATGGTTCCGTCAATAAATTCCTCCATAATATAGGGAACAGACGGCCTGCTTCGATAGAAGGAAAGCAACTCTGCTTCATTGTGCAGCTTATAGGTGGCCTCGGCGCCGCAACCGTTATCGGGCTTGACAATCACAGGCCAGCCAACCTGAGAGATAAAACCCCGTGCTGCCTCCAGGCTGTCAACCATATGGTGGCGTGCCACCGGTACGCCGGCGGCGAGGTAGCTCTCTTTCATTGCGCTTTTATAGCGGATCCGACGGATAAAATCACTTTTGGCGCCGGTTGTGATATTGAAATCGGTGCGCAGGGCGGCGTCCTGCTCCAGCCAGTATTCGTTGTTGCTTTCCAGCCAATCTATCTTGCCGTAACGATGGGTGAAATACCCCATCGCGCGCACCATTGCATCGTAATCGGCCAGGTTGCCCACGCGGTAGTATTCGGTCAGGGAGGCTTTCAGCTCAGGCAGAAGTTCCTCGTATGGAGCATCGCCGATGCCAAGTACCCGGACGCCGTTCTTTTGCAGCCGGTCACAGAAATTCCAATAGGTTTTGGGGAAATTCGGTGAGATAAATACAAAATTCATACAACATGCCTCCTAAAAGCGGATGGCAGCGTTTGGGGCTGCCTTCTGCCTTTTGGTTTGCTCAGACGAACTGGTTGCGAGTGGGGTTGTAAGTGTAACCGACTTCAGCCAGTTTGCGGCAAAGTGCGTCCTGGTCGGTCTCTTCTTTGCGGCAGAAGGTGGCCAGGTCTTTGTCACGATCACGCAGTTTGGTGTTGACATAGCTCAGCAGGATAATCGGGTCGCTGGGGATCATGGGGGCTCCTTTCAAAAAATGAGAATGGAAAATGTAAAAAGCCGGTCACGACGTGACCGGCAATTTTCAGCTCAACGCAATCAGACTGCGCGGGTGACTTTGCCCGAACGCAGGCAGCGGGTGCAGGCGTAGATATACTTCGGGGACCCATCCACGACAGCTTTTACGCGCTTCACGTTGGGGCTCCAGGTACGATTGCTCCGACGGTGGGAGTGGGATACCTTGATGCCGAACGCAACACCCTTACCACAGCATGCACATTTGGCCATAGCTTGCACCTCCTTTACCATAGCTTATCTATCATAACAAACTTACACCCAAATTGCAAGGGCTTTTTTCAAAAATTCGCACAAAAATCGGTAAAAACCAAAAATGGCTGGCCGGAGCATCTGGAAAATCCGCCTTGCCCTTGTTTTGTGGGGGCGGATACAGTATAATAGCTTCAGATTATTTTTGCAAGAGAGTTGAGGAAATCGCATGAATGGCTTGCTGGGCCCCGGTGCGTTGTACCTGTTTGCCATCCGCGCCCTGGTTACCCTGATTGTTATACCGTTTCATGAATCTGCACACGCATTGGTCAGCTGGCTGTTGGGGGACCCGACCGCTAAAAACGCAGGCCGTCTTTCCATGAACCCGCTGCGTCATTTTGATCCAGTGGGCACGGTTTGTATGCTGCTGGGCGGCGTCGGTTGGGCTAGGCCGGTCGGGGTCCAGCCGTACCGTTTTCGTAACCCTAAGGTTGGCATGGCGGTTTCGGCTGCGGCAGGGCCGATGTCCAACCTGCTGCTGGCTTATATTTGCATGATCCTTTATAAAGCGGCAGTGTATGCCACAAACGGTGCAGCCGCCGGGGTAGTGCTGGACTTTTTGTGGCTGATGATTTCAATGAACACGAGTTTGGCTGTTTTTAATCTGCTACCGGTACCGCCGTTTGACGGCAGCCGGATTTTTTTGCTGTTTTTGCCGCAGCGTACCTATTTCCGCGCGATGCGGTATGAAAGGGTCATCATGGCTGTGGTGCTGTTGCTGGTGTTGACCGGCCTGTTAGACCGGCCGCTTTCTTTCTGCGTCAACGCAGTGTGGCAGGGGCTGGACACAGGCACCCTGTTTGTGGATGCTTTGTTTCGAGGGTTGTAAGTTGGGAGTTTCATGGAAGTATTGACCTTTCACCTGGAAGATTTTGACGGGCCGCTGGATTTGCTGCTGCATCTGGTAGGCAAGAATAAAATGAACCTCTATGACATCAATATCATGGAGCTGATTGACCAATATACTGCCGCCATAGCCTCCACGCAGGACCGCATGGAAGTTTCCAGTGAGTTTATTGATATGGCGGCTCATCTTGTACAGATGAAAAGCGCCCTGCTACTGCCGCGAAGCCAGGAAGCCGAACGCATGAAGGCAGAGCTGACCGGACGCCTTATCGAATACAGCGCCTGTAAGCGGGTAGCGGCTGCCCTGGGCAGCCGCGCGCGGGATATGTATACGGCGGTGCGCAAGCCGATGACGCTCAAAAGCCCTGCGGAATATACCCGCCCGCAAGACCCGGACAGATTGGTCCAGGCCTGGTATAATCTGATGGGCCGCAGTCTGCGCCGCCGGAAGCCCAGTCAGGAACGGTTTGAACCGTTGGTTGCAGCGCCTTTTGTCTCAGTGGGCAGCCGGGTGGCGCATCTTTTGCGCGGGCTGCTGCGCGGTACGCTGCACCGGATGAGCCAGCTGTTCAACCCGCAGGAAAGCCGCAGCACCAATGTGGCAACCTTTCTGGCTTTATTGGAACTGATTCGTGCCGGGCGTGTTCGGCTGGACGAATCGGGCGTGATGACGATTGACCGGCGCCGTCGCTCGCGCCAGCAAAACGGGGGAGGAATGCCTGATGAATGAACGCCAGAAACTTGGTGCATTGGAAGCAATGCTGTTTGCCCACGCGGAACCGGTAGAGACCGCGCGTCTGGCGGAGGCCATGCGGCTGGAGGCCGCACAGGTAGAGGAACTATTGGCTTCTTTGCAGGCAGATTATGACGCCAGGGAAAGCGGCATAGCGCTGCTCCGATTTGAGGGCGGGCGCTGGCAGATGTCCACGCGCCCGTATTACGGCGAGATGGTCAAACGAGTGCTGGATACCCGCCACGATGCGCCGCTTTCACCCGCCGCGCTTGAGGTGCTGGCCGTCATTGCATACAACCAGCCCGTATCCCGCAGCTTTATTGAACAGGTGCGCGGTGTGGATTCGTCCTCCACCGTTTCAAAACTGCTGGATCGCGGCCTGATTGAAGAGGCTGGCCGGCTGGACCTGCCCGGCAAGCCGGTTGCGTTCCGGGTGACCGATACCTTCCTGCGGGTATTTGGCCTTGCAAGCTTGGCGGAACTGCCGCCGCTGCATGAGGAAGAAACAGAGGAAACCCTTGAACCGGAGGAAGCGCAGCCGTGACGGTCGTGTTAGGTGCCACGCTGCTGGTACTGCGGATTGTGGGTGGCGTACTGGCGGTACTGCTGGCAGCGGTTGCCGTTGTTTTGTTCTTACCGGTCGGGCTGGATATCCGTTGGAGCAAAAAGGAAGGGGCGCATTGGCAGGCAAGGTTCGGCCCGCTGTCCCTGCCGCTTTATCCATTCCCCGAAGAAATGCCGGCAGATCCGCTCGGACTTGCCCGTACCCAAAAGGCCGGGAAAAAGCCCAAACGCAAAAGCGCGGATGCGCCAGGACTTGATGCACAGGCGGGCAAAACGGTTTCTGCTACAGAGGAAGGGTCGCCCCCTTCTTCTGCATCCGCTGCACCTCAAAAGCAGGGACAGGGGAAGAACGCGCCCGGGCCGGAGCCGAGAGAGGCGCCGCCCCCCATGCCTGGAGCAGACGAGATGGACGGACTGCTGAAAGCCGGGCGCATTTTGGCGCGCGCTATGTGGCCGCACCGTGCATGGCTGCTGCAGAAAACACGGGTGCTGCACCTCTGTGTTTATTGGACAGTTACCGGGGAAGATGCTGCCGATACGGCGGTAACTTATGGCCGTCGCATTGCGCTGTTCAATACCTTGCTGTCTATTGCGCGTGATCACCTGGAAATTCGCTCGGATTCGCTGCGTCTGGAACCGGATTTCACCGGAGAACAGAAGGAGAAGCGCAGTTTTTCTTGCCAACTGCGTGCCCGAGCGTATATAATGATAAAGATCATACGAATTTTGCTGCGACGTGATCCTCAAAGCGGCCAAACGCCGCTGCAACAGATCCTGGCAGCATTTGGTGAGTAAAACGGCTCGCCGGAAGGCCGGCCGATAGAATTGAGGAGGTTATGAAATGGCAGAGCATCCGCTTCAGGGCATGATGGGCATCACAATGGACAAGGTTCGCGAAATGGTGGATTCTTCCACCATCATTGGAGATCCGATCAAGGTGGACCAGGAAACCACAATCATTCCGGTATCCCGCGTTACGTTCGGGTTTGCTTCCGGCGGGTCCGATGTCGGCGCCAAAGCCAGCAAGGAGATGTTTGGCGGCGGGTCCGGGGCCGGGGTGTCAATCACGCCGGTTGCATTCCTTATCATCACACCTTCCGGCGTGCGCACAATGCAGCTGAATGAGCACGCCGGTACACTGGACAACGCCATCAGTGCCCTGCCGGAACTGGTGGACAAGCTGGCCGCCATGCTCGGCCGCACCAAACCCAGCCAGGACGCTGCCAAGGAGGCAGCAAAGGAAGCGTTTGCCGAAGCGGAAAAAGCGGACGCCCAGCACAAACAACCGCAACAGTAAGCAGGCCGGTGCGCCTGCCGGGCGCAGGGAGGCTATGCCCCTTTGCGCTCTTTTTTGAAAGGAATAACTATGGCAGAACAACGTATCCAAAAAGTTCTTTCTGACCAGGGAATCTGCTCACGCCGCGCTGCGGAGAGGATGATTGCCGAAGGTCGGGTCAAAGTCAACGGCCGCCCGGTTTCGCTGGGAGATAAGATGGACCCTGACTTTGATAAGGTCTCGATTGACGGAAAAAACCAGCGCATCGTACGGAAGCGCAAATATATCTACATTATGCTGCACAAGCCCCGTGGTTATATTACAACGGCATCCGATGAGCGTGGACGCAAAACCGTGATGGACCTGGTGGCGGATGTAGGCCGCCGTGTCTACCCGGTCGGACGTTTAGACAAGGACAGCGAAGGGCTGCTGCTGCTTACGGATGACGGAGCCTTTGCGAATCTGCTGACCCATCCGTCCGGCGGTGTGGGCAAACTCTACCGGGTAACCGTCCGCCCGCGCGCAACCGAAGAACAGATTGTTCGAATGTCAAGCGGTGTTGTGCTTGATGATGGCGTGAAGACAGCCCCTGCCGTGATCCATGTTGCGGCCGATGAACCGGGGCGCACCGTGCTGGAGATGACGCTGTTTGAGGGGCGCAACCGTGAAATCCGCCGTATGTGCGAAGCGGTGGGCCTTGAAGTCATTCGGCTTAAGCGCAGCGCCGAAGGCCCGGTCAAACTGGGGATGCTGCCGCCAGGAGCCTGGCGTGAACTCAAACGCTCGGAGGTGACGGCACTGCGCAATGCGGCACTGAAGAATGGCAAGGGTGAGCAAAACACGCCCGGCATGCGGTAAAGAAGAGGAAAAAAAGTAAAAAACCGGCCAAATGCACAAAAAAGTACTTGTCCGGCAAAAAAAATGGTTGTATAATGTTTTTATATGGCAAGATGGGGGATCACGGTTCCCAGAACCATAGTTCTTGATTACAGGAGGTCAGTACATGGCTGCAAAGAAACCTGGCAAGGCCGAGCTCCTTGCCGCATTTTTTGACGATGGAAGCTATTCCGCATTGTTTGCGGACGGCCCGGTCAGCGCGGCGTATGGCTGCGCAAACGGGCAGAGCACCTATGTGGTGTTCCAAAACGGCCAGCCCATCGGTGTGGACGATATCGAAAAGACCATCCGTGTCCTTGCAATGGCTGCCGAAACCGGCGCCCCGGTCGTAACGTTCTACGATTCGACCGGCGCCTGCCTGGAAAACGGGCTCGCCCTGCTGAACGCGAACTCTCGCCTGACGGCGCAGATTGCCCGCATTTCCGGCGTTGTACCGCAGGTAGCGGTCGTGACTGGCACTTGTGCGGGTTCCGCTTCGGTGCAGGCAGCTGCCGCCGACCTCTGCATCATGAGCGAGGAGGCCGAGCTCTTCCTGAACGCGCCGTTCAACAGCGAGGACAAGGTGGCCAAAGCCGGTTCTACCGCGTTTGCGGCCCGCGCCGGCGTGGCGGCCCTGACCGCAAAGAACGCGCCGGAGGCCGCCAAGCTGGCGGCCCGCGTGGTGGGGCTGCTGCCTGCCAACAACCTGGCCGGCCCGGCTGTCTTTGATTTTGCAGCTCCGGCCAAGGCATTGAACCTTTCAAAGTATGACCCGGCTGACGCCGTAGCGGCGCTGGCTGACGCAGACAGCACCGTGGAGCTTTACGCCGGCTATGGCAAGGCGGTCTATACGGCGCTGGCCACTGTCAATGGTGCAGCGGTTGGCGTGGTTGCCACCGCCAAGCGGGCGATCAACCACCATGCCACTGCAAAGGCGGCGCGCTTCATCCGCCTGTGTGATGCATACAGCATCCCGGTGGTAACGGTTGTCAATACCGACGGCTTCGTTCGCAGCGAAGGCGACGATATGGCCGGCGGCATTCGCCAGGCGGCTCGTTTGGCCGGCGTTTATGCGGAGGCAACCACTGTCAAGGTGGCGATCCTTGCAGGGGAAGCGGTCGGCCCGATTTACACTGTCTTTGCCGCATCAGCCGATTGGCGTATTGCGATGGAAGGCTGCACGGTGGCCCCGCTCTCCCCGGAAGCTGCTGTCAGCGTATTGTATAAGGACGAAATCTTCGCTTCGGACAACATCCAGAAAGCGACCGCCGACAAGGCGGCTTCCTACCGTTCCGAAGTTGCAAGCGCTTCGGCCGCTGTGGCCGGCGGCGCGGCGGATGCCGCGGTCGCCCCGGCCGGCGTGCGCGCTGCCCTGGCCCAGGCGCTGGATATGCTGGCCAGCAAGCGCGCGGTGCGCTTGGCCAAGAAGCACGGCAACATTGCTCTGTAAAATCTCATCTGGAATATTGCTAAGGAGGACCTTCCCATGAAACACCTTACCGTTACCGTGAACGGCGTCGCCTATGATGTCACCGTTGAGGAAACCGCCGGCGGCGCTCCCGTACCCGCTGCTGCGCCTGCCCCTGCTGCTGCCCCCGCGCCCGCAGCGGCCCCGGCGCCGGCTGCTGCGCCGGCTGCCGCTCCCGGCGGTGCTGCCGGTGCCGTGAGCGTTTCCGCCCCGATGCCGGGTAACATTCTGGATGTCCGCGTCAAGCCGGGCGATTCGGTTAAGGCCGGCGACACGCTGCTGATTCTGGAAGCCATGAAGATGGAAAATGAAATCTCTGCGCCGCAGGACGGCACCATCGCCAGCGTCAATGTGGCCAAAGGTGATACCGTCAACTCCGGCGACCTGCTCTGCACGATGAACTGATAGGCCGTGCCGGCAAGTTTGAAAACGAGGTGAATTAGATTGGCTAAGAAACCCATTAAAATTACCGAAGTCGTCCTGCGTGACGCGCACCAGTCGCTGCTGGCCACCCGTATGACCATCGACGAGATGCTGCCCATCCTCAAGACGATGGACGAAGTCGGTTATTTCTCGATCGAATGCTGGGGCGGCGCCACATTTGACTCCTGCATCCGTTTTCTGGATGAAGACCCGTGGGAGCGTCTGCGCACCCTGCGCCGCGAAATGCCCAACACCAAACTGCAAATGCTGTTCCGCGGTCAGAATATGCTCGGTTACCGTCACTATGCTGACGATGCAGTCGAATACTTCGTCCAGAAGTCGGTTGCCAACGGCATTGACATCCTGCGCATCTTTGACGCGCTGAATGACCCCCGCAACCTGCAGACCGCTATCAAGGCCGCCCGCAAGGAAAAGGCCCATGTCCAGGCTTGCATCAGCTACACCCTGAGCCCGGTGCACACCAACGAATACTTTGTTGAGTATGCCAAGCAGCTTGAAGAGATGGGGGCTGATTCCATCTGCATCAAGGATATGGCCGGCCTGCTCAAGCCCTATACCTGCTATGACCTGGTCAAGGCACTGAAGGAAGCTGTGAGCATCCCCATTGATATCCACAGCCACTACACCGCCGGCCTGGCTTCGATGTCCATCATCAAGGGCATTGAGGCCGGCGCGGACATCATCGATACCGCGATGAGCCCGCTGGCGCTGGGCACTTCCCATATGCCGACCGAAAGCTTGGTTGCCGCCTTACAGGGCACCGAGTACGATACCGGCCTGGATCTGGCCAAGCTGAATGTTGTGCGTGAGCATTTCGCCAAGCTTCGTGAAAAGTATATTGCCAATGGGCAGATCAATCCGAAGGTTCTCGGCGTTGACGCCAATACCTTGCTGTATCAGGTTCCGGGCGGTATGCTCTCGAACATGATCAAGCAGCTCAAGGATGCCGGCAAGGAAGACCAGCTTGACGAGGTTCTCAAGGAGATCCCGCGCGTGCGTGAGGACGCCGGCTACCCGCCGCTTGTCACCCCGACCAGCCAGATTGTTGGCACCCAGGCGGTGTTCAATGTCATTATGGGTGAACGTTACAAGATGGTCACCAAGGAATTCCGCGGCCTGGTGCACGGTGATTATGGCAAGACCCCCGCACCGATCAAGCCCGAATTCACCAAGATGATCCTCAAGGGCGAAGAACCCATCACCTGCCGCCCGGCTGATTTACTTGAGCCGGAAGTTGAGAAGATGAAGGCTGAGGCCGCCAAGTATGTGATCCAGGAAGAAGACGTGCTGACCTACGCGATGTTCCCGCAGGTTGCGCCGAAATTCTTCGAAAAGCGCAATGCTCGCCTGCAGGGCGTGGATGCGCTGCACGCAGACTATACTTCGAAGTCCCACCCCGTCTGATTTATAAATTTTGCCCCCGCAAACCGGCTTTTGCCGTGTCTGCGGGGGCATTTGTCTTGCAAAATGTACCGGGGAATAGTATAATAACTTGGATACCCATCCGTATTTGGCTGTGAGTGAAAAGAGGAACCCTATGGTATGGAGTATGACAGGGTACGGCCGTGCCCAACAGATGCTGCATGGCCGTGAAATTACCGTGGAAATGCGCAGTGTGAATGCACGGTATCTTGAGTATGCCGCGCGGCTGCCGCGCAACTGTGCTTTTTTGGAAGAACCGGTCAAAAAGCTGGTGGCGGCCCAGGTACACCGCGGCAAGGTTGAACTTAGCCTGACCATCCAAAGCACAACGGCGGCGGATGCATCGGTGCAGATCAACTGGGCGCTGGCCAAGAGTTACCAGCAGGCGCTGGCCAGTTTGGCGGAACAGCTTGACCTTAAGCAGGATATGACAGTTACCACCTTGACCCGCTTCCCCGATGTGCTTGTGCCGGTGGCAGCTCCGGCTGATCCGGAAGAGTTGCAGGCAGATGTGGAAGTTGTTGTCCAACAGGCTATTGAAGCGTTTTTGCAGATGCGCGCGTCCGAAGGCGCCAAGCTGGCAGCTGACGTGTGCGAAAAACTTGCTGCGGTAGAAATGTTGGTCGGGCAGATTGAACAGGGCAGCACTGGCCGGGTGAAGGCTTATACCGAGAGGCTGTACGCCCGGCTGCAGGAACTGCTGGCGGACCGCAATATCGAGGAATCCCGGATTCTGACGGAAGCTGCGCTGTTCGCCGACAAAACGGCGGTGGATGAAGAAACGGTCCGCCTGCGCAGCCACCTGGCCCAGTACCGGGAAATTCTTGAAATGGAAGAGCCAATCGGCCGCAAGCTTGATTTTCTGACACAGGAACTGAACCGGGAGGCTAACACGATCGGTTCAAAGTGCCAGGACGCTTCCATGACAAAGCTTGTGGTCACGCTGAAATCGGAGATTGAAAAAATCCGTGAACAGATTCAGAATATAGAGTGAGGCGCGCCATGAAGCTGATCAACATCGGATTTGGCAATCTTGTCAATGCTGACCGCCTTGTCGCGGCGGTCAGCCCGGAGTCTGCGCCAATCAAGCGGATGGTGCAGGATGCGCGCGACCGTGGCGCTGTGGTTGACGCAACTTACGGGCGCCGAACCCAAGCAGTTTTGATTATGGATTCGGATCACATTGTTTTGTCTGCCTTCGCACCGGAAACGATTTTGGGCCGATCGGAAGAACCCGACATGCATCAGTAAGCTTTGAGCCGGGCGGGATCGATGAAAGTAAATTTGGGGGATGTATTCAAATATGAAAGGTGAAAAATACCTGTTTGTTGTTTCCGGGCCTTCGGGTACGGGCAAGGATACCGTGGTGGCCAGGCTGCTGTCTGACCACAAGGAGGTCAAAAAGACTATTTCTGCCACAACCCGTTCCATGCGTGAAGGGGAAGTGGATGGCGTGAGTTACCACTTCCTGACCAAGGAACAGTTCAAACAATCGCTGGACGCCGGCGGCATTGTAGAATATACCTGCTATTGTGATAACTACTACGGAACCCTGCGTTCCGAAGTGGAACGCCGCATGCAGGCCAAGCAGCCGGTGATTCTGGTGATCGAAGTGGAAGGGGCCGGGAATATCAAAAAGCTCTATCCGGGTTCTACCACGATCTTTGTGCTGCCGCCCGATATGCAGGAGCTTGAACGCCGCCTTCGCTGCCGCGGCAGTGAAGATGAAGAGACGATCCAGAAGCGCCTGCGCCGGGCTGAAACGGAAATCGCCCGCTCGGCCGATTATGATGAGCATGTCGTCAACGACGTGGTCGAGACCTGCTCGGACAAAATCTTCTCCATCATTCAAAACCGGTTGGCCCAGCCGGAGTAAACAACAGGCAGAGAGGAGGCGCGGCAGCGCTTGCCCATAATTGCTAAGGTGGCGGTAAACGATGCCACCATCCACTTTGACAAGCTTTACTCCTATTTAGTGCCGGACAGCCTTGTTCAGGGGGTGCGGCCGGGCGGTATCGTGCTGGTACCGTTTGGCCGCGGCGACAAACCGCGCATGGCGGTGGTGCTTGCCGTGCAGAACGGCGCCGCAGATCCGCGGCTGAAAACGATTCTTGCCGCTGCGCCCGAGGATGCCCACCTGACTCCATCGCTGTTGGAACTTGTCCACTTTCTGCGCGACCGGTATTTCTGTACCTGGTATGAAGCGGTCAAAGCAATTATTCCGTATGGCGCGCAGTACCAGCCTGGTGTGCGGGACGGCAAACCCGCCGTTATCAGCCGGCTGACCCGCCCGGTGGAGCGGGTATATACCCTCGTCGGTGATCTGCCCGAAAAGCCCAAGCCAGGGCCGCGCCAGCAGGCCGCGGTGGCGCTGCTGCGCGAGAGCCCCTGCACCCAGCGGGAACTCGAAGAGCAGGGCATTTCCCGCGCCACGTTGGATGGCCTTTGCCGCAAAGGGGTACTGCGGGCGGTGGAACGCTATAAGGCACTGGATCTTTTCGCCGATATCCCATTTGACCCGCGCCCGGTCGCGCTGTCCGCGTCTCAGCAGGCAGCCTATGATGCGCTGGCGGCAGATCTGGAGGCCGACGAAGCCCGGGCTGCGCTGCTGTTCGGCGTGACCGGCAGCGGCAAGACCCTTGTTTTCCTCAAACTGATTGAGCGCACGCTGGCGCTGGGCCGCCGCGCCCTTGTACTGGTGCCCGAGATCGGGTTAACCCCGCAGATGATCCGGCGGCTTAAGGCAATGTTCGGCAGCCGGCTGGCTGTGCAGCACAGCGCGCTCAACAACACAGAGCGTTTGCTGCAATGGCGGATGATCCAGCAGGGCAATGCCGATATTGTTGTGGGCACGCGCAGCGCAATCTTCGCCCCGCTTGAAAATATCGGCCTCATCATTCTGGATGAGGAGCAGGAGCACACCTACCAGAGCGAATCCTCCCCGCGCTATTCTGCGCATGAGGTGGCGCGCAAGCGGGCAGCGTCCGAAAAGGCGCTGCTGGTTTTTGCATCGGCCACGCCGCGTATCGAAACTTGCTTTGCGGCTAAAGCAGGGCGTATGCGGTTGGTTACGCTGACCGAGCGATACGGCGGACGCCCGCTGCCCACCGTTGAGTTTGCCGATATGCGTGCCGAACTCACGGCCGGCAACCCGCGGGAAGTCAGCGCCCGGTTGGCGGAGGAACTGCAACAAAACCTTGCGCGTAAGGAACAGAGTATCCTGTTGCTTAACCGTCGCGGCTACAACACGGTGGCGATGTGCGCGGATTGCGGAGAGGTGCTAAAATGTCCAAACTGCAGCGTACCGCTCGTCTACCACAAGAACCGGCAGGCGCTGCTCTGCCATCATTGCGGGCACCAGCTCCGCCCGGCGCCTGCACGCTGCCCACAGTGCGGCGGCAAGCTTGTTTATAGCGGCTTCGGCACCCAGCGGGTGGAAGAAGAACTTCAAAACTTGCTGCCAACGGCGCGCATTTTGCGGATGGACCAGGATTCCACCATGCAAAAAAACGCCCATGAGCGAATGCTTAGCCGGTTTGCCCGCCAAGAATATGATATTCTGCTCGGTACCCAGATGGTGGCCAAGGGGCTGGATTTTGAAAAGGTCACGCTTGTCGGGGTGCTGGGGATTGACTCCATGCTGTTTGGCCAGGGGTTTCGCGCTTATGAAAGTGTGTTCAGCCTGATTACCCAGGTTGTTGGCCGCGGCGGGCGCGCTGCGCTGCCGGGCCGGGCAGTGATCCAGACTGCCGTGCCGGAGCACCCGGTACTGGGAATGGCCGCACGGCAGGACTACCCGGCTTTTTATGCCGAAGAAATCTCTTTCCGGAAGCTCTGCCTTTACCCGCCGTTTTGCGCTTTCTGTGTGGTTGGTTTCACTGGCGCGCAGGAAGGGGCTGTCTTCACGGCGGCCCACCGTTTTGGGCAGATCCTCGCCGATCTGGCACGCCGACACACCGAAATCCCGCTTCGGGTACTGGGCCCGGCTCCGATGCATATCACGATGCTCAGCGGGAAATATCGCTACAAACTAACCTTAAAGTGCCGCAATGATGCGCCGTTCCGCGCCTTGATGCGCGCGGCGCTTGATGCTTATGCCGAAGAAAAGCTCCCGGCCAAGGCAACATTGGCGCTCGATTTCAATTCGGACGGGGATATGTAACCTGCCCGTCCAGCAATATTCAGGAGGTACTATCAAATGGCTCTTCGCACAATTGTTCAGGACGGCGATCCGATCCTGAAAAAAGTTTGCCGCCCGGTTGTCAAGTTTGACGATCGATTGGGCGTACTGCTCGACGATATGAAGGAAACCCTGCTCGACGCCAACGGCCTTGGCCTGGCCGGCCCGCAGGTTGGCATGATGCGCCGGCTTTTCATCTGCCTGGATGACCGGGATATGCCTGAAAATCCGCCGGCTGATTATGAATACAAGTTTATCGAATTCATCAACCCCGAAATCCTTGAACTCGGCGAGGAAAAGGTGGAACTGTATGAGGGCTGTCTCTCGTTCCCGGGGCATAACGGCGCCATCGCGCGTTCCAAACATGTCAAGGTGAAGGCCCAGGACCGCCACGGTGAGTGGTTTGAAATGGAAGCCGATGACATGCTCGCCCGCTGCATCCAGCATGAAAATAACCATCTGGACGGCATCACAATCATGGACTTGGCCACCCATTTCTATGAGGATGATTACCCCGAGGGAGAGGAAGACTGATGCGCATCCTGTTTATGGGCACGCCGGATATTGCAGCGGCCAGCCTCCAGGCACTGCTGGATGCCGGTCACACGATTGTGGGTGTGTTTACCCGGGCAGATAAGCCGGTAGGCCGCAAACAAATACTGACTGCGCCGCCCGTTAAGCAGCTGGCAGTACGGTACGGCATCCCGGTCTACCAGCCGGCCACACTGCGGGATGGCAAGGCAGAGGAAATTTTCCGCAGCCTTGCGCCCGATCTTGTTGTGGTTGTGGCATACGGCCGGATTCTGCCGGCGGCGCTTCTGCACATTGCGCCGCTCGGCTGCATCAACCTGCACGTCTCGCTGCTGCCAAAATACCGCGGTTCCGCGCCGATCCAGTGGGCCGTACTGCACGGCGATGCCGAGACCGGCGTTACCATCATGCAGATGGATGAAGGGTGCGACACCGGTGATATCCTGCTGGTGGAGCGGGTACCGATCGGCCCTGAAACGACAAGCGGCGAACTGTTTGATGAGGTCAGCGCAATCGGTGCGAAAACCCTTGTGAAAGCGATCGACGGGCTTGCGGCTGGCAGGTTAACCCCTGTCAAGCAGGACGAAACCCGGGCCACCAAGGCCCCGCCTTTGACCAAGGAGCTGGCGCGGTTTGGTTTTGATGAATCGGCTACCCATCTGCATAACTGGGTGCGCGGTATGAATCCCTGGCCTGTGGCCTATTTTGAATACGGCGGCAAAAAGATCAAGGTGCTCACAAGCCGCATAGCTGATAACACCGGCCATGCGGCCCCCGGTACCGTTCTGGCGCTCAAGCCGCTGACGGTTGCATGTTCCGAAGGAGCCTTGCAGCTGCTGCATATCACGCCGGAGGGCGGCAAACCGATGGAAGGCACGGCATGGGCCGCTGGCCGACGGTTGCGCGTGGGGGACCGCCTGTGACCGCGCGTTACCTGGCCGTAGAAGCGCTTGCACGCCAGGAACAGGCCGGATACTCGAACCTTGTGCTGGATGCCGAACTGCGCCGCTGCCGTCCGCCTTTGCCGGCGCGGGAGTCTGCGTTTGCGACCCGCATTTTTTATACGGTGCTTGAACGCCGCAACCTGCTGGATTGGGTGCTCAACCGTTTCCTGCGCCGGCCCGTTGATCGCCTCGATCCTCCAGTGCGGGCCATCCTGCGTGCCGGGCTGGCCCAGGCTCGGTATATGGCGGTTCCGCTGCCGGCGGCGGTAAACGAGTCGGTCAAGCTGGCGCGCGCGTTCGGCAAAACCAGCGCGGCCGGCATGGTCAACGCGGTGCTGCGCCGGGCCGCCGGATTTGCCGCAACGCCGGAGGATTTTCCTGCGCTGCAAGATCGTCTTGTGCATTATTACAGCCTTGGGCCGGCAGTGGCGGCGCTGCTGTTGCAGCAGTATGGGGAGGAAGCCGAAGCGATGGCCGCGGCGTTCTGGGTTCCGCAACCAACCTGGGTTCGGGTCAATACGCTGCGCACAACAGACGATGCGTTGACCCGGCAGCTGGAAGACGAAGGCTGTCATGTACAACCCGGCCCCTGGCCCGGCTGCCTGCGGGTTGAATTTCCGGCTTCCCCGGCATCGACCAAAGCCTTCCGGGAGGGTCTTTTCCATGTGCAGGGGCTGACAAGCCAGCTGGCGGCAGAAAGCGTTGCGGCACGCCCTGGTATGAAAGTTCTGGACCTGTGTGCTGCGCCGGGGGGCAAAACCCTGACCATGGCCCAGGCCATGGAGAACACCGGCACCTTGCTGGCCGGTGAAGCTGTCGCCGCTCGGCTGCCTCTTTTACAGAAAGCGCTTGTTCGCTGCGGTGTACAATGTGCCCAAGCTGTTTTGGCCGATGCCGCCCAACCCAACCCTGAGTTTGCCGCCGCCTTTGACCGGGTGCTCTGCGATGTGCCCTGTTCCGGGCTCGGCGTAATCGGCAAAAAACCGGATATCCGGTATAAAGATATTTCCGGGCTGGAGGAACTCTGCGCTCTGCAGCGCAGGATTCTTGAAAACGGCGCCGGTATGTTGCGGCCGGGCGGCCGTTTGGTCTATTCGACCTGCACAGTCAACCGGGAGGAAAACGAAGCGGTTGTGGCCGATTTCCTGCAAGCGCATCCGGCTGTTAAACTGGTGCCACCGCCGCGTGCACTGCCCGGTGCGCGGGATACCGGCGCCGGTACGCTTTACCTGCCACACTGCAGTGGCACCGATGGCTTCTTCATTGCGGTGATGGTGAGGGCAGAGGGCGAAGCTGCGCTGATTTAACGCAAATTTTACATGTTTTCTTTACCAAATTGAAACCCAAATGCCTGTGTTTTGTGGTATAGTTAAAAGAGGTGAAACCAGAATGGAAGATAAGCGGATATGTCTGAGCGACCTGCCGCTGCCACGCCTGACAGAGTATATGAAAGAATTGGGGCAGCCGGCATTTCGGGCCAAACAAATATTCAGCTGGATTCACCGCAAACTGGTGACGGATTTTTCAGCCATGACGGATCAGCCAAAGGCCCTGCTGCAAACCTTTGCAGAGAATTGTACACTGGCCGCTCCGACCATTCGCCGCCGCCAGCAATCGAAAGACGGCACTGTCAAATATCTGCTGGAACTGGCTGACGGTAACTGCATTGAAACCGTACTCATGCGGTACCACTATGGAAATACGGTTTGCGTATCCACCCAGGTGGGCTGTGCAATGGGGTGCCGCTTCTGTGCTTCTACCCAGGCCGGGCGGGTGCGGGACCTGACCCCGGGTGAAATCGCCGCTGAAATTTATACCGCGCAGAAAGACACTGGCGAACGGGTTTCGCATGTGGTGCTGATGGGAATTGGCGAGCCGCTGCACAATTTTGATAACGTGATGGATTTTTTGACCCTCATCACCTGTCCGGAAGGACTCAATATTGGTATGCGCAACATCAGCCTTTCGACCTGCGGCCTGGTGCCGAAGATCGACGCGCTGGCCGAACGCAAACTGCAGCTGACCCTTTCGGTTTCGCTCCACGCGCCGGATAACACGGTGCGCAGCAGTATGATGCCGATCAACGATGCCTACCCGCTTGAAAAGCTGATCCCGGCCTGCCGGCGGTACCAAAAAACAACTGGCCGAAGAATCAGCTTTGAGTATTCCATGGTGCGCGGCGTCAATGATTCACCGGAAATGGCCCGCAAACTTGCAGAGCTGATCCGTGGTATGGGGGCGCATGTCAACCTGATTCCGATCAACCCGGTAGACGGCAGCCCTTATTCTGCAACGGATGCGCGCAATGTTCAGCGTTTCCGGCAAATGCTGGAGGATCTGGGCGTCAATGCAACGGTGCGCCGCCGCCTCGGCGCAGATATCAGCGCGGCCTGTGGCCAGCTGCGGCGGGAGGATGCCGCCCAACAACAAGGAAAGGATCTGACCAATGAAGATCGCAGGGCTCACTGACATTGGCAGCTGCCGCCAGGAGAACCAGGACAATTTCTGTGCCAGGCAATTGACCGATGGCTCGGGATGGGGTGTTGTCTGTGACGGCATGGGCGGCGTGAAAGGCGGGCGGGTCGCTTCCGCCATCGCCACAACCAGCATGTTGCAATACTTCGACCGCCAACTGCGCACACTGCGCCACGGGGAGGAAAAACAGTTTATCCTGCATGGGTTCGATATCACCAACCGGGCCGTGTATGAAAAGGCGACTTCTGACCCCGAAATGCTTGGTATGGGGACCACCGGCGTCTGTGCATATGTGTTTGGCAACATGGCGCATGTGGTGCATGCAGGCGATTCGCGTGCGTATTTGTGGCGTGGGGGGCAGATCCGGCAGCTTACGCGTGATCATTCGATGGTGCAGCAGCTTGTGGACAGCGGCCAGATCACCCGCGAACAGGCTGCCCTGCACCCGCAGAAAAACCTGATTACCCGGGCGCTGGGGGTTTCGGCCACCATTGTGCCTGAATACAACCGCTGCGAAGTGCAGACCGGGGATGTGCTGTTGCTGTGCACCGATGGTTTGACCAATATGGTGCCGGACGAAGAGATCGCCCTGATCTTGCAGGAGACCGCCTTCTTCGACGCGCCGCGCGTCTTGATTGACCGCGCGCTGCGCGGCGGCGGGCAGGATAACATCACTGTTTTGTTGATGGGCGTGGAAAGCACCGACCAAGTAAGGGAGGATACAAATGGATAACCTGATTGGCAAAAAGTTGGACGGTCGTTACCTGATCGAAAGCCTGATCGGGGTGGGCGGCATGGCCAATGTGTACAAGGGCCGGGATATTCGCACCAACAATGCAATCGCCGTGAAGGTTTTGAAAGAAGAATTCCTTGACAACGAAGAATTGGTGCGCCGCTTCAAGAACGAGTCCAAGGCAATCTCGATCCTGGACCACCCGAATATTGTCAAGGTATATGATGTTTCGGTCACGGATCAGCTGCAGTATATCGTCATGGAATATATCGACGGGATCACGCTGAAAGAATATCTCAAACAGCGCGGCGGGGCCTTGACCTGGAAAGAGGTTATCCACTTTGCAACCCAGGTTCTCAGCGCGCTTGAACATGCCCATTCCAAGGGGATTGTGCACCGCGATGTCAAACCGCAGAACATTATGCTACAGGCTGACGGTTCGATCAAGATGATGGACTTTGGCATCGCGCGTTTTTCCCGCGCGCAAAGCCAGACAGTCAGTGACAAGGCAATCGGTTCTGTGCATTATATCAGCCCGGAACAGGCCAAGGGCGACCACACCGATGCACGCACCGATATTTATTCGGTCGGCGTTATGCTGTATGAGATGCTCTCCGGCCATCTGCCGTTCGATGGCAGCGGCACGGTCTCGATTGCGATCATGCAGATTTCCGAAAAGCCGAAACCGCTCGCGCAGGTAGCTCCCAACGTACCGGAAGGCCTGCGCCAGATCACCGAGAAAGCGATGGAAAAAGACCCCGCTGACCGCTACCAAAGCGCGGCGGAGATGCTTGCGGCGATCCAAGCATTCAAAGAAAACCCCAGCATCCGATTTGAGTATGAATACAATACCCAGGATGCCCCCGGCAAAACCATCAGCAAGGTTGTCACAAACACAAAATCCGGCGGTACCAAAAGCGGCATCAGCACCCAGCAGGCGCGCCGCACCGGCACTATCAGTACAAGGAAGGGCAGCGGCGTGAAAAAATCTGCATCCCGCAAACCGGTCAAGGAAAAGCGTTTCTCTGTATTGCCGATCTTTTTCGGCATGGCGGTGGCGTTCGTCATCGGATCCGCCATCCTTGTGTATTTGATTTTTACCAACTCCACAAACCCGCTTTTCTCCAGCCGAGCCAATGTTCAGCTTATCGATTTTGTCGGCCAGACGGAGGATGAGTTTCGCAATTCGGATTATTTCGCGTTGCTGACCCCGGAAATTGAGTATGAGTACAATTCCAGCTATCCGGAAGGTACAATCTTTCAGCAGTCTCCGGCTGCAGGCCGAACTGTAAAGGAGCGCCAGCGCATCACCCTGAAGGTCAGCCTTGGCACCGAGATTGTCACGCTGCCTGATGTTGCTGGCTATGATAAGGACACGGCGAAGCAGACGCTCAGCGATCTTGGCGTGTCGGTTACAACCCGGCGCGAAACCAATGACAGCGTGGCAGAAGGCACCGTGATCCGCACAGACCCGGCCTCGGGTTCCCAGGTGGAGGGCGGGTCTACCGTCATTTTGTATATTGCACGCCCGACCCGCGTCACCACCACCAGCGTACCGACAGTCGAAGGCTATACCGAAGATACTGCCCGCAGTGCAATCAGCACGGCAAACCTTGTTACGCATGTGGTCGAGCAGGCAAGTGATCAGCCGGCCGGCACCGTTATCAGCCAGTCGCCGGCCGGCGGCACGACGGTGGATCTGAACAGCATCGTCGTGATCTATGTCTCGACCGGCGTGCCCGAAGTTGTTGCAACGCCGGATCCCTCCACCAGTGCAGGTGGACGCACGACTTGGTGGGATGAGATCCCGGAGGGCAGCGGCAACTGGGTGGAAGTGTATCTTGGTGACGATGGCCTACGTCACCGTGTAGACAACAACGAGGTTGTTTAATGACACCTTATATCACCAAAGGCGTCGGCGGCTTTTATTATGTCCGCACCGAGACAGGCATGGTTGAGTGCCGCGCGCGCGGCATCTTCCGCAAGCGCGGCCTGACCCCGGTCGCGGGGGATAACGTGGCCTTGAGCGCCGACAACGCTGCGATTGAGGAAATTCTGCCCCGCAAAAATGTATTCATTCGCCCGCCGGTCGCCAACCTGGATGTGCTGTTTATCGTGGCCAGTACCACCCAGCCGACGCCCAGCACCCGTATCCTTGATGAATTGACAGCTGCTGCCGTCTATAAAGACGTGCAGCCGGTGCTGGTTATCACCAAAGCCGATCTCGCAGCGGCGGATCAGCTTATGGCCTGCTATGCGCACAGCAGTATCCCGGTTGTACAATTGCAGTATGATACCGGTGAGGGCCTGGATTTGTTGCGCGGTTATATTGTGGGGCATCTGTGTGCATTTTGCGGCAACTCCGGCGTGGGCAAGTCCACGCTGCTCAACGCACTTGACCCAAGTCTGCAGCGCCAGACCGGCGCAATCAGCCAAAAACTCGGCCGCGGCCGGCATACCACCCGCGAGGTCGAGATATTTGAAAGCTGCGGCGGCCGTATCGCTGATACCCCTGGTTTCGCAAGCCTTGAAGCACAGAAGCTTGCCCGCATCCCGAAGGAAGAGCTGCAGCATGCCTTTCCGGAATTTGCACCTTATTTTGGCCAGTGCCGGTTTACCGGCTGCTCTCACCGGAGCGAAACCGGTTGTGCCGTACGTGCTGCACTGCAAGCGGGCGAAATTTCACCCAGCCGATATGAAAGCTATCTGGCAATGTATGAGGAAGCCAGCCAACGAAAGGAGTGGGAGCGGTGAGCGCGCTTTCTGCCCCTGCAGCAACGGGTATTGCCCACGCTGTGGTACTTTCCGCTGTGCCTGTTCCGGCCGAGCTGCGCCGCTACCTGCAAGGGGATGACTATATTGTTGCCTGTGACGCCGGTTACCGCAATGCGCAGCGGTTAGGCGTGGTGCCTGATCTGATTGTCGGCGATTTTGATTCGGCGCCGCAGCCCCAAGCACTGCCAGATCATACAATCGTACTGCCGCACGTCAAGGACGATACCGACACCCACTATGCCGCACGCTGGTTGCTTGAACACGGTTGCCACCAGGTGACATTCCTTGGCGCGTTGGGCGGTGCGCGGCTTGAACACACGGTTGCCAACCTGCACACGGCGCTGTTTTTGGCCAAAAATGGTGTCAAAGTCCTGCTGGCCGACGCAAACAGCGAGCTGCGCATTCTCTGCCCGAACAAACCGATGACCCTTTTGAAAGGTGATTGGGCCTACCTGTCGCTCTTTCCGCTGGACGGCGTTCTGGACGGCGTCAGTGAAACCGGGGTGTTTTATCCTTTGCGGGACGCGACCCTCACGCCGGATTATCCTCTTGGCGTCAGCAATGAATTCGTAGCTTCTCAGGCGGTTCTTTCCTGCCGCAGCGGGCATGGCCTGGTGGTGCTTTCTCGAGCGGACGGGTAACACCGCCGCTTTCTGCTGCATAGTATAGCGCACACGCCAACATGAAAACCAACAGGTGAGAAGGGAAGGTGCTGCCCTATGCGGATCGTGATTGTTAAGTGCCCGCCGGCATTCCGCTGGCTGTTGCGGGCTGTATTCAAGGTCTGAATGTTGTGCCCCCGCCTGGCTTATCAGGCGGGGCTTTTGCATAAATAGCGTTCCCCCTCAGGCCATGAACCGAACCAGTAAAAACGGACAATAGACACCCCCCTGATGTAGGAAAATGAAAATACTACATCAGGGGGATTTTATATGGCGAGAAGATATTAGAAAATACGGGTGCCGTTTCCAGAAATCAAGGAAACGCTTCAGTGAAGATGGCAACAGATGGGTCAGCAGTTGCACAAATATGATAATCTACTTAACCGAGATTTTCATGCCGATCTAAAAACAGAATGCATCTACCGCCACAAACCGGCAACCTTCTCTGAATCCAACGAGATGATTGACCGCTTCATCCATTTTTACAATCACGAACGCATCCAAAGCAAAACAGGAGTGGCGCCGCTAACGCTGCACCACTCCTACTAAAATGAATATTCCTGCTCAGGGGCTTTTTTGTGCTGTCTACACAATCTGGGGCGGTTCACAACAGCGCTGGGCTTTGTTCGATTTACAGCAGATACGGTTCAAACCGATGCAGATCGTCAAGTTTGACAGTGGCCTGGTAGTATACTCCATCATCACGGAATTTTTCAATATCAACATGGCCGCGGCTGCGCAGGATATCGGCCAAAGCCAGCTGACGGTAGGGAAGAAGGACTTCGATGCTGCGGACACGGCTTGACAGCAACGTGTCAATCCGTTGCAGCAGTTCTTTCAGGCCAAATCCGGTTTTGGCACTGGTCAAGAGCACATCGGGATCAAAGGCGATCGAGCCCGGTTTGTCGCACTTGTTATATACAACAATCTGGGGGATCTCCGCGCAGCCGAGCGAATCAAGCACCTCATCCGTTACGGCCAGTTGGGCAGCAGCCTCACCATCGCTGGCGTCCGCCACTTTCAGGATCACATCGGCATAGGCAGCTTCTTCCAGCGTACTTTTGAAAGCATCCACAAGGTGGTGCGGCAACCGGCTGACGAATCCGACGGTATCTACCAGCACCACGGTCAGTCCGCTGGGAAGCATCAATTTGCGGGCGGTCGGGTCCAGGGTGGCGAACAGCATATCCGCCTCAAATATTTCCGCACCGCACAGCGCGTTCATCAGGCTGGATTTTCCCACATTCGTATACCCGACCAACGCAACCACCGGCGTATTGTTTTTGCGGCGGGCGCGACGGGTTTCACCCCGGCGCTTTTCCAGCTCTTTCAGACGGCCTTCCAGGTGCTCGATGCGGTGGTGCAGGTGGCGGCGATCCATTTCCAGTTTGGTTTCGCCGGCACCGCGCCTTGCACCGCCGCCGCCGGCACCGCCGCCGCCCTGGCGGCTCAAACTTTCGCCCAGCCCCTGCAGCCGTGGAAGCTGGTAGCGAAGCATAGCCAATTCCGTCTGCAATTTCCCTTCGTTTGTGGTGGCGCGGCTGCGGAAAATTTCCAGAATCAGCATAGTACGGTCGATAACCTCCACCTGCAACGCGGCGGAGAGGTTTCGAATCTGGCTGCCGGAAAGTTCCCCATCAAAAATAGCGGTTTCTGCCCGGGTATTCGCACAGACAAGACGCGCTTCCGCAACCTTGCCTTCCCCCAACATAGTTGCCGCTTCAGGGGTACTGCGCTTTTGGGTCACGGTGGCAACCGCTTCCATATGGTTGGCTTCGGCCAGGGCAGCCAATTCATCAAGACTGCGTGCCGCGTCAAACTTTCCCTGATCGAGACTCAGCAAAACCACCGGGATAGGGGCTCGGTTCGTTTCGTCATCGGCAGGGGGGAAGGGGTCCAGCGATTCATCTTCGCTTTCGGATAAAGGGTCGGGGCCAAAATCCAATGTGAATTCGTCCATGAATGTACTCCTTTTTGAATTTATATATCGATCGGTTCAGGCGTTTGGGTGGCAGAAAATTCTTCCCATTCGGAGACCAACAAACTATAGGCCCGGCAAATGACCGGGCTGCCATCATAGCGGTGGCATACTGCATCGTGGTCGTAGTGAAAACCGCACTTTTCAATAACCCGCCTGCTGGCCGGGTTAGAAACGGCGTGGCAGGCAGCCAGAAACGGGGCCCCTACCTCTTCAAACCAGAAATGGAGTACCTTGGCGAGCGCTTCGGGCGCATACCCTTGCCCCCACCAACGCCGCCCCAACGCATACCCCGTTTCCCAAAGCGGCCCGGAACAGGCAGCCGCAGGCAAACGGCGCCAGGCATCAGGGGCGCTGCGTTCGCCCGGCTGCACACTGATCGAACCGACCAGGGTGCCACCCTGCAGGCAGATTCCCCATTGATAAAATGCAGGGTTCTGGTATTGCAGCTCAACAAGATGCAAAAACTCTGCCGTCACTGTCCAGTCTCGATGCGCATTCCAGCGCAGATAGCGGGTTACAGCCGGGTCGCAAGCCCAGTTTTTGTACATGTCATGGCAGTCATCCAGCGTCATTCGGCGCAAAACCAGGCGTTGTGTCCGCAGCAGGCGTGTTCCCAGGTGTTGCATCCGCATCCTCCTTGGCTTCAAGCGTGGCGGCTAAACAGTTTGCGCAGCAACCCGATGCCGAGCTGCCAAAGCTTTTGCAGCTGCTGGCGGTAAAGCGTACAGTATATAAATAGAATTGCCCCCACCGCCACCAGTTTCAGCAGAAAATTCTGGTAAAGAATCACACCGACCAGCGCAACGGCAATCGCCAGAAGAAAGCCGGATACCGTGCGCGGGATGCTGGGAATGGTACGGTAATAGTATTGCCCGGTGATTGTGCGGTACATAAACATCACGGCATTGCCGGCCACCAGCGCTACCGCCGCGCCGGTTACCGAATAGGAAGGCACCAGCCACAGGCAGATCAACACTTCGGCCACAACGCCCAGCGCCACGCCGATTGTATCGTGATGCGGGCGGCGCGCAATCGCGTTGCCGTAAACCGTACCTTCCATCAGGATCAGGAAAACTGCCGCCAGCATCATCAGCGGGAAGAAACGCTGACAGGCGGCTTTATCCGGAAAAACAAGGAAGATGATGTCCTCAAAAATTACAAGGCAGCAAAAAAAGCCGAAAATCAGGAAGTTTAACAGGTCGTGCACGCGGCCGATACGGGGTTGGTCATCCCGATAATGGGCAAAGACATAGGGTCCCCAGTACGTTGAAAAGCCAGCCTGCACCGTTGTCACAAGTTGGGATAGTTGGTACGAAAAAGAGAAAAGCCCCTGTTCTACCGCGCCGCTGTAGCCAGCCAGGAAGGAAAGCGCTACACTTTGAAACAACGGCGTCAACACCGCCGCTGGTGCCAGCGCAATACTGTAGGGAACCATCTGGCGATAAATGACCCGGTATGGCAGTTTGCCGGCAGCCAGCGGCGCTTTGGCTTTAAACCAGAACGCAATGGCAACAAGGCCAAAACTGACAACCGCAACCGCAATGAACACCCATGTCTGCCGGGTGAAAAAGCCGGGCAACAAAAACAAGAGGTTCAGGCAGGCCTGCATCCAAAGTGTTTCTGCCGTGTAGGCGGCAACATTGTTTTCAAGGCGCAGCAGTACATTCAGGTAGCGCACCAGCATATAGAGCGCTGCGTTCAGGAACAAGAACGGCACCAGAACCGCGCCGCCGGCCCCAAGGCCAAAGGCGGCTGCCAAAGGCTTTGCCCCAAAAACTGTACCGACTATGCCAACCGCCGCCATGACCAGCAGGGAAAGCCGTGTGCAGGCTGCAAACATAGAACGCCCGGTAGCGCCTTCCGGCGGTTCACGATAAAACCGCAGCAACCCCTGATCCAACCCCAACATGCCGATATTCATCAGGGAAGTTGTGTATGCCATGAAGGAGGCTGGCACGGCATAACTGTCCGGTGGCAGAATTCCTTTGACAATCAACGCGGCGCCGCTGATCAAAAAGCCCAGATAAGTGGCCACTGAATATTTCATCAGATTCCCCAGGAAGGTTTCTGCTTTTTTGGGTGTCTGTGGCATAGGCGGCTCCTTTTATTGCAGATAAGGGCGGATGCGTTCGGTCATTACCTCCACCTCAGAAGGGGTGACATGAGCTTTGTCTACATAGCCATAAATTCGCTGGGCAAAATCCGCAAGCGGCGGGCAGAACGCAAACAGTTTGCGCGGTTCCCAGCGGTGGCGATATAGAAGGTGTACCCCCCACAGCGCGAAAAATTTCAGCCAGTTGAAATGTGGGGTGAAGCCGTCGTCCATCGGGTGATCCCGCGGTGGTTCGCGGTATACCTCTTCAAGCAGATCCGCCATACGCAGATAGGCCGGGCGCGGGTTCGGGTCAAAATACCCTTCGATAACCTCTTGCGCGATGGGGAAAGGCGGGTTGCTTTGTTGCATGGCGGCCACAAACTCGTCATAGCTTGTCACATAGTGGGCATCTTTATAAATAACCGGGTCGTATTCATGCTCGATTGGCTGAGGGCGCAGAATGTGGCAGCTTTTTCCGGCCATATAGACCTCTGCGATTGCGGTGCTCATCCAGATGGAGATGGAATCCGCGGCTACGATCCACTGTTTGACCGAATCGGCAAAAATCACATGAAAATTCGGGCGCTTTTTTGCCAGTGCTTCAAGCGCAGGGCTGTTCCATTCACTTGGGTGACGCCGGTATACCAATTCCACTTCGGGGTGATCGGCAAGGTACATATCAAACCACAGCAGCGTCTGTGTCATGGAGCTGCGATTGGTCGCGGCAAAGCCGGAAAAATCAGTACCAGCCATCTTGGAAAGTTCTGACACCTCGGCATCTGACATGCTTGCATATCCAAAACTTGAGATATATAAATGCAGGTGTTTGGCCGGGTCAAGGCCGAATTCTTTGCAAAGTGCTTCTTTATCCTTGAAATATCCTTTGAAAGAAGGGCGAAGAAAGTCCATCATGACCGCGCCGGTCACCGGCGTGTTTTTCGCCTGCATACCGTGGGCCTGCAGGCGGGCAGCCGTGCGTTCGCCCCAGCAGGTCTGAATACAGCGCTTGGCATTGCCGCTCATATTGAACCAGTCGGCCTGTTCCTGTGTATCCGAAAGCATCTGTTCCCAGTGCAGGTTGACGATCTTGTCACATCGGCCGATATTGTTGTAAACATGGCTGTTGATCGCCTCGTTGTCATACATACAACTTGCAACCAAAACCTCCGGCTTATCTTTATGGAAAAGCCTCCAATATTTGGGGTCCAGCAACTGGCGGATCTCCACGCGATAGCCGCGCCGTTCCAGTTCCAGTTTCAACAGCAGGTCGCTTTCATATTCCCGCACAGTGTGCTCATACAAAATCAAAAAATCTAACGCCATTTCTTTCAACTCGGTTCTGTGTGTCAGGCTGCGCCGATATCCCCAAACAGTTGGCGGGTCCAATCGGGCAGGCCGTAGCGTTCGTCCAGGTGGAAACCATCAAAAAACTGGGTGTCATCGTTTTGGATACAGCTGCCGCCCCATTCATAATCCAAAACCGTAAAGGAATAGGTTTCCGCCCATTCCTGCAGGGCAGGCAGCACCGTCTGGGTCATCGCTGTATCGATCCCATATTTTGCGCAAACTTCGGTGCGCACATTTTCAGCCATTGGCGGCAGCACAATGGTCAGGCGGACTCCTTCTTCTTCACAGCGGGCCGCCAATGTCCGCAGACGTTCGAACTGCTCTTCATGGATTTTCCAGTCACGGCAGCGGCTCTCAATCAGGGCGGGATATTCATACAGTTTGCGGTGCAGCGGGATCGAATTGCCGTCCTCATCCAGATAATCAGCCGGGCCCCAATCGCCGGATTCGATCGTATCCGGGGTGTTGCGCACCCAGTTCAGGAACATTGTCAGCGCATTGACGTTGTACTCCAGATTCAGGCAATAGGCCAGGGGATTGGAGAGCGTTTCTTCCAGTGCAGAAAAACGGTCGGTATCATATCCTGCGTTGAGGGTATAGAAAGAAAGTTCAAACAAAATTTCCGTCACTTGATTCCCTGAATCCAAAACAAAGTTGGCAAGATCCAGACTTTCGCGCAGGCTCGCGCCGCCAAACGCAAGGTTTTGCCATGGCCGGCCTGAAACTTCTTCCACCAGTGTCATATCAAAATGTGCCAGCCGGCTGTCTCCGATAATCAGGCTTTGGCCTGGGTCCTGCTGGTAAGCGCGTACCCGTGCAACAGGTTGGGAGGAATCCGTTTCGCCCTTAAGACCGAAATAATTGTTGGGTTCAAAGGCTACGAAGAACAGAAACCAGAGATAGATCGGAGTGAACAGCAGAGCCAGCCGTTTCAAAATGTGCACCATGCCCAATACCCTTTCCAAAGCAAAGACGGCCGTCTTTTAGAAATTCGCATACATACCAAACCCTGCCGTGCCGCCAAAACCGCCGCTTTGCAGAATGTACCCCACCCAGATCAGGCAGATTAAAACCAGATAGGCAACCTGCCTGCGCCGGATGGGCAGGGCGGCCAGCATCTCTTCTGCCGGGCGGTTGCGGTGCACAAAGCATCGCCGGTGGTCCATCCAGATCCCCAGCGCCAATGCCAGCAGCGCGAAGGCATAATACCCGCCGACCATCAAAGAATTGGCATAAAACCCGTTGTAAGCGGCGGCATACAGCTCACTGCCAAAACGCACGGGGGAAAGCCCTTGCACCATACCGGCCAGATAGCCAAAACAATCGCCCACGGTTCCTCCTGCACCCATGCGGAAAAAGACCATGCTCAGCGCCCAAAGAACAAACACACCGGCGCGTTTGGCCCAGAGCACCCGGGCCGGCGCTTTCTTTTTAGGCTTGCCGAGCGTGCGGTGCAGAATTTCTTCCCCCACGCGGTAAAGCGCCTGCAGCAAACCCCAAACCACAAACGGCAGCGTATTCCCATGCCAAAAGCCAGAAACGAAGAAAACAACAAATACGCAGATTTCCGGCGGCAGACGACGCAGCCGGCCGAAGGTGAGCTTTTCGGTATCAGCCCAAGCCAGCGGCATAAAAAGGTAATCCTGCAACCAGGAGGAAAAGCTGATATGCCAGCGGCTCCAAAAACCGGAAAAGTTTGTGGCAAAAAACGGTGTCTTGAAGTTTTCGGGCAACGTAATCCCCAAGATAAGACCGGTTGCTCGGGCCAGTTCTGAATAGCCGCTGAAATTGAAGTAAAGCTGAAATGTGTAGGCCACTGCAGCCAGTACCAGCATCCAGCCGCCATAACTGTGCCAGCTGCCGAAAACTTCGTCCACCAACACGCCCAACACATCTGAGATGGCGACCATCTTGAACAGCCCCAGCGCGTACAGCCGCAGCGCCTGCATGGTACGACCGGCATCAAACCGATGCTCTGCCTCCAGTTCAGGCACCAGCTGCCCGGCACGGGGAATCGGCCCTTGGGTAACAGTGCCGAAGAAGGTTAAAAACAGGGCATATGTAACGGGGTTGCGTACAACCAGACAGTCGCCGCGGGCTGCATCAATGAGGTAGGAGATAGCGGCAAAACTGTAAAAGCTGATCCCCAGCGGCATGACGACAGAAAATGGCAGATGCAATGGGATTTCCAGCGCGCCGCCGTACTTGAAAAAGGCCAGGATCAACAGGCTGCCCACAACCCCCAGGCGGACAAAAGCGGTTTTATGGGCGCCGTTTTTCCAGCCGATTCCCAGACCGCAGAGATAGCTGAATGCTGCGATGGCCAAAGTAACCGGAAGCATCCGGCCCGGCGCCAATGCGTAAAATACCCAGGATGCGCCCAAAAGGAACGGAGCCTGCCCCTTATGCGGCAGGTGGAGATAGACGGCGGCTGCCACCACCAAAAACACGAGGTATTGGATACTTTGCAGGCCCACGCCGTGCCCTCCCTTCCAAAGGTGTGTGCTGCATCAGCACACAAATAATCAGTTTATTATACCTCTTTTTGAAGACGGTGTAAAGCAAAGCAGGCCCCTGTCTCTAAAAAAGGAAACAGGTGCAGTATTTTGCACGGTTTTTACGGGAAATCACGAAAATTTCCGTTGAAATTTACACAAAAAGAGACTACAATAAAGATATTAAAACGCTGCAGCGTGCCCGAAGGGTGCTGCGGCAGAAACGAGGAAGGCTATGGAAAACTACAACCCGTTGCTTGCCGGCAACCAGAGCCCGGCCAAATTCATTACAATCGGGGAAGTTATGCTCCGTTTGACCCCGCCCAACTATGAAAAAATCCGCATGGCTACCAGCTTTGAAGCCAGCTATGGCGGCAGCGAGGCCAACATTGCCCTAGCGTTGGCCAACCTGGGGATTGACAGCACCTTCTTCAGCGTTGTGCCAAACAACTCCCTGGGCAAAAGCGCGGTGCGTTGGCTGCGTTCCAACGATGTGCACTGCACCCCGATGATTCTTTCCACCCCGGATGAAACGCCTACCCATCGCTTGGGAACCTACTACCTTGAAACCGGCTATGGCATCCGCCCCAGTAAGGTTACCTACGACCGCAAACACAGCGCTTTCACCGAATACGACCTAAACAAAGTCGATCTGGATGCCCTGTTGGAAGGGTTCGACTGGCTGCATCTGTCCGGCATTACACCGGCTCTGGGGCCGGGCTGCGCCTATTTTGTGCTGCGCTGCCTGGAAACCGCAAAGAAAAAGGGCCTGACTGTCAGCTTTGACGGCAACTTCCGCAGCGCGCTCTGGACGTGGGAGGAAGCCCGTGATTTCTGCACCAAGTGCCTTCCGTATGTCGATGTGTTGTTCGGTATCGAGCCTTACCACCTCTGGAAGGATGAGGAGGACCATTCGAAAGGTGACTGGAAGGACGGCGTACCCCTGCAGCCGAGTTATGAAGAACAGGACGAGGTTTTCCAACACTTTATCGAACGGTACCCCAACATCAAATGTCTGGCCCGCCATGTGCGGTATGCCCATTCCGGTTCTGAAAACAGTCTCAAAGCCTTTATGTGGTACGAAGGACATACCTTTGAGAGCAAGCTCTTCACCTTCAATATTCTCGACCGTGTCGGCGGTGGCGATGCTTTTGCCAGTGGCCTGATTTACGCCATGATGAATGGTTACAAAGCAATGGACATGATCAACTTTGCCGTTGCATCAAGCGCAATCAAGCATACCATTCACGGCGACGCCAACATCACCGATGACGCAAAGAGCATTCGCAACCTGATGAATATGAACTACGATATTAAGCGATAAGCTTCGTCTTTGACCGAATCGTTGGTTCGGCACGGATAACGCAAGAAACCCGGGTATGGCATTTGCTCCACGCCCGGGCTACTTATTTGTTGTGCAATAACGCAAGGCAACGGCGATTTACTCTTCGGCAGAATTAGCGCTCACCTGCCGCAAAAGCGCACGGATTTCTTTTTGGCTCATCCCAATGATGTCCACATTGAAAACACGGTAGCGTGCCGTTATGGGGGTATCGTCGGCCCAGTCAGCCGCCTGTGCAAGCAGCGTGCTGTCCGGGGCGGCTTCGGAAAAGTTCTTCCACAGCGATTGGGCGTTGCCGATCTGCACCGGTTTGATCGGCTTGCAGAACCGAAGCGAGACTTCCTGCTTGTTGTAATAGGCGTTTTGGTCTACCTGCATCGTCGCGTTAACAAATCCATCCATTGTCAACTCTGTAATTTCCATCTCAGGGCTGCCAGTCAGCAGCATGTCGGCTGATTCTGCCAGATAACTGCTGTAGATGACGCGCTGGTCATCCGGGCCATAGAAATAGAGCGCAATGCCGTCCAGCTGGGCGGCTGCCTGCGCAGGCATATCCCAGATGGCGGCAGCCCAGCCATCCCCGGTTCGCAGCGATGGCGCGCCGATGGCTTTCAGCTGCTTGGGTGTCAGATACGGGTACATACTGCCGTGCGCAAAAGTAAAACGGTCGGGCAGGGAACCTGGTAGCCACAGCTCTTCTTCTGTTTGTCGAAGTATAGTCTCCATCTGTGGCAGCGCATCAAAGCGATAGGCGGCATAGTCCAAGCTGCCGCTGAACCCGCCGTTGGCCCGGCCTTCAATCTGACCGATCAGCTGACCGAACTGCGCGGTGTTAAGAAAATCAAGCAGCGGCGTACCGGATGTGATTGCCTGACCGTTCTCGTCATATTCATACGTCTGCTTGTCCCAGGTTTGCGGCCATTCCACGCGGTCGTCATGCACTTTGCTGCGCCAGTTCGGGTCACGATCCCCGGCAGGTTCCATCTCGAAGGATGCGGAACCATTCCCCGGCACATAGGCTTCGCCAGCATCCAGGTCAATTTTCAGGCCGGTTGCAGTATCGTAAACGCTAAAGCCGTGCAGAACAGCCGCCCCCATCAGCAGTGCAGCCGCGATAGCTGCAGCAACCAAAACAGCGAAAGCGCGACGGCGGTGTGACGGCACTGCGGGCAGTCGTGCGGCAATCTGTGGCCACAAGTCGGGCTGCTGTGGCAGCTGCGCCGTTAATTTGGCACGCAAGCGCGCATCAAGCGCGGGGTCATCGTGAAGAGCGTATCTCATCGGGAACCTCCTTCCGTATCAATGGTGTTTGCATCAAGCAGTACGGCCAACCGGCGCTTAGCGCGGCAGCAGCGGTTGCGAAGGTAGGATTCAGGGCGGCCATGGATGGCGGAAAGCTCCCGATAACTCATTCCTTCCACCACCTGGCCCCACACCAGTGCGCGATCCAGCGGCGGCAAGGCGGCCAATGCCGCCTGCACATCCAACTGCAGGTCTGGATCTGGGGCGGCAGAGACAGCCGGCTCGACATCACCTGGCCGCTTGGCAGCGCGCAGCATATCCAGCGCCGTGCGGTAAGTAATCCGGTAAAGCAGGGGACGCAGCCGTGTATCCGGCCGCAGGCGGCCACGGTTGCGCCATGCTTTCAAAAATGCGGTCTGCACGGCGTCTTCCGCATCGGCGCGATTTCCCAAAATGCCGCTGGCATAGCGCAGCAGTTCAGCCTGATATTGCTGTACAGCCTGCTCTAGTGCGGCTGCATCGGGTAATGGAGTGCCTGAGGGCATAGGCAGTACCTCCTTCTTGAAAAAACAGTCTGCAAAAAGCTCGTTTACCTATATAACGGTTCACCTGCCGGATTTGTATCATCCACAGCCGAAAAAGTATTCAGACTGTCGAGTTTCTCGACACGCTGCAAAGTATGATCTTGCCTGCTCGGTTCCGGCGCAGTATACTAAGGGGGAAGATATTTTTTCACATCTGGGGGGAAAGGAGCAACGCATGCCGTACAGATCCAAAAAGCACGACGATGACGGCGCTGTGCTGCTGTATACCCTTTGCGTGGGCGCGCTGCTCGCGATCTTCAGCGCGATGCTGCTGCGGGCAGTCGGACTTCTTGCAATCGGCCGCAGTTCCCGCTTGCAGGAGGAAGAAGCCTGGCAGCAAGCCGTGACACTAACCGACAGGCTTGCAAACGAATTGGTTGCCCCTGAGACAGAGTACCACCGCTTTGTCGGCACGACATTCCTGTCCGATGCGTATCAGAACGGGGAAACCTATTCCTTCACTGCTTCACCAAATTTGGATGGATACGGTGCCATCACCGTCACACTGCGGAAAGGCCTTGCAAGGCAGCGGGCTGACGAAATCAGCTTAGCCCCAGCCGATTTGATGGAAGAAGAATTGCTCACGGCCTGCGAAGCCTTTGAAGCACAGGCACCGGCCAGCTGGAAACTGGATATGACAGTCACGGTGGAGACGGAAACCGCGCGTACCCAATCGGTTCGCCACTTCACTTGGACAGAAGCTGGGCAGGCACTCTATACCGTGGAAGGCGTAGCCTACCGAAGGGAAACCGGAACACTGATGTTTTACCCTGCTGAAATCTCCTCTTCCGAAAGTGCAGCCGAACCGCCGCTGTCGGCGAATGAGATAGATGGGCCAATCACGGTAACCTGGCTGCCCGGAGATGCTGCGGATGGTGTATGCGCCGGCGCAAAGCAGTGAGGAAGAAGCATGAAACCAAAACGATTTTTTCCAAAAACCGACCAGTCAGGTGAAACACTTGTTGAAGCAGTGATCGCCCTGGCGGTGCTATCGCTTTTCTTTACGATGTTTGCCCTGGCACTGCGCAGTGTGAAGATATGGCAACGCCGGGCGGATGAACTCTATGCCCGAGAAACCGCCCAGCTGGCCCAACTGTATGGGGCAGAGGGAGCAGACACAGTTGATAGCGGAAAGATTGCCCTCTCTTTTACCAACCCGGATGGAAGCTTGGCGTTTACGGTACCGGATATAATTTTGCAGCAAGTTTTGCTGCAAGACGGGGAAGATTCATACACAGTACGCCGTTACGCCCTACCCGAACAGAGGGAGGCCGGTTCATGAAGCTCGAATCCGATCAAAGCGGCACAACTCTGGTGGAAGCGGTCATCACAATGTTCATTATCAGCGTGCTGTTGCTGGTTGCCTCAACGCTGACCATTGCAAGCTGGAGATTGTATACCCGGACCCAACAGAGAACCCAGGCCATTGCTCAGGCAGAATCCATCCTGACGGCTATCACTGCTGATCTGCGCAGTGCTGACGGTTGGCTGCGCATGTGTGAATCTGACCTGCAAAACCCTGATACAGTGTTTACTACGGACGGTCAAACATCCGGCAGCGCAATCTGGTTGACCACCGGAACGGGGGAATGGATGTTGCTGGATGCCGGCGCACTTCCTGCCACCATCACAGAGAACGGCGCACTGGAAGCGTCAGCTGGCGGAACGATACACCGGCGTTATTTCTTTGCGGACGAGACCACCACACCGCCCGGCTGCATTTGGAAGGAAGGCGGCGAATATTCGGCGCACAGTTGTTCCCGGGTGGGGGATAGCAGCTTCCTGGCTTCACTGTACTTTGCTGTTTCCACGAGCGCGCAGACCGAGGGGGAGGGAACACAGGTGCGGGCCGTGGCTGTATCTGTTACACTACAGGATGAACAAGGCCATGTTTTGAGCAAAAGGGAAACGGTTGTTTCGTTACCGAACGCGCCGCTGCTGGTGGTGCATCAGGGGGAATAAAAGAAAAGCGTGCCGCAACGCCCGTAGTGGGCGGTGACACGCTTTTCTTTATGTTTCTTTATGCTGCAGGCTGTTTACAGGCCAGCCGATTTGCCCTCGTCTCCTTCGTGCCGTTCCTCGCTTTTACGGCGGCGCGGCTTTTCTTCCTGTTTTTTCTCGGGGTCTTCCTCCGGTTTGGGCGGGGTGACTTTTCGGACCATCGCCCAGAGAATTTTGCGATCCTCCACTGTCTGTACATCAAAATGCAGGCCGCAAACTTCCACCGAGGGCGTTGCGCCGTCCTCAGGGATTGAAGGCAGGCAGCTCAGGATCAGCCCGGCTACCGTATCATAATCACGGTCCTCCGGCAGGTCGAAATCAAGTTCCTCCGCAAATTCTTCTACCCGCATGGAACCGGCTACGCGCCAGACACCATCCCCCATAACGGTCAGGTCTTGCGGCTCAGCCGGATCAAATTCATCAAATATGTCACCGACAATCTCTTCCAACAAGTCTTCAATCGTGATAACACCGGCCGTTCCACCGTATTCATCAACGACAATAGCCAAATGCTGTTTCTGTGCCTGCATATCCTTAAACAGTTGGTCTGCATGGACGCTTTCCGGCACAAAATAGGCCGGACGCAGTAATTCTTTGAGCGGGCGCGGGTTGGGGTCCTGCAGGTTCAGCAGGAAATCGCGGGCATTAAGAATACCGCAGATATCGTTGATATCTTCTTCATAAACCGGGTAACGGCTCAGGCCGGTTTCACGAATCGTCTCCATAATGGTCTTGCTGTCTTCATCAAGCGGGAAAGCCGTTACTTCGGGTTCCGGCGTCATCGCGGCGCTGGCAGTCATGTCGTTGAAATCAAAGACGTTTTCAATCCATTCCTGTTCGTCCTGGTCAATTGTCCCCTGTTCGCCGCTGCTCTCAACCATCATGCGCAGGTCTTCTTCGCTTGCCGCGTCTTCTTCCGCTTCCACCTTCATGCCCAGCAGCCGCAGCGTGCCGTTGGTGCACAGGTCCAGCAGAACAAACATCGGTGCAAAGATAACGCTGACAACCTTCAGGACCCGCAGCGCCGGCACAGCAAAAAACATGGGTTTCTGCATTGCAATGCGCTTGGGAACCATTTCACCAAAGGCTATCGAGAAGAAGGAGATGATGATTGTAATTACAATGGTGGAAATCACGCCAACGACGGTAGGGGGCAGCGGCAGCTTGAGGGTGTCAAGCAAAAAGGAATCCAGATAACCGGAAAAGTTCTCGGTACCGAAAGCGGCCGACAGGAACCCGGACAGCGTGATTGCAACCTGAATACCGGACAGAAAGGTGTTGGGGTTCTCAACAACTTTCAAAAGCGCGGCGGCGGTTTTGTTCCCATCCTCCGCCTGCTTGGAAAGCTTGATCTGCGACAGAGATAAAAACGCGATCTCCGAACCGGCGAAGAAAGCGTTAAGCAGGATAAACACAACCTGCAATAAAATTTGGGCGGCTAGGTTCTCCAAAAAAGACACTCCTTTTTCAATATGGCATAAAGGTTTGATAAGTCGGACGCCCTGCGCGGCCGGGCGTTTTGCAGCAAAAAAAGGCAGAGCCTTGCATCAAAACTGACACAGGCTTTGCCTTGCTATTCGCGCTGATTCATCTTTCGTCGAGGGATACTGTCGCCGTCGGCGTTCATAAAAACGAAAGTCCTTTCCGCTGAAGATGTAGCAGATTGCCCTTTGGGCAAACGGGGGCCGCGCCCCATATAATACAGCAATTTTCTATTACTATACTACACGTTCGTTATGTTGTCAATAGTTTTCATGGTACCACGGCCCGAACCGGCGTTGAATTGCGCCTGTGGGTTGAAATTGTGCCGGCAATCGGGTATACTATTTTGTAATAATTGGCAAACTATGCATGGAAAGCCCCATGCTCATAAAAAGGAGCTGTGCTACTATGTCACACACCGTACTTGTTACCGGGGCCGACGGATTTATCGGCAGCCACCTTGCAGAGGAGCTTGTCAAACGCGGCGAGAAAGTTCGCGCGTTCTGCCTTTACAATTCGTTTGGGTCGCTGGGCTGGATTGATACGCTGCCGCCGGCGATCCGCAACGAGATGGAGATCTTCATGGGTGATGTCCGTGACCCCAATGGTGTGCGCACTGCCATGCGCGGACAGCAGCGGGTGTTCCACCTGGCCGCGCTGATTGCCATTCCGTTTTCCTACCACAGCCCTGATAGTTATGTCGATACCAACATCAAGGGAACCCTCAATGTTTTGAACGCCGCGCGGGAGCTTGGCACCGAACGGGTGTTGGTCACCTCGACCAGTGAGGTGTACGGTACGGCCCAGTATGTGCCGATCGATGAAAAACATCCGTTCCAGGGGCAAAGCCCTTATTCTGCCACCAAAATCGGTGCCGACCGATTGGCTGAAAGCTTCTACCGCAGTTTTGATTTGCCGGTCTCGATTGTGCGGCCTTTCAACACCTATGGTCCACGTCAAAGCGGCCGTGCCATTATCCCGACTATCATTACCCAGCTGCTTGCGGGTCAGACCGAGATCAAACTGGGCAGTTTGACCCCCACGCGGGATTTCAACTATGTCAAAGATACCGCGGCCGGTTTCATGGCGATTGCCGATTGCCCCGAAGCGATCGGACGTGAGCTGAATATCGCCACTGGTATCGAACATTCGATCGGTGACCTGGCCCATGAGCTGATTGCGCAGATCAATCCGGCTGCCCGGATTGTTTGTGAGGCTGAACGCATGCGCCCTGAAAAGAGCGAGGTCAACCGCCTGCTTGGCGATGCCACCCAACTGCGCAATTTGACCGGCTGGGCTCCGCAGTATACGTTTGCCCAGGGCCTGGCCGCAACCATCGCTTTCCTGCGTGAAAACCTTGACCAGTATAAAGTAGGGCAGTATATCCTGTGAGCAAACAAAGCAAAGCGCCGATGCCGGCGCACAGGTTCAAACGGCATCCATTTGTCATGGGCGCGTTGGCGCTTGGGATTGCTGCAGCAATCGGGCTGCTCTGGGCCTATTACTGGCGTGTGTTTTTCTATTTGGATGACCGTTTCCCTGCATGGGGTACAACGGGCGGATGCATAGGATTCTGCCTGGTTGTGGCCGCCGCTGCGTTTCTTGTGCGGCGGCTGCGTAATCTTTCGGTGCGGGCGGCGGTGTGCATTTTTCTGTGCGGCATACTCTTTGCGTTTGCCAACCCGCCGCTGCAAACACCGGACGAAAGTGACCATTATCTGCGCACATACGCGATCTCGTTGGGCCGGTTTGATTTTGATTACAACCGCACCTATCCGGATGATGTCGCCAGCCTGCTGGATGCGTTTCCGGGGGCCTGGGTCAACGCGCACACCAGTGTCGGCATAGGCACAGACCCAGACACCGGCACCGACAAGCCCTATGATACCGCCGGTTATGCGCTGAAGCAATATGGAGACGACGGCCAAATCCAGAGTATTGCGGACAGCTTTGCCGCCTATCGGTCCAGTGTGTCCGATCCTGATTCAGAGCTTGCCCCTGTGCACGAACCGGTCAGTTTCTTGATCCTGCCTTTCCTGCCTGGTGCTGTCGGTATGGCCGTGGCGCGGTTGTTCGGGCTTGGCGCGCTCGGTTGCTTATATGGCGGGCGTATAGGCAACCTGCTGGCTTATACTGTGCTGTGCTATATGGCGCTGCGGGCAGCCAAAAGGTATCGCCCGGTATTTCTCTGCATTATGTTGCTGCCCCTGTCCCTGTTTATGGGCGCTTCCCTGAGTTATGATGCCACGCTCCTGGGGTGCTACTATTTGATGGCTGCTCTATTGACCCGGGATTGCTGGACCACCCGCACAGCGGCAGTGTACGCCGCGGCCTGTATCTTTGTCAACATTGCCAAACCTTACCTGAACCTTTTGTGGGTTTTGTTGCCTTTGGTTCTGTTGGCGCCGGACCTTTGGAAGGCAAAAGGGCGGCGCTGGTTATGGTGTGTCGGCATGGCCGGCGGCTCGCTTGCTGCTACACTCGGGGTAGAGGTCTATGGCCGGTTGATGCGTCACAACTACCCGGTTATTGCCCGGCAGGGCGGGCAGGCAGTGGACAGTATTGCCCAGCTTATGTTTGTGCTGCGCAATCCGCTGCGAACCATCTCTGTATTTTTGGGCACACTGTATGAAAATGATTTCTTCCTTGGTCAGCTCGGTCTGTTCGGGTGGAAAGACCTGCCTATCTCACTGCTTAACCTGCTGGGGCCGGTGGCTTTGCTGGCAGCCGCCCTGCTCAGCGCCGGGCAGGGCCCCGGTTTGGGGCGGCGGCGCTGGGGCGGATTTGGCGGGTTTGCGGTTGTTTATATGGCCGGCGCTATGGCGGCCATGTACATCACCTACACTCCTGTGGCTATGATCCGCATCGTGGGGCTGCAGGCGCGGTATTTCCTGCCGGTTTTTCTTGTGCTTGCATTGCTGGCTGTCGCACCGCTGCGCCGTGTGCTGGTCCCGCGGCTGGACACCGGGCGCGGAGAGCAGCTGGGCTGTGTGTTGTTTGCCGCCCATGCGCTGCTTGGCTCTATACTCTTATTTCAGCATTACTTTGTCGGCCCGTTTTATACGATTCCGTTCTGAGCCAGCCGGGCTGGTCACAGCCCTACCCTTAACGAAAGGATCCCGATGTCTATGCAGCTGTTTCCAACGCTGATCGGTTTGGTTTTGCTGCTGTTTTTCAGCGGCTGTTGTCTGGCGGCAGCCGCCTGTACCCATTATAACGCAGCTTTGCTGCCGCTGCCGATGTTATGCGGCTCGGTTGTGGTCTTGTATATTGCAGGGCTTTTGAACGTGCTGCACATCGGCTTGTTCCTGGTGGCCGGCGGTCTGTTGGCAACCGGGGTATATTGCGGTGTGCGGGCTGGGCTTCGCGCAATGCGGGAAGCCGCCGGCAGCGCCGGTTTTCTGCTGTTTTTGTGTGGATCTGCGTGTATTTGGATCTTGTTTGCTGTGCGCCAGCCTTTGTTCACCCAGTGGGATGAATTCACCGCCTGGGGTTTGGCGCCCAAAATGGTGGCGATACGTTCCAGCCTATATGTGGCCGACCCGGTAAACCTGACCGCTTCCTTTACCTACCCTGGCACAAGCCTTTTATCGTATCTATTTCAGTGTACCCCTGGCACTTTCTCTGAATGGCAATGCATGGCGGCGCTGGATATTCTGGCTCTGGCGGCTTTTGCGCCGGCGGCCGCCTTGCCGCGTGCCCGCTGGCCGCACAGTATCCTGCTGTTTGCGGCGGGCTTTTTATTGCCGTTTTTCTTTAACACAGCCCCTGTCGGCACAGCCAGTACGGTTTATAAGAACGCAATGGCCGACCTGCCGTTGGCCGTGCTGTTTGGCGGTGCGCTCTGTTTGTATTTTGCGGCAGGGGAACGCCGCGGCGGTTTTTATGCCGTGGGCCTTCCGCTGGCGCTGCTGGCAATGACCAAGGACATCGGGTTTGCTTATGGGCTGATGGCAGCGTTTATCATTGGCATTGACCAGGTATTTGCTGTGGCGCAGGCGGCTTCACCCCGCCATATTGCGTACCGCATAGGGCGCAGCCTGGTACTTGCGTTGCCGGTGCTGGCTGTCTTTCTGAGCTGGAACCGTTACACGGCCGCTATGTCGCCGGACGCCGGCGCCTCAACGGTAGGCAGCGGCCAGATGGGGTATGCGGATGTTCTTCTGGGCGGGATTCGGCAGTTGCTTGGCATCGGGCGTGAAGCGCGCTTTGCTTCCATTATGCAATCGATGGGGGAGGCGCTGTTTACCCGCCGGGTCTGCCTGTTTGGGCCTCCGGTTGTGGTTCTCGCCCTCATTGCAGGGATCACCTTGGCCGCGTTCCTGTCCGCTCCCAAAGGCAAGGCTCGCCGGCGGGTGGGGGCCAGTTTTGCCGCGTTTTTGTTCTGCTTTGCAGCGCTGTATCTCTTCCATCTGATCCTGTACTATTACAACTTTTCGGAAGAGGAGGGCAATGCGCTCAAAGATTATGAGCGTTACCTGCTGCCATATCTGCTGGGGTGGATGCTTACCTCCCTGGCTTTGCTCGGCCAGAGCGCCGCGGCAGCCCGCGGGCTGCGCCGTCGCTTTGGCGCAGCCATGGTCGGTCTTTCGTTTGCCGGGGCGCTGGTCGCTTTTCTCTGGCGCGGTATCCCGGCCGCCGGTTTCTGGACGAGGGCCGACAGCCTGTATACGGTTCGAACTGACGTGAAAACCCGTGCCGAAGCCATGAACGAGGTACTTGATTGGAATGATCGCGTGCTGGTGATCAGCCAGGGGGATGACGCCACCCGTTGGTATTACTACAAATATGAGCTGACTGCCCGCGTTGTGAACGGATACGGCGGTGTCTGGTGGGGAGACGGTGACTACACCAGCCGATGGGACTCTGACTTCATGAACCTTGTTGAAAGCCTCAATTGGACGCTGTACGAATACCCCGCTGTTTGTACGGATGCTTCCCTGATAGCCTATATGGAAGAAAAAAATTGCGATTACCTCGTGTTGGACCGTGCCGACGACTATCTTGAACGGGAATTCAGCGATGTCTTCGAGGGCGGTATTCAGGCTGACCAGCCTGCTACCCTCTATCAATTCATGGGGCGCGACGCGGCGTATCCGTTTGTGCCGGTCGTCACAGCCGAAAGCGGGGTGAGCGGATGAAGCGCCTAAATCGATGGCAAGCCCGGCTGCGCCGCAAGGCTGATGCCGGCTCCGCGCTTGAACGGCTGTTTTCCCCCCGTGCATTGCTGGGATACTTTTATGCCCTTGCTGCGGTGGCCTGGGTTTTGTGGGTGCTCTTGACCGGAGCAATTCAGCTGGACCACAAGATGACCGGCAGCATGCGGCAGCTGACGCTGACGCCGGATGACCTGCAGTTTGAAAGCTTCATGAATTACGCCGACGATGAGTGGGCCACCCCGCCTGACGAACGTGAAAACTGGTATCTTTCTACCGACAGTGACCCGCATATTTTGTGGCAGGGGGAGGCGTTTGTTACTTCGGTGCGCCTTGAAATGGAACAGTTGCTGCCTCCCGGCAGCGTTACGCTGTACTACCTCAAGCCCGGCCAGCAGGACTACCGTGAATCTCAGAAGGTCTACGCCTATCTGGAAGACGGAGCATATGTGTTTGATCTGGGCGGTATTCTGGTCAGCGGGCTGCGTATTGACCCGGACAGTGTCGGTGGGGTACCGACCCGCCTGGTCGGCATAGAACTGAACCCGCCCAGCCCCTGGTTCCGCGCCTGGTTGCCCACCGGCGGGCAATGGCTGCTGCTGTTGTTTGTGCCGCCGTTGCTGGCCGCCTGCGCTGGGCTGTTGCGCCAGATCTTTGCGGGAGATTTAAGCTGACGGCAAAACGATTGTCAGAACAAAGGAATCAAAATGGAATTTGTTTGTGTATTGGCTGCTTTGGCAGCGCTCTTTTTGCTCTGCGCGTTTTTAACTCTGCGCACCGGTCTGCATGCGGCGCTGGCCCCGCTGACCGCACTCGGCCTGGTGGTGGCGTGGCTTACGCTGACCGGAATGGCAGATGTTCTGCTTCCCGGCATCATTTTGCTGTACGGCGTATGCTGTGCGCTGGGTGTCTGGGCGCTTGTGCCGGCCAAAGGGATACGTCCGGCTTACCGGCGTTTGCTAACACCGGGATCGGTGCTGTTTTGGGGGCTGAGCCTGGCGTTTGCGCTCTATTTCTTTTTGCGCCAGCCGATGGCAGCCACTTACGATGAGTTCAGCCTCTGGGCGACGGCGGTCAAGGTAACAAAGGTGGACAATCGCCTGTACCCAACCGCAACGCTCGGCACCCCTTGGGCAGTCACCCAAAACCCGGGGCTTGTGGTGTTGAGCTATTTCGTCTCCTTTTTCGGGCAATATGCAGACTGGAAGATCTACCTGGCCTACGATATCCTGGCCTTCGCGGTCTATGCCGCGGTGATGGGAGGGCTTGGCTGGCGGCAATATCGCCTGGCTGTGCCGCTGGCTGCAATCTTGTGGTGCGTGCCGTATTTCTTTACCGTCTACAACCACGAAATTTATCTGGTTGAAGTATATATGACTGCCTATGGCGATATTCCTGCCGGCCTTGTGTTCGGCGGTGCGGTGGCGCTTTGGCTGGCGCTTCGCCGCACCGGCGGGCCACGCTGGGCTGTGCTACCGGTACTCGCGCTGGCAGCCAACATCAAGGACAACACCTTTGTACTTGCCCTGGTAGCAGCTGGCCTTGTGGCGGTGGATGCCTGGCTGCTGCCGGGCAGGCCCTTCCGTCTGCAGCTTGCCCGGCGCACCGGGTTTGCCGCGGCTTGCTTCGCCATGCCAATCGCGGTGTATTACCTTTGGAACATTCGCTATGTCGGGATGATTGTTGCCCAAAATGCGGCGGAAGGCGGTGCAGGGGAAACCAGTCTGCCGCTTTCTGGCGTAGTAATCAACGGGGTGCGCATGCTGCTGGGCGGCACAGGCGCGCCGGAATACGAGGCCCGCCGGGATCAATTCTTTACCGCAATTCGAGATATGGGCGCCCAGTACTTTACTTCGGCCGGGCGGATGAGCATGATCGGCCAAGGCATCGTCGTCACTGCCTTCATTCTCGCTGTTTTTGCGGTTGCGGCGGTATTGGCCGGGCGCAGCCGGCTTTGCGTACGCATCGGGTTGATGGCTGCTCTCTCGCTGGGGTGCTTTGGCGGGTACAATCTGGAACTGGCTCTTTGCTATGGATTTATCTTCAAGCCTGACCAGGCAGCCGTACTGACCGATTACAACCGCTATATCTACAGCTATTACATTGGTTGGTTCCTGATGGCACTGGCCTGCCTGGCCCTGGCGCTGCAACCGCGCATCGAGGCGCTTGCCGCCGGCGTGTGCCGCCGTTTGCCGGGCAAACAGTTGGCTGGACAGGGGTGTGTATTTTTACTGGCTGCCGCAATCCTGCTGCGGCAAAACCAGCTGGTGCTGCCGCAACTGACGGTGCTTGGCTTTTCGGACAGTGAATTCACCGACCGCCGCACACAGCGTGCGGAAGCACAGGAAGTTATCCGTTACCTGAGCGATGACGATAGGGTTTTCTTCGTCTCACAAGGGGACGACGGGATGGACTGGTTTGCCGCTGTCTTTGATTTCTACCCGATTATTGTTGATTACTCCGGCGTTGAAAATAACGGTGGGGGCGGTACCTTCGGCTTGGCTGAACTTTGCCCTGAAGATGGCGTCGAAAACCGTTACTATCATCCTTATACGCTTGAAGATTTTGATGCGGCCGTGCGGGACAGTGGCTGCAATTATGTGTATATCCAGCGTCTTGACGACATATTTGTGCAGAGCTACGCCACACTTTTTACTGATGGGCTGCAAGCGGCTCAAAAGGGGCAAACTGTTCTGTATGAAGTCACCCCGGAAGGCTTTGCCCCGGTTGCTATGGAGGTGGTGACATGAAGCAGGTCCATGCCTTTCTGCGCCGCCGGCGCGCTATTCCGGTAATCTGTTATCTGGTCGCCTTTCTGGTCTGGCTGTTGCTGGGGGCAGGCGCAGCAGTCTCGGATGCCATGGCCCGGGCCTCCGGCCGGCTGGAAGAGTTGACCTTGCATGCAGCTGACTTTGCCCTTGTGGATCTGACTTTGACCGCTTCGGACGCCGAGAGCGAAACTCTTGTCACCACAACTGGAGACCCGCAGATGATTTTAGAGGATCTCAGCGGCTGTACCGTGCGTACCATGCGGGTTTGGGCCAGTTATGAGGGGGATGCACGGGAGATGTGCCTGTACTACACCACCCGGCCTGGAGAACCTTACAGCCAGGATAACCGTGTGTATCCGGCGCAACAGGATGACGGGAGTTATCTCTATGTTCTTCCGCGCACACAGATCGTCTCTCTGCGGCTGGACCCCTGCAGCCCGGATGAGGGGCGTACGGTGACTATGCATCTGTCGCGGATTGCCCTCAACACGGATGTCGGGGGATATTTCATCCCGAGTTGGTACCAGATCTTTTGCCTGATTCTTTATCCGGGGCTGGCCGCCGCATTGCTTGATTGGCTGCGCGCCATCGCACTGCTTGCCTTGGCACACAAAGCGCCAAGCGGCAAGACAGCCTCAGCGGATTGAGTCTGTATCATTCTTCAACGCAAAAGCCGGAGGCAGCCGCCTCCGGCTTTTTGCGTTTGCCCTCAGCTGATATTTTCCTCCCTTTATGGGCACACTGTCCTTTGAAAGGGGTGGGAGAATGCCGAATGACGATTTGAACCGCAGCCTTGCCAAGAACCTCTCCTTCTTAAAAGAAACATTTGGAAGCTCCATTGATTTTTACTATAAACCATTTCGGGTTGGGCAGGTACGCTGCTGTCTTGCAATGTTTACCGGCCTGTCCTCGCCGGAAAAGCTGACTGTCATGGCTCTTTCCATCCTGGAACAGGAGCGGATCTATTTTACCGACGGCCCCACCTTGGCGGATCACCTTCTGACCCAAAGCCGGATACCAACCGAAAATGCACCGATCGCCACCCGGGGCGAACTGGTTCAGCGCCTGGCCAACGGACTCGCTGTATTTTTGATCGACGGGTGTTGCCGTGCCGTGGCAATCTCTACCCAAGATATGCCCCAACGTTCAGTCAGCACGCCGGACGGAGAAGGCAACATACACGGCCCGCAGGAAGCCTTTACCGAGCTGCTGCGCAACAATGTATCTCTGCTGCGGCGCCAGTTCCGCACCGCTTCCTTTGTGGCGGAAGCGCATACCGCACGCACACACGCCCGAACAGAGTACTGTTTGTGCTATGACAGCGCCTGCGCTGCACCTGACACAGTCCTGGCTGTCCGCCGTGAGCTTGAGCAAATTGAACTGCCTGTTCTGCTTGACAGCACCTATTTCGCCTCTTTCCTCAAACAGGATAAACTCAATCTTTTTCCCGCGGCTGCATATACGATACGGCCCGCTACGGCCTGTGCCAGGCTGTGCGAAGGGAAGATCGTGATCCTTGTGGCAGGCAGCCCTTGCGCTATGATTGTCCCAAGTTTCTTTGCCGAGCACTTTGAATGTCTGGACGACTATTCTTCCGGCGCAGTTTTTGCAGGGCTGATTCGGCTGCTGAAGTACCTTGCTTTCCTTTTGGCCGTGTTTGGCCCCGGCTTGTATGTGTTGGCCACCACTTTTGCGCCCGAACTGATTCCTGTGCGGATGCTGGCCACGCTGGCGCTGGCGGAGCAGCAAACGCCGTTGCCTCCCATGCTGGAAATGCTGACAGTCACCCTTCTTCTGGAGATCGTGCGGGAGGCCGGCCTTCGCGCACCGCATTCCATTGGCCACACGGTTTCGATTGTGGGGGCGCTTATTATCGGGGAAACGGCGGTGTCTGCCGGCATTGTCAGCGTCCCTATCCTCACAATGGCGGCAGCCGCCACCATCGCAACGCTCGCCGTGCCCTCCTTATATGAACAGTCGATTTTGTTCCGTTTCGGTGTGATCCTGCTCACCGGGCTTCTTGGTGTCCCCGGGCTGGCCTGCAGCGCCATGATGATTTTGGCGATGGCCTGCGGCAGCGAGCCTTTCGGATACGATTATCTTTACCCGCTGATGCCGCCTGGCCCGGCCACCTGGAGAGACGGCTTTGTGCGCAGCATCTGGTCCCGGCTGGCAAAAGGGGGCAAGATTCATGAAACGTGAAAATCCCCATCTGTCTACCGCGTTGCTGCTGGGACTGTTCGGCAATGTCCTGCTTTGCAGCCAAACCGCCTACTGGACTCGCATAGGGCTGTTGCTCCTTCCGGCCAGCTGTTTGGTCCTGTCCGGCGTTGCAGCAGCTTTCGCCGTTGCCTGGAGGCAGGTGGGGGACAATCGCCTGCTGCGCCGGGGCTGGCTGCTCATTTTGGTTGTGAGTTCTGCCCTGGAACTGCTGCGCATGTGGCGGTTGGTTGATACCGTGTACCCTGACAGTCTGCGGCTGCTTGGGGTATGCATAATGCTGCTGGCTCCGGTGATTTATCTGCGCCGGGTATCTTCCATCGCGCAGACAGCCAATGTTGTATTGGCCTTCCTGCTGGCCGCGGGTTGTGTGATGGTCCTTTCCATCGCATCCGACCTGCACGTCGCAAACCTGCAAACGCCTTCCCTCAGCGCCGAGAATATTTGCGATGCTTTACGCGGGCAACTGGTTTTGTACCCGGAATTATTGCTGCCTGCACTTTGGCCTGAGCATGATGAGTGTGCCCCGCGTACAGCGGTTCGGCTGGCGGGCGGCGGCCTTGCGTTTTCTGTGGGCGTCCACCTTGTTTTGGAGCTCTTTTTTGGCGCCGGGACGCCCACTCACGCGAACCCTGTGCATGCGGCAGCCCAAAGCGGAACACTTTCGCTGTTTGCCCGGCTAGAATGGCTGCAACTCGTACTGTGGTCCATGATTGTCACCATCAAACTGGCGATTTACCTCTATGCGGGCATCCGGCTGCTTGGCGGCCGTACCTGCAAAGGGGAAAACAATGCCGTGGGGCTGGACCGGTTCCCGTTCTATTTTGTTCTCATACTGCTTACCTGCATGGTGTTTCGTCAAACCAACCTGGCGGCTTTTTGGCAGGTGCGCAATCTGGCAATGGCTGGCTTTGCCTGTATCGTTCTGTTGAAAGGGGGAATCAGATGGCTTTTCAAAAAAAGCACCCTGGAATCATCCTGATTCTGCTTGCCTTCTGCTTTTCTCTGGGGGGGTGCGGCGCGCCGCTTTTATCGGAACGGCAGATCGTGCGAGCCGTGCTATTCTCGCAAACAGCAGAACGGACGGAGGCGGTGTTGCTCCTTGCCAACACATCTGAAGCCGATGCGGAAACCTTTCATACTCTGTCCGGGGTTGGCCAAACCCCTGCCGAAGCGCTGAACCAGGCGCAGCAGGCTTCTCAGGGGCCCGTATTTTATGGATTGATGGACCTTGTTGTGCTGCCGATGAACGCCAGATACAAAGAAATTTGCAGTTATACCAGTTTGTTGGAGCAGACTGTCCTGCCCGCCGCACGGATGGATATAATCTTGTGGCAGCGCGAAGGGCCGGCTTCCGTACAGGAGCAGGCACCGGCCCTTTATACCGCTGTCAAAGCAGCGCAGAAACAATACGGAATACGAAACGGCTTGTATCAGGTCACAGCCCAGTCAAATAACTGCGCCCTGCCGGTATGGCAGGGCGGGCAGTTTGGATTTGCCTGGTTACAAATGGATAAAAAAGCCATCCTCATTTCTGACGGGCTTCAGGCTCAGCTGGCGGCGACCCTGACAGGGCAAGGCAACCGCCTGGAAGTATGGCTGGGCAACGGGGCCGTTGCCTGTACCGCACGCACTTCGGTGCGTTGGGAATCTGACGCGGATACCATCACCGCTGAGGTAACCCTCCATGACCTGACACTCACCAACCTGGATGGCCAGCCGCGCCCTGAAACCGAGAGCAGAAAACTTCTTGAAGCGGAGATGCGTACCGCCTTTGACGCTGTGCTCGGTGCAACGGTGCCGGTGCAGGACCCACTGCGGGTTCGCCTCTGGGCCTTCCAGCGGAACGGGGCTGCCAGAGAGCCTGCCACGGCAGCGCTTTCCGTACGATTTGCGGATTGATGCCCCCTCAGCTCTGCGCGGCACTTTCCGGCGTTGCCGTCAGGGTGGAAGGACGGTTCATGTACACAACCCGTCCGTCCGATAGGAAGGTTTGAAAATTATAGAGAATCAGAATCTGGTCGTAGCCTTCCTGGGCAATGGTGGAATCCAGACCGTACGCAAAGCTGCGAAGATCAACGACCCCAATCTTGGCATAGTTGGCAGTCAAGTAGGGAACAAAGCTGTTCGCATAGCTGTCCTTCACAACCAAAATGCTGCCTGTACCGTCCCCTTCAATCACGGAATAGCCGTTGTTGCCGTCAAGGAAGGCAGCATACTTATCATAGGTGTCAAATTTTTCCGTATTTATGAGCGGTTCGGTGCGCAGCGGTGAAAACTGCGCTTCGCCGGTTATTTCATAAATTGTCATCTGGTTGCTGAGCGGGTAGTATGTGATCTCATCCGGCTGAACGTTCCAGCGACGGGTTGACAGATAGTGGGTACCCAGGAAGTTCGGCACGGTAGTCGCTTCATGGGCTGCGCGGTCAAACGGCGTCAGGCCTTGTTGCGCGCAGAATTGCTCATAAGCGAAGTAAGCGCCGAGTGGCGTCCAGTGGTGATCGGTTTTGAAATAAAGATACTCACCCTTATTTATGCGGAATGTCTCGCGCAGATCTAGCACCCGGGCGGTAGCGGATACCTCAGAAAACACCGTGTCAAGCAGCGCATTTTCATCCATCATCGGCGCGCCGGCCGGCAGCATTTCCGGATAGATCACGCTGGCCGAGGGCGCCAGCAGAAAAGTGACCCGGCCAGGGTAACGTGCCGCAAACTCTGCCACCGCGGCTGTGTTTGTCTGCAGTTGCGTATGTTCGTCCTCGCTTGCAAAAAGTTTGCTGAACATCCAGCCATCCTTTCCCAGCAGGATGTCATTTTCTTCAACTTTTGCAAACAGGATATTGTTGACTGCGCTTTCAAGGTTGATCCAGCTGTCACGGAAAGCTACCTGGTCCTGCAAATAGGTTGCAAAATCGTCAAACCAACTGCCATCAAGCAGGGCTTCCCATCGAAACGCCGGCATTTGCGCCAGGCGACGATTCTCAAGCTCTGAGGTCACGCGCTTGGGAGCGATCACGTTGAAGAGAGAAAAGCCTACGATAAACAGTCCAAACATGGCCAAAACAGCGCCCTGGCGCGGGCGCTGGCTGCGGCCCGGTTTGCGATAAACCCGCTTGTCTTCCATCCGGTATCCCTCCTTAAAAATCCGCGTACAGCGCCGTGGAGCCCGTGGCAGCCACCACAAACGCACAAGAAAGCACCATCACACCGGCAAAGACAAGCAGCCGTACCGGCGTGAACCGCCGCGTCTTTTCCCAGATCCAGCCGGGCAGCGGGGTCGCACACAGACACCCCAGCACGAGCAGCACCCCATAATTTCGAAGGTAATAGACCGGAGAAATCCCCCCCTGCGGAATGAACAAGCGGTTGAGAAGCAGCCCCAGCGGTGACCCGGGTTGGTTTGAGGTGAATATCCCCCAGCCAAGCACCACAAAGAAAAGGGTATAAAACCGCGGCCAGATCCGACCGCGCTGTAAGTAGGGCAGCAGAAAACTTTTTTCAATCACAAGCAGTACAAAGTAGTACAGCCCCCAGCATATAAAATTCCAGTTCGCACCATGCCAGAAACCGGTCAGCGCCCACACAACCAGCATGTTGAAGATTTGCCGCGCCTGGCCGCGCCGGTTTCCTCCAAGCGGGATATAGACATAATCCCGGAACCACAGTGAAAGCGAAATGTGCCACCTGCGCCAGAAATCTGTAATACTGGTCGCCATATACGGAAGGTTAAAGTTGGCAGGGCAGTCAAAGCCCATCATCTTGCTCAAACCGTTGCTCATCTCTGAGTAACCGGCAAAATCAAAGTAGAGCTGCAGCGAATAGGCCACCACCCCAAGCCAGACCAGAGGGGTGGATGCCTGGGCCAGCCCAATGCCATCGCTTGCAATAATATCCAGCCACAATGCACCGATTGAATCGGCCAGAATCACTTTTTTTGCCAAGCCGAACACGAACAGAATGGCGCCTTCTTCTGCCTGGCGCAGGCTGCACCGCCCGCGGATGGTATGCAGGGCCGGCGCCATTTCACGATAGCGAACAATCGGACCGACAATCAACTGCGGGTACATCACCACATACGCGGAAAAATCTATCGGGTTGCGTTCCGCTTCCACCTTCCCGGAATAAACATCTGCCACATAGCTGATGAGTTTGAATGTATAATAGCTGATTCCCAGCGGCAGAATGTCCAAAAAGGAGAGCGTTGCCCAACCCAACCCGGCCACCTGGTTTAGCGTATCGATGAAGAAATTGGCATATTTAAAAAACACCAGCGCCGCCGCCGTCAGAGCAACAGCCAGCACAAGCACGGCGCGCCGGCCGCCCCCCCGCAGTTTGGACATGCAAAGGCCCGCCAGGTAATTGATGCCCACCAAAACGGCAATCAGCGGCAGCCAAGTAACGCCTGTCCAGCAATAAAAGAGCAGGCTTTCCAACAGCAGGACTGCGTTTTTCAGTCGCCCCGGAACCAGATAGTAAAGCAGCAGGGCAAGAGGCAAAAAGCAGAACAGGAACACCACACTGTTAAAGACCATGTCGGCAAAATCCTTTCTATGTATGCGGGGAAGCGGCAAAACAAAGGCAGGCCACGCCCGGGCCGCATCCTCCCCGGTATGCACTGCAAGGGGTGGGGGACGGGCTCAAAAGGCAGCGGCCTGCCGGATTTATCATCAATGTGCGCCCATAGTAATGGCTACGCCATTAGGCAAGTGCGCTTTCAATCGCCGTGTCGATTTCCGCGTAATCCGGGCCGCCAACGCCGGCAATCACCATCACAACAAAGTTGCCACTGGACACAATTCGCGCTTCTTCCGACTGGGCGATTTTGTCAGCATATTCGGCGTAGAGCTGATTGCTGGATAACGAATCTTTATAAGCAGTGAGCTCTTCAACCACAGCGTCAGCCGTGCCATCCTGCACCTGCGCCGCAAAAACAAGTGCGCAGTCATCCTGGTTGTTGGTTACATCCCCCTGAAATGCAACAATATTGTCCATCGTCAGGTTCATTTCATACTGTACATCAAAGTCGGTCAGGGCCCGGGGGTTGGCCACTTCGTTCACCGCCTCAATCGAGGAGACGATCGAACTCAATTTTTCCGTGTCTGCCGCAGCCGCACTGTCTCCGCTTGCTTCTTCAAAAGAAGCGGTTTCCTCACTCGTGGCGGAGGATTCGCTGCTGGCAGCCGCGCTGCCCGAGGAAGCGGTGCTTTCACTGGAAGCCGCGTTGCTGCAGCCTGACAGAACCGTCAATGCCAGAGCAGCGGCACAAAACATCGATACGAATCTTTTCATGGTGGAATCTCCTTTTCCTAACTATGGGTTTGGGATTAGTATGGGGCAACGGCACACCGTGCCATACAGCGATGTTGCCGCAAAATGATGCAGGGTTCCAATACTCTTATAACATACACCATTTGGGGCTTTTTTTCAAGGGGCGAGCCTTGTCAAACGGGGGCTGATCTTGTAAAAATTCCGTGACCAAACCCTGTGATCGACAAGCTTGACAAAACCCGGCAATACGCCTAGTATGAGAGAAAACTTCCGACGACTTTTCACCCTTTCCAGATGGCAAAGGAGGACTGCATGCATAACAAGGCCACATATGAAACCGCTTTGCTGGGGATGCTGTTTGCGTTGGCGATGGCGCTGTCTTTTTTAGAATCCGCCCTTACCCCTGTGCTGGGGTTGATGCCTGCTATAAAAATAGGACTGTCCAACATTGTTGTGATGTATGCGCTGCTGATGCTCGGCCGCCGTCCGGCCTTCCTTCTCGTTTTGCTCAAAGCAGGGTTTGCCTTTCTTGTGCGCGGCGCCACCGCAGGTTTTTTGTCTCTGTGCGGCGGCGGCTTGTCCTTTTTCACGTTTTGCGTGCTGCTGGCGCTTCCTTTTCCTGTCACCGGGTACATTTTTTCTGTTTGCGGCGCACTGGCCCACAACACAGGGCAGCTGCTGGGGGCTGCAGTTCTGCTTTCTGATAGGATGGCCCTGGGCTACGCGCCCATCCTGCTTGTATGTGCAACGGTAGTTGGCTCTGCTACCTGGGCTGTTTCTCACGCATTGTTCCCAGCTTTACAAAAGGTGCTGCCAGGCCGTGGAAGAGGAGAAAGCAAGATAAAGTTTTAAGATGCCGTCCTAAAATAATTGCGGAAATCAGCTTGACTTTTGGTTCGTTCTGTGCTACCATGTAAACAAGGCACAAGACCGTGTCTCATTGATCTCAAATAAGATGCAACACCGATTCGGAGGTAATGAAAATGGCTAAGTATGTTTGCACCGTTTGCGGCTATGTCGCGGAAGGCAGCATCCCGGAGTTCTGCCCGGTTTGCAAGGCGCCCGCTTCCAAGTTCATTGAGCAGAAAGAAAACACCTATGTCACCGAGCATGTTGTTGGCATTGCGAAGGATGCTCCGGAAGACATCATCCAGGGCCTGCGCGAGAACTTCACCGGTGAGTGCAGCGAAGTCGGCATGTATCTGGCGATGAGCCGCGTGGCTGACCGCGAGGGCTACCCCGAAATCGCGGAAGCCTGGAAGCGTTATGCTTTCGAAGAAGCGGAGCATGCTTCCAAGTTTGCTGAGCTGCTGGGCGAAGTCCTGACCGACAGCACCAAGAAGAACCTGCAGATGCGTGTGGATGCCGAGTGCGGCGCCTGCGCCGGCAAGATGGACCTTGCCAAAAAGGCGAAAGAGCTTAACCTCGATGCGATCCATGACACCGTCCATGAGATGGCGAAGGATGAAGCCCGCCATGGCCGTGGCATGCAGGGCCTGCTGGACCGTTACTTCAAGTAATTAGCGATTATAAACCCATTCGAAACCGTCCGGAGCATACGCCTCCGGGCGGTTTCGGCGTTTTACCGCCACTTGACAAGCAGCTGTGCAAAACGATATAATAGACAAACAAGCGGTGTTGGGGGTTCCGGCACCGCCTATTTTATGGAATCTGCCACTGCAAACAGAAAGGAAACATTATGTCCTATCGCCTGATCCGCCAGCAGGGGGCCGCCCGCCGGGGAGAATTTGTCACCGTTCACGGAACAGTCCAAACGCCGGCCTTTATGAATGTCGCTACCGCCGGCGCCATCAAAGGCGGGCTTTCTGCTTATGATCTCAAGGAAATTCGCACCCAGGTCATGCTCTGCAACACCTACCATCTGCACCTGCGCCCTGGGGATGAGACAGTCGCTGCACTGGGGGGACTTCACAAGTTTACACGCTGGGATGGCCCGATCCTGACAGACAGCGGTGGGTTCCAAGTATTCAGCCTGGCCAAATTGCGCAATATTACAGAGGAAGGCGTCACCTTTCATTCCCACCTTGATGGACACGCCATTTTCATGGGACCTGAACAAAGTATGCAGATTCAGGCAAACTTGGGTTCTACGATTGCGATGGCTTTTGACGAGTGTGTCGAGAACCCTGCCGAACACGCTTACGCAAAAGCAAGCTGTGCGCGCACTGCACGGTGGCTGCTGCGCTGCAAAGAAGAGATGGCGCGCCTCAAACATGAAGGCAAAGCTGTAAATCCGAACCAGCTGCTGTTCGGCATCAACCAGGGGTGCACCTATCGGGATCTGCGCATCGAACATATGAAGCAGATTGCCGAATATGATCTTGACGGATATGCCATCGGTGGCCTTGCTGTCGGCGAACCGGCCGAAGTGATGTATGATATCATCTCAGCCGTTGAACCCTATGCCCCCAAAGACAAAATTCGGTATTTGATGGGGGTGGGAACCCCCGGCAATATCATTGAAGCCGTGTATCGTGGTGTGGACCTGTTTGACTGTGTGATGCCAAGTCGCAATGCCCGGCATGGGCACCTGTTCACCTGGGAGGGCATCATCAATATCAAAAACCTCAAATACGAACGAGACGAGCGCCCGATCGACCCGCAGTGTGACTGCCCGGTTTGCCGCCGCTATACCCGGGCTTATCTGCGTCATCTGCAAAAAGCCGATGAGCTGCTCGGCATGCGGCTGGCGGTAATGCACAATCTTTACTTCTATAACCATTTAATGGAACGCATCCGTGAAGAGCTGGACGCCGGCACCTTTGAACAGTTCCATTATCAGTATGCCCGCCTGCTGGACACCCGCATCTGAGCAGGCCGCGTGCCGCGAGTTTTTTTCTCCCAACCTCTTGCACAAACCTGTGTAATTCAGTATAATCTTCTTATGTTGTAAATTCTTGACAAGGAGCCAATGAGCCATGATTCAATTTCTGGAAACCACCGTCAATTCCGCCGGCAGCATGATTACCCTTGTGCTGCCGATGCTGATTGTAATTGTCTTCTTTTATCTGATCCTCTATCTCCCGCAGAAGCGGCAGGAGAAAAAGGACGCCGAGATGCGCAATTCGATCGATGTTGGGGATGAGGTCACCACCATTGGCGGTGTGGTTGGCCGGGTCGCCTCGATCAAGGATGACACGTTCGTGCTGGAAACCACCAGCGACCGCGTCAAGATCCGATTCCGCCGCAGTGCGATTTCTTCGGTTGAAAAGCTGGACATTAACGTGAAGAAGGACAGCAAAGACGTCAAAGATGACAGCGCCAAGAAAGAGGCCGCCAAAAAGGACGCCGCCCCGCTGAAGAAGTAAACAAGTCACATACACAGCCGCCCCCTTGCATACCTTGTACTGCAAGGGGGCGTTTTCTATGAAAAAACAACATCGAAACAATCGAAAACCCACACGACGGTTGCCGCGCCGGCAGAATACTCAAAAATTGCCGCGCCCGGTATGGGCGGTGCTTCGCAGCTTTTTCGGCGGCGGCATCACCGTGGCCGCGGCACTGTGTGCCGAAGCATTGCTCTTTGCCAATACCAATCTGCCGCTGCATCTGGTGCGACCGGCAGCCTGTGCAGCCGCCTCGCTCGGGGCGCTTGTCACCGGATTTTTGGCGGCCGGCGCCATGCCCAAAATGAAGCTTCTGGGCGGGGTTGGGGCCGGCATCTTTTATGTGCTCTGCGTATTGGCGTCTGCTATGTGCACGGGCGGTATACCTTTGTGGAACGGCGATACCTTTTCGCTATTAACCGCACTGCTGTTGGGCGGTATGGCTGGCGGCGCAGCCTCGGCCCTTTGGGCGCCGCGCCGGGCGCGGGGGGCATAATGCGCGCCGCAAGGGCAGCTGCCGCGGAACAATTTTTTCGCCTGCCGCGGTGGCGCATAGCCCCTAAAGGCGAACTGCGCTCCGAACCACAATCCCACCGGCCCACTATTCGCAAAGATCGTAAGGAAGCTGGCCGCTGGCGGGCCGGGCTGATGTTTTCGACCCTTTTTTTGCTGGGGGATCTGGGCGGTGTTCTGGCTGGCCGTCTGGGGGGATGCACCTGGGGCCAGGAACTCGCCGCCTATTACAGCCAGGCGGAACATTTCGCGCACTGGACACAGGTATTCGCCGATCTGTACAGCGGAGCTTTTCTGCAATGCACCATTGTTTTTCTTTGCGGTTTCAGTGCACTGGGCCCCGGGCTGATCGGGTTGTTTCTGGCTGGCAAAGGTGTGATGCTTGGGCTCTGCGCTGCCGGTGTTTACAGCAACGGCGGCGCGCACGGCCTTGTCGTGTATTGGCTGCTGACCTGCCTGTCGGATCTAATCCTGCTTGTGCTGCTGCTTTGGCTGGCGCTCTCGGCACAGGCCCTTGGGGTAACGCTGCTGCACGCTTTGCGCGGTCAGGCGCCGCACACGCGGCGGGCACCAGTTTCAATGCTGCAACGTTTGGTTCTTAGCTATCTGGCGACGTTGCTGATTGGCGCGGCGGGGTGCCTGGTCGGGGCCGGGTCAGCAGTTCTCTTCGCCGGAGTCCTCCTCTGAACGGGGCGGCGTATAGCCATGCCGGGACAGGGGAGATGCCTCCACGGCTTGCTGCAGCTGTTTTTGATTGATATGGGTATAAATCTGGGTTGTGGAAACGTTTTCATGGCCCAATATTTCTTTGAGCGCCAGCATATCAACACCGCCCTGGTACATCAGGGTTGCAGCCGTGTGCCGCAGTTTGTGGGGAGAATATCCGCGTCCGGACAAGCCTGCGCTCTGCAGGCAGCGTTCCACAATTTGCTGCACACGCCGCGCTGTCAGCCGCTTCCCGGTACGTTTGGATACAAACATTGCACTGCGATCCACAAGATTGGGCAAAGCCGCCCGCGCCGGCAAATAATGCGCCAGTGCGTCCTGGCAGGCGCTGTTCAGGTAAACGAGGCGCTCTTTGCTGCCTTTGCCAACAATACGGATCGTATGATCACGATAGTCTCCCAGATCAATGGTGATCAGCTCGGCAAGCCGCATGCCACAATTTAAAAAGAGCGTCAATATGCAAAAGTCACGTTCATAAAAGTCGCTTTGTATATGGTTTAACAAAGTCAGCGCTTCATCGGCCGTCAAATATTTGGGAAGGCTTTTCTTGGGCGCGCCGAGCTGGATGTTGGCGGTGGGGTCCTCACTTAACTGATTGACCTGGTTGCACAGGTAGCCAAAAAAGCCGCGCAGTGCCGACAGCTTTCTTGCACGGGCCTTGGGGCCGTTGTCGTGCGCGCGTGCGTAATCCAGAAAGTTCAGGATATCCCGTTTCTGAATTTTGGCAATCCGGTCAAGGCGGATACCGGTCAGGTCAATTTTTTCGGGCGGAGTATCCGCATCAACCAGTTCCCAGACAAGCATCATGTAGCGAAAAAAGCTGCGCAGGTCAATATAGTAGCCGTTGATCGTGCGCGGTGAATTCTGACGCACAAAATCAAGATAATGCAGGTATTCGATCACTGCATCCGGAACATCAAGATATGGCGCGTGCCGATCAGGGTGCGCTACATCTACATAGGTGCTCATAGTGAATCTCCTATACGCTTTATATGCTTTTCAGGCAAACAGTTGTGAAGGGGCCTATCCGCCATTCAGAAGGTCCGGCTTCTGCCCCATATTTCGCTAAACTTACATTTAGCGAAATAGATAGTGCCGCATTAACTATACCACTGCCTCTCTCCCATTGTCAAGTCTTTGGGCAACTGGCTGGCGCCGTGTCGGGGTGTGTCTTGCTGCGGCTTGCTGTGCATGGAAATAAGCGTCAAACAGCCAGCCGGCAGTTCCGATCCGGCTGGCTGTTTGCTTCATACTATTGGAAAGTTGCTACATCAGCTTTGCGAGTCATCTTCATCGTCGAGATTGTCGATGCGGCCTTTACCGCGCACATAGAACGGCTCGCTATCCCGCATGCCTTGTTGGCCTAGCGGCGTATCCGATGTTGTGATATTAATCTCCATCTTACGGTCAGGACTCGTCATATAGCCGCGCAGCGCTTTGGAAACCGCCAGCAGCATTTGATCGTCCCGCGGTGCATCAAGCACAAGCAGATAGTACCGATCTGTATCGTTGACCAGCATCACCTGCAAGTAAGCGGCCGCCACCTTCTGGTTGTCAGCGAGCGTTTCACACAGCGGGTCAAGCAGCTGGTCCGGATAGACGCTTGGCTCCACAATCGTGATCTTATCCCCTGGCTTGACTTTTGTCTGCCGCAGGCCGGCTTGTGCACGGGCCACGGCTGCATCGTGCTGCTGCTTGATCGAAGCCACCATCTTGGATTCAAAGCGCAGGTTATCCCCAAACGGGTCAACGACAAAACCGGACACAGCGCTGTTTTGCTCCAGCATCCGGGCATAATCGTCAAAACGCAGCACCATGACCTGGTGGATCGGACCCTGCTTCCATTTGCGAAGCTCTTCTTCGTTGGAAAACGCCGGGAAATATGATTTGCCATCCTTGGTTTTGATGAGCGAGAAATTGATGCGGGTGTTTTTGGGCACAGCGATGCGGCCGTTTGCATCCGGTTTCGGGGCTTCAGACATATCCACACGAGCCGGCGCAATCAGCACAGCCCGGGTCAGCGCGTTGATGACGACATTGAGGTTCTGCGCGTTATTTTCCGCCCGCAGCGCTTTGGCGGCTTCATTCAAGGCCGGATTGGAAACCGGTTGCTTGGTAGCCGGGTTAAGGATGCGCATGGGCTTAGCAGCCGGCTTTGCCTGGGCGCGCCCTTGGTTGTGTCCGTTCTTCTGGCTTTCCTTGTTCATGGGTTCCACCTCTTCTTTATGTGTATGATGAGCGGCTCAGTCTTTGAGCCTGATGGCGTTTACGGCCTCCCGCAGGTAAGACACCCCGATGAGTTTCAGGCCGTGAAACTGCCTCTGATCGATCATTTTCAGGTTGTGCTTGGGGATGATGGCGGTATCGAACCCGACGCGCTGGGCTTCCCGCAGGCGCGTTTCCAGATGCGGCACGCTGCGTACTTCCCCGCCCAGGCCCACTTCGCCAATTGCCAGGGTCTTTTCGGGTATGGGTAAATCCAGCAGGCTCGAAACCATGGCCAGACAGGCTGGCAGGTCACAAGCCGTCTCGTCAAGCCGCAAACCGCCGATCACGTTGAGATAAACATCCTGGTTTCCGAAGAACTGTCCTGTCCGCTTTTCAAGCACTGCCAGGAGCAGGTACATCCGGTTGTAATCAAAACCGCTGGCTGTTCGGCGCGGGCTTGGGAAGGACGTCTTTGTGACAAGGGCCTGGATTTCCCCCAGCACCGGACGGGTCCCTTCCATCACACAGGCTACGCAGGTGCCGCTGATTCCAAGCGGGCGGCCATCCAGCATGACTTGGGACGGGTTTTCAATCTGTTCGAGCCCGCGGCCTGTCATATCAAACATCCCAATCTCATTGGTTGATCCATATCGGTTTTTCACAGCGCGCAGCACACGGTAAGGCAAGGTTTTGTCCCCCTCAAAATAGAGCACTGTATCGACAATATGCTCCATAACTTTGGGGCCGGCGATCGCGCCGTCCTTGTTGACATGGCCGACGATGAAGGTTGGGATTTCCAGGCTTTTGGCAACGTTCAAAAAGCGGGCCGTACTCTCCTTTACTTGAGATACAGTACCGGAAGAAGAGGAAATATCCGCGCAGCGCATCGTCTGGATTGAGTCAATCACCACAAGGCCCGGCTTGGTCACTTCAATCAGGCCGCAGATCTCATCCACATCGCTTTCTGCCACCAGTGAAATGTTATCCTGCGGCACATCCAGTCGTACCGCCCGCAGTTTAATCTGGCGGACTGATTCCTCTCCGGTGACATACAACACATCCAGCGAACGGCTGACTTCGCCACAAAGCTGCAGCAGGATTGTGGATTTGCCAATCCCCGGCTCACCGCCAATCAACGTTACGCTTCCCAGCACAATGCCGCCGCCAAGCACCCGATCCAGTTCGCCAATCCCGGTGATGATTCGGCTTTTTTCCTCGGTTGTGCTGACATTTTTGAGTTTGAGTGGGGTCAAGCTTGTCTGGCCGGCAACCCGGGCTGGCGCCGCAGCGCGGCTGCCCGCCCCTTTAGGGGGTTCCGCTACGACATCCTCTTCCATCGTGTTCCACGCACCGCAGGAGGGGCAGCGCCCAAGCCAGCGGGGGCTTGTCTCTCCGCATTGGGTACAGACATAGATTGTCTTGCGTCTATCTTTTGCCATCTCATTCCCCTCCCCTGTTGCGTCTTTACTATTATATCCCAAACGCGGCCAATGGGCAAGGGAAAACGCAAAACGAGGCGGTCTCCCGCAGGGGAAACCGCCCAGAATCAGGAAAGCAGCGATCAGCGCATGCCAGTCGCATGCAGTTCAGCGCCCCTTGCCGGGTTTGCCTCGCAGCGGTGTGCGGTCCCGCGCAGCGGCCAGCAACGCCAGCCCCAGCACCACCGAAACCGCCAGCCCGGTCAGCGCGATTGGCAGCTGCGCGCTTGCAAAATAGAGCCCACTCTCTGCGGTCCAGGGCCACAATGCTATGCCGGCCGACAAAGGGTTTCTATACAGGAACTCGCTGTGCTGAGAAAGCATCCCGCCCAACGAACCCCAGAAAAAGGCCAACACAGTTCCGGCCGCCATACCGCGAGGGAACTGCATGACAAGAACCAGCAAAGGCAATAGCGCAAGGTTTGTCCACAAATTGACAAACAGCATGGAGAATGCAGCCTCAGCTGCACCTCCGACCGTCAGACCGGGGATGCCCGTTAACGGGAAGAGCAGCAATGCGGCCAGAAATTCAATGATTGATGAAACAGCTGTCAAAGCCAGACCTGCCAGAAGCTTGGCCGCTGCCAGCCGCCGGAAAGAAACCGGCAGCACCAACAGGTTTCTGAGCATACCGGATTGCCGTTCCCGTTGCATACTCTGGGCCAGCAGCAAAGTCAAACAGGCCGGCATCAGGTAGTTGGCCGAAACGAACAGCGTATTGGCCACAACAAGCGGCCATGTGTATTCAGTGCCATCCTGCGCTGTCGCGATGTAACGGCTGTCGGCCACCGCCACCAGCAGAGCCAGCGGCAGAATCGCCACGTTCAGATCACGGCGCGATTTGCAAAATTCAGCCCGAAGCAAAGCTTCCACCTTTGATCCCCTACCTTTCCCACCGCGCATAAGCGCGGGCTGTCAGCAAGCCAAACAGGCCTGCTATTGCCATCAACACCACGGCAAGCTGCCAGGGGGCAAACCGATAACTGCCATCCGCGCCTGACTCGGCGGCAAACAGGCAGCGGGTGATTAACCCGCCCGGCGTCCAGAACACAAGTTGCTGCCAAAAAGGCCGTGTGCTGAGCGGCGGCGGCAGAGCCGACATTTGCATCAGGACGTTCAGGCTCAGGAAGCCGTTTACCACGCTGTACAACAGCGCGGCCAGCAGCGAAAAAAGGTGCGAACGGCGCAGGAGAACCACCAGCCAGACAAGCGGCAACGCAGCTGCGGCCTGTAAAATGCCGTCCAGCAGTGCCGTTCGCCAAATTGGCAGTGCGGTCTCGACATATCCGCCGCAGAGCGCAGCCCCGGCAAGCACACAGCTCCCGGCTGCGAGAAAAGTGACAAAAAAGACAAACCAGGTCAATACCAGCAGCTTGGCGGCAGTCAGTGCGCCGATGCATACCGGCACCGTGCGCAGCTGCTTGAGGGTATCACACTCCGTTTCCAGATAAAACAGCCGGGTTGCCAGCAGTCCCACCACCACAGGCAAAAGAAAGGGCAGGCCAAAGGTAACCAGCATCCCGATTGTGTTACCGTACACTTCCTGCGGGGTAATGTTTCCCTGTGCAGCCATCAGGGTGCCAAACGCCGGGAACAGCACGGCAGCCAGGCATAAAAATGGCAGCAGCCGCAGGCGGCGCAGTTTGCGGAATTCACATCGGCAAAGCCTAAGCAATCCCTTCACCCCCTGTTACACGCTTGAAATACGCTTCAAGCGTATCTTCGCAGCGTCGCAGTTCGGTAACTGAGAGACGATTTTCCATAAACACACGGTTTATTTCATCAAGCTGCACGTCCAAATCATACAACCGCAGCGTATGGTCATCCACCACATCAAAGTTTTGTGTCCGCATCGCTGTTTCCAGCAGGCGGGCCGCTTGCGGTGCATCCGAAACGCCAATCTGAATGTAGCGCCTGTTGCGGCGTTCCAGTTCTGCAAGGGTTTCCTCCTCAAGCAGGTTGCCGTGATCTATGATGCCAACATCATCGGCCAACTGTGCAATTTCGGATAAAATATGGCTGGAAAGCAAAATGGTTTTTCCCTGGTGGTGGCACAGGTCAAGCAGAAAGGCTCGCATCTCGGCTATACCGATCGGGTCAAGCCCGTTGATCGGTTCATCCAAAATCAGAAGCTCGGGGTCGTGCAACAGCGCCATGGCCAAGCCCAGGCGCTGTTTCATCCCCATTGAGTAGTCACGGGTCAGTTTTTTGTCCTGGTAGGGCAGCCCCACGAGTGTAAGCACATGCTTGATCGCTTCGCGGCGCGGCACACCGCGAAGGTCGGCAAACAATGCCAGATTTTCGGTTGCGGTCAGGTTGGGATAAAAACCTGGCGCTTCAATCAGGGACCCCACCCGCGGCAGCAGCGCGCGTTCATTGCCGTGAAGCGGGGTGCCAAACAAACGTACCTCGCCGGATGTCGGCTTTGTCAGTCCCAGCAACATCTTCATGATTGTGGTTTTGCCGGCGCCGTTGCGCCCGAGCAGCCCGTAAATGCGCCCCGGGCGCAGATGCAGCGACACATTCTGTACCGCAATCTGTTCACCGTACTGTTTGGTCAGGCCGATTGTTTCAATAAGATACTGTTCCATCGGGTTTCCTCCTTTGCTTTGCCCTTATCTTACACCGGCAACCTTGCACAAACCTTACACCCAGCTTGTACCTGCCTTGCAAAAAAAGGCAACGCCAGCTGTAAGCGTTGCCTTTTCAATCCCTTTACCGGCCGGAATCCAGCGGCCAGCACACCGTGAAGGATGTTTCTTTGCGCGGGATACTGGAAACCGAAATCCGACCGCCCATTCGTTCTGTCAGCTTTTTCGCAATTTCAAGCCCCAGGCCGCTTCCTCGCCGGCGGCTGCGGTCCGCTGTATAGAGCCGCTCAAAGATATGCGGCAGGTCTTGCGGCGCAATGCCCACACCGTTATCCTTCACACTGACCAGCGCTTTGCCGTCCTGTTCACACAGCAGCACCTTCAGTTCAGTCGCTTCACTGTGGGACAGCACGTTGCCAAGCAGGTTGTTAAGAATGCGCGCATATCCTTCCCGGTCCAATTTTACCGGGGTATATTGCTCCGGCAGCTCAATGGCATAGTGTAAGCCTGCCTCTTCCCAGACAGGCACCCAGTCCTTCAGGATTCCCCGTGTCAGTTCTGCCAGGTCGTATCGCTGCAGGCTGAGCGGTTCGGCCCCTGCATTCAGCTTGCCCCAGACAAACAGCGCGTCAAGATAGCTTTTGAGATCAAGCGCTTTGCTGCGAGCCGTCTCGATGTAATTTTCCCGCTCGGCCCCAGTCACAAGACCGCGGTGAACAGCGTCCAGATAGCCAAGCAATGTCGTCAATGGTGTGCGCACATCGTGGGAAAGGTTCACCAGCATCTGACGGTTGGCCTCTTCGGCCTGTTGGCGGCGGGCAAGCTGTGTTTCATACCGGATGGACAGCGCGTTGCAGTGGTAGCAAATACAGGCCGTTGGGTCGGAGGGGTGGGCCAGCGCGCGATGATGCATATGCCCCTGCAGGATATCTTCGAGCACTGCATCCAGATACCGCAGCCTGCGGTGCAGATACCAAAGCCTTCCGGCTGCAGCGGCCAGCGCGGCAGCCAGTACAAGGCAAAGCGCGGTCATCCCCCATGTGGTAATCGGCATTTCACACCTCCCGGTTGAAGCGGTACCCCAGCCCTTTGACAGTTTGCAGATAGGTTGGGTGGGCGGGATCAGGTTCAATTTTTTTGCGCAGCCGGCTGATCGTAGCCATGATGTTGCTGTCGTCGTAGGCATATTCCGCCTGCCAGACTGCTTCATAAATCTGTTTTTTGGTTAGAATCTGCCCTTGGTGCTGTGCGCAGGTTGTAAGCAGTGCATACTCTTTTGCCAGCAGTTCGACCGGTTCGCCGTTGCGCAGTACACAGCGCGCATCCAGATCGATGACAAGTCCGTCAAAAACGAGCTTATGCTGCACATCAGCCGTATTCAGGCGGGTATAACGGCGGATCAGCGCTGCCACCCGGGCCAGCAACTCTTCCATCTCAAATGGCTTGGACAGGTAATCATCGGCGCCGAGCTGCAGGCCGCGCACCTTGCTTGCGCTATCCTCCCGTGCCGTCAGCATCAGGATCGGCACAGTGCTGCGGCTACGAATCTGCTGAACCACAGCAAAGCCATCCATATCCGGAAGCATTACATCCAGCACAACAAGCTGGCATGGGGTGGCTGCAAGCGCGCGTACCCCTTCGTGCCCGGTCAGGCAGCAGCGCACAGAATAACCGGCCGCTTCCAAAGCGCGCTGCAGCAGTGCACAAAGGTCACGGTCATCGTCAACAAGCAGAATTGCATGCATCGTTGGCCTCCCTTTCCAGGGTATATCACTGCATCCGGCAGGAAAGCGCAGGAACATACCTTAAGCAAAACCGCCCCGGGCAGCAGGCACCGGGACGGCAAACCCATCACCCTTCGAGGGTGATTTTCTTGTAAACTTTTTTCCCTTTGCGGATAATCACGCCCCGGCGCAGCGTTTCTTCGTCGATGGTATATTTGGGGTCAGCCGCTTTTTCGCCGTCCACCAGCACGCCGCCCTGCTGCACAAGCTGCCGGGCTTCCCGGTTGGAGCCGCACAGGCCGCTGGCGACCATCACAGCCAGCAGGCCGGCCTTTCCATCCTGCAAGATATCCGGCTGCAGCGTGGCGGTCGGCATGTTGGCTTCGTCCGCCGCACCGCTGAACAAACCGCGCGCGGTGGCCTGGGCCTTGTCGGCCTCGGCTTCACCGTGCACCATCTTGGTCAGCTCCCAGGCCAGAATCTCCTTGGCCCGGTTGAGCTGCTCATCCTGCCAGTGATCCATCTCATCGATCTGCTCAAGCGGCAGGAAGGTCAGCATGCGGATGCACTTGAGCACGTCGGCATCATCGACATTGCGCCAGTACTGATAGAATTCGAACGGGCTCGTTTTGTTCGGGTCAAGCCAGACCGCGTTGCCGGCGGTCTTGCCCATCTTTTTGCCTTGGGAATCGGTCAGCAGCGTGATGGTCATCGCGTATGCATCTTTGCCGAGCTTGCGGCGGATCAGTTCGGTGCCGCCGAGCATATTCGACCACTGGTCGTCGCCGCCGAACTGCATGTTGCAGCCGTAGTGCTGGAACATGTGGTAGAAGTCGTAGCTCTGCATAATCATGTAGTTGAATTCAAGGAAAGAAAGCCCCTTCTCCATCCGCTGCTTGTAGCATTCGGCGCGCAGCATATTGTTCACACTGAAGCAGGCGCCAACTTCGCGCAGCAACTCGACATAGTTGAGTTTGAGCAGCCAGTCGGCGTTGTTGAGCATCATGGCCTTGCCTTCGCCAAATTCAATAAAACGCTCCATCTGGCGTTTGAAGCACTCGGCGTTATGGGCAATGTCTTCTTTGGTCAGCATCTTGCGCATATCGGTCCGGCCGGAAGGATCGCCAATCAGGGTTGTGCCGCCGCCGATCAGGGCGATCGGCTTGTTACCCGCCATCTGCAGCCGCTTCATCAGGGTCAGCGCCATGAAATGGCCTGCGGTCAGGCTGTCGGCTGTACAGTCAAAACCGATGTAGAAGGTGGCCTTGCCATTGTTGATGACCTCGCGGATTTCCTCCTCGTCGGTCACCTGAGCAATAAGGCCGCGGGCTTTGAGTTCTTCGTAGATTTGCATCGCATTTCCTCCTTGGTGTTTGTGTGGCAAGAGGCAATGCAAAAGCCCCCTGCCAAATGTAAATTTGGCAGAGGGCGAAATTACGCGGTACCACCTCTGTTCACCCGCCCCTCACGGCAGCGGGCCTTCGCGGGTACAGGCGGCAGATGTGACCGATCCGATACCCAGACGCTGTAACGTGCGCACACGGCTCAGCCTATTGCCGCCAAAGCGGGTTCAGCCGGCTGCTCAGGGGCGTATTCGCCGCCCGCCGCGCCAGCCCCTTTCACCAACCGGAGCCTCTCTCTCACGCGAACCTGGGCGGGTACTTGTCCCCGTCAAAGCATTTCATGTTCCTTATTGTAGCGTGTCGGATTTCATTTGTCAAGCTTTGGTATCGCATCCCGGCGCATCGATTGCTGCGCCGAGAAACCTTCAGGGTAACGCGCGCGCAGCTTTGCAAGATTTTGGCTGAGCACGGCATCCAAGTCCAAATCCAGCGCAGTAGCGGTCTCGGCCAGGTACCATGCCACATCGCCCAGTTCCCGAATCAGGGCTTCGCGATCCAAAGGGTGCCCCTGCGCAAGATGCTTTTTCACAATATTGATGGCTTCTCCGGCTTCACCGCAAAGCCCCATCACGCCGTTGACCAAAATATCCTGCTGGCCCAGCGCCGGGTTCAGCGTGCGCATGGCTTCGCGCTGGTATTCATTTGCGGTCATAGTCAGGCACTTCTTTCTTTGCAGGAATATCCTGTGATTTTTTGTTTAAGGGCAATCGAGTTTGTCACGCAGACCGCACGAAATTGTCAACTAAGGGACAATAAAGGAATAGTAGTAGAGTAGTGATTCGTGGAATCGCGTGAAAATACGAGCGGCGAGGAAGGCATGGTTACGAGAGCGAGAACCGGGAGGCAGTTGAGGGGAAGCAAAAGGAAAAGTGCGAGAATGTTCAGGTCTTCCCCGCCCTCTTTTCATGAATTATTATCGATATTACGAGAATATTCTGTAACTTTCCGATTCTCTCCCGCGTCCCCTGCGAAGCGGAATTGTGCGGGCAAGGTATCGGAATCCTATGAATTCTTTAAGATTCCAACACAAATAAAAAAGCGGAGCAACGCGAGATTCCTCTCTACGTTACTCCGCTATCTCTCTTCTATTTTGACAATCTATTTTTGTCTGCGTGACAATTTAGGTTGCCCTTTGACATTTTTCTATCAATTCCCGCGCATTCGCAAGGCTGAGCTCGGTAACTTTATCCCCCGAAATCATGTTGGCCAGCACCTTGACCCGACCCTCAAGATCAAGGGTGTGAATCTCGGTGAAGGTGCGCCCTTCTCGGACGTTTTTCTGAATCAGCAGCTGGTTATCGGCAAAGGCGGCCACCTGCGGGGTGTGGGTAATGCAGAGCACCTGGTGCCCGGCGGCGGTCTGGTGCAGCAGCTGGCCGATCCGCCCGGCAGCCCGGCCGGAAACGCCGGTATCGATTTCGTCGTAGATGACAGTCGGCAGCGCGTCGCGGTCGGCCAATGCGCTCTTGAAGGCGAGCATAATGCGGGAAAGCTCGCCGCCCGAGGCGATCTTGGCCAGCGGCTTGGGCGCTTCGCCAGGGTTGGTCGAGATCAAAAACTCAACGTTATCCTGCCCGTGGGACGAAAGCGCCCCGCGCGCGTGCTTGAGCGCGAACCGGATGCCCGGCATGTTCAGAAATTCCAGCGCTGACCGCATCTGCTTGTTCATCTCGGTAAAGGCTATGAGCCGGCTTTGGGTCAGCGCTTCGGCGGCGTTGCGGGCCTGCTTGTAGAGTGCCTGCATCTTTGCCTTGAGCTCGGCAATTTTCTCACCGGAGGTCTGAATCGTTTCAAGTTCGGCCGCATCGCTCTCTCGGCGGGCCAGAAGTTCCTCTACCTCCAGCCCGTACCGCTTTTTGAGCCGGTAGATCGTATCCAGCCGGCTCTCGATTTCATCCAGCTCGCCGGGGTCAAATTCATAGGCGTCCAGCCGGTCGGCCAGGTCGGTGGCAAGCTCTCGAGCTGTATAGTACAGCTCACTGAGCCGTTCCGCCAGCGGGGCAAGGCTTTCGTCAAGCCGGGCGCTGCCCTGCAGCCGATCGCCCGCGCCGCCAAGCAGGTCGGCCGCGCCGGCGATCTCCCCCTCTTCATCGCCGGACAGCGCGAGGTGGGCGGCGGTCAGCCCGTCGAGAATGCCCTGCGCGTGGGTGATGACGTTGCGGCGCTCCTCCAGTGCCTTTTCTTCGCCCGGCTGCAGCGCAGCGGCGTCGATCGCTTCGATCTCGGCCGTGAGCTCCTCCATCCGGCGCTGCTTGGTGGCCTCGCCGGCCTGCAGCGCTTCCAGCTTGCGTTTGACATCGACAAGTTGCCGGTAAAGCGCATAGTACGCATCATAGGCAGCCTTGTTTCGTGCGTACTGGTCAAGCAGCCCCAGGTGGGTTGCCGGGTTGGTCAGGCTTTGGCTGTCATGCTGGCCGTGTATGCTGAGCAGACCGGCCGAAATATCCCGCACGACGGCGGCGGTTGCCGGCATTCCGTTGACACGGCAGACGCCCTTGCCATCGGCACTGATTTCGCGGTACAGCAACAGGTCGTCAGCCGATTCATAACCACAGGCTTCGAGCTGAGCGCGTACCGAAGCCGGAATATCTTCAAACGTAGCCCAGATACAGGCTTTGTGGGCGCCGCTGCGCACAAGATCCCGCGAGGTGCGGTTGCCGAGGATGGCATTGATTGAATCAATCAGGATCGATTTGCCGGCGCCGGTTTCACCTGTCAACACATTGAGGCCGGGGGTGAACCGCACCCCGGCCTTTTCAATGACCGCCACATTTTCAATTTTCAGCTCAGCCAGCATCTGGCGCCCCCTCCTTTTGACGGTTTAGCCGCGGCGTATGGTATACTGCTGCAGCTGGCGGCAGATCCCGGCTGCTGCCTCTTCTGAACGCATCAGGATGAAAAAAGTATCATCCCCCGACAAAGTCCCGACCACCTGATCCCAGGGCTTGGCATCAAACACTTCGCAAGCGGCATTGGCCATGCCGGAAAAACATTTGACCAGAACCATGTGGCCGGCGTAATCCACACCGATAACCGATTCGCGGAAGATTGTCTCAAACCGGCTGGGGGAATGCGCCACCTTTCCGGTCCCCGTGGCCTGCATATAGCGATAGCTGCCGTCGCCGGCGGCAGTCTTGATGAGACGCAGCTCGCGGATATCACGGCTGACTGTGGCTTGGGTCACCTCAAACCCGGCCTGGCGCAGGTGGGCCAGCAAGTCCTCCTGGCGGTCAATGGGGTATTTTTCAATCAGGTCCAAAATTGCCTGATGGCGCGCGCTTTTCATGGCAGGGTCATCTCCTTAAAAGTTTGGTTTCTATGGCGCGGAACTGTTCGCCGTTTGTGAAGGAAATCAGCTTGAGACGCTGGGGTGCCGCGCTGATGGTGATGCAGGCACCGGGCGGAAGAACACAGGGGGGCTGGCTATCGGCGCTGGCTGTTACGTCGGTTCGGTTATCCATTTCTGCTACAATCCGCAGCTTTCGCGCTGAAGAAAAGACAATCGGCGACGTACGCCCCCCATGTGCGCAGACAGGCGACAAAACAAACACGTCTGCTTCCGCATCCAGAATCGGCCCGCCCGCAGAAAATGAATAGGCTGTGGAACCGGTTGGGGTTGCCACGATCAAGCCATCCCCGCGGAATCGGCTGACCCGCACATCATCACAAAAGACGGAAAAATCCATCGGGTGCAGCCGCGATGTGCCGAATATCGAGACATCGTTGAGCGCCATCTGCCGCCAACCATGCTCAGGCGCCTGGGCACACAGCAGTCCGCGGTCTGTGCAGCGGAAATCTCCTGCCGCCAGGCGGGCAAGCTTTTCCGGCATTTCCTCCACCTCACAAGTGGCAAGAAAACCGGTACGCCCCAGATTGACCCCCAGAACGGGTTTGCCGGCCGCCACACAGCACGCAGCAGCACGCAGCAGCGTGCCATCTCCGCCCACCGTAAGCACTGCATCTGCTTCAGAAAAAGCCTGCGCATCGGGCAAAAAACGAATTTCCGTCTGTGACAGGGCCTCCTCACATCCAAGCGGCGCCAACAGGCCAACCCCGGCTTTTCGCAAAATCTTTGCCGCGCGGCGGGTCACCAAAAGATGTTGGTCTTTGAGTGTGTTTGGGTAAAGGAATACCTCCATAAGCCATCCTTCTCGGGAAATCCCGGTTGCATCAGTGGGAAGCCGGCGCCTTATCCAGCGCCGCATGGGCAGCGGCTACAACCCGCGCAATTTCGCCTTCGGGCAGTGGCTGCGGGTTTTCTTCATGCCGAACAAACAGCAGGAATTCAATGTTTCCTTCCGGCCCTTTGATCGGTGAAAAATCAAGACCTGCCGCGGTAAAATGGTTGGCGTTGGCGTACCCCTGGGCCAGTTCCAGCACCTCACGGTGGGTGGAAGGATCACGAACCACCCCTTTTTTGCCTACCTTCTCGCGGCCGGCTTCAAACTGCGGCTTGACAAGGCAAACCCCGCAGGCGCCTTCCGTACAGATTGCATCCGCCACCGGGAATACATGTTTGAGGGAGATAAACGAAACGTCCACACTGAAAAATTCAATTGGTTCCGCAAGGTCTTCCCGCGTGACATTGCGGATATTGGTACGCTCCCGATTTACAACACGCGGGTCGGTGCGCAAACTCCAGGCCAGCTGACCATACCCAACATCAACGGCATACACTTTGACGGCACCATTTTTCAGCATACAGTCGGTAAAACCACCGGTAGAAGCGCCAATATCCATGCAGACTTTTCCGTCTGGATGCATCGGAAAAACTTGCATAGCTTTTTCAAGTTTGAGCCCGCCGCGGCTGACATAGCCAATGTCATGCCCGCGCACCTCCACACGGGCATCTTCACGGATCATCTCGCCGGCTTTGTCAACCTTCTGTTCATCCACAAAAACAACCCCGGACATAATCAGCGCTTTGGCGCGTTCCCTGCTTTGGGTGTAGCCGTGCTGGCAAAGGTATTGATCCAGACGAATTTTCACTGTGTTCCCGCCTTTCCATTGTCCAGCGCCGCCTGTACGCTGGCGACCAGCGCCTGGGCGTCCAGCCTCTGGTCACGGCGCAGTTCCGGCACATTGGCGTGCAGCAGGTGGGTGTTGTCTACCGCATGCAGCAGATATCTGCCCTTCCATCCGCGCTGCTGCAGCGCAAAGCCAAGCTGCTGCCCGATCGCACCGGTTCGCACCGCTTCCTCCGCAAAGAGGATGGTCGAATAGGTGCCAAGCTCTTCACATAAATTATCCGGGAGCGGGAAGATCTGCACAAGCTTCCATACATCAGCCAGTACCCCCTGCTGTTTCAGCAGGTCGGCAGCCGCAAGGGTTTCTTCGCTTTCAGCGCCGTAGCTCACTAGTGCCACCTTCGCGCCATCATGGGTCAAAATCGGATCATACAGCCGCCCGCTGCAGCCAAGCGCCGCCAGCGCCGGGGTTTCCTCCCCGCGAGCATAGCGGATCGCACGGGGACCGCGTTTTTCTTTGACAAGCAAATCCAGCCAGTACACAAGTTCGGCATAGTTGGCCGGTGAATAGGTCGGGATGCCGATCTGGCTGAAATAACCGGGGTCATATACCCCCTGGTGTGTTTCGCCGTCTCCGGGCACAAGGCCCGCACGATCAACAGCAAACAAAACGTTCAGACGCATCAGCCAGACATCGTGAATCATCTGGTCATAGGCACGCTGAAAAAACGTTGAATAGATCGCCACCACCGGCAGCAAGCCCTGGCTTGCCAGGCCGGCTGCAAACGTGACGGCGTGTTCTTCCGCCATGCCGACATCAAAAAACCTGTCAGGATGCGCCTTTTTGAAAAAGTTCAGCCCGGTTCCGTATTTCATGGCCGCCGTAATCGCGCACAAGCGCGGCTCCTCCGTGCCCAGCCGGGCAAGCTCGGTGCCAAAGCAGGTCGAGAAGGAATCTTTCGGCGAAAGCTCCGGGTCTGTCAAATGGTCGAGGTTAAAGGCCGAAACACTGTGGAATTCACCGGGGTTTTCTTCTGCCGGCTTCAGCCCTTTCCCCTTTTGGGTTACAATATGCAGAAAGACCGGTGCAAACTGTTCGTGCAGGTTGACAAACAAACGAGTCAGTTCCAACACATCGTGACCATCTACCGGGCCGATGTATTGGAAGCCCATCTCCTCAAACATGGTAGAGTGATAGATCCCGCGCCGGATCAGCTGCTTGCCCCTCTGCAGAGTTCTCACTACCCCGCCGCCGATAACCGGGATACCGTCGAGCAAAGTCTCCATTCTTGCCTTTGCGTGGAAATATTTGGGATCAGTACGCAGCTTGGTCAAATAGTTTGCCATTTCACCAACGTTTTTGGAAATTGACATCTTGTTGTCGTTGAGCACGACGATCAGATTGTTAAGCATGCCAATGTTGTTCATGCCTTCATACACCATACCGCCGGTAAAGGCGCCGTCGCCGATGATCGCCACAACTTTGCCGGGTTCACCTTTGATGCGCTTCGCGCGCGCAACCCCAATCGCGGTAGACAGCGCTGTGCTGCCATGCCCTGAAATGAAGGTGTCGCAGGCGCTTTCCTGGGGGCACGGGAAACCGGAAATACCGTCCTTGCGGCGCAATTCCGCAAAGCCGGCGCGCCGCCCGGTCAGCAGCTTGTGGGTATAACATTGGTGGCCGACATCAAACAGAATTTTATCCTGCGGCAAGTCCAGTGCGCGGTGCAGCGCCACCGTCAACTCTACCACACCCAGGTTGGAGGACAGGTGCCCCCCGGTTGCCGAAACGCTTTCGATGAGGAACTGCCGGATATCACCGCATAAGGCGGGCAAATCCTGCAGCGGAAGGCGTTTGACATCCCCCGGCTGTCTGATTTGATCCAACAACGGGTAAGCCATGTTTGTTAGCACCTCTTTTCATCCTGAACAGGCGAACAGAAAACGCATACGCATGAAACGCATGGCTTTCCGGGCCGGCCGGGCCTGTTCAAACCTTTACACCATCGGCATTGCAAAGCCGATGGCCGCGCCGAAAACCGCACCGGTCAGAACCTGGATGGGGGTGTGCCCCACCATTTCTTTAAGACGTTTATGGCCCAAAAACGGCAAAATCTCTGATTCCTGGTCAATCCATTCATTCAGCAGGTGGTTGAGTACCTTGGCCTGTTCGCCGGTTTCCCGGCGAACCCCCATCGCATCATACATCACAATGATAGACACAATCAGCGCGATTGCGAAAAGGGTGGAATGGGTGCCGCAATAACGCCCCGTAGCCACCACCATGGCACAGACTGTGGCGGAATGTGCGCTGGGCATTCCGCCCGCCCCCCACATGCGTTCGGGGATAAATTTGCCCACGATAATCAGGTTCAGCAGCACCTTGATCATTTGGGACAGTATAGAGCTGATCAGTGCGGTGACCAGAACATAGTTCCAGCTCAGGGCCTGCAGCAACAACGACATAACGTGACCACTCCTTAAAAAGATGCCCGCCGTGGCAACGAAACTGCCTATGCGGGCGCATCATCCACCTCCGCAGCAAAAGACGGGCGGTGTCTGCTTTCCCCTTTACTTCCGGCGGGTCAGCAGTTCTTTGGCCATCCGGCAAAGAAAATCCGCTTCCTCACCAAATTCGCGCAGCGCTGCCAGTGCGGCAGCATTGTGGGTTTCGGCCAGCTTCCTGGCCCCGTCCAGACCATAAAGGGTGACAAAAGTCGTCTTGTCATTTTCGGCGTCGCTGCCGGCCGGTTTTCCCAGCTGCTCGGTAGTGGCGGTCACATCCAGCACATCGTCCACGATCTGAAAGACCAAGCCAAGCTCCGCTGCATACTGCCGCAGCGCCGCGCACCGGGCTTCTTCCGCACCGGCCGCCGCACAGCCGAGCTCGGCGGCGGCGATAATCAGCGCGCCTGTCTTATGGCGGTGCAGCGCGCGAAGTTCCTCCTCGTTCGCTCTCACCGTTTCATACCGCATATCCAGCTCCTGCCCAAAGATCATACCGCGCGCGCCGCCGCCAGCCGCCAAAGCCGCAGCCGCACACACACGGCTCTCAGCCGGCAGGCTGGCATGGGCGATCACCTCAAAAGCCGCGGTAAGAAGCGCATCGGAAGCAAGCAGCGCCGTGCACTCCCCAAACTGTTTGTGGCAACTGGGTTTGCCGCGGCGGGTATCGTCGTCATCCATGCAGGGCAAATCATCCTGAATCAAGGAATAGGCGTGGAGCATTTCCACCGCACAACCGTAATCGAGCGCGGCCTCAGCCGGCGCGCCGCAGAGCGCGCAGCTTGCCAGCGCCAATACGGCGCGCACCCGTTTGCCACCGCCCAGCAGGCTGTAACGGGCCGCCTGCGTGCACTGTGCATCGGCGGGCAAGTAGCGATCGCACAAATCGGAAAGGCGCTGCTCAATTTTATCCACCCAGGCAGAGTACCGGGCTTGATAGACCGTTGCATCCATCGTAACACCTCATTCCTGCGTATTTGGTATTTCGGCAGCCAGCGCTGCATCAATTTCTTCAATCTGTAATTTGGCGTTCTGCAATGTTTGGTTGCAGTAAGCAATCAGCTGGGCCGCTTCTGCATAAAGCTTGACCGCCTTATCCAGTGTGGTTGTTTCGTCCTGCATTTGGGCCAGCACCATCTGCAAACGGGCCAGCCCCTCTTCAAAATTTTTGGGGTTTCTCATGTGTATCCTCCCGCTGGTGGCAGGCCAAAACCTGGCAATCCGCCGTTGATTCTGCGCCATACAAGGTGATGGATTGACCCGGGCGCAGGGCTTCCACCGGTTGGCAGCGCCCCTTCTCATCCCGCACCAACGCATACCCGCGCGCCAGAACTGCGTACGGGTCCAGGGAAGCGGCCAAAGCCGCCGCACCGCCGAGCGCAGCATGCGCCGCGCGCAAACGCGCCTGTGCCGCCCCCTGCACCGCTGTGCAAAGCGCTGCGGTTTGCGTGCTGCCGTCTGCCAACCGGCTGCGCACCGCCTGTAAAGCTTGCTGCGCACCGATCGCATTGGCTCTATTATAACACATCTCAAAACGAGACTGTATATTTTTCTGAATATTTTGGTACAGATTGTATATTTGCAGCGATACCTGGTTTTTATCCGGCACACAAAGCTCCGCTGCAGCCGAAGGGGTCGGCGCACGCAGATCCGCTACATAATCAAGGATTGTATAATCAATCTCATGCCCTACGGCTGAAACAACCGGCTTTTTGCAGCCATAGGCCGCCCGCGCAATCTTTTCGCTGTTAAATACCCAGAGGTCCTCTTTGCTGCCCCCGCCGCGGGTCACCAAGATCACTTCGGGCCTCGGATCGGCGTCCAGTGCCTGAATTCCACGCACAATGCCGGCCTCCGCTTCAAGGCCTTGCACGCTGACAGGAGCCAACAGCAGCTTGGTCAGCGGCCACCGCCGGCCGACCACATGCACAACATCCTGCAGCGCAGCGCCGGTTTTGGATGTGACAACCCCGATACAGCGCGGCATAACCGGCAAAGGGCGTTTGTGTTCAGGCGCAAACAGCCCCTCGGCTTCCAGCTTTTTCTTCAGCGCGTCAAACGCCATCTGTGCCGCTCCGGCGCCGAACGGTCGCATAAAGTCGATATACAGCTGGAAAGCCCCGTCCCGCTCATACAGCGTTGCGCGGCCATACGCAAGCACAAGCATGCCATTTTGCGGCGGAAAGCCGAGCAGCCTTGCCTTGTCACGAAACATGACAGCTTTCACTGAAGCTGCCTCGTCCTTGAGAGTAAAGTAGAGATGTCCGCTTTTGTAATGGCGGGTAAAGTTGGAGATTTCACCCAATACAATCAGGTTATTAAGCGGGTCACACTGCGCAAGCCACTGTTTGGCCAGCGCGTTGAGGGCCGTTACCCTGATATAGTCGGCCATGCGCCCACCTCCCTGGCAGCCAGCAGCGCCACACCAATTGCATTGTCGCTTGCAAATTTGCCCGGCACAGACAGCGCCTGTGAAAGCCGGGTGTGCAGATACATCTGTACAAGGGTACTGCTCATCACACCTCCGGCAAAAACAATCGGCAGGCCAGGAAAATCGGCCTGCGCCGCCTTCGCCATCAAATAAAGTGTTTTCGCAACGCTGAGCAGGCAATATTTGCAGACGTAGGCCTCGCTTTGCCCCTGGGCCAGCAGTCTCTCACACTGGTTTTGCAGCCCGGACAGACTGCAGTCATATCCGCGCACGCTTGCGCGCGGGTGAACATCTTCCTTGCAGGCAGCCGCACAGGCGCTGACCTGTGCGCCAGCCGGGAAAGGAAAGCCCAATCGCACACCAAGGCGATCCACCGCCTGTCCGGCATAAAGATCTGTCGAAGTCCCGATCGTGGTAACCTGCCCGGTCTGTTCCAAACGCAGCAGGTCGGTGGTGCCGCCCGACACATGAAAGACCAGCAGTTCCTGCCCAAACAGTTCTGCGCCTTTGGCGGCGAACATCGCGGCAGCCAGATGCCCTTGCTGGTGTGTGGTTTTCACAAGCGGCAGCCCGCGTGCAGCGCAAAACGCTGTAGCGGCACTGACCCCGACAAGAAAGCAAGGCATATAGGAACCTTCTACCGGCCGCGGCTTTGCTGAAACGCCAACCGCTTCAATACAGGTCAGATCCGCCTTTTTGCCCAGTTCTTCAAGAAGTTCGGGCAAGGCAGCCGTGTGGTGGAACACCGCATCGCTCTGCCGCAGCCCCAGCTGACCGGGCCGTACCGGCAAGAACCGTTTGCAATCGCAAACAACCTCTCCGGCCCGGGTATCAAAAACGGCCAGAGAGGTTGCGTAATTGCTTGTATCCAAGCCCAGGGTCAACATGACGCAGAAGGGGCGTCCGGTTCGGCTTCACGGGCAACCGCGCCAAGCAGCCCATTGACAAACTGGTAGTCGTTGTCCGCGCCGTACTTTTTAACGAGCTCAACGGCTTCGTTAATGGCTACGCCGGGCTTCTTTTCTTCGCCGTACAGCATCTCAGCCAGTGCAATGCGCATGGCTGTCAGGCTTACACGGGGAATGCGGGACAGCGCCCAGCCTTTGAGGTGTGCGTTGATCGCCGCGTCAATTTCTTCCTGGTGCGCCATCAAGTCAGCCAGCAAGCGGTTGGCAAAAGCATCCAGGCTCAGCGCACCGGCTTCATTGTGGGCTTGCAGCGCTTCCTGAGGGGCATCCGTTTGAAAGGTGGCGGAAAACGCAGCCAAAAAAGCGTTCTCGCGCGATTCACGTCGGGTCAAATTGTTTTCAGTCATTCTCTTCTCAACTTTTCTTGTAGAAATTTTCGCGTCATGCTTCTTCTTCAGCCAGGCCGGTAACCAAAACGTCCACGCGGGACACCGTGATGCCTGTCATGTTCTGGATGGTCTGTTTGACATTTTCCTGCACTTTTTCACAGACGGGCATGATTTTGCAGCCATATTTGCCCACAATGTGCAGCGTTACCGCAGCCACGCCATCCTCCATAACAACCGAGACCGGCTTGTGCAAGCTGGCCTTGTTCAGCAGCCGGCGCACGCTCTGCTGGCTGCCGGATGCCACCGACACGACTCCGTCCACCTCCTGGGCAGCGGTCGCGGCAATCTTCGCAACCACATCGGTGGAAATCTGCAGGCTTCCCGCCACGGTATTGCGCACATCCATCTGACTATCCTCCTATGTAGATCGCCGCCGAAAGCGGCGAAATGATCCGCTTGATAGATATACATACTATACCATAGTTTGGTCTTTTTGTAAATATCGCCGCTTTACTTTACCTCCACGATCGTAATGTCTTGGGCGGAAAGGCTGGGGCAGGAATTCAAGATCACATCCCGGATCTGGGTGACCTCCTGGGCGGTCAGCGCATCATTCTCGGTCATCACTGTTATGTCCGCACGGCTTGGACCGAGCGTGACAACACAATCGGCAAAACCTTTGGCCTTTACCTTACCTTCCAAACTGGTTTCAGATGTGATGTTGCTGACCTGGCTTTCCAGTTCTTGGGTCAGCTTTTCTTTCTCTTCCTCGCTCAGGTCGGCGCTTTTGAGTGTTTTCTGGATCGCATCCAACGCTTCGTCCCTTGCTTTGCTGCGCGCCAGGCGCGCCTGCTCAAAGAAAGCGGTGCCGGAATCCTGGTTGGCGCTGACGAGCTGGGCTTCCCCATAATTCTTATCGCCGGCCGCCGCATCAGTTGTGGCAGGCTGCAGCGGGTCATACACCGCAACTGCACCATCGCTTTCGCCATCCGCCCGGGTTGCCTGTGCGGACTCCTGCTGCGGCGCTGTTTGGATCGCTTCCTGGGTAAAGGACCAGTTCATATACACGGCGGCGCCCAGCGCCAGCACCAGCGTTGCCAGGGTAATGCCGCGCCCTTTTTGCTGCATTTTCATCCATAACGCCCCCTTCAGTTTGCATGCATCTTGGTAACGGTGATATGATGTGCGCCGACATCGGTCAGCGCATCGACCAACTCTGTAACGGCGCACTGCACGCCGGGGTCATCGCCGCCTTCACAGACAACAGCCACCCCCAGTACACGCGGGTACCGGATTTCCTCCACAAGGCCAGTATCTCCGACCCGAACAGGTTCCCGGCGGCGGCTGTCTGCACTCTGCTCTTCGTCGGCCGCATACTGGGTGGTTTGCCCAGCTTCAAGCGTGACCATCACCAGCGCCCTGCCCGCCCCTTCAGTGGCGGAAATCAGGTTTTCCAGCCGGGTTTCAAGCGCATCCGCATAAGAATCGGAAACGCCCTGCTGTGTTGTCCGGGTATCAGTCCGGGGCTTTTCCTCTGCGGCCGGCAGCCATTCAGACACCCCCACAAGCAGCATACCGGCAATCCCGGCCACAACCAGCAGGCTGACTCGCTGACGGTGGTCGGCCGCTATTGTTCGCAGTTTTTCCCGCGCCCGGGTGTACCATGCGTAAAGCGATTTCAACCGTCCTCCCCTCCCTCCACGGCCAGGGTACAGGCCAGGCTGCCACAGTTCGCCTCCAAAAGACGCTGTGCTGCCGGCAGGTCCGCTTCCTGTACAAGGGTAACTGTACACTGCTCACCCTGCAATGATACCGTCGCTTCTATCCCCTGTTCCGCAAGCAAGGCGCCGAGCGCTTCGGCCGAAGCCTGTCGCGCGAGGCTTTCCCGGTAAGCGGTAAAATCCTCCGCTTGCGCCTGCTGCAGCGAAAAGCTGCGCAGCCCGGCCGCAAAGCCGGCCCAATCCGCCGTGCTTCCCACAGAAAGTACCGACGATACAATATACAACAGCAACACAGTGTTTATGACGGGCTTGTAAGAATTTTCCGGCCAGAAAATGCGCACCACGCCGGCCAGGGCGCAAAGCACACAGACCCCCAGCGCCAGATGACGGATTGCCTGCATCGGCTCAGCCTCCTCCCACTCCGGTCAACAGCAGCAGCGCTGTGGACAGGATCACCATGAAAAAATACAGCACAAGCACAGCCGCACACAGCCGCGCCCCTTCCGCCAGGTTGCGGCATATCTGCCCGCATTGGTCCTGCCCGCTGCCGCAGGCCACAATCCCGGAACCGGAAAACGCCAGGAAATAGAGTGCGCATTGTGCAAACGCCGGCAAAAACATCGCTGCGAGCGCCGCCAGCGCTGCCAGCGCCAGCGACCCTTTCAGCAGCTGTACCGCCGCCGCTGAGCTGGACAATGCTGCCGCAGCGGCATCCCCCACCACCGGAATGGCCCCGCTGAGCAGGCTGCGTCCCACCCGCAAAGCTGCAGAATCAGCGTTGCCTGCCAGGATGGTCTGCAGACCGAGCACAAGGCTGAACAGCGCCCCGCAGCCCTTCAGCAGCCAGGACAGGCAGCGGGAAAACAGCCGGGCGGCTTCTGCCATACCGGCATTCCCCCAAACGGAAGCAGAGATGGCAAAGCAGAAATAGATCCGAAGCACCGGGATGATCCCACCGCGTATCATGCCGGCCAGGAAGTTGGACATTGCAAAAAACATCGTTCCGTATACAGTCGCCGCCCCTACCTGGCCACCCGCGATAGCGGCGCCGCTGTATACCGGGATAAACGCAACCAGATACGTTTGGCAGTTTTCCGCCGTCTGGCCAACCTTTTCTGCCAGATCCATCATGGCGGAAAGGCTCATTGCCCCAAACCCCAGTACCGTAACGGCTTCGACGCATCGCTGCCATCCCCCGCGGCCAGCCAGCATGCCGGCTGCACACCCCAGCAGCAAAAACAGAAGCGCCCGCCCGGCAAACCCAACCGGTTGGCCAACCACGCCATCCACCATCCGCCACAGCTCGCTGAAAACCCCTTCCAGCGTCCACTCCGCCACACTTTCCAGTGCCGGGCCGCCGGCATCCAGAATATCCTGCGCCGCACGCGGCAGTTCCACCGCGCCGGCAGGCAAGGCAAACACCCCAAAGAACACCATCAACGCAAAAAAGATACCAGAGACCCGACAAGCTCCTGCACAAGCGGCAGCGCCTGCAAAAGCGCCAGCATCCGCCCTCCCAGTTCGGCCGCACCGGCCGCCGCGCCAAGACCGGCTTCGCGGCAAAGGTCGGTTGCAAACTGGGCAACCAGTGCGATTCCCAACACGCGCAGCACACAGTCGAGATGGGTATCGCCGGCATATGCGGCCAAGGTATCGATCAGCCCGAGCAGCGGTTGCAGCTGGTCGGCCACAAGGCTGAGCACTGCGCCCGCCCCGCAAACCGAGACAAGAAACGCAAACGCCGGCTGCTCGTGCTTGAGCGTGAGCGTCAGCAGCCCCGTGACCAACACAAGTGCTGCGATTTTGAGTATCAGCATCATACATCATCACAAATCAAACAAGGCTTTGATCAGCACAAACAAGTCACTGATCTGCCGTACCAGCATGGTAAGTACCACAATCAACCCGGCCAGGGTCGTCATCATAGCCTGGTCTTCTCGTCCGGAACGGATCAGCAGTTGGTTGAGCACTGCCACAATGATACCGATCGCGGCGATCTTAAACACCAGATCAATGTCCATCGGTCACTCCTTCCGGCTTCAAACGAGCAGAATAGCAGCCATCAGCCCCAGGCTGCCCCCCAGCGGCAGACATAGCCGGCGCACCTGCGCCGCATTGCGGGCAGCTTCCTGCTCCGCCTTCCGGCATTCCGCCACAAGATAAGCCAGTGTGCGGCAGGCTGTTTGCTGCGGGGTCGCTTCAATTTCAGCCAAAGATGCCGCCCAGTCCACTCCGAGCGCCTCTTTCAAGTCAGGCGGCAGCGGAATTTCTGAAAAACTGCGGCAGCCTTCAAGGCGCAGGGAAGCAAACTCAGGCCGGCCCGCCGCCATGGCCAGCAGGACGGCCCCGGGCAGGGCCCGATACCGAATGGCGTCCAACAGGTAGCTAAGCAGGCGCCCGAATTGGTTCAGCCTCTGCCACCGCTCCCACTTTTGCAGCCAGGCGCACCATCCGCCTGCGGTACCCACCAGAACAAGCAGCGCACCTCCGCATAGTTTGCACCATCCGATCATACCAGTGGCACCATCTGCGCAATTTGTCCCGGCTGATCTCTGCCGGCAAGAAAAACTGCCCGGGTAAACGCGCCAGTCCCCAAAAGCCTGGCCAACTGAGGTTTGTGCTGCAGCGATTCCGGGCTTTCACAGTGTACTGATGCCAGGAAGACAGCCCCCGATGCAAGCCCCGCTTCCAACGCTTCGGCATCGGCTGCCGTTCCGAGTTCATCACAAACGATTGCCTGTGGGTTCATGCAGCGCAGTGCCATCTCAATGGCTTTGGCTTTGGGATAGCGGGTGTAAACATCACAGTTTACGGCCGGCTTGTCCTCCAACGGGCACGAGGCGTCGGCCATCAATTCCCCACGTTCATCAACCACGCAGATGATCCGGTTTCCCGCCGCCAACCGGCACACCATGCTGCGCAGCACGGTAGTCTTTCCGCTGCCTGGCGGCCCTGCTACCAGCAGTCCCGCATCCAGCCTGTCCAATGCTGCTTCCACCGCAGCCGGAAGCGGGCAGGTCACCCACCGTGCCACACGCAAGTTAAGCGCCGTAACCACCGCAAAACCGGCCACGCCGGCCACGCCAGCCACCCCCACCCGGTAACCGCCAGGCAGCGTAAAATAGCCGCAGGCGAGTTCTTCTTCATAGGCATATACACTGTGCCCGCACAGAGCCAGAAAACACTGCTGCAGATTTTCCCGACTCACACAGGCAAGGGAGCCTTTATCCGGCAGCAGCGCCGTGGCCGCAACCAGTCGTCCGTTCACCGTGAACTGTACCGGCTGCTCTGCACGCAGGCGAATTTCCTGTACCCTGCGTGCGATCTGCTCCGGCAGAGAGCCCAACGCCCGAGCAAACGGTTCCGGCAAACGGCGCACCAGTTTAAAATACTCGTCCATCCCGGATCACCTCACACCAACACTGTATGTCGGCACGCTGGCGGCTAGAACCCGGGCACCATGTTCGCCGCTTCTGCCGCTTCATAAGAAGGGTGTTGCAATTGTTGCAGTGATCTTTTTATGTTATACTGTTTTTATAGGACGGCAATTTTAACCTGACCATCTCCGGTTGTCCGCCCCGGCGGATTGGCATGAAAGGGGATCAGATTTGCGATGACAGACACAAAGGCCGGCGTTTCCTGCGCCATGCAGGAAGACGAGTTTCACCTTTTGTATCCTCCCGGCCATGCGCCGGCCACACACAACGCAATGCAAAACTATGACTTTGTGCATACGCTGCAGATTGACCAGATGATCGGCATCAAACGCGAAAGCTACCGCGGCATCCCGGATCTGCGGATCGAGCGCTTTTTCAGCTGCGATCCGGCGGTGCTGCGCTATCGCGCCGATGTGATCTGGGAATTTGCAGAGAGCGAGCCGCTGCAGGAACTTTTGCAGGAAGCCCTGCCGATGATCCGGGATGTCTATGAGATGCGCAGGGTTCTCCATCACGGGGATGGAAGCCTGGAAAGCGGGCTTTCAAGCACACGATATATCGAACAATACCTAGAACTTATGGCGCTGTTTGAAACAAGGCTTCAGCCTGTCAACCCCCGAAGCGAAGGGGTTCGCCGGCTGAAAGCGGCCGTGGATGCACGCTGCCACACGCAGGCTTACCAGGCGTTATGCAGCCATCTGAAAGAACTCGAAACCCGCATCGGTCAGATCAAAAGCATCACGCTCGGCGTAAACCTGGACAGCAATCTGCATGTGACCGAAGCAGGGCTTGTCAGCCTGAATACAAGCCGGTTCCGCGCAGGCAACCTGATGGACCGTCTGTGCGGGCGGGTGGGGAAAGATCCTATGGTCTGTCTGTCCGGTTTTGCAAACGTCTTAAAAGCCGGCCGAGACGATGAAAAGCAGGCGCTGGATGGCGCTGTACACCGGGCGCTGGATACAATCTTTACAAAAACCATCCGCAGTTGGGAACCAGTCATCAACCAGTTTTATCATGATGAAACCCGATTCTTTGTCGATATGCTTGACGACCTGCGCTTTCTTTCATCCGCCGTTGCCTTTATTCAGCAGCTTCAGCAAGCTGGCGGCAAGCTTTGCCGCCCTGTTATTTGCCCGCCCGAAAAGCGCACGCTTCAGCTTCATAATGTCTATAACCCAATGCTTGCCTTGAAATCCGAAGGGGAAACCATTGTCTCAAACGATTTCCGCTTTGACGCAGACGGCCGCTTTTACCTTGTCACCGGTCCAAACCACGGCGGCAAATCGATCTTTTGCTACTCCATCGGCATGGCCCAAGCGCTGTTTCAGCTTGGGCTTCCTGTCCCGGCCGAACAGGCCACGATGAGCCCGGTCACCGGCATCTATACCCACTTTCCGACTTCGGACGAAGACAACTACGGCAAAGGCCGGCTGGAGAGTGAGTGCGCCCGCATCAGCGAAATTTTGCCTTGCCTGCGGGACACCGATCTGTTTTTGATGGACGAAAGCTTTAGCTCAACCAGCCTGATCGAAGCCAGCTATATTGCCAGCGAGGTGCTGGCGGCCATCAGCGAAATCGGTTGCGGCGGTGTGTATGTTACCCATATCCATGAGCTGACCCAGCATGTTCAGGAGCTGAGCACCGGCCCCGGCAAAATTGACAACCTGGTTGCTCAGATGCAAAACATTGCCAACGGCACACGCAGTTACCGCGTGCTGCGCACTACCCCAGACGGGCTGAGTTACGCCAAAGATATCGCCCGCAAATACGGCTTAAGTCGCGAGGAGATTTTACGTCGCCGCGAAGGAGCAAAGCAAACGGAAGGCTGCCCCGTTCATGAATCTGTACGCCAGTAGAAGGTACAAGCAGCTTTCTGCGTCAGTTTTCCGCGCTTATTTTACAAAAACGCCTGCTTTTGTTTTGGCAAAAGCAGGCGTTTTTGTATTAAGTGGTTCAACACGCTGAAAGAGAGGTTAGGGATTCGGGGCATCTGTCGGGGCAGGCGGCACATCATACGTTTCTAGAAAGCTATGGCGAATCCCTTTGGACTTATACCCTGGTACTGTATCAAGGCAGACGGCATGAAGACTTGCGAAGACGTTATCTTCAATCTGGGGATTGGTCTTTTGCAATTCCTGCAAAAGGCATTTGACCTCCTGCCGCTTGGAAACACCGGGTTCGTCGCTGCGGGCGGTCAGCTTACAGGCGCATTGCAGAAAATTCAGCCCATGGTAGCGCGCCCATGCGATAATATCCCGCTCCTTGATGCAGTACAGCGGCCGGATCAACTCCATACCGGGGAAATTTTTGCTGTGTAGTTTGGGCGGCATACCTTGCAGCTGCGCGCCGTAGAACATACTCATTATCGCTGTCTCAATCACATCGTTGAGATGATGGCCCAGCGCAATCTTGTTGCAGCCAAGGCTTTGCGCCTGCTTGTAAAGGTGACCGCGCCGCATTCTGGCACACAGATAACAGGGATTGCGATCGGTGTTGTAGGCGGCGGTGAAGACATCCGTCTCAAACACCGTGATAGGGATCGCAAGCCTGGCCGCGTTTTCCTCTATCTGATGGCGGTTGGCCGGGGTGTAACCGGGGTCCATGACAAGAAACGTCAGATCAAACGGCACTTCGCTGTGGCGGTGCAGTTCCTGCATCAGCTTGGCAAGCAGCATGGAGTCTTTCCCGCCTGAAATGCAGACCGCAATGCGGTCGCCCGCCCGAACAAGTTCATAGCGCTTGACTGCAGCCACAAACGGGTTCCATAACTGTTTGCGATATTTTTTGATCAGGCTGCGTTCAACGGATTCGCAAAAGCTCAATTCACGGGGCACGGCGCTTCTCCTTCCCTTTGCGCGGACAGCCTGCCAGGTCGCGTACCACCTCGCCAGCCAGGATCAGGCCGGCGACTGAGGGCACAAATGCATTGGAGCCGGGGCTGCGCCGGGTGGAACCGGTACGCGCAGTGTCCAGTTCACCGGCGCTTTCGACGATGCCGGTACGGGGGTCTTCCTTGGAATAAACCACCTTGAGAGACTGTACGCCGCGCTTGCGGCAAAGTGCGCGCATCGCACGCGCCAACGGACAAATCGAAGTTTCATAGAGGTCAGCCACCTCGAACGCAGTCGGATCGAGCTTGTTGCCCGCCCCCATTGCGCTGATAATCGGCACGCCGGCCGCCTGGGCGCGCACCGCAAGTTCCACCTTCGCGCTGACTGTGTCAATCGCATCGATCACATAGTCATACTGCGCAAAATCAAACAGTTCCGCCGTATCCGCCGAAAAGAAAACTTTATGCGGACACACAACAGCGGCCGGGTTGATGGCGGCAATCCGCGCCGCAAACGCTTCCACTTTATATTGTCCCATCGTCTCATGTGTCGCGATGATCTGCCGGTTCAAGTTGGTCAGGCATACTTTGTCATCGTCAATCAAATCAAGCGCGCCGATCCCGCTGCGCGCCAGCGCCTCGACCGCGTAACCGCCGACGCCGCCAACCCCAAACACAGCAACGCGGGCATGGAACAGACGTTCCATGCCCTGCGTGCCAAACATCGCCCGTGTGCGTGCAAACTGATCCGCCATGCAAGCCTTCCCCTTTCTGCTGGTGAAGGAATTGTACCATGTGGCGGGCCAGAGTGTCAAGGCGGCCGCTATCTCATCGCCTTTTCTTTCCGGCGGTCTTACTTGCCAGTTTCCTGGCCAGCCGGCGGATGGTCAGAACCACAACAAGAACCAGGGCGGATATGCCCAGCGCACCCAACACTGCGTTCCTCCTCTGTTTTCGTTATACTGGCTGTGTCAACCTTTCGTTTCTGCCAGTTCGGCGGACGGTTCTTCGTCAAACAGCGCAAGGTATTGCCGACGATATGCATCATCCGGCAGTACAGCCGCCATCGCGAGTGCCGCCGCCTGGCGCTGTTCAGCATTAACGGTAAAACCAAAATCCGGAAACTGTTCTTCAATGGTCTGAATCAGGGCGGCGTAATAGCGAACCGTAAACACCCCGCGGTCTGTCAGATAGATTTTACCATACCTCTCTTTGACGATCAGGCCGCGGCGCATCAGCGCATCCAGCACACGCACCACGGATGGCTTGGTTACCCCCAGCGCGCGCGCCACCTCCATCGACGATACATCCATTTTTGTCTGCGCAATCTCATAGATTGTAAACAGATACCGCAGGTTTGCATCCGTCAAGGACATAACAGACCGCCTCTTTCCATATATCCACCATTCCTGCCCACGCATGCCCGAACCAAGCAGCATGGCGTTGCGAGCCAGGTCCTAACGCTCGCGCCTCACTGCCCTGCCCGCGGCTATTGTGCCGGAACGAAATCATTTCTTTTGCGGATGACACAGCGAGCTGCCCGGGCACCCGCCGCAGGCGCCGCCGCACGAGCAGGAGTGTTTGCCGGCTTTATGGTTCCGGAATCCGCGGTATATGACCATACCCACAATGCCAAACACAATCGCTGCGCCGATGATGGTGGGCAGCATCTCAACAAACATAGCCAGCATATGGCAGCTCCTTTCAGAAAAGCAGAGGGTGATTTACTTGGAATTCACAAGTTTGCGTGTATCCAGGCGAACGTGCGTTTCATCATATTTGTTGGGACGGACAAGCAGATAAAGGGCAAATGCCAGCACCGCGATGGCAACAACCGAGCCGAGGCCGAAGGTTACCTCTCCCGTAAACAACCCGCCGATCTGATACACAACAAGCGAGGTGCAGTATGCCAGCAGGCACATATACCCGATGGCGATGGCGGTCCACTTGCCGTTGTTCATCTCGCGCTTGATCGCACCCATGGCGGCAAAGCACGGAGCGCAGAGCAGGTTGAAAATCATGCAGCTGTAAGCGCTGAGCGGGGTGAAATCGGCCGCGATATTCGCCCAAATCTCGTCACCGGTCTCAGCCACTTCCGCAAAGCCATACAAGACGCCAAGGGTGCCAACAAAGTTTTCCTTGGCAATCAGGCCGGTGAAGGAGGCCACAGTCGGCTGCCAGGTGCCAAAGCCAAGCGGGGCAAAGAGGAACGAAATTGCACCGCCGATGCCGGCCAGAAGGCTTGTATTGTTATCCGGTACCATACCAAACTTCCCGTCGGTAAAGCCAAAGCCCTGCAGGAACCACAGCACAACGGTGGAGGCGAGGATGACGGTACCGGCGCGCTTGATGAAGGACCAGCCGCGTTCCCAAGTGGCGCGCAGAACGTTGCCCCAGGCCGGGATATGGTAAGCGGGAAGCTCCATGACAAACGGAGCGGGATCTCCGGCAAACAGCTTCGTTTTCTTTAAAATAATGCCTGAAACAATGATAGCCGCCACGCCGATGAAATAGGCCGAAACCGAAACCAGCGCACTGCCGCCGAACAAGGCGCCGGCAAACAGGCCGATGATCGGCATTTTGGCGCTGCACGGAATAAAGCAGGTTGTCATGATGGTCATGCGGCGGTCACGCTCATTTTCGATCGTACGGGACGCCATAACACCGGGCACGCCGCAGCCGGTGCCGACCAGCATGGGGATGAAGCTCTTGCCCGAAAGCCCGAACTTGCGGAAAACACGGTCCATGATAAAGGCGATGCGGGACATATAGCCGACATCTTCCAGGATCGAAAGGAGGAAGAAGAGTACCAGCATCTGCGGCACAAAGCCAAGCACCGCACCCACACCGGCCACAATGCCGTCAACCACAAGACCGGTCAGCCACGGTGCGCAGCCTACGCTTTCCATAAATCCCTGGATAGCCGGCGGTACGACTTCACCGAACAGAACGTCGTTGGTCCAGTCGGTGGCCATGGTGCCAATCGAAACAGGCAGGCTGCCCATGGCAATCGCATAAATCAGGAACATTACCGCAGCAAAGATCGGCAGCGCTGCCACCCGGTTGGTCACAATCCTGTCAATTTTGTCCGAGGCTGTCATGTTATCGGCACGGGCTTTCTTGTGAACCGCAGCGGTAACTACCTTGTTGATGTAGGCATAACGCTGGTTGGTAATGATGCTTTCGGCGTCATCATCCATTTCCTTTTCGCAGTCAGCAATGTGGCCCTCAATATGATCCATCACTGCTTTGCCAAGGCCCAGTTCCTGCTGAACCTTTTCGTCACGCTCGAACAGCTTGACAGCATACCAACGCAGGAAACGGCCATCCACATTGCCCTGAACGCTTTCCTCAATATGGGCGATGGCATGCTCCACGCTGCCGGTGAAGACATGCGGCAGGTCACCGGCCTTGCCGGCTTTAGCCGCTGCAACCGCCATTTCGGCGGCTTTCAAAGAGCCTTCCCCTTTCAACGCGCTGATCTCAACCGCTTGGCAGCCAAGCTGCTTGCTCAATTTGGCAAGGTCAATCTTATCGCCGTTTTTACGCACGAGGTCGATCATATTCACGGCCATCACCACAGGGATGCCAAGTTCGATCAGCTGGGTGGTCAGATACAGGTTGCGCTCAATGTTGGTGCCGTCAATGATGTTGAGGATTGCGTCCGGCTTTTCGGTAACAAGGTATTCCCGGGAAACAACCTCTTCAAGCGTATAGGGTGAAAGTGAGTAAATGCCGGGAAGGTCCTGGATGATCACATCCTTGTTGCCTTTCAGCCGGCCCTCTTTTTTCTCCACCGTGACGCCGGGCCAGTTGCCGACGTACTGGTTTGAACCGGTCAGATCATTAAACAGGGTGGTTTTACCGCTATTTGGGTTGCCTGCCAGTGCGATTTTGATTGCCATCTATATACCCCTTTTCTTCGCTTTGCAGAAAGTTAGCTTTAGCTAACTTTTCGGCGTGAAATCAGGCGGCTTTGAAACCGCCTTCAAACCAGTTCAATCATCTCGGCATCCGCCTTGCGAACACTGAGCTCGTAGCCGCGGATATTGAGCTCCATGGGATCCCCCAGCGGCGCCACTTTGCGCACATAAACCTGCACGCCCTTGGTCAGTCCCATATCCATAATGCGGCGGCGCACCGGCCCTTCGCCGTGCACCTTTGCCACGGTAACGGTTTCCCCTACCTTGGCGTCTTTCAAAGTTTTCATGCTGAAATCCTCCTCCTTGAATATTGCAGCAAGCACCCGCGTTTCGCCGTGGAAAGCTTGCGTCAGCCGACCAGGATTCGATTGGCCATTGTACGGTCCAGCGCAATCCGGCTTTCTTTGACCTGTACAATCAAATTGCCCGCAATTTCGCTGACAACCGAAACTTCCGCATCCATCACAAAGCCCAGCTCGGCCAGATGCTGACGCACCTCGTCACGCCCGGTAACCTTTTGTATGGTATGCAGTTCGCCTGGTTTCGCCATTGTGAGCGGCATCATGCTGTCACCTTCTTCCGCAAATGTTAGCTAAACCTAACTTTATGCCGTGAAGCAAGCGGTTAGAATCTGCTAACCGCTTGAACACTTGAAGTGTACCACCATCACCTGGGAATGTCAATACTTTCACTTGCATTTTGGGTTAGTTTGTGCTAATCTTTAGACATACCCCAACAAAGCGAGGAATTTTTTATGAAGATTCACCAATCCGCCGAAGATTATCTGGAAAAAATTTTGATGATCCGCGAACGAAAAGGCGAAGTTCATTCCATTGATATTGCCAACGAATTGGGCTTTTCGAAACCGAGCGTCAGCGTCGCCATGAAAAACCTGCGCCAGGCCGGCTATATTTCAATGGACGGCAACGGCGCAATCACGTTGGAACCGCCCGGCTATGAGATTGCCAGCCGCATTTACCAGCGCCACAAACTTCTGACCCGTATTTTGGCCGCGCTCGGGGTTGACGAGGAAACAGCGGCGCAAGACGCCTGCAAAATCGAACATGACTTGAGCCCAGAAACCTTCGAAAAGCTCCGAGCCTATGCAGAAGCGCATCTGCCGCCGGAATAAGCCTTCCCATGCAAAAACCCGCTGCCGAGTTGCAGCGGGTTTTTACAAAACATCTGTGTTTCAGGCGCAGACCGGGTTCCCGGGCTCAGTCCCGTCCGGTGCCACAAGAACTTCCCCGTGTGCGTTCGGATCATCACGGATGATCTGCCCCACAGCAGGTACCCGGATATGACCCGATGCAGGGTTCTTGATGCTGAGCACCGGCGTAGTGACTTCCGCCTCCACATCGGACTTTTCAAAACTGAGATCGGTATCGATCATCTCACAGTTGATGAGCCGCAGATTCTTGCAGTAGCAGAATGGCTGCGTACCAATGATCTTACAGTTGACCAGGGTCAGGCCGTCGGAATACCAGGCCAGATATTCCCCTTTGACAACACTGTTGCTGACAGTGACATTTTTTGCATGCCAAAAGGCATCCTTTGTATCAAAACGGCAGTTCTCAAACAAGGCGTCTTCAATGTACTGGAAGGAATACTTACCCTTGAACTCGACATCATCAAACCGCAGATGGGTTGAGCGCATCATAAAATATTCGCTTTGTGCCGTACAATGCCGCATTGAGATGCCGCGCACCGACCAGCCGAATTCAGGCGATACGATATCGCAGGTTTCCATCACAACATCGGCGCACTCCCGCAGAGCTTTAATGCCGTGCAAGCGGGTATCGGCAATCGTGATATCCTGCGAATACCACAGCGCCGCACGGCAAAGTTCCGTCATCTCACTGCTGCGGATGGTCAGGTGCGTATCATGCCAAAACGGATATCTCAGGTTGCAAAAGACATGGTCCGCCACAATGTTGCGGCTTTCTTTCAGCGCGCTTTCGCCGTCAGCCGGCCCATCAAACGCAGAATCTTTCACCATCAGGTCCTGGCTGCCATACAGCGCACGTTCTTGGTCAAATTTTTGGTTTTCAATCACTTGCATCATACATATTCCTTTGCTTTCTGTCATTCCAAACATTTCCCTCCGGCGCCACGCTGCCAAAGAACCACGAGCGCCGTAGGCTTCCCCTATGGTTCTATTATACTTTCTCTGTCAAGCGCCCGTTGCTTGCGAAGATACCAAAAACAGGCCCGTGCCATAGCGTTCGTCCGCTGTCAGGCTTTTCAGCCAGCCGGCAACGCAGGCAGAGGCCTGTTTTTGTTGCAGTCGTACTTTCTGCGAGGGCGCTTTTATGATTCCCGATAGGCGTGCACCACATACCGCTCAAGGCCGCTTCCATACGAAGTCAGACAGGTTGACAGCGTCAGCACCTGCGCGCCGGAGGGAACTTCCACACCTGTATTATACTCGGATATTGTGGAGAGCCGCTGCAGAAAAGCATCATACTCTTCCCCCGCCGTGCGGTTGGTATCGTAAAGATCCTCCATATCTGTCGCTGTATGGCAAGAGAAGATGCGATAGGTCTGCGTTTCATCGGGTGTGTAGAGAGTGAAAGTAGGGTTCTGCAGATAGAACTCTCCGTCACGGTAGTTGAGCAACCCGCTGAACATGGAACCCGTATGCAGGTTGTGACCATAGATCACACGATAAATATCGCCCTCCTGCCCGGATGCGCCAAAGAAGAGACAGCCTTCGGGGGAGTCACTGCCATCAAATCCTTTGTGCAGATACGTTTCGTTATCCGTTGCCTGCACAACCGGCAGAGAAATATCGATTCCCGGCATGACAAGCCAGGCTGCGGTATCGGGGTTTATCGCCTGCAGCGATGCAAAATCAACGCCGTTCTCCGCCGACACTTCATTTTGCCCTGTCGCAGCCACCGCAAGCTGCTGCAAACCGGCATAATACCAGCTGCTTTTGGCATACTGGTACCACGAATAGCCAAAAGCGCCCAAAAAGGCCAGGCCGGCCAGCAGCAGCGCCACGCTCAGTACCAGCCACCCGCGGGACGGCCGTTTGAGAAGGTGTGTGCTTTTTCGATAGTTGCTCATCTGTCACGCATCCCCAATCGCCAATAGGCCGGTATATTCGCGCGGCGATGGTAATAAAGCGCTGTTCCCGCCGCACCGCACAGGCAAAGAACGCCCAGGGTCAACCATACCCACATCCAGGGGCTGTCACCGGTCTGCACACGTTCCGGCGGGGTATGGTCGTCCGTAGGTGTATCGCTTGGCGGTGTTGTGCTTGTCGGCGGGGTGGAAACCGGTGTCGGGGCCGGGGTGGGCGTCGCCTCGGGCAGATCCTGCATCTGGATCGTGTGGTAGCCATGGTTCGGGATCGTACCGTCCCCATTGAAAACAAAGGTGATATCAGCCGCCAGCTGGTAACCATCGGGGGCGCTTTCCTCATGCAGGATATAGGTATGCCCCGCAATCAAAGCCGTACCATCCTGCGTCCATCCCGTAATGACATACGGCTCGCTGCCTGTTGTCCAGCGGTCCACCAATGTACCAGTGGTCTGGTCTGTCAAAGTCAGCACAGCGCCTGACAGTGCATTCCCGTCTGCATCCACCTTTGCAAACTTGACCTCAAGCGGTTTGTCTGTCACAATCAGGGTGTCGCCTTCCAGTGTGCCATTATCTCCGTCGAGCTGAACCGTCAGATCCTCCCGCACAGTAAACGGAATATCAAGGCTGACCGCATAGCCGGCCGGTGCCGCGTCTTCATGCAGCAAAAAGCGGCCGGGGTTAAGTGCTACCGTGTGCGGCGTGTCGCTGGATTGCCATTGGTCGATCAGGCTTTGGGAGCCATCACTCGAAAGGCAGTAGAGTTCCAGCTTGGCGCCGGGCAGTTCCTCGCTGCCGGTTATACTCCTCTTGCTGAACACCACTGTTTTGGTCGTGGTGTTTGTGAAGGTAAATGTTTTGCCGTCCTCACTGGTTTGCAATGTGGAGGTGTAATCCTCCAACCCGGTCATATCCTCCTCCAGCCAGCAATTTTCCATGCTGCTGCGGATTGTGAACTTCGCGGTGGCTTCGTCCCCCGAAAGCACGCGGGAGGCCGTCTTTTCCTCACCGTTTTCTGTATAATGCAGAACAACAGTCGCATCCGGGTGGGGCTGGCCGCCTGTCTGCCAGATTTTTCTGACCAAAATGTCCCCGTAGGAGCTGATCGCCCCCGACATATCTGCCGTCGATTCGACGACATGGATGGGAAAGACCCAGTCTCCGGTGCCAGGCACATAGTAGCCATCGCTTCCCGGAATACGGATTTCATCAATTGCTTCCCCCAGCGTCACCCCGATGGAAAAGTATCCGGGGTCGGCATAGGTATCCTGCCCGATGCCGTTCGGGAAATACAGATACAGATAATTGTCTTTCTGCTGGAAGGAAACGCCGCCTTCCGAATAATTGATACTGAAATCATCAGGGCAGAATTCCAGCAACCAGCCGATGTCAAGCCGCAGATAGCTGCTTTCAGCCGAAGTATTGTCCACCATCAGCGAAGAGTCATCCAGGATGCCCGTTCCGCCGGGTGCCACGCTGTCTCCATTCAGGTAGGTTGTACCGTTTGTATATGTTACATGAACCGAGGCCGCTTCATCCAGCAGCGTTTGGTCGTCAGAAGAATAGGCGCGGCCGCACAGCGCGAACCTAAAATTGATGGAAGCCGAATCCCCCACACGCATTTCCAGCGGTGTACCGCTCTGTTGCAGGGACTCCAGCTGCTCAGGCGTATACTCCTGCCCGTTGACGGTCAGAGTAATCGATTTGATGTACTGCATCAAGTTGATCGGCCCGTTCGCTGCCGCGTCATAGCCGGGGTAATAATAGGTGTTCTGCGCAGCCTGCGCGTTGGCCGGCATCGCGCAGAAAATGCAAAGCAGCCAAAAAAGCCCTACCCAGGCAAACCGCCGAACCCCATGCATGATCCTTTTTGCTGTTTCCATCAACAATCTCCCATTCCTTTACCGCACGAAAGAATGTCTGCCTTCCTGACCCCCGCTCCCCTCTCCACCGACCATACAGCAGATCATGCTGCGACCGCAACAAAGAACAATTCCGAGAACGAAACGAAGTTACAAATAAATATAACATGAATTTTTACGTTTTTCAAGGATATTTATGCATTTTTTGGATATTGTCAGGAATGCAGTGTTATAAATTCCTGTTTGCAGTCGGCAGGACAAAAACCGCGCAAACACAAAACCGATGCCCGCACGGAGAGAACACGGGCATCGGTTTTGTGGATTCGGAAACGCCTATTCGTAAGACCGCAAATGGCTGTGAGCGTTCTTTAGGCAGAAGAATGTCATAAATATTTGTTGGGTTTACCAGGCGGCAAGTTCCCGCCCAAGCAATCGGCAACTGTCAAGCGCGTCATCGTCGGGTTCTTCGTTCACAATGAGGCCGCTGACATCTTTAAGGATAGCTCCATCCTGCTGGCAGCGCGCGGACCAGGCTTCCATCCATTCACCGGAACCCCAGCCATACGACCCGAACAGTGCAATCTTTTTGCCGTTCAGGCTGCCTTCCACCGCTGCAAACATCGGCTCAAATTCGCTCTCCTCCAGCTGTTCCGCGCCCATGGCGGGGCATCCAAAGGCGATCACATCGTAATTTGCCATGTCCGCAGCAGTAAACTCGCCAGGGCTTAGCAATACAGCCTCGCCGGCCCCTTCGGCAATGGCGCGCGCCATCTGCTCAGTATGGCCGGTGCCGCTCCAGAAAACAATTGCAACCTTATTCATAGAAAATGGCTCCTTTCTTTCATCACACCGCGACCGTCAGCCGGGTAACCGGCGTTCCGTTGCGGTAGCATCGCAGGTAAACATCGGTACACTTGCGAAAACTCGCAAAGCGCGCCTGGGCGGCAGCCGGGTCGCCGTACGCTTTCCAGTACCCTTTAAAGGTGTAGTTCTTTCCCTTGTTGCGCACGAAACCAACCACATCCTCCAGCGGATAGCCGAGAAAGATACCGATTTCATGGGGGAAGGTTCCCCCTTGTGCCAACCGGGCCGACAGATGCTGCAAAGCGGCGCGGAAATCTTCCGGCTGCGGGTAGCCAACCTCGGAGAGGTATTTGCAAATTTCAGGCGCTTTGAGAATGGCTTGCAGCCGGGGCGCACGATATACATATACCAGAAAGGCGTGGTTGGCTGTATCCCGCGACAAAATTTCAACCGCCAAACCTCGGGGCCGCAGCAAGGTATGCCAGTGGCAGACCAACGCCTCCATCGCAGAAGCATCCAGCTCCACCCAACGAAACAGGTTGGCCGGCTTGAGTCCGGCCATCACTGGGGCGCACTGGGTAACAAAGGCGACGCCAAAATCACGCTGCATGGGGTTGAACCTCCTTGTGGTGGAATGAAATGGAGACAGGTAGCTACCCGTAGTTAGTTAATACTAACTCTGTCTTCGAAAAGAAGGCTGCCTGTGCAGCCGGCAAATTCAGTGGGTTAGTTATATCTAACCATCTGATGTTTAGACTATACCATACCAGCATCGGATTGTCAAGCCCTTTTCGACAAATAATTGTGAAACGGCAGAATTTTAGGGGCTTTCCGATAAATTCGGTGGGATATCTCTTGCCCCCGGCGCAAAAACTTGGTATGATAGAAACAATCACCCGCAAGAAGAGAGGCTGCCCGCTATGAAGTTTTCGACCAAAGACCGATATGCGCTTCGCCTGATGGTAGAACTGGCCAATCACTCACTCGAAGATCTTCTGCCGTTGAAGGCAATCAGCGACAGCCAGGGCATCAGCCAGAAGTACCTGGAGCAGATCGTCACGCCGTTATCGCGCGCCGGTTTGGTGGCAAGCGTACGCGGCAGCCAGGGCGGGTACAAACTGACCCGCCCTGCCAGTCAAATCACAGCCGGCGATATCTTGCGCGCAGTAGAAGGTGATTTGGCTCCAATCCCCTGCCTTGCCAATGACGCAGCCCAGTGCCCGCGCCGATACCAATGCAATACACTTGGGTTCTGGGAAGGGCTGCGCGGCGTTATTGATGCCTATGTAGACAGCATCACGCTTGCGCAGTTGCGTGAGATGCCGCTGAGTGAAGACGGCCCGGCGGTTTAAAAGGCTGTATGGCTGCATCCAGGCAAAGTTTTTTGGCCTTTCAGCTGATTTAATCTGTGTAAATACTTGACCTGAATGCAAAAAAATAGTATAATAACTTTGTTGCGCTAGAATAGCTCAGCCGGTAGAGCAGCTGATTCGTAATCAGCAGGTCGCGTGTTCGAGTCACGTTTCTAGCTCCAACAAAAGCCGCCGCACGGCCGTGGTTCACGGGGTGCGGCGGCTATCTTTTTTGGCGTTATTCAGGCAGATCGCAGATCGCGCCGTAGCAGCCGGGGCGGCGATCTCGGAACAATCCCCAAGACAGGCGCGCTTCCCGGATGGCGGCAAAGTCATAACCGGCGCAGAGTACCTCGTCTTCATTGCGGCCGGCCTGGGCAAGTATAGCGCCCGTCTCATCAGTCAGGAAGCTGCTTCCATAAAAGCGCAGCGCGCTTTGCTGGCCGCCGTTTGCCTCACAGGGGGTTACTGTTTCAACGCCATACCGGTTGGCTGCCGCCACCGGCACCACATTGGCTGCAGCGTGCCCCTGCATGGCACGCTGCCAGTGGCCGGCGCTGTCTACCTCAAGAATGGGTTCGCTGCCAATCGCAGTCGGGTACAGAATCAGGTCAGCCCCGCCAAGTGCAAGGCAGCGCGCAGTTTCAGGGAACCATTGATCCCAGCAAATGCCAACCCCGATTTTGCCATACCGTGTCTCAAATACCCGGAATCCGGTATTTCCCGGGGTAAAGTAAAACTTTTCCTGATAATAATGGTCGTCAGGAATATGTGTTTTGCGGTACACCCCAAGCAAAGAACCGTCGGCATCTATCATCGCCACGCTGTTGAACAGCCGTGTCCCGTCCGCCTCATAAAAGCTGATCGGCATCACAAGTTCCAGTTCGGCGCAAACTTCCTGAAAGCGTCGCACAGCGGGGTTCTGCTGCACCGGCAGAGCAAAAGAATAGTACTCATACCGGCGTTCCTGGCAAAAATACGGCCGTTCAAACAGTTCCGGCAGAAGCACAATCTGCGCCCCCTGCCGGGCAGCCTGCCGTACCAACATTTCGGCATGCGCCAGGTTTTCAGCCGGGTCCTGCACGCAGGACATTTGCACAGCCGCCACAATCACATTCGGCATATCAGAACTCCTTTCAGTAGGTTATACGATAAAGGCAAGCGCCATAAAGCAGTAAGCGGTGGGGGTATGGCGGCGTACAGCCAGATAGATACAGCCATAAACCAGCGCAAACACCATAACCGCAAGCCCGGCAATCATACTGCCCTGGGTCAGGATATGCACCGTTCCCCAAGTAACGCTGAGAAGCGCCCCACCTATCGGTACGGCGTGGCCGGAATCTGCTGGGTAATGCAGTGGATGTTTCCGCCGCCGAGCAGGATTTCACGGGCAGGCAAGCCAACAATGCGGCGGTTCGGGCAGGCTTCAGCCAAAATTTCCAGCGCACGGGCGTCGCTGGCGGCATTTTCTCCACCGAACTGCGGCACCAGCACAGCATCGTTGGTAAAGTAAAAGTTACAGTAGCTCGCGGCCAGCCGGTCGCCGGGGGCACGCACGTCCTCGCCGGGGGCAAAATCACAGGCCGCGCAGTCAGCCTCGGTGCAGAGAATCGGGTGGTCGGGGATTGGCAGCAGCCGGATTTTCAGCTTGCGGTCCGCCGCGTCGGTCACGCTTTCCAAATATTGCCGGCTTGCGAGCGAGAGCGGGTACTGCGGGTCGGCGGTGTTGTCCGTCCAAGCCAGCACAACCTCGCCCGGCGCGGTGAAGGCGCAGACGTTATCGACGTGCTCGTTGGTTTCATCGTCGACGATGCCGCGCGGCAGCCAGAGCACCTTGCGGATGCCGAGGTAATCGGCGAGCTTTTGCTCAATCTCCTCGCGGTGCAAGGCCGGGTTGCGCCCGGCGCTGAGCAGGCAGGCTTCGGTGGTAAGCAACGTACCTTCTCCATCGGTATGGATAGAGCCGCCCTCAAGCACAAAGTCGCCGGCGTCGTAGCAATCCACCCCAAGCGCTGCACAGAGCGCCGGGGCAACGGCATCATCTTTCTCCCAGTTGGCATAGAGGCCGTCTACCTCCCCACCCCAGGCATTGAAACGCCAGCTGATTCCACGCAACGTGTGGCCGTCGGTCACAAAAGTCGGGGCGACATCACGCGCCCAGGCGTCGTCGCTCTCGATCGGGTGCAGGTGTACGCGCGGGATGCCGGCCACCGCCGCTTGGGCAGCGGGCAGATCGGCCGGGGCCGCGAGCAGATGGACGTCCTCACTGCGGGCAATCTCCCGAATGACCGCGCAGAACGCCCGCTGGGCGGCCGAAGGGTCGCGCCCCCAGCTGCCCGGGCGCACCGGCCAGATCAGGACGGTGCCCACGTGGGGGGCAAACTCGGCCGGCATCGCAAAGCCGTCCCGCACCGGCAGGGTGTGCAGCAGCGCCATCACGAAAGCCTCCCTTTGAAATCTTCGTAGCCGAATTGCCGCACAATCTCGCAGCGGCCGTCGGCACGGCGCAGCGCGATATCGGGCAGCGGCATTCCGTTGAAGGTATTGTTTTTGACCATCGAATAGATCGCCATATCGCCAAACACAAGCCGGTCGCCGATTTGTGGCATCGCATCAAAGCTGTAGATGCCGATCTCGTCCCCGGCCAAGCAGGTGCGGGAAGCCAACCGGCAGGCAAACGGCTTCTCCCCTGCTTCACCGGCACCACACAGAGGCGGACGATAGGGCATTTCAAGTACATCCGGCATATGGCAGGCAGCCGAAGTATCCAGGATCAGTACCGGCATATCCGCTTCGACGATATCCAGCACCGTTGTAATCAGGGTGCCGGCATTGAGCGCAACTGCCTCACCGGGCTCAAGATAGACTTCAAGGCCATACGTGTCCCGGATATGGTGGATCAATGCTTCAAGAGCCGGAAGATCATACCCGGGCCGGGTGATGTGGTGCCCACCGCCAAGGTTTATCCATTTGAGTTTTGGCAAATAGGCTGCAAACGATGCTTCAAACGCGGCAAAAGTTTCAACCAGCGGGGCCGCGTCCTGCTCGCATAGAGTGTGGAAGTGCAGACCTTCAACACCTTCCGGCAGTGAATCAGGCAGGTTGCAGCGACGGATACCAAGCCTGCTGCCCGGCGAACAAGGGTCGTAAATCGCATGGCCTTCCTGGGTCGAGTGTTCTGGATTGACACGCAGGCCGGCGCTTACCTTCCCCTGCCAGATTTCCCGGTGTGTTTCCAGCTGGGTGATCGAGTTGAAGATGATGTGGTCGCAAATTTTGACAAGCTCGGTCATCTCCTCAGCCGTATAAGCCGGGGAAAACACATGATTTTCGATGCCGGAACCCATTTCCTCATGGGCCAGGCGCGCTTCATACAAGCCGCTTGCCGTGGCGCCGGACAAATACTTCGCTATGAGCGGGTAGACCCTGAACATCGAAAAGGCCTTCTGGGCCAGCAGGATATGGCAGCCGGTACGCTGCTGTACGCCGGCCAGCAGTTCAAGGTTGCGGGTCAGCGCCGCTTCGTCCACGATATAGACCGGCGTGCGCAGACCGGGCTCTGTGTTGTACAAATTCTGCATCGGGTTCATTCCACTGTGACGGGGTTTTCGTCCACCACCCAGGGCAGGCCGTACTGATTGAGCATATCCATGAACGGATCGGGGTCCATCTCTTCAAGGTTGAATACGCCGGGTTTGCGCCAGCTGCCGTTGGCCACAAGCGCGGCGCCGATCATAGCAGGAACACCGGTGGTGTAGCTGATGGCCTGGCTGCCAACTTCACGGTAGCAGGCCTGGTGGTCACAGACATTGTAAATATAAATTGTGCGAGGCTTACCGTCCTTTACGCCGGTAAAGATGCACCCAATGTTGGTTTTGCCGACGGTGCGGGGGCCGAGCGAAGCCGGGTCCGGCAGCAGCGCTTTGAGGAACTGGATCGGTACAATCTCATGCCCTTCATAGTTAATGGGGGTTGTCGAGAGCATCCCGACATTTTCAAGGCATTTCATGTGGGTCAGATAGCTCTGACCAAAGGTCATGAAGAAACGGATGCGCTGCACTTCGGGGAAGTTCTTGGCAATGCTCTCGATTTCCTCATGATGAAGCAGATACATATCCTTCTGGCCCACTTCCGGGAAATCGTATTCCCGTTTGATTTCCATCGGCTTGGTCTCGATCCAGTGGCCGTTCTCCCAGTAGCTGCCGGGGGCAGAAACTTCGCGCAGGTTGATTTCGGGGTTGAAGTTGGTGGCAAATGGGTAGCCGTGGTCGCCGCCGTTGCAGTCAAGGATATCAATCGTATCGATGCGGTCGAAATAGTGTTTCTTTGCATAGGCCGTGAAGACGCTGGTCACGCCCGGGTCAAAACCGGAACCCAACAGTGCGGTCAGGCCGGCCTCTTTAAAGCGGTCTTGATACGCCCACTGCCAGCTGTAGTCGAAGTAGGCGGTGAAGCCAAGCTCCTTGCAGCGTTTTTCATAAATGGCACGCCAGGCGGGGTCATCGGTGTTTTCCGGCTCATAGTTGGCGGTATCCACATAGTCCACCCCGCAGGCAAGGCAGGCGTCCATAATGGCCAGGTCCTGATAAGGCAATGCAACGTTTAGGACAAGGTCGGGGCCATAAGCACGGATAACCCGTTTCAGATCCTCCACATCGTCAGCATTCACCGTCGCGGTTGTGATTTTGACCGGGGTGCCGGCAGCCTCGAGTTTGGCCTTGAGAGCGTCGCATTTTGCTACAGTACGGCTCGCAATGCAGAGTTCGGGGAAGGTTTCGTGGTTCTGGCAGCATTTCTGGATTGCAACCGAAGCAACGCCGCCGCAGCCAATAACAAGCAGTTTGCTCATGATAGGTCTCCTTTCAGGTTAGAAGGTTTTTGAATAAAGTGCTAAAGTGCATAAGAACGGATATCACAATGTGATTAAAAAAGAATGCATCCATGTTGGCAGGGGCGGCCGCATGGCGGGGCCGGCTTTCTGCCTTGCCGGATCTTATTCCTCTTCCTCCTGCAGCAGTTCCTCCACATAGGCGGGCAGCATAAAGGCCCCCCGGTGCAGGTGGGTGGTATAGTACCAGGTTTTGATCCCGCGTTTGTTCCAGCGCTTGGGGTCAAAGTCTTTAAGCGGATGGTACTTTTTGCTTGCGAAACCGAACAGCCAGTACCCAGCGGGGCAGGTCGGGATGTGGGCCTGATAGACCCTGCTGATCGGGAAAGAACGGTAGGCTTTTTTGTGCATGGCGCGGCAGGTTTCCTCATCCTCATCAAAGAAGGGGCTGCCGTGCTGATAGACCATAATACCGTCCTCATGCAGAGCTTTGTAGCAGCTGCCGTAAAATTCTTTGGTGAACAGGCCGGCCGCATGGCCGAGCGGGTCGGTGCAATCGTTGATGATGAGATCGTACTCGTCCTCTCTGCCGCGCAAAAAGCGCAGGCCGTCCTCATAGTAGATGCGCACCCGTACATCATCAAGCCCGCGGGCATTGTCAGGGAAATACTTGCGGCAGACATCGACAAACATCTTGTCGGGCTCGACCACGTCGATAACTTCAATCTCGTTATAATAGGAAAGTTCGCGTGCTACACCGCCGTCGCCGCCGCCAATGACAAGCACCCGTTTGACATCCGGGTGGACGGCCATCGGCACATGGACGATCATCTCATCATAGGTGAACTCATCTTTTTCCGAAAAGATCACGCTTCCGTTGGAGGCCAGAAAGCGCCCGAATTCCGGCGAATCAAAGACGTCAATACGCTGAAAATCGCTGGTGGCACTGTAGAGCTGCCTTTCCACCCGGATACAGGTTTTGACATTGGCAGTGTGCAGTTCACCGAACCAGTAATCCATTTCCTGCATGTTAGCCCTCCTTCAGCACATTAAGTTCTGAGATATCTTCGCTTTCCGGCCCCTGCATGGAGCAGCCCTTGGCCTTGGCAAATTCGATGTAATCGATAATCTCGGGGGTAATCACCTCGCCGGGCGCCAGAATCGGGATTCCCGGCGGGTAACACATGACGAACTCGCTGCAGATGCGGCCGGCCGTCTGGCGCAGCGGCAGTTTTTCTTTTTCCGAGTAAAAGGCTTGCTGCGGTGAGGCAACCACCTGCGGGGTGATATACTCGGCCGTGAAGAGATCGCTGCGCGGCTTTGCGTACAATCGACGAATATCAGCCAATGCGCCGACAAGCCGCTCAATATCCTGGATGCGGTCGCCGATTGAAATATAGGCGAGCATGTTGGAAAGGTCCCCAAACTCAACCTGGATATCATACTCATCACGAAGCAGGTCGTAAACCTCGATGCCGGTCAATCCAATCCCACGGGTGTTGACAGCCAGCTTGGTGACATCAAAGTCAAAAACACTGCCGCCATTTTTGAGCTCCGACCCATAGGCGTAATATCCGCCGATTGCGTTGATTTCGCGGCGGGCATACTCAGCCATGTCGATGACCTTTGCAAAGCTCTCGGCACCGCGCATTGCAAGGTTGCGGCGGCTGATGTCAAGGCTTGCCATCAACAGATACGAGGCGCTTGTTGTCTGGGTCAGGTTGACGATATTGCCGACATACCCGGCGTTAACCCCCGGCCCGCAGAGCAGCAGCGAACTCTGGGTCAGGCTGCCGCCTGATTTGTGCATGGATACCGCTGCCATATCCGCCCCGGCCGCCATGCCGCTGACCGGCAGCGATGGCCCGAAATAGAGGTGAGTGCCGTGGGCTTCGTCAACAAGCGCAAGCATATTATGCGCATGAGCCAGTTTGACAAGGCTGCGCAGGTCCGAGCAGATACCGTAATAGGTGGGATTGTTGATGAGCACGGCAACGGCGTCGGGGTTCTGCTCAATCGCCGCGCGCACATCCTCAATTTCCATACCGAGTGGGATGCCTATATCGGTATCAACCTTCGGGTCAATGTACACCGGCCTTGCCCCGCAGAGAACCATCGCGTTGATCACGCTTTTATGCACATTGCGCGGAAGGATCAGTTTGTCCCCCGGTTTGCAGGCGGTCAGCACCATGGCCTGCACACTGCTGGTTGTGCCGCCCACCATCAAAAAAGCGTGGGCCGCACCGAACGCATCGGCTGTGAGCTCCTCTGCTTCTTTGATGACCGATACCGGGTGGCACAGGTTATCAAGGGGCTTCATTGAGTTGACATCAATACCCACGCAGCGCTCGCCCAGCAGCTCAACCAGTTCCGGATTGCCACGGCCACGCTTGTGTCCCGGCACATCAAACGGCACGACCCGCTGGCGGCGGAATTTTTCCAGCGCCTCATAGATAGGCGCTTTTTTTTGACGTTCCCGATCCAAGATTGTGTTCCCTCATTTCTGGCGGTTGCCAAAATAAAAAGGCAGCACGCCGAAAGTGGCACACTGCCTGTGAAAGACCATACATTCCCCTTTGAAAGGGAACCCATTGTCCTGTCCGTACTATAGAGTTTTGAGTTCTCAGAGTTATCCAGCAAGAATGGCTTGACTGTACTGCTGCTCGGCTACTCTTATTGACGTTTCACAAGTGGTGTGCGTACGCACGGCTGTTCAAGTGACCAACTTATAAAATTTCCGGGTTACTTGCCCGTTCAATAAAATGTGTGATGCTGTTCATCACATGCGGCAGCGGCCAGCCCTGTCCGATGAGCTTTAGGCACGCGAACCCTTCGCGGTGCCCGGCCAAAATGCTGGAAGCGAACTGCTTCCTGGAACCTGGCGCAAACTTTGCCAAGAACACTTACAAAATTATTGTAACATGAATTTGCGGCTTGTCAACCCCGCCGGATTGATTTTCCTGTTTACAGCGAGCGGGTGCGGCGCAAAGCCGACTTCATCCGGCTGAGCGTTTCCGGCGTCATATTCAGGAAACTGGCGATATAACGGTTGTTGATATCAAAAATCAGGCCCGGATACTGCTGTAAGAACCAGTCGAACTTTTCCTTGGCAGAATAGTTGCACAACGTATTCTTGATCCGGTTGTGCAGCCGCATTGATTCAGTCATCAAGGTGCTGTACAGGTTGAACAGCTCCGGGTACTGCTGCACAAGCTGCATTGTTTCGGGAATGGGCAAAACGGCCATCATACAATCGCTCAAGGTAGAAAGATTGATCGGTGAAGGGTCTCCAAGCCCGCAGGGCGGCATGGCCGGGTCACCGCGCCGGATGCCGAAGCAATCGGTATGCTCTGAACCATCCAGATCCAAAAAATAGCCGCGAACAATCCCTTCCAACAGCAACATGACCTGCGTTTGCTGTTCCCCGCTGTGCAGAATGACTTTCCCGCGTGGGAACCGCCGTACCTGAACCAGGTCGGTAAGTTTTTGCAAAAGTTCCGGGTTTTTCAAATGATATACATTGACAAACAAGTCCATTTCCTGCGTCATATCCCTGGGCTCCTCTCCTCTCAGGCGGCGCCTGCCCCCCATCGGGTTTGGGGGACGTCTCTCTTCTCATATATTGATTTGGATCATGACTTTTCGCAGTCTCCCAAATCCTTTTCACTCTTCTTATCTTTATCATGCCACTAAAGCGGCGATGTTGTCAAGTATGCCGCAGCCTTGATTTTCCATTTTCCGGGCAGGATTGGCGGTCCACACAAACTTTGACGATATATTTTGTTGAAATTCATAAATATGGTAGACAGAACAACTGCCGCCCCCATCCTTCGGCCTGGACACCTAAATATCAATTGTGATCTTATACAATATCGAACAGTCGTAAGTGTTCCTGAATTTCGCTTTCTAACCACAAAACGGGGCTTTGCCGCACATA
>URKR01000002.1 GCA_900548355.1 uncultured Oscillospiraceae bacterium
AGGTCTACACCAATGAGCTGTTTTACGGCCTGTCCGGGGATTTGGCAGATCAGTCAGGGCGCGGGGGCTTGCCGCTGCGTCGCCGGGGGCGGCTGGGGTGGCAAGCATTTCAACCTGGCTGGCGGCCTGCTGCAACACCGTGCTTTGCGGTGCGGCAACCGGCAGCGGGATCACCCCGCCCGGCACGGCAAACCGCACCCCCACAGCCAGCCAGAGCGCACAGAGCAGCCAACCCGGCGCGTTGGCTCGCCGTAGCAGAGCGCACAGCCCCCACACGGCCAGTACGGCTGCGCTGCCCAGCGCCCCGGCCAGGGCCGCCTGCTGCAACGCCGCGGCGGTCACGGTTTATCCTCCTCGTTTGCGGGGGCCGTTTGCGCCGCATCCAGCAGCGCGCGGATCTCGGCTGCCTCGGCGGCGCTGATCGGCTTTTCGTTCAAAAAAGCAGCTACAAACTGCGGCAAACTGCCGCCGAAGGCCCTGTCTACCACCGCGGTGCTCTCCCGCTGCTGCACTTCGCTCTGCTTGATGCGGGCAGTCACAACGCCGCTTTCGTTTTGCAGAATACCACGCTCGCACAGCTTTTTCAGCACGGTATAGGTTGTGCTCTTTTTCCAGCCAAGCGCATCGGCCGCCAGCCGCACAAGCTGCCCGCTCGGCAGGGGTTCGTTCGCCCAGACCAGTGCGGCAAAGCGATACTCACCTTCCGCCAGACGCTTTTTGATTTCCATAAGGCCCTCCTGTGAAAGAGAATAAGAAAAGATAAAAAGAGAGATCTGCCATTTGTACGATGTATGCTTTGTGGTTGATATTCGCTTTCTCAAAACTGGTCTATACAAATAGACCTATCGCTCTCAGTCTACCATGTCGTTTGCCGGCTGTCAAGCAAAAGCTTGGCAGCGCCGGGCCGCTATGGTACAATAAAAGCATACATCCAAACCAAGAAAGGTTCCGCGCATGAAACACATCCTGCTCATCGCCACCGGCGGCACCATTGCCAGCCGGCCCACCGCTGCCGGCGCGCTGGCCCCGGCCCTCACCTCGGAGGAGCTCATCGCCTGCGTGCCCGAGCTCGCCAAGCTCTGCCGCATCGATACCCTCCAGCTCTATAATCTCGACTCCACCAGCATCGGCCCTGTGCAGTGGCGGGGTATCGTGCAGGCGGTTCGTGCGCGGTATGATGCCTATGACGGCTTCGTCATCACCCACGGTACCGACACAATGGCCTACACGGCCGCCGCCCTCTCCTACATGATCCAGGGCAGCGCCAAACCGGTTGTGCTGACCGGCAGCCAGAAATCCATCTATAACCGCGATACCGACGCGCGCAACAACCTTCACCGCGCCGTGCTCTATGCCTGCCATCCGGCGGCCTGGGGCGTACAGCTCGTCTTTGACGGCAAGGTTATTCTTGGCACCCGGGCGCGCAAAACCCGCACCAAAAGTTTCAACGCCTTTTCCAGCATCGATTACCCCCTCACGGCTGAATTCCGCGACCTGCGGCTTGTGCCGTTTCTGCCACCGCCGGCCGGCTGGGGGCCTGTGCGGTTTTATGAGGCGCTGGAACCCGAAATTTTTGTGCTGCGGCTGATCCCCGGTATGAGGGCTGAGATTATTCCGCGGCTGGCTGGCTGCGATTGCAGGGCCATCATCCTCGAAAGCTTCGGCGTCGGCGGCCTGCCCGGCGGGGACGATGGCCCGCTGTTCGCCGCCGTGCGGGATTGGTGCGCCGCCGGGCGGCTGGCAGTTTTCACAACACAGGTCCCGCATGAAGGGTCGGACCTTGGCGTCTATGAAGTCGGCCGCGCGGCCAAAGCGCTTGACGGCGTGATTGAAGCGCGGGATATGACCCCCGAGGCCGCCGCCGTTAAGCTTATGTGGGCGCTGGGCCAAAGCAAAGACCGCGCCGAGGTTGCCCGCCTCTTCCTGATGCCGGTGCAGTTCGACCTGGCCTGAAAAGTGATTTTCGCATCGCGTCCGGCGTCCCGGTGGGGGGAACCGCGCCCCGCGCCCACATTTTGAAATTTCTATTAAAACCGCCGCACCCCCTTGCACTTTCGGCAAGGGGGTGCTATACTATCGTTAGCACTTAAAGCGCGAGAGTGCTAAACACGGGCGGGCCGCCCGTTTCCAGATACAATTTATGAAATCGAGGTCTTTTGTTATGGCAATGCACCAGTTTAAGGCAGAGAGCAAAAAACTGCTCGACCTGATGATCAACTCCATCTACACCAACAAGGAAATCTTCCTGCGCGAACTGATCTCCAACGCGTCGGATGCCTGCGACAAGCTCTATTTCAAATCGCTGACCGATACCTCCATTGGCGTCAGCAAAGGGGATTTGCAGATCCATATCGAAGCCGATAAAGCCACCCGCACCCTGACCGTCTCAGACAACGGTATCGGCATGACCAAGGATGAGCTTGAGAAAAACCTTGGCACCATTGCAAAGTCCGGCAGCCTTGATTTCAAGAAGGAAAACCCGAACGAAAACATCGACATCATCGGCCAGTTCGGCGTCGGCTTTTATTCCGCCTTCATGGTCGCGGCGAAGGTCACGGTCATCTCCCGCGCGCTGGGCGCTGACGAAGCCTGGCAGTGGGAATCAAAGGGCGTCGAGGGCTACACCATGACCCCGGCTGAAAAGGAAACTGTCGGCACCGACATCATCATGGTGCTCAAAGAGGACGCAGAGAACGAGGACTACAGCCAATACCTCGAAGAATATACCCTCGCCGGCCTTGTCAAGAAATACAGCGACTATGTGCGCTACCCGATCACGATGTACCGCGAAAAGAGCCGCCAGAAGCCCAAACCTGAGGACGCCGGAGACGACTACAAGCCCGAGTACGAGACCTACACCGAGCTTGAAACCCTCAACAGCATGGTGCCGATCTGGAAGCGCGATAAGAAGGAAGTCAAGGAGGAGGACTACAACGAATTCTACAAGAACCGCTTCTCCGACTTTACCGATCCGCTGCGGGTGATTACCTCCCGCACCGAGGGCACCGCCACCTACACCGCGCTGCTCTTTGTGCCCGGCCGCACCCCGTATGACTACTACACCAAGGAATACGAGAAGGGCCTTGCGCTCTACGCTTCGGGCGTGCTGATTATGGAAAAGTGCGCCGACCTGCTGCCCGATTACTTCAGCTTTATCAAGGGCGTGGTGGACAGCGAAGACCTGAGCCTGAACATCAGCCGTGAAACGCTGCAGAAGGACAGCCAGCTGCGCCTGATCCGCAACAGCCTCGAAAAGAAGATCAAGAACGAGCTGCACGCGATGCTCGTCAACGACCGCGAGAAGTACGAAACCTTCTGGAAGAGCTTCGGCCGCCAGATCAAGTTCGGCATCTACGGCGATTATGGCATGCACAAGGATCTTTTGGCCGATCTGCTGATGTTCTTCTCGGCCAAGGAGCAGAAGTTCATCACCCTCGACGAATACATCGAGAAGATGCCCGAAGACCAGAAGTGCATCTACTACGCGGCCGGCGACGAAGCCGCCCGCCTGGGCAAGCTGCCGAACGCCCAGCTGGTGCTGAGCAAGGGTTACGACCTGCTGCTGTGCAGCGAGGATGTCGATGAATTCTGCCTGCAGATCATGCGGGATTACAAGGAGAAGGAGTTTAAGAACATCAACTCCGGCGATCTGGGCCTTGCCACCGACGAGGAAAAGAAGGCCGCCGAGGAAGCCGACGCCGCAAACAAAGACCTGTTTGAGGCGATCAAGACCGCGCTCAACGGCAAAATCCAGTCGGTCAAGGCGAACCCGACGCTGCAGGACCATCCGGTCAGCCTTTCGAGCGAGGGCGGGCTTTCAATGGAGATGGAGAAGGTGCTGCGCAAGATGCCCGGCAACACCGAGGATATGCAGAGCACCAAAGTGCTCGAGCTCAACCCGAACCACCCGGTCTTTGCGGCGCTGCAGACGGCCCAGACGGCCGGTGACAGCGATAAGGTCGCCAAGTACAGCGAGCTGCTCTACGACCAGGCCCTGCTCATCGAGGGCCTGCCCCTTGAAGACCCCGTCGCCTATGCACAGCTGGTCTGCGAGCTGATGAAGTAAACGGTATTATAACGAAAGAAAAGCTGGCCCACACCGTCTGGGCCAGCTTTTTTATATAAACTTTACAGCGCCACCTCATTCGGCTCCGCCTCGCCCGCGGCAAAGTGCGCGGTGGCTTCGAACGCGCTTTCGACCATGCTGGCGACGTTGACGTCGGTGTAGAACGCCGTGTGCGGGCTGACGATCACATTCGGGAAGCTGCGCAGCAGCGCGAGCTCCCGGTTGGCGATCGGCTCGCCGCAGCGGTTGTAGTAGCAGATGTCGGTCTCCTCCTCGACGACGTCGAGCCCCGCGCCGCCGATCTGCCCGCTTTCGAGCCCGGCGACGAGCGCTTCGGGGTCGATCAGCGTCCCGCGCGCCGTGTTGATCAGCAGCGCGCCGCGCTTCATCTTGGCAATCGCCGCCGCGTCGATCAGGTGGTAGTTTTCCGGCGTCGCGTTCAGATGCAGCGAGATCACGTCGCTCTCGGCCAGAAGGGTATCGAGCGGCACAAACTCGACGCCCGGCTCTTCGGACGGGTAGAGGTCATAGGCGAGCCGCCGGCAGCCGAAGCCCGAAAGATGCCGCAGCACGGTGCGGCCGATCTTGCCCGCGCCGATCACCCCGACCGTGCAGCCCGAAAGATCCCGCCCCATCTTGCCGGGCAGCGAGTAATCCTGCGCGGCAGCCCGCAGCATGATCTGGTTCATCTTGCGGGTGGCCATCAGCATCAGCATGATCGTGTAGTTGGCCACGCCTTCGGGCGGGTAGTGGCTGTGGGAAACCCGCATCCCGAGCCGCTTGGCGGCCTCAAGCGGCAGGTGGTCGTACCCGATGCTGCGGCAGGGCAGGTAGCGCACGCCGCCTTTGGCGAAGGCTTCAAGGTAGGCCGGGGTGACTTCACAGGGGTTGGTGCTCACCGCGTCGCAGCCCATTGCCAGGGCCAGGTTGTCCGGCCGCGGCGGGTCGGCCGTCCAGACATAGTCGATGCCGTACTTTTTGCTGAACTCTTCGCAGTATCCCAGCTCGTCAAACGGGCGCAGCGCATAAAAGCAGATTTTCAAGGCAAAAGCCTCCCTTTACATATGGTAATCGAACCGGTCGGCCAGCCAGTCGATGGCCAGCGGCAGCCAGGCGCGGTTGTGGGTGCTCGGGGCGCCGACCTCGTTGGTGCAGACACTTGACCCGTGGTCGCAGTCGGCGAAGAGGTGCAGCTCGAAACGGTTTTGGCAGCGCTGGAGCGCCCGGGCCAGAAGCAGGCTGTTCTCCACCGGCACGGCGGTGTCGGCCACCGTGTGCCAGATAAAAAAGGGCGGCAACCCCGGTGCAACCTGGTTTTCCAGGCTCATCCGCGCGCGCAGTGTTTCGTCGCCGCCGGCGAGGTTCTCGATCGAACCTTTGTGCGCAAAGGGGCCTGCCGTGATGACCGGATAGCCGAGCAGCACGGCATTGGGCTGTGCGTCAGCCAGCGTTTCGCCGGCCTGCAGGCCAAGCTCGGCCTCGACATCGGCGGTGAGCAGCGCGGAGGAAGCCGCCAGATGTCCGCCGGCCGAAAATCCGCAGATCGCAACCCGCGCGGGGTCAATCCGCAGCGCGGCCGCGTGGCGGCGCAGGTGCAGCAGCGCGCGGGCCGCATCCGCCAGCGGGCGGGTGGTCAGCGGGGCCGGCGCCCATTCGGTCACCGTATAATACAGCGTGAACACCGCGTAGCCGGCAGCCAGGAAGGCCGTGGCGACGGGGTCTGCCTCTCGCGGGCTGCAAAAAGCGTAGCCCCCGCCCGGCAGCACCACAACAGCCGGGCGAATGTCATACCCCGGCATGGAGTCGGTCGTATCCCGCAGATAGCCCACCAGCCGCGCGCCGCCGGGCAGGGTGTGTTCATACAGTTGCATCGCAATCAAGTCCTTTCCGTTTTTTCATCGGCGGATACCCGGGGCGGGTTTTCCCGGATGTAAGCATCCAGGATATCCGCCATCTGCCGCACAAGTTCGGGGCAGGGGCGCTTTTTGTAATAAGCGTTGGTGCGGGCCGCGGGGGTCGGGGCCTCGCTCGTGCCGGCCGGCAGGCCGAGCAAATCGCGGCACACAATGCTGCCGCGGCCGTTGGCGGCCTTGTAGCGGGCGGCAAGATCCTGTACCCGGGCGTAGACGTCGGCGCGGCAGGCCGGGTCGGGTGTCGCATACAGCGCCCCCACCACAAACACCGCGCCGGAAAACGCGCCGCAGACCTCCCGCAGTCGGCTCAGTCCGCCGCCGAACCCGCAGCTCAGCCGCAGAACCTGCTCTTCATCCAGGCCCAGTTCCTCCTTATAAGCCAACGCCACGGCCTGCGCGCAGTTGTACCCGCGCAGAAACGCCGCCGCGGCTTTGTCCCCGTGTATCGACATCCGCCATCCTTCCTTTCGCGCTTGCATTCATTCCTGTGGATAGCATACCGCAAAACCGGCCGTTTGAAAAGGGGGCGGGGAGATTTTTAGCCCCCGGCCTGTTTTGCGGCGCGCAGGATAAACAAAGGCCCCGGCCTTCCGGGAAGGGAAGCCGGGGCGAAGGAAATGCAGATGAGCGGAATCAGTTCAGGAAATTCTCGTTGAGGGTGACGCCGAAGTCGCGGGCGATCGCGCGCAGGTCGTCGTCCTCGATGGTCTGGCGGATCAGCCCGCCGCCCATCGAGAGCACCTTGACATAGATTTCGGCGCTTTTCTCAATCGTATGGGCCAGGCCGAAGGTTGTGTCAAAGTCAGGGCCGGAGGCGAACAGCCCGTGCTGGGCCCAGATCGCGGCCTGGTAGCTCTTCATTTTCTCGCTCGTGGCCATCGCGATGTCTGCGCCGCCCGGCACCATCCAGGGGCAGACGCCGACGCCTTCGGGGAACACGACCGGGCACTCGGTCGCGCTCTGCCACAGCGCGCGGGAGAAATCACGGTCGGTCAGCGGCAGAATGTAGGTCAGCGCGATGACGTTGGTCGCATGGCAGTGGTAGATGACCCGGTTCGCGCCGTCGGTCGCCGCTTTGCGCACGCTGTGGTTCATGAAGTGGCTCGGGAACTCGGAAGTCGGCTTGGCGCCTTCGGCCAGGCCCCAGACGATCCGCCAGGAATCGCCGGTTTCGTTGATCTCAACAATGCCGATGGAGTGGATCGGGTCGGGCTCGACGTTGCGGAAATACTTGCCCGAACCGGTCGTGATGAAGTATTCGCCGGCCAGGTTCTCGGCCTGGACGCCCATTTTCACCCATTCGCGCGGGGTCTCGTCAAAGAAGGGGTGGCAGGCAGCCACATCCTCTTCGGTCATACGGTAGGTCAGGTTGCCGCCGTTGCGCTCGTGCCAGCCCTGCAGCCAGCCGTCGTTGCACATACGGATAAAGCCTTTCACACAGGTAATGTCGGTCAGATTCATGGGAAAACTCTCCTTTTGTTGATAGAATAATGGGACGGCAATCACCGCGTAATAACGTCCACCGGCACATTGAAGATTTTCGCAACCTTCAAAATCGTATCGATGTGGCGGCCGGAAGCGGCAGCCATATGGTGGGTCGGGCCGGCCTCGCTCCAGCGGTTGCAGAACTCCCGCGCGCCGCAGCTGAACCGGGTGCGCATGTTGGTGTCGCCGAAGGTGAAGATCGGGCCATCCTCATTGATGCCCTCGGCCACGACGAACTTGAAGTGGCCGTCCATATCCTGGGTGATGCCCAGATAGGTCACGGGGCCCAGATGCGGGTAGAACTGGGTCAGGTAGCCGCCGCCTGTCTTGCCGTGGAACACCGGCACAATCTTCATCGTCGGCTTTTTCGCAGAGATCGCCGCATCGCCCGAGCCGGAATGCCCGATGATGCAGATATCCTTGTCAAAGTCGATCGAATACATTTCGGAAAGCTGGCCTTCGCCGGCGATTGTCTTCAGAATCGACATCGCCATCGAAACCTTGATATCGCCCTCGACCGCGCAGGCAACCCCCTGTTTGATGAGCATCGAGAAGGCGGGGATCAGCATCGAATCCAGCACGCCGGCGGCGCCTTTGGCAAACCCGTCGTAGTGGGAGGCGATGAAGCCGATCTTTTCTTCCTTGACCCAGGCCTCAAATGCGACGACGTACTTGGCCATATCCCAGACCTTTTCAATCGTGCCGCCGCCCTCAATGTCGAAGGTGTCGAGGATATCCTGCGCCTTGGCGCGGATGGCGTCCTCGTCGGTGATGTTGTCGGCAATGGCCCACATCTTTTCCCAGTCGAACTGCTTGGTGTACAGCCACATCCGGTTGTAGAGGTTGGTCTCGTCGATGTACAGGTCCATCATGCCCGGGTACGGCCGGCCGATCTGCGCGAGATTCAGGTCACGGAAGCGGCGGCGCACCTGGGCGGCCTTGCACCAGCTTTCAATCTCCGCCTGTACGGCAGGGTCGCCGCCCTCCACCACGCCGGTGATGACGGCGTGCCGCTTGCCGGCGCGCTCCAAATCCGCGACCATCTCGCCCACCGCGCCGCAGGCGTACAGCTCGCCCAGCCAGGTCGGGGTGTCGGTGTTGGCATAGTCGGGCGCGCGGCGTTTCTGCACATTGACCAGCACGACCGGCACGTCAAGATCTCGCACGGCGGGCAGCATATTGTAGGAAGTCGCATAGGTCAAAAGCTGCAGAATGACGAGGTCCACGTCGGCGGCGCGGAACTTGTCGCCGGCCTCCTGGCTTTTCTCCTTGGTCGTGACGATGCCGCCGTCGATGAGTTCCACCGTATCGGGCATTGTCTTTTTGAAAGCGTCGTACTGGGCCTCAAACTCCGGCACAAGGCTCGGAAACTGGGGCAGGTAAGCGCCCAGCGCGATGGCGAACACGCCGACACGGGCCTTGGTTTCCACTAACATTTTGCTCATTGGGGATGAACCTCCTTATTATTGCTCGCCGCGCCAGGGTGTAACTGATAAATCAAAAGCACTGTTCAATTCTACTAAAAAGCAGCGCGCGGCGTTGTTACCAAAATGGGCGTCCGCAAAAAGCGGAGATCAGGCAGGGCAGATTTCCTTGATGTCAAAACTTGCCTTTATCGCATCGCGGGCGGCCTGCAGGTCGCTGTAGGCGCCGGCCGCGATGAACTGCACCAGCAGATTGCCCAGCGCCGTGCCCTCGGTTGGGCCGGCAAAAACCGGCAGGCCGGTCGCGTTGGCAGTCATCTGGTTGAGGTAGTTGTCCTGGCTGCCGCCGCCGACGATGTTCAAACTTGTGTAGGTCTTGCCGGTCAGAGCCTGCAGCTCCTCGATCGCGCTGCGGTAATCGCGCGAGAGTGAGTTGTAGATGACCTGCATGACCTCGCCGGTGGTTTCGGGGGTCGGGTAGCCGGCCTCCGTACAGGCGGCTTTGACTTCCTCGATCATGCTCTTCGGCGCAAGGAAACGATCGTCCCCGGTCGAAACCACGCCGGGGAAATCCGAGCACGCCTGCGCGGCCGCAATCAGTTCGGGGAAGGTGGGGCGGGCGCCGGCCTTTTCGCCCAGCTCGCGCCGCACGCTCTGGATCATCCACAGCCCCATGATGTTTTTCAGGTAGCGGTAACGGGATTCATACCCGCCCTCGTTTGTAAAGTTCGCGGCGCAGCTTTCGGGCGTTGTGATCGGCTGCGGGTTTTCGACGCCGAGCAAACTCCAAGTGCCGCTTGAAAGGTAGACGGCCTTGTCGTCCCGCGCGGGCACCGCCAAAAAGGCCGAGCCGGTATCGTGGGTGGCGGGCAGCAGCACGGTGCAGTCAAAGCCGACGGCGTCGCGGATTTCGGCCGTGAAAGGCCCAAGCGCCTGGCCCGGCATCCGAATCGGCTGGAAGATTTCACGCGGCAGACCGAGCTTTGAGATAATCTCGTCGTCCCAGTCCTGGCTTTCGGCCCCGACCAGCGCGGTGGTCGAGGCGTTGGTATACTCATTTGCAGCCACACCGGTCAGTTTGAAGTTCAGGTAATCCGGCACCATCAAAAAGGTTTTGGCCGCGGCAAGCTGGTCAGGGTGCTCATTTTTCAGCGCCGCGAGCTGGTAGGCCGTGTTGAACGGCTGGTATTGGATGCCGGTGCGGGCATAGTGTTCGGCAAAGGGAAGGGCGGGTTCCAGCGCTTCGCGTATTCCGGCGGTGCGGCCGTCCCGGTAGGCGACGGTATCGCCGATGATCTGCCCTTGTCCGTCCAGCAGCACAAAGTCAACGGCCCAGGTGTCGATGCCCATGGTGGCGGGCGCGTAGCCGGCGGCTTTGCAGGCGCGCAGGCCTTCGAGCACGCTGTTCCACAGTGCCTCCAGGTCCCAGCACAGGTGCCCGTTTTTTTCAACCAGGCGGTTTTCAAAGCGATACACTTCGTGCAGCGCCATGCGCCCGTTCTCCACAGTGCCGACGATATGCCGCCCTGAAGAGGCGCCAATGTCTACAGCAAGTGCACAGGTTTGCATTTTTATCTCCTTTTTGGTACAATACAGATAAGTAAAACCACGTCAGACCGCCCTGCTGCGGCGCGGGAACCGGCCTTTTTGATAAGGTTTCCTTCTGGTATCCAGTATAAAGGCGGAAAATATCGGTTTCCATAGCCGGAATTGCCCGGTTTTTTGTGATTATTCTACTGCCCGTTGACGGCGCGCGGCAACGCCGGCAGGAATACACAGACACTACCCCGCAGGCGTGGGTGGCCCGCGGGGTGAAAGGAGCGTGAACAAACGATGTTAACCTACAATATGGACGTGGAACCCCGCAGCCGCTGGCTGCGCACAACCCCGGGTGCGGCGGCGCTGGCCCAGCCCTATTACTGTACCGAAGCAGGTCTGTTTTACGGGCGGGCCCGGTTCGCAACCGCCCGCACGGATAAGGACAGTTACATCCTGTTTTACACGCTGGAAGGCGCCGGCCTGGTGGAACAGAATGAAACGCAGGTTACCCTTGGCCCCGGTATGGCGCTGCTGCTGGATTGCCGCAGCCCGCAAAGCTACTGCACGGCGCCCGGTGTGGACCGTTGGCACCATTTTTGGGCGCATATTGACGGCGCCGGCGTCCGTGCGATGGAACCGGTGCTCTGCCCTGAAAAGCGGCTTTGCCCGGTAGCGTTGCCCGGGCTGGACGCCCAGGCGCCGTTCCAGGAGATTCTGGGCGGAACCAAGGCGGAAACCGCCGAAAGTTCTGTCACCGTGGCGCTGGCGATCCACCAGATTTTGGCCGCCATGGCCCGCCGCCAGCTTTCAAATGAAGCCGCCGCTTCCAACCGGCAGCTCATTGAACGTGCGGTGGACCATATCCGCACCCATTATTCGGAGCCGCTCAGCCTTGATGAACTCCTGGCCGACGCGCACATCAGCAAAAGCTATTTCCTGCGGCTGTTCCGGCAATACATGGGCACCACGCCCTACAACTTCCTTTTGTGCTACCGCATCACCCAGGCCAAGGAACTGCTGGTGCTGACCGATCTGCCGGTCGGCGTGGTAGCCCACAAGGTCGGCTTTGGGGATGAGAGCAACTTCTCCACCCGGTTTACTGCAATGGTGGGGCAAAGCCCGCTGCGCTACCGCAAAAGCGCGATGAGATCAAAATGAAAATGAAAAAGTCCATGCAAAACGCCGTCCGCCAGTTTCCAATTACTGGCGGACGGCGTTCTCTTATGTGGGAAATGATTTGTGGGAGATGAAGGGAACAGGAAAACCGATGTGCAGGGCGCAGCCCGTCATGCGGCGCAAAAACCCGGCCTGCGGGCATAAACGCCGCTCAGCAGCAGAGGAAATACCCGCCGCGGCCACAGCAGCACCAGCTGCAGATATTGCACATCAACAGGTACAGCCAGGCTTGCAGGCAAAAGTTGCCCTGTTGCATCCGGGAACCGGGCTGGCTGTAGCTCTGTTGATAGGAAGTATAGCTCCGGCTCGGGTTTTGCAGCCGGTCCAGCAAGCGCTGGTATTCGAAGTTGTTGGGCTCCATATCCACGGCGGCGCGGGCTTCGGCAGTGGCGCGCACGTTCTGCCCGAGCCCTGAACAGGCCAGCGCCGCATAGTAATGCCAACGCGCTGTGCGCTGGTTTGGCGGAATCGAATTCAGCACATTGAGCGCTTCGGTATAATAGCCGTTGCGGATATAGTTGTTGGCCGCCTGCATCTCGGGGCTTTCACGGCCGGTGTTGCTGCGGGTTTCAAAGCCGCCGAACCCGAACGGGTCAAACCCGAAGCCGAACCCGAACGGGTCCTGGTAGGTCTGTTGCTGCCGGCTGTAGCCGCCTGCGCCGCTCTGGGCGCCGCCCTGGTTATAGCTTTGGCGCGGCCCGCCGCTGCGTTCGCGCATAATCTCGCTGTAAGCAGCCTGAACCTCCTTGAACTTGTCCTCGGCCGTCGGGTCGTTGGGGTGCAGATCAGGGTGGTACTGCTTGCACTTCTGGCGGTAGGCTTTTTTGATGGTCTCCTCGTCGGCACCGGGCTGGATGCCCAATACGCTGTACGGGTCGGTCATTGTGTCCCCTTCCTTTTGGGCGCCGGTTTGGGCTTTTTGGCGCGCGTGGCTTTCACCAGCGCGTATTTGCTCCAAACCCCGGCGTAGATCGTGTTGTAAACAAGCTGCCCCTCGGGGGTATCCTGCAAAATAGGCAGCAGCTGAAAATTCTCGGCGCACAGCGCCATCTGCTGGGTCAGCAGTTCGTGGCAGCGCGTTTCAAACCCGGCGCGGTCGGCGCCGTATGCCCCGGCCAACGGGGCCAGAGCATTGAACCGCCGGCGGCGCTGGTCTTTGGGCAGGTCGTCGTAGGCGTCCATCAGATAAATAAAACCACCCAGCCCGCGCCCCATGCCGGCCAGCGGCCCGGCGAAAAGATCGGTTTCATTCTGCACAAGCACGTCGCCCAGCAGCGCACCAAATGCGCCGCACAAAGCGTCCAGATCGGTACTGCCGGCGGCTTCCAGCTCGCTGAGCGACTGCAGGTGGCGGCGCACCGATTCGCACTGCCGCGGCCAGCGCTGCGATATTTTCTCAAGATGCGGTTTGAGCGCCTCGGCAGCGTCCCGGCTCAAGCGGCGGCGGTCGTCCTGCCAGTCGTCCAGATAGTTGTAGTAGGCCAGCACGACGCTCATATCGGCGGCATAGGCAATATATTGGTTGGAAGCGCGCGGCCTCGGCCGGATGGGGTGCGGCGCGCACCGCCCATGGGAAAAGACCGTTTGAGGGGCGTTCAGCGCGCTGAGCAGCAGCGCGGCAAAGGTTAAATCATAACTCAGCGCCAGCCGCGCGGCCAGACCGTAGGGGGTCAGCGCTTCGCACAGGCCGCAATAGTAAGCCTGGTAGCAGTCCATCGCGGGTTTGTCCAGGTCTTTCCGGTAGATCGTAACATAACCGAACACGGGGCGTCAACCTTTCCGGTCAAAGAATCAGCTTTTTTTGATAAAGCTGGTGCCGCATTTGGGGCAGGTGATCGAAATCCGCCCGCGCCCGCGGGGTACCCGCAGTTCCTGCCGGCAGTGCGGGCAGCGGAAGTAGCGGTAGGTCTGGCGCATCCGCCAGCGGGTTTTCATGCTTGAAAACCGCTGCGAAACGGCGGCCTGCTTGGCCAGGTACCAGCGGTTTTCCGCCGCGCGCTTGGGGATGTTGCGGCTGAAGATCCGCACATAGCTGTAGATCAGCACCGCCAGGCCCACCCAGTACAGCAGCGTGCCGGCCAGCCCCGGTACCAGCAACCCCAGTACAAAGATGACCAGCGCGGCGATCGATAAAAAACCGCTGAACTGATCCCCGCCATATCGCCCGGACATAAACCGCTGCAACCATGCTTTCATAAATGTATCATTCCTTATTCCAAATACTCTCAATCAACCGAAATCGGTTTGGCTCCCATTATGCCATCAAAATGTGGTCAAATCGTGAACGGAAAGGGAACAGAATCTAAACAAGTGGGGGCGGAGGGGCAAAAGTGGCTTAATAGTCAAATGCGCGCCCACCGACTGTGATTTTCTGCGAAGGCGTTTCGCCGGGGCGCGGGCGGCGCACTTCGACCAGATTCAGCACCGTGTAGCCGTGGCGCGCAAGAAAGCGAAACATTTTTTCGTTGTTGGGGTGCACCCAGAAATACAGGGTGGAATCCCTTGGCGCGCTGCAAAGTTCTTCCGCTTTTTGCAGCAAGGTGGATGCGACGCCCTGCCGGCGATGGTCGGGCCGGGTATACAGCGATTCGACAAACACGCAGTCGTCGTCAATCCGGCAGACAAGATACCCGCAGGCCTGACCGTTTGCAACGGCCTGAAAGCAGGGAAAACCGGCGGCCAGATAGGAGGAAAGCTCTTTGCGTGCGGCGCCTTCGTCCGGCCCGGTATGCCGCCCTTTCAAAGCGCGCAGCGTTACGCGGAAATCCGCCGCAAGAGGCGCGACAGCCTCGACATCCGCCGCAGAAATTGGCACAATATCCATCAGATGATCCTTTCATGAACGGAAAGGGAACAGAATCTAAACAAGTGGGGGCGGAGGGACACATTCCCGGCAGCTGTCGCTTTCGCCCGCCTCTTCCTCCGGCTTCATGCCGAAGAAGCAGGCCGGAAAACCTTTACAGCTCGTACCTTGTGCCGTGCGAGAGCAGCAGCCCGTCCGTTACTTCTATGCGGAGAAGAATTGTGTTTTTGTCGTTGAAATCCGTGTGGCCGTTATCGATCCAGGCGGCAAAAACGTGTTTGAGCGTATCTGCCATCGCACGGTTTTCTTCCTTGCCGATGTGGCCCAGATTGACGCCCTCCCCGTGTGCGGTGAACCAGTCGCCGGCAATGGCGACAACCGGGTTGCCGCGTATCTGCCGCATTTTGTTGGAGAGGGCGTGGGTGATGACATAAAAAGCGCCGTTTTCATAATAGGCGTTTACATAGCGTACATAAGGCCGCCCGCCTTCATCAGTCGCCAATGCGATGACGGTGTCCTTACCGAAGCGCTCCGCCATAATCTGTTCGGCCTCTTGACTCCATTCTTTCACAAAGACCGCTCCCTTTCGTGATCGTTTTGCGGTGTTTTGCGGTTATAAAGAGGAAGAAACACCGTCCCCAATCCTCTCAAACTTCACGATACACTCGCAATGTTTTGTCCGCGGGAATAAATCGACCGGCTGGACGGCGGTGGGGCGGTAGTGGGGGGAGAGGATCTGGGTGTCGCGGGCGGCGGTGGCGGCATTGCAGCTGACCATCACAACGGTGCGCGGCGCCATCGCGACGATGGCGTCAAGCGTTGCGGCGTCGCACCCTTTGCGCGGCGGATCGACGACGATGACGTCTGGCTTCGCCCCCTCGGCGGCAAGATGCGCGGCCGCCTGGCCGGCGTCCATGCAGAGGAAATCGGTAGCATCGGCCCCAAGGCCCAGCCGCGTTGCCGTCGCTTTGGCCGATTCGACGGCCTGCGGCACCACCTCCACCCCGAGCAGCTTGCGGCAGTCCGGCAGCATCGAAAGCCCGATCGTGCCCATACCGCAGTAGAGGTCGAGCAGAAAATCGCCCGGCCGCAGCCCGGCAAATTCCTGCGCTTTGGCGTAGAGCGCTTCGGCCGCAGGGGTGTTGACCTGGTAAAACTCGTGCACTCCCATCGTGATCGGCACGCCGGCCAGCGTATCGGCAATGCAGCCGGGGCCGCAGACCGTGCGGGTTTTGGGGCCCAGGATCACATTGGTGCGGGCGGTGTTGCGGTTGATGAGGATCGTTGTCAGGTCAAATTCTTTTTGAAGCGCCTCGCACAGCGCGGCCTCGCCCGGCAGCCCGTTGCCGTTCACGACAAAGCAGAGCAGCCGCTGCCCGCTGTGCCAGCCCTGCCGCATATAAATATGCCGCAGCCGGCCGGTGTGGGTTTCCTCGTCATAGGGTTCGACGCCGGCTGCTTCCAGCAGCGCGCAGGCCCGGCGGGCCAGGGCGTTCATCCAGCCGGGCTGCAAACGGCAGCCGGCTTGGGGCAGCGGCACAATGCGGTGGCTGCGCCCGGCGTAAAACCCGGCGACGAGATGCCCGTCCTGATCCCGCCCGACCGGCAGCTGTACCTTGTTGCGGTAGCCCCCGGGGCAGGGGGCGGGCAGCGTATCGGCCACCGGCAGATCCAGCCCGCCCAGCCGGCGGAACGCGTCCCGCACAAAGCCGGCCTTGGCCGCGCACTCGGCCGCGTAGGTCAAATGGCGGAAATGGCAGCCGCCGCAGGGGCCGGCGATGGGGCAGTCCGGCGCGCAGCGGCCGGGGCCGGGGGTGTCCACCCGCACAATCCGCCCGTAGGCATAGGTTTTGAGTGCCTTGGTGATCTGCACGGTCAGCGCGTCGCCGGGCGCGGCGCCCGGCACAAAGACGGCCTGGCCGTCAAAATGCCCCACGCCGTTGCCGTCGCTGGCCAGCGATTCAATGGCGAGGGGGATGGTCTGGTTTTTGACAAGGGGCATAGGGGGCTCCTTTTTTTCAAAGCTGCGGGTCTTTTTCCAGCGCAGCCAGGTACTTGCTGGGCGGCACGCCCTTGACTTTTTTGAAAACGCGTGAGAAATAGAACTGGTCGAAGAAGCCGACCGACACCGCGATCTCGGCAATGGAGAGGTGTGCGTTTTTCAGCAGCGAACAGGCTTCGCTGATGCGGTAGCCGGTCAGGTAGTCAATCGGGCTTTGGCCGACGTTCGCCATAAACACCCGGTACAGATGGCTGCGGCTGACCCCGACCGCCTTGGCAATATCGTCAACCGAAATGTCGTGCGAATAGTTGAACTGGATGTACTTGATGGCCGCCAGCACATACTGGCTGCTGGACGACCCCGGGTTCGGCATTGTGTCGCGGGCTTCTTTCATGAGCTGGGCCATGAACAGATACAGGTAGCCGGTCATCAGCGCCTCCTGCTGGGGCTCGGTTCCGCGCGAAAGATAGATGTTGTACAGCGCTTCCCGCACGCTTTGCGGGTCCTTGCAATGGTGCAGCGGGTGGTGGTCGGTAAAAGGGGTCTGCTGCACAAGCTTGTTTGCGCAGGCGCCGTTAAAGCCAACCCAGTAGTATTCCCAAGGGTCGGTGGCGTCAGCGGCATAGGTGTTGAGCTGATTGGGCTTGACAAGGAACAGGTCGCCTTCCTGCAGATGAAAGGAAGCGCCGCCCACCTGAAAGACCCCCTTGCCTGCGACGACCAGATGGATCAGGTAATGATCGCGCACGCCGGGACCCCAGGTATGCCCGGGCTGGCAGACTTCATGCCCGCAGCTGAAGATCGAAAGCTCGACATTGTCGGTATAACTTTGTTTGTAAGATTGTTTGAGCAGATTCGGCATAGTATTCCCCCACCGGCAAAACCGGAAAATACACATTTTCTCTATTATAACAATCGATTCATCAAAAGTCCATAATCTCGTCGAAAAAAACTGTTTACTTGCCGGTAAAATTTGTTATACTAATTGCAGAAAGTCTCGTTTTTTGCGCGGCCTGCCAAAAGAAGCGACGGTTTTTTGTGCATCTTGTCAGGCCGCAACCCGAACAACGGAGGATGCAAGATATGGCCACTACCAGCAAACTCAAACAGCAAATCCGGCAGGGAGAGTACGACGCTGCCTTGGCGGCGCTGTACACCGCCGAAGCCGTTCCGGCACAGCGGGCACGCTACCTGCGCACGATCGAAAATTTTGAAAAGAATTTTGGCGCCGACCGTGAAGTCCGGCTTTACAGTGCGCCCGGCCGCACAGAAATCGGCGGCAACCACACCGACCACAACAACGGCATCGTGATGGCGGCGGCGGTTGACCTCGATATCATTGCGGTCGTTGCCAAAAACGACGAAAACTGCGTCCGCTTCATCTCGGAAGGATTTGGCAAGATCGACGACATCGACCTTTCGATCCTGACCCCGCAGGCCCCCGAATCGGAGCACAGCGCCTCGCTGATCCGCGGCGTGGCGGCCGGTATTGCCCGGCGCGGCGGCAAGATCGGCGGGTTTGACGCTTTTTCCACCAGCGATGTGCTGCGCGGTTCCGGCCTTTCGAGCTCGGCCGCGTTTGAGGTCTGCGTCGGAGCGATCTTCCGCGGCGAATATAACGCTGAAAACCCCGAACTGCTCAACCAGGTCGAACTTGCCAAGATCGGCCAGTATGCCGAGAACGTCTTTTTCGGCAAGCCGTCCGGCCTGCTTGACCAGACCGCCTGCGCGGTCGGCAGCGCGATTTCGATCGATTTCAAAAATCCTGCCGCCCCGGCGGTCGAGAAGGTCAAGTTTGACCTGGCCGCCCACGGGTTCGCACTCTGCATCAGCGATACCAAGGGCAGCCATGCCGATCTGACCGACGACTACGCCGCAATCCGCCGTGAAATGGAGAGCGTCGCAGCCTGCTTTGGCAAAAAGGTTCTGCGCGATGTCGAAGAAACTGAGTTTGTCGCCGCGATTCCGCAGCTGCGCGAAAAGACCGGCGACCGCGCCGTTGTCCGCGCGCTGCATTTCTATGCCGAAAGCCGCCGCGCTGCCGAAATGTGCGAGGCTGTCCGTGTCGATGACTTCGACCGTTTCCTCAAGCTTGTGCTGGCCTGCGGCCATTCGAGCTTTGAGTACAACCAGAACGCCTACAGCATCCAGGCCCCCGACCAGCAGGGCATCCCGCTTGCGCTGGCCGTCAGCCAGCGGGTGCTCGAAGGGCGCGGCGCCTGGCGGCTGCAGGGCGGCGGTTTTGCGGGCACGATCCAGGCGTTCGTTCCGCTCGACTTGCTCGAGAGCTACCGCGCCGCCATCGACGCCGTCTTTGGCCCCGGCAGCTGCCACGTCCTCACCGTGCGCAACTTCGGCGCGGTGGAGGTCACCGAAACGATGTAACCAGATATAAGAAGCGGTCTGCCGGGGTGCAGGCCGCTTTTTTGTTGTAATGAAAAATGAAAAATTAAAAATGAAAAATTGCGGTGGATCGGCGGCCGATGGCCGCCTCAAAAAGATAACGGTTGACTGAACGTAACAATAAAGAGATGCGCCGTCAAATTATAGAGACCGTAGCGGCGCACAGTGTGCGCCATTGGGAAGGAAACGATTTCCGTGTTTGCCGCAAACATTTTGCGCTTGCTCCCGCTTCTAACGGCTATAGCGAACACTGTTCGCCGCTACAATCTCTACAAATGTAAGGGACTCGCCATATTTTTAAGCACGCCCTGGCGCGCGAACCACCGCTATTTTTTATTTTCGTGCAGAGAAATGAGACTTTTCCCCCTACAAGGCGCTGCTTTTTAATAGAATTGAACAGTGCTGGGAATTTTTCAGATACACCCTAGTATTTGTCAGTCTTTTTTGCGTTACAGGATTTACAAAGCATTTGGCAGTTATCAGGTGTTGTTTGCCCGCCTTTGCTCCAAGGCTTGATATGGTCGCCTTCCATTTCGTCGTATTCAAAATGCTTATGGCAAACAAGACAGAATCCGTCTTGACGGCTGTATGCAGCCATCTTATCTCGTTTATCAAATGTTCGCAGATTGAGTAGTCTGCCCGCAAACGGGTCTGTATCTCGACAGAGCAAGAATTCATAGATACCTTTGTTTTTCTGCACCTCGTCATCTTCGTGCAGGCGTTTTACTTCTTTACTCATTTGCGAGGAATTGTAAGCGCGGTCGTGGTATGTGTTATAGAGATGGCACCAGTCCAGACCTTTCATGTCCGAAAAGTATTTAGGGAAAATCTTCTCAACCCAATGAATAACATCTTGGAAATATTGCCACAATTCGTCTGCATCCGCATCGGATTTGTGAAGCGCCATATATTCTGTAATTTCCTTGATACCTTGGTACTCGCATATCCCTTTTAATGCCTTTTCAAGAAGTTCTTGCCTGTTTGGGTCGCCTGTTATGTACTTGTCTGACATCAACTTTGCAGCACAATTCCGCTTTGAGAAATACCGCTTTGCGTCCGAAAGCCACTCGCCTGTGTAAACGGAGTTTCGGAGTTCCTGATCGGACAGTTTTTCCCCTGCAATATTGACAACTTTGAACCATTCTAATTTTTCAGATTCCTCACCCTCGCAAATATAAACCATAAACTCATAGTTCATAATTGCGTTGTACTTATCATCGGGCAGAGCATCCCAATAATATTTCTTGCCATCAAGGGTGATAGAAAACTGGTGCTTCAGATATTGCATGACGGACAAAGTCCTTTGCTGGCCGTCTAAGACCTCATATCTGTCATTTCCAACCCTTACCCAGTACATCACATTCAAGGGAAAACCTTTCAGCACCGTTTGGATAACGGCCTCCGCCTGCTCGTTATCATAGACAAATTCCCGCTGATAGGGCGGGCGAATGGCAAGCCTGCCGCCGTAGGCAAAAACGCCATCGTCGCCGTTGTCGGCGTAGCTGTCAAGCACTTCCCTGACCTTGATTTGTTTCGGCACGATTTTCACGGTTTACCCTCCGCCTGATTAAAATCCTCTTAAAGGTGTTTTTTGCGTTACCGTCTGTATCGTAGTATACAAGACTCGTCATATTTGCAGTATAATGCCCTTTACCGCCCTGTGCGCGGTATTGTTCAATCCATTCTTCTCCGATTCTTCCGATTCCGATTTCATCAGAACCGTATTTTCCTGTATAGTCAGCACATCCAATAATTTCAAACTGCTCTGGATTGTACTTATCCAAAAATGTAATGGGTACGCCCATAATCCCACTACATCTTTCGTTTGATGACGATTCTGTCATAGAGGCGTCTGTACTTTTCGACGCTTGATGACGATCCGGTCGTAGAGGCAACGGTAGAGGAGTCTCTTCTCTCTCTCTCTCTCTCTCTCTCTCTCTCTCTCTCTCTCTACATTAACAGATTGTGAACTTTCAACAGGCAAATAGAAACGCACTCCGCCGGAAACATAACTCCCCTTTGGCGCGATTTCTGACATGGGTTTTCCCAACCACCGGCTTGCCCCGATGATTTCAAACTGGTCGGGATTGTGCTTGTCCAGATAGGTGATGGGAACGCCGATTTCCTCATAGTAGTCGCAAGGAATATCACTGACTTTCGATACTTCTATTGCGTCGTAATTCGCATAATGAGGGTATTCTTCTTCGTTGCCGTAGTATCTCTTATAAAGCACTAATTCTTCATGTCTCATTGCATAATCAAGATTCGTAAACCATCTGACGCCTTTCACACGGATATATTTTCTGCCGTTCTTGTCCACACCGCATCCCGCTGCGTGGAGTGGATAATCGTCTGGAACATAAAACTTTCTATCCCCGCTGTGAATACTCGCGCCAAGCCATAATCTATTATCCTTGATAAGCGGGAAAATTTCCTTATATGTAATAGCATTGACATTTCCGATAATCAAAAAATTCTTTTGATATGCCATAAGTTGTGCGACATATTCTCTAAACAGACTGAAAGGCGGATTCGTGACAACAATATCCGCCTGTTTGAGATATTCGATACATTCATTGCTGCGGAAATCCCCGTCGCCTTTTAATTTCTTCACTCCACGCTTTTTGGATTTCAAAAGCGCGTCAATGTCCGCATCTGAAACACCTCTGCCGTTTGCCATCGGTACTTCTCTGATGTCCATGACATAGCCGTTTCCTTGAACAACAGGCTCTTCCATCCAGTCAAAGAGCGTAAGCTGCTGGCCGATAACGGGCGATGTGCTATAAGAGGTACATATCAATCTTTTCAAGCCGAGATAATTAAAATTCCGCAGGAAGAATTTACAGAAATTGCTCTCAAAAGGATCATCGCAGTTGCAAAGGACGGTTTTCCCTTTGAAATGATGCTCATAATGGTTCAGCTCATTCTGTATATCCTCATACTGCGTATAGAACTCGTCCTTTTTTGCGTCCTTCGCCTTGTGCAGATTCTCGTTCTTTGCCATTGGCTTACCCCCGCTGCATTCTCTACGGATACTTCAATATTGTCAATGGTGTAACCAAGCGTAATATATATTTTCGCAAGACTGCCCATTGACACCGACATATATCCTTATTTTGGTTCGGTTCCTTTTTATGTCGATCAACGGCTTCCATGAGCTGCTGTAACTGTATGTCATAAGAGAGAATCTCCCGCGTTGCAAGACTATACAACTATACTTTAAGTATAACATGATAAAAGCAAGCGTGCAATATTATGTTGACTTTTCGTGATATTTGATTGATGAAAAATCCGATTCGCCGTACTATGTCGCAAAAAGTTATCACCCCAAAAATCAAGGGGGCGGATGCACTGCATCCGCCCCCAAAATATATCGAAACTTATTTCTCCCGCTTCCCCGCATTCCGCGCATACAGAACGGCCAGCCCCTTGAACAGCAGGTCGGCGTCATACTGCACGTCCCGCTGGCAGCAGGGCAGGATGTTCGGCGCAAGGCCGCCGGTCGCCACCACGGTCAGCGGCGCGCCAAGCTCGGCCTCCACCCGGTCGGCCAGCCCTTCCAGCATCGCGGCCGTGCCGAACACCGCCCCGCCGTTTAAGCACTCGACGGTGTTCTTGCCGATCAGCCGGGCCGGGGCTTCGGGCGCGATCGGCGGCAGCTGGGCCGTGCGGGCGCTGATCGCCCGCAAGCTGGTCAACACGCCGGGTACAATGAACCCGCCCAGGAACCGCCGCTGCGCGTCGATGACATTGTAGGTTGTCGCGGTGCCCAGATCCACCGTCATGCAGGGCAGGGGATAGCCGGCTGCCGCGGCCGCCGCATCGGCAATGCGGTCCTGCCCCAGCCGCTCCGGCGCGTCAATCGCAAAGGTCAGCCCGGTGTCAATCGCATGGCCCACCCGCAGCGGCTCGTGGCCGGTCAGCCGGTAGACAGCCTCGGCCAGCGCATTGCTCAGCGCCGGCACCACGCTGCACAAAATCGCGCCCTCGCACTCGTCGGGGTTAAACTGGAACCGCCGCAAAAGAAACCGCAGCTCGGCCGTGTACTCGTCCGGCGTGCAGTTTGGCCGGGTGACCATGCGGAAGGAAAACAGGCTGTTCATCCCTTCCAGCCCGCCAATGCAGATGTTGGTGTTGCCAATATCGATTGCCAGAATCATACCGCGTCCCCCGTTTGCATTTCTCTGCCTTATTATACCAGCCGCGCGGGCATTGTCAAATCCGGCCCCTTGCCCGGTTCCGTCCGCTTTGGTATAATAACAGGTATAAAGGAGGCTGTTTAGGATGCCGAAAGATTTGCAGGGCAAAACGATTGTGCTGGGCATTACCGGCGGGATCGCTGCCTATAAAATGCCGAACGTCGCCCATGCGCTGGCCAAGCGCGGGGCGGACGTCCATGTGCTGATGACCAAAAACGCGACCGAGTTCATCGCGCCGCTTGTCTTTGAAACGCTGACCAACCGCCGCTGCATCGTCGATACCTTCGACCGCAATTTCCAGTACGACGTCGCCCATGTTTCGCTGGCCAACGCGGCCGACCTCATGCTGATTGCGCCGGCCACCGCCAACGTCATCGCCAAGCTGGCCCACGGCCTGGCCGACGATATGCTCACGACGGTCACGCTGGCCGCGACCTGCCCCAAACTCGTCGCGCCGGCGATGAACACCCATATGCTTGAAAACCCGATCACCCAGGATAACATCCGAACCCTTGCACACTACGGCTTCACCGTGATCCCCTCGGGTTCGGGGTTGCTCGCCTGCGGGGATGTCGGCTCGGGCCGCCTGCCGGACGAGGATGTCCTGCTTGACTATGTTGACCGCGCGCTGCTCGGACCCAAAGACCTTGCCGGCCGCAAGATCGTCGTCACGGCCGGCGCAACCCGTGAACCGCTTGACCCGGTGCGCTACCTGACCAACCACTCAACCGGCAAAATGGGCTACGCCGTCGCGCGGGCCTGTATGCTGCGCGGGGCGGACGTCACGCTGCTCACCGCGCCGACCGCGCTGCGCCCGGTGCCGTTTGTCAAGACCGTGCCGTTCACAACGGCGGCCGATCTGTTTGCGGCGGTGAAGGAAAACATCGAAGGGGCCGACGCGCTCGTCATGGCCGCGGCCGTGGCCGACTACCGCCCTGCCGCGGTGGCCGACAACAAGATCAAGAAAAAGGACGGCGATTTGAGCCTGCCGCTCGCCCGCACCGACGATATTTTGGGGTGGCTCGGCGAACACAAACCGGCGGGGCTGTTTGTCTGCGGCTTCTCGATGGAGACCGAGAACCTGCTTGAAAACTCGGCCGCCAAGCTGAAAAAGAAGAATCTTGACTTGATTGTCGCGAACAACCTCAAAACCCCGGGCGCGGGCTTTGGCACCGATACCAACGTCGTCACGATGATCTCGCCCGCAGGGGCCGAAGAACTGCCCCTGATGGACAAAACCGAAGTCGGCGACCGCATCGCCGATAAAATCGCCGCGCATTTCGCGGGGTAAAAACAGAAGATTCCGCAAAGGCGGGCCTTGCCGGCAGGCAGGGCCCGCCTTTGGCAATCTTTCACATACTTTCAATTCTCTATCCCACAATTTTCACAAATCGCGCCTATAATTTGGTACGGAACCTTTTCCGGGGGTGCTTACCGCCCCCGCCAACAACCTAAATTAAGGGGAGTGTGTACCTTGATTGAAGTCAGTCACCTGACCAAGCGCTACGGCGCGCACACGGCGGTCGATGACATCAGTTTCACCGTGGAAGACGGCTGTATCTACGGCCTGCTCGGGCCCAACGGCGCGGGCAAATCCACCACGATGAACGTCATCACCGGCTATTTGTCGCCCTCCAGCGGAACCGTCTCGATCGACGGCCACGACATTCAGGAAGACCCTCAGGCTGCCAAAGCCTGCATCGGCTACCTGCCTGAGCTTCCGCCGCTCTATGTCGATATGACAGTGCGCGAATACCTTGCCTTTGTGGCCGAGCTCAAGGGCGTGCGCAAACAGAACGAGCGCAAGGCCGATGTGGCGCGCGTTTGTGCCCGCGCCGGCCTGCAGGGCATGGAAGCGAGACTGATCCGCAACCTGTCCAAGGGCTATCGCCAGCGCGTTGGCATTGCGGCCGCGCTGCTCGGCAACCCGAAGGTCATCATCCTCGATGAACCGACCGTCGGCCTTGACCCGGCGCAGATGATTGAAATCCGCGCCCTGATCCATGACCTGGGGCAGACCCACACCGTTATCCTCTCAAGCCATATTTTGAGTGAGGTACAGACAGTCTGCGACCGGGTTCTGATTATTGCGCACGGCAAACTGGCTGCCCAGGGAACGCCCGAAGAGCTCGCCGCCAGGCTTGCGGCGCGCGGCGTGATCGCGGCCACGGCACAAGGCTCGAAGGAAGCCGTGCTGGCTGCGGCCGCCACGGTGCCCGGTCTGACCGATCTGCGCGTGACGGCCGAAAAGGCCGATGAGGTCAGCTTTACCGCCGCCAGCATCGACGGCAGTGACCAGCGCGCCGCGCTTTCGGCGGCACTGGCCGCCGCCGGCTGCCCGGTGCTGAGCCTGCAAAGCGAACAGATGAGCCTGGAGGATGTCTTCCTGCAGCTGACCGAAACCGAAGCGCCCGCAGAGGAAACGCCCCCCGCCGAAGCTGCAGAAACGGCGGAGGACGCCATGCCCGAACAAGAAACGGCCCAGGTGCAGGCTGCGCCCGATGCGGAAACCGAACCGAGCGAAGCCCCCGCAGAAGACGCGCCTGCCGAACCCGGAAAGGAGGATTGACCATGCTTGCAATCTTCAAGCGTGAGACCAAAAGCTACTTTACCGGCATGATCGGCTATGTTGTCATCGGGGTTATGCTGGCGTTTATCGGGCTGTATTACAGCGCCAACTGTATTGTTTACGGCACGTCGGATTTTTCCATCGTGCTTTATTCCACCACCATTGCCATGCTGTTTGTGCTGCCGGCGCTCAGCATGCGCAGCTTTGCGGATGAGCGCCGCAACAAAACCGACCAGCTGCTGCTGACCAGCCCGGTCACCATCCCACAGATCGTGCTGGGCAAATACCTTGCGCAGCTCGTCATCTTTGCGGTGCCGGTCCTGGTTGCCTGCGTGATGCCGCTGATCCTGACGGCCTTCGGCACCGTCTCGCTCATCAGCGCATACGCCAGCCTGCTGGCTTACTTTCTGCTTGGTGCGGCCTGCATTGCGGTCGGCACCTTCATATCGGTGCTTACCGAAAACCAGATCATTGCCTACCTCGCCACCTTCGGCCTGCTGCTGCTCTCGTACCTGATGAACGATATCCAGACCCTGTTCACCACCGGCAACACGCTGGCCTTTATCGTGTTCTGCGTCATTCTGGTGGTGGCGGCGGCGCTTGTCGGCCTTGTCTGCAAAAGCCTGACTGTCGGCTGCGGGGTGTTCTGCGCCGGCGCCGTGCTGCTGATCGTGCTGTTCCAGCTGCGGCCAACCTGGCTGCTCAACGGTTTCAATGCCGTATTGGATGCTCTGGCGCTGTTCGCTCCGTTTGATGACTTTGTGGGCGGCATGTTCAGCGTACCGGACATCATGTATTATCTGTCGGTTGCGGGGCTGTTTCTGTTCCTGACCGGCGAGGCGCTTGAACGGCGCCGTTGGAACTGAGCAGGGGAGGGCGTTGCAATGAAACTGAATTTTCATAAAAAGGCCGGTAAAGCCCCGGCGCCCCAGCCCACTGCAGCCCAAAAAGCCAGCCGGCGCCGCGCGCTGCATGCCGGCGCATATTCCACGGTGCTTGGCGCCATTGTGCTGGTGCTGGTCATTCTGCTCAACCTGGTGATGCAGGCTGTCCCGACCAAGTTTACCGAGTTTGATATTTCCACCGGCCAGATGTTCACCCTGAGCGAGACGACCACCAGCATGCTTGCCGCGCTGGACAAGGATGTCACAGCCTACTACCTGGCTGAAACCGGCAACGAGGATACGAACATCACCCGGATTCTGGACCGGTACGCCGGCCAGTCAAGCCATTTCAGCTGGGAACAGCGCGACCCGGCCCTTTACCCGACCTTTGCCGCGCAGTATGACGCCGCTGATGCCACCAACGGCAGCGTGATCCTTGTCTGCGGCGAAAACTCAACCCTTGTCGATTACTATGATATGTACGAGTATGATTACTCGAACTATTATACGACCGGCTCCTATGAACTGAACTTTGCGGCTGAAAACGCCCTGACTACCGGCGTGGCCCAGGTCACCCGTGACACCACCTATACCCTTTATGCGCTGACCGGCCATGGAGAGACCAGCCTTGGCAGTGATTTTACCGAAGTGCTTGACAACGCCGGCATCACACTGGAGGAGATCAACCTGACCACCACCGAACTGCCGGCTGAAGCCGATGCGGTGCTTATCAACGCCCCGCAGACTGATCTGACCACCGACGATCTCGACACGCTGCGCAGCTATCTCGAGGGTGGCGGCAGGCTGCTGGTTACGACCAGTTTGCTTTACGAAACACCGAACCTGGATACGCTGCTGGCCGAGTACGGTATGACCCGTGAAGAAGGCCTGCTTGTTGAAACAGACCCGAATTATTACGCCTACCGCTATGCCGGCACCTACCTTTTGCCGCAGCTTGCATCGAACGATGTCACCGCCGGCATTGCCGATGGCCTGTATGTCTTTGCCCCGACGGCCCAGGGCATCCTGACCGCCGATGACGGGGCAACCACGGCCGAGACCGCTTCGGAAAAAGACCTGAGCTTCACGACGCTGCTTTCCACATCGGGCAACGCCTATTCGATGCTTGCATACGAGACGGCCACCACTCTTGAGCAGGGCGAGAACGACCCGACCGGCAGCTTTGATGTCGCCGTTGCAGCCGAGGACGCAACCTCTGGCAGTGCGGTTGTGTGGATCAACTGCGGGTATGTCTTTACCGATGAAATCAACGCAGCGGTTTCGGGCGGCAACGCCCAGCTTATGGGTAGCATCCTGAACTGGATGAACGGTGAAGAAAACGCTACCGTCATCGAATCCCGCAGCATGAGCGCCGAAACACTGACGGTGCCCAGCAACCTGATTATGCCGCTCGGCCTGCTGTTTGTCATTGTGCTGCCGCTGGCCAGCCTGATCATCGGCGTGGTGATCTTCATCCTGCGCCGCCGGCGCTGATACGAGGAGGAGCTGCATGAAAGCCAAAAAGAACAAATTTCTGCCGCTTATTGTGTTGGCGGCCGTCGTGGTTGTGTTGATCGTCGCGTTGGCCGTGCTCTCGAATCTGGAGGATGAACCGGAACAGACCGTTGCGCTTTTCAGCGCCGAGTTTTCGGCCGATGATATCACCGCCGTCGCCTGGCAGGACGAGGAAACCGACGTGGTGCTTGACCGTACCGCAGCCGACAGTGAAGACGAAGAGGACAGCTGGACGCTGCGCAGCGACCCGAACCTGCCGATCGATTCTTCCACCGCCTCGACCGCCAGCGATGAAATCTTCAACCTGACCGCCCTGCGCGAGCTGCCCTCCGACAGCGAAACCGAGGATATGGGCCTGGATACCCCCACAATGGTGCTGACCATCGCGATTGACGGCGCCGATCCGACCGCCACGGCGGAACAGGCCGAGACCGCCACCGGGGAGACTGCCACAGGCGAAAGCGCCCTGCCGGAAGGGGTTTACACACTGACAGTGGGCGCCGAAAACGAAATCACCCAGGCATACTATGCCCGGGCGAGCTGGAACGGCGCGCTCTACACAATCAATTCGTCTGACCTTTCCAGCATCTGCCGTACCCCGCAGCAGCTCTATGCTGAGCAGGAAATTACCGACATCGAGCTGGAAGAAGTCGCCACAATGACCCTCTCCACCCCGACCGAGACGCTGGAATTCAGCTACGACGGTGAAACCTGGACGCTGACCGACGACCCCGCCTACACGCTGGACCAGGATCTCGTTGAAAAAATGGCCGCGACCATCTGCGATATGCAGACCGCCTGGACCATCACGGACCCCGAGGAGGACAGCGTCTATGGTTTGGACGCACCTGATGCGACGGTGACGCTGGTTGCAAACGACGGCAGCAGCATTACCTGCCGGTTCGGCATGGTAGACCCTGAGGACGACAGCCTTTGCTATCTGCGCAGCAGCGCGGCCGAAGGCGTTGTGTATGAGGTGGATTCCGACCACAGCAGCGCGTACGCCTACACCAAAGAGACGCTGAAGGGCGAAGAATCCACGGCCGAAACAGCGGAAACCTCCACCGAGGATGTCGCCGCCGAACACTAACCCATTCCAATCATCCCAGCCAGCCGCAGGGCGCCCGGGCAGTAACCCGGCCGCCCTGCGGCTTTTCTTTTGCGAAGGGCCATGTTATAATGGCAATATGTAGACAGAGCCTTCGGGGCGTGTGCGGAAAGGGGAGGAGCGGCTTGCAACACAGACTGCGGCGGTTTACCGCGCTCGTGCTGGCGGTCTGCACGCTGGCTGGCTGTGCGGGCTGGGGCGCTTCGGAAACCGCAGCTACCTCGGCGGTGCCCGCCGTCTCGCCGGCCCCTGCGCCGACCGGGGCTGGCGACCCGCTCAGTGGGATGACGCTGCGTGAAAAGGTTGGCCAGCTCTTTATTGTCCGGCCTGATGCGCTCGACCCCGCCCAGACCCAGGACCGGATCGACGATGCCGACGCCGCCGGCGTGACCGCCCTGACCGACGCCATGCGCGAGACGCTGGAAACCTACCCCGTCGGCGGCGTGGTGCTGTTCGGCAAAAACATCGAATCGCCCGCCCAGCTTGCGGCTTTCACGGCCGACTTGCAGGAAGCCGGCCGCCTGCCGATGTTTATTGCGGTGGATGAGGAGGGCGGCGCGGTCGCCCGGCTCGCGAACAGCCCGGCGCTTTCGCTGCCGCAGTATGAGAGCGCGGCCGCCGTCGGCGCAGAAGGCCCCGCCGCGGCGCGGGAGATGGCCTGCACGATCGGCGGATATCTGCAAGGCTATGGCATTAACCTTGACTTCGCACCGGTGGCCGATGTCAACTCGAACCCCGCCAACCCGGTCATCGGCACCCGCGCCTTCTCAGCTGATCCGGAAATGGCCGCGGCATGCGTTTCGGCCGCTGTGCAGGGCTTTGCCGAAGCCGGCGTGCTCTGCTGCCTCAAACATTTCCCCGGCCATGGCGATACAGCCGCCGACAGCCACGACGGCGCCGTGACACTGGACAAAACCCTTGAGGAATTGCGCAGCTGTGAGCTCCGGCCGTTTGCGTCCGGCATTGCGGCCGGCGCGCCGCTCGTCATGGTCGGGCATATCAGCGCCCCGAGCGCCGTGCCGGCCGAAGAAGCGAACCTGCCGGCCAGTTTGAGCCCCGGTTTGATCGACGGCCTGCTGCGACAGGAACTCGGCTTTACCGGCCTTGTCGTGACCGATTCGCTCGCGATGAAAGCGATCACCGAAAACTTTACCCCCGGCGAAGCCGCCGTCCGCGCCCTGCAGGCCGGGGCCGATCTGCTGCTGATGCCGGCAGATTTGGCCGAAGCGTTTGATGCCGTGACCGAAGCCGTTGAAACCGGCGCTATTCCCGAAGCGGCGCTCAACGCCAAGGTTGCGCGTATTCTCGCCGCCAAACAGTCCTTTGCGGCCGTACCCTAAAGACTGCGCCGTACAAGGGCAGCCCACCAAACCTATCAGCTTTGTGGAGGTCCCCATGCCCAGCCACGATCGTTTTTCCCCCAACATCCAGCCCAGCACGCTGGCCGGCACGGCGGGATGCGCTGCCTCGGCCTGGCAGGTGCAGGATAAATCGTCCGCGGCGGCGCAGCCGCTCTATGCGGTGGACGGCTGGCTTTTCACCCAGCGGGTGTCCGGCATCCAGCGCTATGCGATCGAGCTGCTTGCCGCGCTCGACCCGATCATCCCGCCCGGCACGCTGGAACTCGTTTTGCCCGAAGGCGCGCGCTGCCCGGCCTACCAGAACATCCGGGTCGTACCCTGGGGCCAGGCGTCGCCGCGGTGGGAACAGCTGGATTACCCGCGGTATCTTGCCAAGGCCGGCCGCCGCTGGCTTTGTATGTGCAATGTGATCCCGCTCGCAGCGCCGGCGGCCTGCCGGGGGATTGCGGTCTGGCACGATGTCTGCTACCGCGCCCGGCCGGATTTCTACCGCGACCCGCGCGGCCTTGCCAGCGCGGCCTGGCACCGGCTGCAGTACCGCGCCATCGCTGCCCGGGCACGCCGCATTATCACGGTGTCGGAATTTTCCAAAAGCGAGATCCAGCGGTATTACCGTGTTGCGCCCGACCGCATCAAGGTCATCTACAATGCCTGGCAGCAGATGCAGCGCATCGAGCCGGACGAGGGGATTCTCGATAACGCTCCGCCGCCCGGCGCGCCGGCGCTGCGCCGCGGCGAGTATTACTTCAGCATGGCGAACCTGCTCAAAAACAAAAACTTCCCCTGGGTGCTGCGGGCGGCCAAGGCCGCGCCGGGCAGCGTCTTTGCGATTGCCGGCGGCGGCAGCCTGCGGGCCGAAGCCGAAGCCCTCGGCCTGGCTGACTTGCCCAATGTGCGGTATCTCGGCTATGTGACCGACGGCGAAGCAAAAGCGCTGATGGCCAACTGCCGCGCGTTTCTGTTCCCAACCCTGTATGAGGGGTTTGGTATCCCGCCGCTCGAAGCGATCGCCTGCGGTGCGCCGCGGGTGATTGTGAGCGATACGCCCTGTATGCGGGAAATCTACGGCCCCCACGCGGCTTATCTTGACCCCGCCGCCCCCTGCGACCCGGCCGCCCTGCCCCCGCCCGCAGCAGCCCCTGCCGAACTGCTTGGCCAATATTCCTGGTCGGCCAGCGCCCGAAGATTGGCGGGGCTGCTGGGGCTGTGAGGATAAAAGGAGCGTTGGATATGGAAACTGTGATGACCGTAAACAGCAAGCCCTATACGGTGCTGCGGCTTCTGGGTAAAGGAAAGGGCGGGTATTCCTATCTTGTTCGCGATGGAGCGGAGCAATATGTGCTCAAACAAATTCATCACGAACCCTGCGACTATTACCAGTTCGGAGACAAATTGGCTGCTGAACTGCGGGATTACGAGCGTCTGCGGGAAGTCGGCGTGCCCATGCCGAAGCTTCTGGCTGTGGATACGGCCGCCGAGCGCCTGCTCAAAGAGTACATCGAAGGCGATACCGTCTTCGCCCTTGTGCGGGCCGGCGCGCTGCCGCCCGCCTGTCTGGATGCGATGCGGGCCATCTGCCAAAAGCTCTACGCGGCGGGGCTCAACATCGATTATTTCCCAACCAACTTCATCCCGCGGGACGGCACGCTCTACTATGTCGATTACGAGTGTAACGCCTATATGGAGCAGTGGGACTTTGAACATTGGGGCATCCAGTATTGGAGCCAGACCCCGGCGTTTCTGGAATATCTGCGCGACCACGAAAACTGAAACAATGTAAAAGCACAGCCCCTGCCGCATGAACGGTGGGGGCTGTGCTCAGCGTGTCGAGAAACTCGACACGCCGCCTCCCTTATCCTTCCCTGTCCATCTGCCTGTACTGCAGCGCCTCCATCAGCGCGGCGGAGTCGATGGTCTCTTTGCCGGCCAGGTCGGCGACGGTGCGGGCCACCCGCAGAATCCGGTCGTAGGCGCGGGCGCTGTAGCCCATTTTGGTAAAGGCGGCGCGCAGCAGCGCTTCGGCCGCCGGGGCAAGCGGGCAGAACCGCCGCAGCTGGCCGCTCGGCAGCTGGGCGTTGCAGTGGATGCGCAGCGCTTTGTACCGCGCTTGCTGGATGGCACGCGCGGCCGCCACCCGGGCGCGCACGGCCTCGCTCGGCTCGCCGCCGGCCTTGGCCGCCAGCGCCTCATATTCGACCGGCCGCACATCCACATGCAGGTCGATACGGTCCAGCAGCGGCCCTGAAATCCGCTGCCGATAGCGGGCGATCGCGCTTGGCGTGCAGCTGCATTCATGGCCGGGGCAGCCGTAATACCCGCATTTGCAGGGGTTCATGGCGGCTACCAGCATAAACCGGCAGGGGTAGGTTGCGCTTGCATGTACCCGGCTGACCGTGATCCGGCCATCTTCAAGCGGCTGGCGCAGTACCTCGAGTGTCTCGCGGGAGAATTCGGGCAGTTCGTCCAGAAACAGAACCCCGTTGTGTGCCAGGCTGACCTCGCCGGGGCGCGGGTTGCTGCCGCCGCCGGCCAGCGCGGTCGAACTCACACTGTGATGCGGGCTGCGGAACGGACGCTGCCGCAGCAGCCCGGCGCCGTTCGGCACCAGCCCGGCGACCGAGTAAACCGCCGTTGTCTCCAGCGCTTCGCGGTAGGTCAGCGGCGGCAGTATGCCGGGCAGCCGTTTGGCCAGCATGCTCTTGCCGCTGCCCGGCGGGCCGATCATCAGCAGGTTGTGCCCGCCGGCGGCCGCAATCTCCATGGCGCGGCGCGCCTCGGCCTGGCCGCGTACATCGGCCAGATCCGGCCCGTACCAGCGCCCCGCCGTGTCAAACCCGTCGGGTTTGGCGGGGGAAAGCGGGGCCGCACCGCTCAGGTGTTCGACTACGGCGCGGGCAGTCGGGGCAGGGTAGACGGTCACGCCTTCGGCCACGGCGGCTTCGGTTGCATTGTCGGCCGGTACAAACAGTTCGGTAAAGCCGGCCTTGCGGGCGGCCAGTGCCAGCGGCAGCGCACCGGCAATCGGGCGAAGCGAACCATCCAACCCCACTTCGCCCAGAAATACCTGCTGCGGGCCGGGAACCGGCAGCACGCCCTGCGCAGCCAGCAGCCCGATGAAGACCGGCAGGTCGTAAAGCGGCCCTGTTTTGCGCACATCAGCCGGCGCCAGGTTGACCGTGACATGGCTGCTGGGCCAGGCGTAGCGCAGGTTTTTCAGCGCGCTGCGCACCCGCTCGCCGCATTCCCGCACCGCGGAATCGGGCAGGCCGACCACCACAAAGGCGGGCATCCCGCCCGAAATATCGGTTTCGACCGTGACGGGATACCCCCGCAGCCCGGCCAGCCCCATGCTGTTGACCCGTGCAAACATGGCAGACCTACTTTCTTGAGAAAGTTAAGAGTTAAGAGCTTAGATAAGGCGGATCGCGCTGCGCGCTCAAAAAATGACGTTGGGTTCCCATCATTTTTGAAAAACGCGCCGAAGGCGCACTGAATCCGGACTCTGAACGCTCAACTCTTTATTTGAACGATACAAAATTCACCCCAGACTTTCCTCTAGTATACCCCCTCCCGCCTCACAGGGCAAGCAGAACCGCCAAAAAATAAAGAAAAGAAACAGTAAAATCGTTGAAACCGCCAGAAATCGATTGACAACGGGAAACGGGATTGGTATATTTATGATAGTTACACCAAATTATCCCCCCTACATACAGAAAAACTGATAGAAAAGAGCAGGTGTTTCTCATGTACAAAGAAATGTATGACCGTTGGCTGGCTTATGACCTGGACGATCCCGATCTCAAGCCCGAACTCGAAAGCATTCGGGATGACGACGCCGCCATTCAGGACCGTTTCGCCGTCGCGCTCAAGTTTGGCACGGCCGGCTTGCGCGGCGTGATCGGCGCGGGCACCAACCGCATGAACGTTTACGTCGTGCGGCAGGCCACCCAGGGCCTGGCCAACTGGGTCAAAACCCAGGGCGGCAGCCAGACCGTCGCGATCAGCTATGACAGCCGCATCAAGTCCGACGTCTTTGCCAAAGCGGCGGCCGAGGTACTCGCGGCCAACGGCGTCCATGTGCGCATCTACAAAGCCCTTATGCCGGTGCCGGCGCTGAGCTTTGCCACCCGGTTCTACGGCTGCAACGCCGGCATCATGGTCACGGCGTCCCACAACCCCGCCAAGTACAACGGTTACAAGGCCTACGGCCCCGACGGCTGCCAGATGACCGACGAAGCTGCCGACATCGTCTACGCCGAAATCCAGAAGACCGACATCCTGACCGGCGCCAAGACGATGCCGTTTGCCGAAGGCATGGAAAAGGGCCTGATCGAGTATGTCGGCGACGACTGCATCCGCGCGCTGTACGATGCAATCGAAGCCCGCGCGATCCGCCCCGGCATCTGCAAAACCGCCGGCCTCAAGCTCGTCTACAGCCCGCTCAACGGCTCGGGCCTCGTGCCGGTCACGACGGTGCTCGGCGAGATCGGCATCACCGATATCACGATCGTGCCCGAGCAGAAAGACCCCGACGGCAACTTCCCGACCTGCCCCTACCCCAACCCCGAAATCTTTGAAGCGCTGCGTCTCGGCCTTGAACTGGCCGAAAAAGATGGCGCCGACCTCATGCTCGCGACCGACCCCGACGCCGACCGCGTCGGCATTGCCGTGCGCTGCAAGGATGGCAGCTATGAGCTGCTGACCGGCAACGAAGTCGGCGTGCTGCTGCTTGATTACATCTGCGCCGGCCGCATTGAGCAGGGCACCATGCCCAAAGACCCCGTCATGTGCAAGTCGATCGTCTCGACCCCGCTGGCCGATAAGGTTGCCGAGCACTACGGCGTCGAATGCCGCAACGTCCTGACCGGCTTCAAGTGGATCGGCGACCAGATCGCCAAGCTTGAAGCCGACGGCCAGGTTGACCGCTTCATCTTCGGCTTTGAGGAAAGCTACGGCTACCTTGCCGGGCCCTATGTCCGCGACAAGGACGCGATCATCGGCTCGATGCTGATCTGTGAGATGGCGGCCTACTACCGCTCCAAGGGCTCCTCGATCAAGGAAGAGCTTGAGCGCATCTACGCCGAGTACGGCCGTTACCTCAACAAGGTGGACAGCTTCGAGTTCCCGGGCCTTTCCGGCATGGACAAGATGGCTTCGATCATGGAAAGCCTGCGCAAAGACCCGCCGAAGGACTTCGGCGGCGACGAGGTCGTCAAGGTTGTCGATTATGAAAAGCCCGAGGAAACCGGCCTGCCCGCCGCGAACGTTCTGATCTACACCCTTGCGAGCGGTTCGACCGTCGTCGTGCGCCCCTCCGGCACCGAACCCAAGATCAAGACCTACTTCACCACCAAGGGCAAAGACCTCGCCGAAGCCCAGGCCAAAAAAGACGAATTGGCCGCGGCTCTCAAACCGATTTTGGCGTGAGCGATTTTCCGCAAAGAATGACACCAATTAAACAGCAATGACAATCGCCCGGCTGCCACTGGCAGCTGGGCGATTGTTTCCTGCATTTTTTGAGTCGGCGCAGCCGGCGATCCACCTTATCTACACTCTACACTCTTAACTCTGAACACTTTGACGTCTACGCCCCAATCGCATTCCCCGTGTACAGCTGATAATACCGGCCTTTCTTTTCCAGCAGCTGGTCATGGCTGCCGCGCTCGATCACGCGGCCCTGTTCGAGCACGAGGATGCAGTCTGCGTTTTTGACGGTGGAGAGCCGGTGGGCGATGACAAAGCTTGTCCGGCCGGTCATCAGCGCGTCCATACCCCGCTGCACCAGCTGTTCGGTGCGGGTGTCGATCGAGCTTGTCGCTTCGTCCAGAATCAGCACCGGCGGGTCGGCCACCGCTGCGCGGGCGATGGCCAGCAGCTGCCGCTGGCCCTGGCTCAAGTTGGCACCGTCGCCGGTCAGCATCGTGTGGTAGCCGTCAGGCAGGCGGCGGATGAAACCGTCGGCGTTGGCGAGCTTGGCGGCGGCGATGCACTCCTCGTCACTCGCGTCGAGCCGCCCGTATCGGATGTTTTCAAGCACGGTGCCGGTGAACAGGTGGGTGTCCTGCAGCACAATGCCAAGGCTGCGCCGCAGATCGGCCTTTTTGATCTTGTTGATGTTGATGCCGTCATAGCGGATTTTGCCGTCGGCAATATCGTAAAAACGGTTAATCAGGTTGGTGATCGTCGTCTTGCCTGCACCGGTGGAGCCGACAAACGCGATCTTCTGCCCCGGCGTCGCATAAAGGTCGATGTTGTGCAGCACAAGCTTTTCCTCGGCATAGCCGAAATCGACATCGTGGAAGGTGATGTCCCCGCACAGCCGGGTATAGGTGGTTGTGCCGTCGTGGTGGGGGTGCTTCCAGGCCCAGAGCCCGGTGCGCTCCGAACATTCTTCCAGGCTGCCGTCGGCCTTTTCGCGTGCATTGACCAGCGTGACGTACCCTTCATCGGTTTCGGGCTGTTCATCCAGCATCGCAAAGATGCGGGCCGCGCCGGCCATCGCCATCACAATGCTGTTGGTCTGCTGGCTGATCTGGCTGACCGGCTGGGTTGCGTTTTTGTTCAGCGTCAAAAACGAAACCAGCGTGCCGACGGTCAGCCCGCCGTACCCGCCGAGTGCGAGCACCGCGCCCACCGTCGCGCAGAGCACATAGCTGATGTTGCCAAGGTTGCCGTTGACCGGCATCGCGATGTTCGCAAAGGTGTTGGCTTTGTCGGCGCTTTCGCGCAGCCGGTTGTTCAGCGCGCGGAACTGCTCGATCGCCTTGTCCTCGTGGCAGAACACCTTGACGACCTTCTGCCCGTCCATCATCTCTTCAATGTAACCGTTCACCGCGCCAAGGTCGGCCTGCTGCCGGGCAAAATACCGCCCCGACCGCGCGGCGATCTGCAGCGAGGCCGCCACCATCACCCCGATCATTACGACCGTAATCAGGCTCAGCGGCACATCCAGCACAAACATACTGACCAGCGTCGTCGCCAGCGTGATGGCCGAATTCAGCAGCTGCGGCACGCTCTGGCTGAAGAGCTGGCGCAGCGTGTCCACGTCGTTTGTATAGACCGACATGATGTCGCCGTGGGCATGGGTATCAAAATAGCGGATCGGCAGCGATTCCATGTGGGTGAACAGCTCCTCACGCAGCCGGCGCATCGTGCCCTGGCTCACGTTGACCATAATCCGGTTATACCCGAAGGAGCACGCCACGCCGAAGGCATAGACCACCGCCACCCGCACCAGCGCCAGAGCCAGCGGGCCGAAATCCGGGCTCGCGCTTTGGGTCAGCGGGGCGATATAGACATCAATCAGCTGTTGTGTGAACAGCGTTCCCTGCACCGAGGCCAGCGCCGACCCCACAATGCAGAGGGCGACCGCCAGGCAGGAACCCTTGTACTGCCTGAGCATATACCCCAGTACACGCCCCAGCGTGCCCGTCATCCGGGCGGGGCTGCGGCGCGGGGCCGCGTTTTCTGCGTTTGCCATGTTAAGCACCTTCCTTTCCGGCCGGCTGGTCAAAATCGCCGCCGCCCTGGGTTTGCGCTTCATAGATTTCGCGGTAGATCTTGTTTGTTTTCAAAAGGTTGTCGTGGGTATCAAACCCGCTGATCCGGCCGCCGTCCAGCACGAGAATCCGGTCGGCATCCTGCACGCTCGATACCCGCTGCGCGATGATGATCTTGGTTGTGCCGGGGATGTGCTTGGCAAAGGCCTGCCGGATCTTCGCGTCGGTTGCGGTATCGACGGCCGAGGTCGAATCGTCAAGGATCAGTACCTTCGGGTGTTTAAGCAGCGCACGCGCAATGCAGAGCCGCTGCTTCTGCCCGCCCGATACGTTCGCGCCGCCCTGTTCGATCCAGGTGTTGTACCCGTCGGGAAAGCGGTCGATAAACTCATCGGCGCAGGCGGCGCGGCAGGCTTCGCGGCATTCTTCCTCGGTGGCGTCCTCCTTGCCCCAGCGCAGGTTGTCGAGGATCGTGCCGCTGAACAACACGTTCTTTTGCAGCACCACGGCCACCTGGTTGCGCAATGCGTCAAGATCGTACTGCCGCACATCAATGCCGCCGACAAGCACCCGTCCCGCATCGACGTCGTACAGCCGGCTGATCAAATTGACGAAGCTCGATTTGCCCGAACCTGTCCCGCCAATCACCCCGACCGTCTCGCCGGCACAGATGTGCAGCGTGATGTCCTGCAGGGTTTTGTCCCCGCTGCCATGCCGGTAAGAGAAGCTGACATTGTCAAAGTCAACCCGTCCGTCCGGCACCTCGGTGCGGGGGGCGGCAGGGTTTGCCAGGTCCGGGGTTTCGCGCAGCACTTCGGCGATCCGCTCGGCACTCGCAACAGACATTGTAATCATGACAAAGATCATGGAGAACATCATCAAACTCATTAAAACGCCCATCACATAGCTGAACAGGCTTGTCAGCTCACCGGTTGTCAAGCTGCCGCCCACAATGAAATGGGCGCCGAACCAGGAAAGCGCCAGGATACTGCCGTATACCACAAACATCATGACCGGGTTGTTCCAGGCCAGCAGCCCTTCGGCCTTGACAAACAGGCGGTAGAGGTTGTCGGCTGCCTTTTTGAACTTTTCATTTTCGTAGGCTTCCCGCACAAAGGCTTTCACAACCCGGATCGCGCTGACATTTTCCTGTACGCTGGCGTTAAGATCATCATATTTGCGGAATACTCTGTCAAAAATACGGGTGGTGCGGCACATAATCAGCGCCAGGGCGCAACCCAGCACAACCAGCGCGACAAGGAAAATCACGCTCAGCCGCACGCTGATGAACAGGCACATGACCATCGAGCAGACCAGCATCAGCGGCGCGCGCACCGCCACCCGGATCAGCATCATAAAGGCGTTCTGCAGATTGGTTACATCGGTCGTCATCCGGGTGACGAGGCCGGCCGTGCTGAACTTGTCAATGTTGGAAAACGAGAAGCTCTGCACCTTGCAGAAAACCGCGTCCCGCAAATTGCAGGCAAAGCCCGCCGCCGCCCGGGCCGAAAACCGCCCGGCCAACACCCCGCAGCCCAGGCTGCAAAAGGCGAACAGCAGCATGACGGCCCCGTAGCGCAGAACCTGCGGCAGATTGCCGGCCTCGATCCCTTCGTCGATGATGGCGGCCGTGATGAAGGGGATCAGCAGTTCCATCAGTACCTCGAGCGCGGTACACAGCGGTGCAAGAAGCGTGTCTCTTTTGTATTGGCGAATCTGCGAAGCAAGCAGGGAGATCATCGCCGCAGCCCCCTTTCCGGCCCGGCGGGGGCGGTGTGTTGTCTTGTCATAAAACGAAACCTCCTTATTTGTTTCAGTAGGAAATGGATGTGGTTGCAAATTGTTCGGCATCGAACTGTTCGGCTGCAAACTAAGTATACCAGCTTTCTCTTGAAAGTGAATTTAGAAAATGCTATTATTGATAAAAGAATCTTATCAATCTGCCGCCGGCAGCCGTTGCGCGTTGCCCGGCGGCAGGGGAGGGGCGCCGTGAATACCTTCCAGCTTTCCTGCTTTTTGCAGGTGGCCGAAACGCTGAACTTTGCCCGCGCGGCCGAAATCCTGCATGTCACCCAGCCGGCCGTTACCCAGCAGATTCGCTCGCTGGAAAAAGAACTCGGCGTGCCGCTGTTCCACCGCACCACCCGCTCGGTCAAGCTGACCCAGGCCGGCGCGGCGTTTTTGAGCGACGCGCAGCAGATCGTCGCTTTATCCGAGCGGGCCGTGCGCCGGTTTGCCGCGCCGGAACCCGATGCGGTGCGGATTGTCACAATCGGCTGCGCGAGCGCGGCCGAACTGCGGCTGTTGGCGCCGGCGCTGCGGGCGGCCCGGCAGGCTGAACCCACCTTCCACCCGCATCTGCGGATCATCCCGTTCCGGCACATCTTCCGCCAGCTGGAGGAAGGCGACCTCGACGCCGTCGTCACGGTGCGGCAGGGCCCGCGCCCGCGCGGCGTCTACCGCGAGCTGGCCCGCCTGCCGATCGACTGTCTTTTCCCCGAGGGTGCGCTGCCGCAAAACCTGACCGAGGTAACGCCGGACGACCTCGCGGGCTTGCCGCTTGTGCTCTTTACGCCGGAGCGGGTCATGCCCGGCCTGGCCGCTTTGCAGGGGAACCTTGTGGGGGAGCGCAGCCCGGCCCATTTGAACTTTGTGGAATCCATCGCGGCGATGCTCGTGCTCGTGCAGGCCGGGTACGGTGCGGCGATGCTGCCGCGCGGGCTGGCTGAACCCACGCCCGGCGTGCGCACGCTGCCGTTGGCCGGCGCGCAGGCGGTTTCTTTCGGGGTGTACTACCGCAGTTTGCAGGGGGATGCGCCGCTGCGCGCCTTTGTGCGGGCCCTGCGGGAGAGCTTTGCCGCCAACGGGCCTTACAGCGATGAAAATGCTTGACAGCGGGGCGGGGGTCTGGTATAATACTACGGCAATCGTTTGTAAGGCTGCTCCGTTCGCACAGGATGGCGTATGCTGGTAGCCGAAAAGTCAAGATTGTGATGAGCACATATATCAAGTATGGCTCCCCAAGTCATAATCATGAAAGAGGTGAAACGCAATGAAACAGGGCATCCATCCGAAGTATGTGGACTGCACGATCACCTGCGCCTGCGGCAACGTCATCCAGACCCGCGCCACCAAGCCGGAGATCCGTGTCGAAGTTTGCAGCAAGTGCCACCCGTTCTACACCGGCAAGCAGAAGCTGGTGGACACCGGCGGCCGTGTCGAGCGCTTCAAGCGCCGTTACGCCAACGCGAAGGCTGGCAAGTAAGAAGCAGAAATGCGATACCGCAGGCGGCAGGCCCGTCTGCGGTATCGCTGTATTTGCCGCAAAAGGGGCAACAGCCGCGCACGGCTGCGCCTAACGCGTCTATTTCCCCTTTTGAAAACCCCTTCGGGCGAAAAGTAAAACAAAACCGCGCACTCGTCGCATACGCTCCTCGCACACAATTTTGCTTTACTTTTCTGTAGAGGTGTCGCCGTCGTCGGCGCGTGTCCGCCGACGGCGACGTTTTTTAGAATTTGAGATTTTGTATTTGCTGGGAGGAAAGACCGCTTTGGCCGATTACCGTACCATCCGGGGCACAGCCAGTTTTACCTATGAAGAAAAGCGCAGCCGGTTTATCGGCGCGGCGGCACATGTGGAAGGGGAGGAGGAAGCCCTCGCTTTCCTCGAAAAAGTCCGCGCCGCCAACCGCACAGCCCGCCACAATGTCTATGCCTATGTGCTGGCAAACGGCCGCGCCCGCTATTCTGACGACGGCGAACCCGCCAAAACCGCCGGCACCCCGGTGCTTGAAGCGATCAGTCATGCCGGGCTTTCGGATGTGATTGTGGTTGTCACGCGGTACTTCGGCGGGATTCTGCTCGGCACCGGCGGGCTGGTGCGGGCCTACACGGCGGCGGCCTCGGGCGCGCTGAACGCGGCCGAAATCGTCACGATGCGCGAGGTAATCGACTGCGCCGTCACGGTGTCTTACCCGCAGTTTGAGCCGGCCCGCCAGTGCATCGAGCGCGCCGGCGCCCGACTGGCCGACCCTGAATTTGCCGACGCCGTCACGCTGCGCTGGACAATGCCGGCCGGTACAGAGTCGCCGCTGCTGGCTGCCTTGGGTGAGCTGACCCGCGGCGCGGCCGCTGTGCAGGTAGGCCCGGCGCATCACGCGCCGTTTTAAGGAAAATTACCCCGACCGTCGCCCTACGCAGAAATTTCACAAATTTTTTGCGGGTTTGCGGCAGTGTTTTTCGGAATTTTGGCGTATTTAATTTATAGAAGGGAAGTTCCAGGGGCTTTGCGCCGTTTGCGCGGTTTCGCGCAGCGCAGCCCCGCGCCGATTTGAAAAGGGGGCTGACCATGACTGTCCGTGAACAGACCCAGACCATCGAACGGCTGACCTTGAGCCGCTACGCCGCTTTGAGCGAGCGCAGCCGCGGCCGCCGCCGACCGGAGCCGGAAGACCCGCTGCGCCCGTGCTACCAGCGCGACCGTGATCGGATTCTGCACTGCAAGGCGTTCCGACGGCTCAAGCAGAAAACGCAGGTCTTTCTTTCGCCTGAAGGCGACCATTACCGCACCCGGCTGACCCACACGCTGGAGGTCAGCCAGATCGCCCGCACCATCGCCCGCGCGCTGCGCCTGAACGAAGACTTGACCGAAGCAATCGCCCTGGGGCATGACCTCGGCCATACTCCCTTCGGCCATGCGGGGGAACGCGCGCTCAACAAGCTCTGCCCCGGCGGCTTCACCCACTACCGGCAGAGTTTGCGGGTTGTCGATTCGCTCGAAAAAGACGGCCGCGGGCTGAACCTTTCGTGGGAGGTGCGCAACGGCATTATCACCCACACAACCGGCGCCTGGGCCCGCATGCTGGAAGGCTGCGCGGTGCGCTACGCCGACCACATCGCTTTTTTGAACCACGATATAGAAGACGCGATCACGGCCGGGGTGTTAAGCCCCGAAGCGATCCCTGCCGACGCAGTGCGGGTGCTGGGGAGAACCAAGAGCGAGCGGATCACAACGATGATCACCGATCTTGTTGCGAATACCCCCGGGGACCGCATGGGCTTTTCCTCTGAGGTCGAAGATGCCTACCTGCTGCTCAAAGACTTTATGTATTCGACCGTCTATGTCGATAAGGAGGCCAAGCGGGAGGAAGGCAAGGTGGACAAGCTCGTCGGTGAACTGTACGAGCGGCTGAGCGCGAACCCTTCGCTGATGCCGACCTTTTACATGCAGATCGCCTTCAACGAGGGGATCGACCGCGCCGTTGCCGATTACATCTCGGGCATGAGCGACCAGTTTGCCGTTCGCCTGTTTGAAGAGCTCTTCGTGCCCCGGAAATGGCACGTTTTGTAAAAAACTGACAGAAGTGCCCGACGGCTGAAGCAGCGCGAATGATTTGACTGTGCAATACCGTTGAGAAAGGAGGGAGGAAACCATGATCCCGCAGGAATACATCCAGGAAGTCGTGCGCCGCAACGACATCACCGAGCTTGTCGGCCGGTACGTCCAGCTGCGCCGCCGCGGCCGCACAATGGTTGGGCTTTGCCCGTTTCACAACGAAAAATCCCCCTCCTTCACCGTCTACCCGGAAAACCAAAGCTTCTATTGCTTCGGCTGCGGCGTAGGCGGTGATCCGATCACCTTCGTGCGCAAGATCAACAACCTCAGTTATGTCGAGGCGGTTAAGGAACTGGCCTCCCGTGCCGGCATGCCAATGCCGGAGGAAGACGACAAAGAGGGCCGTGCCCGCGGCCGCCTGCTAGAGATCAACCGCTGTGCGGCCCGCTATTTTTATGAGCAGCTCAACGCCCACACACCCGAGGCCGCCGCCGCCCGCCGCTACTGGAAAGAAAAGCGCGGGCTTTCGGATGCGGCGATCCGCCGTTTCGGCCTCGGCTATGCGCCGGAGGATTTTGGCGGGCTGCTGCATTACCTGCGTCACCGCGGTTTTGCGGAAGATGAGCTCGAACATTCCGGCCTTGTCAAGCGCAGCCAGAAAGGCAATCTCTTTGACATTTTCCGCCACCGCGTCATGGTGCCGATCATCGATGTGCGGGGCAACATCATCGCGTTCGGCGGCCGTGTGCTGGACGATTCCAAGCCCAAGTACATCAACTCCCCCGAAACCATGATCTATAAAAAGTCCCGCACGCTGTTTGCCCTCAACGTCGCCAAGAAGTCGGCCTCCCGCCGCTTCATCCTCTGCGAAGGCTACATGGACGTTATCAGCATGCACGAAGCCGGGTTCGATACCGCGGTCTGCGCCTGCGGCACGGCGCTGACCCAGGAACAGGTCAAGCTCATGAGCGAATACGCAGACGAAGCCGTCCTCTGTTACGACTCGGACGAAGCAGGCCAGAAGGCGACCGAGCGCAGTTTGCATCTGTTTGAAAACAGCCCGGTCAAGGTCTCGGTGCTCAGCATCCCCGGCGCCAAGGACCCGGATGAATTCATCCGCCGCTATGGCAGGGAACGGTTTGAGATGCTGCTCAACGGTACCGCCAACCCAACCGAGTTTGAGCTGGGCAAAGCAAAGAAAAAATACGACCTGCGGACAGACGACGGCCGGCTTGAGTATATCCGGGAGGCAATCGATATTCTGGCTGCCGGTGCAGTCAGCCCCACGGCGCGGGATGTCTACGCCGGGCGAATCGCAGGCGAAACCGGCGTTGCCAAGCAGGCGGTGACTGCCCAGCTGGAAAGTGCGCTGCATGGGGCGGCCCGCCGCGCCCGCCGCGCCGAACAGCGCCAGATGAACGAGCACGGAAACGCCGCCGGCATCCGGGTGCCATATGAGCGTGGCGGCCAGAACGCAATGGGGCCGGCCAAGGCGGCCCGCCAGCTGGTGGCCGCCCTGCTGCAGGACCCCGAAACCGTCGGCTATGTGCGCGAACGGCTTGACCTTGACACCGTGCCGGAGGATGAAATCCGCCTGGCTATCAAAGCGGTGTATGATCTGGCCGATGCCGGCCAGCCGGTCAACGCCACTTCGCTGCAAAGCGCGCTGCAGGATGAAAAGGCATACAACCTGGCCATGCAGGTGCAGGCCGAAAATGCCGACCAGCGCCTGCAGCGCCAGGATGTCGATATGTATCTCGAACGGCTGCGCCGTGCCACCCCAATGAGCAGCCGCGCAGCCCAAACCGATGACGACGGCTTCCGCCAGCTGTTTGCCAATATCCGGCGTGAAAAACATGCCGACGCCCCGCCCGGGCATTGAACCGCCAACCCGGGGGTGTGCCCAAACAACCGGTTTTGGCCGGGCGCACCCCGCAGCAAGACATAGACGAAATACGGGCCAACGCCCCAAAGGAGAGTACTTATGGCAGAGAAAAAAGATCCCATCCGCAGCCTGATCGAACAGGGCCGCCGCGCCGGCAAGCTGAGCAACACGGAAATCAGCGACGCAATGGAGGAAAGCGGCCGCAATCTCGATGTGGAAGCGATGGAAAAGCTGTACGAGGAGATTGAAAGCCACGGCATTGAAGTTGTGGACGACGACCCCGCTGTGGATGTGCCCGACGTTGTACTGACGGAGGACAACGTCGATGATTTTGAAGATGCGCTCTCCAGTGAGGGCGTCACAATCGACGACCCGGTCAAGGTTTACCTCAAGGAGATCGGCCGAGTGCCGCTGCTCTCGCCGGATGAGGAGGTTCAGCTCGCCCTGGCCATCCAGAATGGCGGGCCGGAAGGAGAGCGCGCCAAGCAGCGTTTGAGCGAAGCAAACCTTCGCCTTGTTGTCTCGATTGCAAAACGGTATGTCGGCCGCGGCATGCAGTTCCTTGATCTGATTCAGGAGGGAAACCTTGGCCTGATTAAAGCGGTCGAAAAATTTGACCACACCAAAGGTTTCAAGTTCTCGACCTACGCCACCTGGTGGATTCGCCAGGCCATCACCCGCGCCATCGCCGATCAGGCCCGCACGATCCGTATTCCGGTGCATATGGTGGAAACGATCAACAAGGTCAAGAAAGTCTCGAGCCAGCTTCTGCATGAAAACGGCCATGAGCCCGGCGCCGAGGAGATTGCCGAACGCCTGGATATGCCGGTCGATAAGGTGCGGGAGATCATGCGGGTTGCGCAGGAACCCGTCAGCCTGGAAACCCCGATCGGCGAGGAGGAGGACAGCCATCTCGGCGACTTTATCCCTGACGACGAAGCCCCGGTGCCGGCAGAGGCTGCCAGCCAGACCCTGCTGAAAGAGCAGCTGGCTGATGTGCTCAAAACCCTGACCCCGAGGGAGGAAAAGGTCCTGCGGCTGCGCTTTGGTCTTGAAGACGGACGCCCGCGTACCCTTGAAGAGGTTGGCAAGGAGTTCAACGTCACCCGTGAACGCATCCGCCAGATCGAAGCCAAAGCCCTGCGCAAACTCCGCCACCCCAGCCGCAGCAAGAAGCTGCGGGACTTCCTGGACTGATAAAGTGTTTAGAGTTGAGAATTAAGATTTGGTGTGCCTGCGGTGCGGTTTTGAAAAAATGCCGGTAGCTTGACGGCTTGTTTTTTGAGCGCGCAGCGCGATCCACCTTATCTAAACTCTTCACTCTCAACACTAGAACAGAAAGAGGTTTCTATGTCCACCGCACCCCCCGCCCAACCCTTCACCCTCCGTGTGTATGAGCCTGGCGATTGCCCGGCCATGGCGGCGCTGTTTTATGACACGGTTCACACCGTCAATGCGGCCGATTATACTCCGGCCCAGCGCGACGCCTGGGCCGATGGCCGCCCGGACTTTGCGGCCTGGGACGCTTCTTTCCGCGCCCACCGCACCCTTGTGGCAGTGCGGGATGGCGAGATCGTCGGCTTTGCTGATCTCGCGCAGGACGGTTACCTCGACCGGCTCTATGTCCACAAGGACTGCCAGCGGCAGGGGATTGCCACGGCCCTATGCGACGAGCTCGAAGCCGGCTGCGGTGCAGACCGGCTGACCACCCATGCCTCCATCACGGCGCGCCCGTTTTTTGAACACCGCGGCTACCGGGTACTGTATGCCCAGACTGTCGAGCGCCACGGCGTCACGATGCAGAACTTTGTGATGGAAAAGCCGAACGCTGTACGCTGAAGCCGCGTCAATAAGCAACAAAACATCCGCACGCAAACGCCGGCCGGGCGCTGCGCGCGGATGTTTTGTTTTTTGGTGTTGGGTTTCTCCCGCCTTGTGGCGCACAAACCGCCGCTACGATCTCAAAAAAGACTTTTGCCCATAAGGCTATGTGTGGGTATTTGGGGCGTCTGCCGATTCGGTTTCGGGCGGGCGATATTCAAGCAGTTCGTCAATGCCGACGCCGAGCACATGGCACAGCCGGGCCAGCACGGCCAGGTCCACCCGTGCAACCTCGTTTTTGCAGTAGTTGTTAAGCTGGGTACGCTGCATCTCGGCCCGCTGGCTGACCTTGTTCTTGCTCAGGCCGGATGCCTGGATCAGCTCTTCGAGATGGATGATGATGCGGCCATAGTCTTCCATTGCGTTACCTCGCTGGACGGGATTGACGGAGAAAACAATAAAGGAAAAGGGATAAAATGGCGGTTTGCGTGCCTTTCATCCTTTTTGTTTCGTTTATTTAAGTGTTGCACAGTGGGAGGCAGAATCATAGATGTAAAATTATACCTGCAACATCTTGCAGTGATTTGCTTTTTTCGCTATACTGGAACCAGACTGCTTCGGGAGGGGGGAAGGGCTGTGCGGCAATATGCAGGCGAATGGGCGGCCGCAGGGGTGCCGGCGCTCACGGCGGCGCTGGTTGCGGTGCTGGAGGTTCTTGTGCTGACACTGGGGTAAAACTGAAAAGTCAAGGGCCAGGCTGTACAAACTATCCGACCAATCTCTGGGCAAAATGACGAGAGAAACCCTGAAAACCAATTTGTCAACCCCCCGGCTGCGGTGGAAAATCAGCAAATTGCTGAATATCTTCACACGCGGCCGGGCGTTTCATTCAAGGGCCGCTTTTTTCGCCAGGCTGCAAAAAAAGCGAAGCTGCGGCCACATTTTCAAAAAAATGCTTGACAAATATGCCCTGATCCGGTATACTGATGCAGTATCACAAAAATGGAATAGAGCGCCCTAAAGGGACCCCGCTGCCCTGGTCTCGTCGAAAACTTTGTGAAAAACGACGAAGATGACCCGCCGGCAACACCGCCCTGTGGTCAGCTTTGTCATTTTGTTTGGACAGGAAACGCCGCTTTGCCAGCTGCCCCCGCCTGCCGGGGCCGGGCGGGCCGCGTTTCGCAAATCTTTGGATAGGAGTGGTCGCATTTTATGGTAAAGGTCAAGCCCGTACAAAATGGCCGCACGACCAGAATGAGCTTTTCCAAGATCAACGAAGTGATCGGGATGCCCAATCTGATCGAAATCCAGAAAAACTCGTACAACTGGTTCCTGCGGGAAGGTCTGCATGAGGTTTTCCACGATATTGCCGCCATTGAGGACTATACCGGCAACCTCGTACTGGAATTCATTGATTATCGCCTTGACAATCATCCCAAGTATACCATTAAAGAATGCAAGGAGCGCGACGCGACCTATGCCGCGCCCCTGTACGTTACGGCGCGCCTGATCAACAAGCAGACCGGCGAAGTCAAAGAGCAGGAAATCTTCATGGGCGATTTCCCGCTCATGACCGATTCGGGTACCTTTATCTCGAACGGCGCCGAACGGGTTATCGTCAGCCAGCTCGTGCGTTCGCCCGGCGTCTTTTACGCTTCCACCAAGGACCGCGCCGGCAAGGACCTGTTCACCGCCACCATGAACCCCAACCGCGGCGCCTGGCTGGAATATGAGACCGACTCTTCCGATGTGTTCTATGTCCGCATTGACAAGAACCGCAAGCTGCCGGTCACGACTTTCCTGCGCGCGCTTGGCCTTGGCTCTGACGAACAGCTGCGCCAGTTCTTTGGTTCGACCGAGCCGAAGATCGTCGCCTCGATTGAGAAGGACATCACCCACAATACCGAGGAAGGCCTGCTTGAATGCTACCGCAAGCTGCGCCCCGGCGAACCGCCGACGGTTGAAAACTCCCGCAGCCATATCAACGCCCTCTTCTTTGACCCGCGCCGCTACGATCTTGCCCGGTTCGGCCGGTTCAAGATGAACAAAAAGCTCGCGCTGGCCCGCCGCATTGCCGGCTACCGCGCGGCTGAGGACATCATCGCCCCGCTGACCGGCGAACTGCTCGCCGCCAAGGGCGAAAAAATCTCGACCGAAAAGGCGGAGGAGATCGACCGCGCCGGCGTCACCCGCGTCACCGTGCTGGTGGAGCGCAAGAACGAGGAACCGACCCCGGTGATCGTCGTTTCGAACGGCTGCGTTGACGCCCAGCCTTTCTTCAGCTTTGACGTGGAAGAATGCGGCATCAATGAGCGCGCCTCCTTTGCTGAAATCCGCAAGATCCTTGACTCCACCTCTGACCCGGAGGAACAAAAGGAGCTTCTGCGCCGCAACCGTGACGCGCTGATCAGCCGCACCGTCACCGTTGACGATATCTTCGCTTCGGTCAGCTACCTCATCGGCCTTGACCACGGTATCGGCACCACCGACGAGATCGACCACCTTGGCAACCGCCGGGTGCGCAGCGTCGGCGAGCTGCTGCAGAACCAGTTCCGCATTGGCTTCGCCCGCATGGAGCGCGTTGTGCGCGAGCGCATGACCCTGCAGAACCAGGAATCCGGTGAAATCACACCGCAGAGCCTTGTCAACATCCGGCCCGTCGTCTCGGCTATCCGGGAGTTCATCGGCTCCAGCCCGCTGTCCCAGTTCATGGACCAGAACAACCCCCTGGCCGAGCTGACCCACAAGCGCCGTCTTTCGGCCCTGGGCCCGGGCGGTCTTTCGCGTGACCGTGCCGGCGTTGAAGTCCGTGACGTGCACTACACCCACTACGGCCGTCTTTGCCCGATCGAGACGCCCGAAGGTTCGAACATCGGCCTGATCTCGTATCTGGCCTCCTTCGCCAAGATCAATAAGTACGGCTTCATCGAAGCGCCCTACCGCAAGGTGGACAGAGCGACCGGCGTCGTCACCGACGAAGTGATCTATATGCCGGCCGATGTGGAGGATGAATACATCGTCGCCCAGGCCAACGAACCGCTCGACGAAAACAACTGCTTCGTCCGCCCGCGCGTTTCCTGCCGCCACCGCAACGACATCCAGGAATTCCCGCGTGAGATGGTCGATTTCATGGACGTCTCCCCGCGTATGATGGTCTCGGTTGCGACCGCGTCGATCCCCTTCCTGGAAAACGACGACGGCAACCGCGCGCTGATGGGCTCGAACATGCAGCGGCAGGCCGTGCCCCTGATGGTCACCCAGCAGCCGATTGTCGCGACCGGTATGGAATATAAGGCCGCGACCGACTCCGGCGTCTGCGTACTGGCTGCCCATGACGGCACCGTGGAAGCTGTGGATGCTGACAAGATCGTCGTCCGCTGTGAAGATGGCTCCGCCGATACCTACGAGCTCATCAAGTTCATGCGCTCGAACCAGGGTACCTGCGTCAACCAGCGCCCGATCGTACAGATCGGCGAAAGCGTCAAGACCGGCGACGTGCTGGCCGACGGCCCCGCCACCAAGAACGGTGAAATCAGCCTGGGCAAGAACGCCCTTGTCGGCTTCATGACCTGGGAAGGCTACAACTACGAAGACGCCGTCCTGCTCAACGAAAAGCTCGTGCGGGAGGATATCTACACCTCGATCCATATTGAGGAGTATGAGAGCGAAGCCCGCGAGACCAAGCTTGGACCCGAAGAGATTACCCGCGACATTCCGAACGTCGGCGACGACTCGCTCAAGGATCTTGACGAGCGCGGCATCATCCGGGTTGGCGCAGAGGTCAAGACCGGCGATATCCTTGTCGGCAAGGTTACCCCGAAGGGTGAAACCGAGCTCACCGCCGAAGAACGGTTGCTCCGTGCAATCTTCGGCGAGAAGGCCCGTGAAGTGCGCGATACCTCGCTGCGCGTTCCGCATGGCGAGTACGGCATCATTGTGGATGTCAAGGTCTTCACCCCGGAAAATTCTGACGAACTGCAGCCCGGCGTGCGGGAATGCGTCCGCGTCTACATCGCCCAGAAGCGCAAGATCAGCGTCGGTGACAAGATGGCCGGCCGTCACGGCAATAAGGGTGTTGTCTCCCGCATTCTTCCGCAGGAGGACATGCCCTTCCTGCCCGACGGCACCCCGCTCGATATCGTGCTGAACCCGCTCGGCGTTCCCTCCCGTATGAACATCGGGCAGGTGCTTGAAGTCAACCTCGGCTATGTCGCCAAAGCCCTGGGCTGGAAGGTCCAGACCCCGGTCTTCGACGGCGCGCACGAAAGCGACCTGCGCGATTGCTTTGCCGAAGCGCGTGAAAAATGGCACACCGGCCATGCGCCGGAATACCCCACCAAGCTGGACCGCCTGATGGGGGAGAAAGGCCATATCATTGACTTCAGCAAGATTGACCTGACCGATGACGGCAAGACCACCGTCTACGACGGCCGCACGGGTGAAAAGTTCCCCTCCAAGGTCACGGTCGGCTATATGTACTACCTCAAGCTGCATCACCTCGTGGATGATAAGATCCACGCCCGCTCCACCGGCCCCTACAGCCTCGTCACCCAGCAGCCTCTGGGCGGCAAAGCGCAGTTCGGCGGCCAGCGCTTCGGCGAAATGGAAGTCTGGGCGCTGGAAGCTTACGGTGCGGCCTACACCCTGCAGGAAATCCTCACCGTCAAGTCGGACGACGTTGTTGGCCGTGTCAAGACCTATGAGGCGATCGTCAAGGGCGAGGAGATCCCGAAACCCGGCATCCCCGAAAGCTTCCGCGTCATGCTCAAGGAACTGCAGAGCCTGGGCCTCAACATCGTTGTACAGGATAAGGAAGGCAACGAAGTCGATATCCGTCAGGAATATGACGACGATGATGTCACCTTTGAGGGCAACGATATGCCCGGCGAAAATGTCCTGCTTGAAAGCGAGCTGCAGGATGACTACAGCGTTCAGGATGCAGACGAAGGCTTTGACAATGACCTTGAGGAGGACGCCGAACCCGATGCCGCCGAGCTGGCCAGCATCGAGAGCGAAATGTTCGACGAATGAGCCAAGCCTGACCGTCTGCCATCATAGAGAGTATAATGAGAGGGTTCGCTGAATGGATAATAAAGAGTTCGATTCGATTAAGATCGGCCTTGCCTCCCCGGATCAGATCCGTGCCTGGAGCTACGGCGAGGTCAAAAAACCCGAAACCATCAACTACCGCACCCTGAAACCGGAGCGCGACGGCCTGTTCTGCGAGCGCATTTTTGGACCCACCAAGGACTGGGAATGCCACTGCGGCAAATACAAGCGCATCCGTTACAAGGGGAAGATCTGCGACAAATGCGGCGTTGAAGTCACCCGCGCCAAAGTCCGGCGCGAGCGCATGGGGCACATTGAACTGGCCGCCCCGGTTTCCCACATCTGGTACTTCAAAGGCATCCCGAGCCGCATCGGCCTGATGCTGGACATCGGCCCCCGCCAGCTGGACAAGGTTCTCTATTTCGCTAACTACATTGTCACCGACCCCGGTTTCACCCCGCTTGAGAAAAAGCAGCTGCTGACCGAGCGCGAGTACAAAGAAATGCGCGAAAAGTACGAGGATACCTTTGAAGCCGGCATGGGCGCCGAAGCAATCCAGAAACTGCTGGCCGAAATCGACCTCGATCAGCTCTCCAACGAGCTGCACGAGGAGCTTGAAAAGGCCAACGGCCAAAAACGCGTCCGGCTGCTCAAGCGGCTGGAATGTGTCGATGCGTTCCGCCTGTCCGGCCAGCGGCCGGAGTGGATGATCCTGACCGTTGTGCCGGTCATCCCGCCGGATATTCGCCCGATGGTTCAGCTTGACGGCGGCCGCTTTGCCACCTCTGATCTGAACGACCTGTACCGCCGCGTCATCAACCGCAACAACCGCCTCAAGCGGCTGCTCGAACTTGGCGCGCCGGATATCATCGTTCGCAACGAAAAGCGGATGCTGCAGGAAGCCGTTGACGCCCTGATCGACAACGGCCGCCGCGGCCGCCCGGTCACCGGCCCGAACAACCGCGCGCTCAAGAGCCTGTCCGACATGCTGAAGGGCAAGCAGGGCCGTTTCCGCCAGAACCTGCTCGGCAAGCGTGTCGACTACTCCGGCCGTTCGGTTATCGTTGTCGGGCCGGAACTTAAAATGTACCAGTGCGGCCTGCCCAAGGAGATGGCGCTCGAACTGTTCAAGCCCTTCATCATGAAGGACCTTGTCGAAAAGGGCGTTGCCTCCAATATCAAGGCTGCCCGCAAAAAGGTCGAGCGCGCTTCGCCCGAAGTGTGGGATTCGCTCGAGACCGTTATCAAGGGCCACCCGGTGCTGCTCAACCGCGCCCCGACGCTGCACCGCCTGGGCATCCAGGCTTTTGAACCGGTGCTGGTGGAAGGCCGCGCCATCAAGCTGCATCCGTTGGTCTGCACCCCCTTCAACGCCGACTTTGACGGCGACCAGATGGCTGTCCATCTGCCGCTTTCCACCGAAGCCCGCCGTGAAGCCAAGATGCTGATGCTTGCTTCCGGCAACCTGCTCAAACCTTCGGACGGCGAGCCTGTCACGGTGCCGACCCAGGATATGATCCTTGGCTCCTACTATCTGACGATGGTCAACCCCGACGACCCCGGCCACGACAAGGTCTTCCGCGACGAAGCCGAAGCCCTCATGGCTTATGCCGAGCACATCGTCACGCTGCAGGCGCCCGTCAAAGTGCGCCGCACCATGGTCTTTGACGGCGTGGAAGAAAGCGCTATCGTCAACACCACCGTCGGCAAGATCATCTTCAACACCCCGATTCCGCAGGATCTTGGCTATGTGGACCGCACCGACCCGATCCATAAGTTTGATTACGAGATCGATTTCCAGGTCACCAAGAAAAAGCTGCCCGATATTATCAGCCGCTGCCTGACCAAGCATGGCACCAAGCGCTGCGCGGTCATGCTCGACGCGATCAAGGCCCAGGGCTACAAATACTCGACTTTGTCCGCCATTACGGTTGCCGTGCCTGACGCGATCATCCCGGAAGAGAAGGCCGACATCCTGGCCGCCGCCGACAAGAAGGTTGAAAAGGTCATGAAGAACTTCAACCGCGGCTTGATTTCGGATGAAGAGCGCTACAAGAAGACGGTTGAAATCTGGCAGCAGGCCACCGAGGAAGTCTCGGACGCTCTGTCCACCAACCTGCGCACCAACCACCAGCGCAACCCCATCTATATGATGTCGGACTCCGGCGCCCGTGGTTCTATGGACCAGATCAAGCAGTTGGCCGGCATGCGCGGCCTGCTGGCCAATACCGCCGGCAAAACGCTGGAAATGCCGATTCGCGCCAACTACCGCGAAGGCCTGAACATCCTTGAATATTTCATTTCGTCCAGAGGCGCCCGCAAGGGTTTGACCGATACCGCGCTGCGCACCGCCGACTCGGGTTACCTGACCCGCCGTCTCGTCGATGTCAGCCAGGAAGTCATCATCCGCGAAGAAGACTGCCACGCCACCGAAGGCATCATGGTCCGTGAAATCAGCGAGGGCAATGCTTCGATCGAAAGCTTTGCCGAACGCCTGATCGGCCGTTATCCGCTGCATGATGTGCTTGACCCGAACACCGGCGACCTGCTTGTTTCCAAAGACAAGATGATGGACATGTTTGACGCCGAAAAGATCGAAAAGGCCGGCATTACCGAGCTTGAGATCCGCAGCGTCATGACCTGCCGCGCCCATGTCGGCGTCTGCGCCCGGTGCTATGGTTCCAACATGTCCAACGGCCAGTGCGTCAAGGTCGGCGAAAGCGTCGGCATCATCGCGGCCCAGTCTATCGGTGAGCCGGGCACCCAGCTGACCATGCGTACCTTCCACACCGGCGGTATCGCGTCGGCCGAAGATATCACCCAGGGTCTTCCGCGCGTGGAAGAACTGTTTGAGAGCCGCCGCCCCAAGGCGATGGCCATCATGTCTGAAATTGCCGGTACCGTTCACATCGACGATACCAAGAAGACCCGCCATGTCGAAGTGCTTGGTGTGGATGACAACGGCGCCCCGGTCACCAAGAGCTACATCATCCCCTTCGGCCAGCGCCTGAAGGTGATGGAAGGCGATGTGATCGCCAAGGGTGCGCTGCTTACCGAAGGCCATGCCTACCCGCAGGATATCCTCGCGGTCAAGGGCCGCGTCGCCACCCAGGATTACCTGATCAGCGAAGTGCAGAAGGTCTACCGTCTGCAAGGCGTGGAAATCAACGATAAGCACATCGAAGTCATCGTCCGCCAGATGATGCGCAAGGTTCGCATTGAGGACGCCGGCTCCAGCGAGTTTATCGTGGGCAGCGTTGTGAACCGCCGCGACGTCATGATCGAGAACGAGGCGATCCAGGCCCGCATCGATGCCGGCGAGACCGACCTCAAGCTCGTCCAGGCCAGCCAGGTGCTGCTCGGCATCACCAAGTCGAGCTTGGCAACGGATAGCTTCCTGTCCGCCGCTTCCTTCCAGGAGACCACCCGTGTCCTGACCGAGGCCGCCATCAAGGGCAAGACCGACCCGCTGGCCGGCCTCAAGGAGAACGTCATTATTGGCAAGCTGATCCCGGCCGGCACCGGCCTGCCGGAGGTCGAAGAAGAGCTGGTCCACGCGGAAGAAGAGCGTGACGCCGAAGGCGCCGCCTACGACCACGCGGAGTAAGACAAACCCAAACCATCCCCGCCGCATCTGTGCGGCGGGAATTTTGCGCTTCAAATCTAAACTCTTTATGAACGCATTTGTCTAAACCTATCCCCGGGTGTATAATACTATCGTATGGACTTTTTCGCGCCCGGTGGGCGCTTGTTACAAGGAGACGCTTATGCCTGAAACTGTGAAAGAACGTTCTGAACTTGACCCGCAATTCACCTGGGATTTAAGCCGGCTGTTTGCCGACGATGCGGCCTGGGAGAAAACCCTCGCCACCCTTGAGGAAAAGGCCGCTGCGGTAACGGCCTGGGCTGGCAAGCTTAAAGACGCCGCATCGATCCACGGCTACTTTGAAGCTGCAACCGCGCTGTCCCGCACATTGTCCGACCTTTTCTGCTATGCTTCCATGCGCCACAGCGAGGATACCCGCGCCGAAGCAGCCCAAAGTATGTATGCCCGCATCTCGGCCCAATATGCCCGGGTTGCGGCCGCCCTCTCCTTCGCAGAGCCGGAAATCCTTGCCCTGCCCGAAGACACGCTGCAGGCCGTGGCGGCTGACCCGCAAATGGGGGATTACCGCTTCGCCTTTGAGGACCTGCTGCGCCAGAAACCACACACCCTGAGTGCGGCTGAAGAAAAACTGCTCGCCTCTTTCAGTGAAGTGCTCGGCGCGCCTTCCGAAATTGCGGACAGCCTGCAGGATGCCGACCTTGTTTTTGACCCGGCGGAGGACAGCCAGGGCCAGCAGCATGAGGTTACCGGCGCAAATTACATTTTGCTGCAAACTTCGCCGGACCGCACGCTGCGCAAAAACTCCTTCCACAGCTTTTACAAAAGCTACCGCCAGCACATCAATACCTTTGCGGGCACCTACGGCGCGGCTGTCAAGGCGGCCACGGCGGAAGCTTCCGCGCGGCATTACCCGTCCTCCCGCGCAATGTCAATGGCGGGGGAGAACATTCCCGAACAGGTATACGACAACCTTGTCGCCACGGTTCGGGCCCATCTGCCGGCCATGTACCGCTATGTCGCGCTGCGCAAACGGCTGCTTGGGCTGGACGAACTGCATTATTATGATGTCTACGCCCCGCTGACCGGTGAAAGCACCGCCCGCTATACCTACGAGCAGGCCCGGCAGATGGTGCTGGAGGCGGTGGCCCCGCTTGGCGAAGCGTACGGCGCCGAAGTCCGCCGCGGCTTTGCCGAGCGCTGGATTGACGTTTATCCCAACAAAGGCAAAAGTGGCGGCGCTTATTCCACCGGCACCTACGATTCCGAGCCCTATATCCTGACCAACTTCACCGGCACACTGGACAGCGTTTCGACCATCGCGCATGAAATGGGCCACAGCATGCACAGTCTGCTGGCCAACCGTGCCCAGCCGCCGCAGTACGCCGGCTACACGCTGTTTGTGGCGGAAGTTGCCTCCACCGTCAACGAAAACCTCATGATTGAGCAGCTGCTCAAAAAAGAGCAGGACCCCGCGGCCCGGCTCGTGCTGCTCAACCAGTATCTTGAAAACTTTAAGGGCACCGTTTACCGCCAGACAATGTTTGCCGAGTTTGAACGCGAGGCCCACGCGATGCGGGAACGCGGCGAAGCGCTGAGCCCGGCTGCCCTCGGCGCGCTGTACGGCAAGCTTGTGCAGGATTACTTCGGTCCCGATCTTGTCATGGATGAGGAGGTCGGGCTGGAATGGGCGCGCATCCCGCATTTTTACCGCCCGTTCTATGTCTATAAGTACGCGACCGGTTACTCAACGGCGGTCGCCCTCAGCGAAGCGATCCTGTGCGAAGGGCAGCCGGCTGTCAAGAGGTATCTCGAATTCCTCTCAATGGGGGGCAGCGCTTACCCGCTTGACGAACTGCGCCACGCCGGCGTGGACCTGATGACGCCGGCCCCGATCGATGCGGCGCTGGACAAGTTTGACCGCCTGCTCGCCGATGCGGAGGCCTGCGCCGACAAGCTCGGCCGCTAAACCCAGCGTGTCGCCGTCGTCGGCGCATGTCCGCCGTCGGCGACGATTTTAGCTTTCTGTCTGTGGCAGATGAAAAGGCCCAAAAGCGGGGGGCTGCGATTTTTCGTATAATTTCTGTAAATAGGCTTGACAACTGCCCGGCTTTGCTTTAAAATAATCGTTGCGTGGCTCCCAGGGATTCGTGCGGCCATTTGGCCCTGTAACCCGGGCGCTATACGCAAAAATCTTGTAAGAAAGGAGAAAAGAAATGCCTACTTTTAACCAGCTCGTGCGCAAAGGCCGTGAGGTCCTGGTCACCAAGAGCACCGCGCCTGCCCTTCAGAAGAGCTACAACTCCCAGAAGAAGCAGTACACCAACATGAACAGCCCCCAGAAGCGCGGCGTCTGCACTGCGGTCCGTACCATGACCCCGAAGAAGCCGAACTCTGCCCTGCGTAAAGTTGCCCGTGTCCGCCTCACGAATGGTATCGAGGTCACCTCGTACATTCCTGGTATCGGCCATAACCTGCAGGAGCACAGCGTCGTTCTGATCCGTGGCGGCCGTGTTAGGGACCTGCCCGGTGTGCGTTACCACATCATCCGTGGTACCCTGGATACCCAGGGCGTTGCGAACCGCAACCAGGCTCGCAGCAAGTACGGCGCGAAGCGCCCCAAGGCCGGTGCCAAGAAGTAAGGAAACATCTTTTCGCCATAAAATGGTCGGCTGACCCTTTTGTGGCATGACGGGAGTTTCTAAAACTTTCGAGTACCGATGATATCATTATGTGAAGGAGGGAAGAAAGATGCCCAGAAGAGGTAATGTCGCTAAACGCGAAGTTCTGGCTGATCCTATTTATAATTCCAAGATCGTCACCCGCCTGGTCAACTCGATCATGCTGGATGGCAAGAAGGGCGTTGCCCAGAAGATCGTCTACGACGCTTTTGACATCGTCAAGGAAAAGACCGGCAACGATCCCCTTGAAATGTTCGAAAAGGCGATGGAGAACATCATGCCCAGCCTCGAAGTCAAGGCCCGCCGTGTCGGCGGCTCGACCTACCAGGTCCCCCTGGAAGTCAGCCCCGCCCGCCGCGAGACCCTCGGCCTGCGCTGGCTGACCCTTTACAGCCGCAACCGCGGTGAGAAGACGATGTCCCAGCGCCTGGCGGCCGAGATCATCGACGCCACCAACAACGTCGGCGGCGCGGTCAAGAAGCGTGAAGACACGCACAAGATGGCCGAGGCCAACAAGGCTTTCGCCCACTACCGTTATTGATCCCGTTTCCATAACCTAGGAGGTTAAAGCCAATGGCAACGCCGAGAGACGTATCTCTGCAAATGACCAGAAATATCGGTATCATGGCTCATATCGATGCGGGCAAAACCACCACCACCGAGCGTATCCTGTACTATACCGGCATCAACCACAAGATCGGCGAAGTGCATGACGGTGCCGCTACGATGGACTGGATGGAGCAGGAGCAGGAGCGTGGCATCACGATCACCTCTGCTGCAACCACCTGCTACTGGAGCCATACCGAGACCCAGAAAGACCCTGCGCAGTTCAAGAAGAACCGCCACCGCATCAACATCATTGACACCCCCGGCCACGTTGACTTTACCGTTGAGGTTCAGCGCAGCCTGCGCGTCCTGGACGGCTCTGTCACCGTTCTGGCGGCCAAGGGCGGCGTTGAACCCCAGAGCGAGACCGTCTGGCGTCAGGCGGACGAGTACAAGGTTCCCCGCATGGTCTATGTCAACAAGATGGACACGATGGGCGCCGATTTCTTCCGCTGCGTGCAGATGCTGCATGACCGCCTGCATGCCAACGGCGTGCCCATCCAGCTGCCCATCGGCCAGGAAGACACCTTCAAAGGCATTGTCGATCTGATCGATATGAAGGCGGACGTCTATTATGACGATATGGGCAACGATGTCCGTGTGGAGGAAATCCCCGAGGACATGAAGGAGCAGGCCCAGGAATACCGCGACAAACTGATTGAAGCGGTGGCTGAAACCGACGAGGACCTCATGATGAAGTACCTCGAAGGCGAGGAGCTCTCCAAGGATGAGATCAAAGCTGCGCTGCGCAAGGCCACCATCTCCAACGAGATCGTGCCCGTCGTCTGCGGCTCTTCCTACAAGAACCGCGGCGTGCAGAAGCTGCTTGACGCGATCGTTGACTATATGCCCGCGCCGACCGATGTCCCGGCCATCAAGGGTACCAACCCTGAGACCGGCGAGGAGGAAGAGCGTGAGTCCAGCGATAACGCGCCGTTTGCCGCGCTGGCGTTCAAGATCATGACCGACCCGTATGTCGGCAAGCTGTGCTTCTTCCGTGTCTACTCCGGCACGGTTACCGCCGGCACCACCGTCTACAACTCGGTTAAGGATCAGGACGAACGCATCGGCCGTATCCTGCAGATGCATGCGAACAACCGGAAGGATATTGATGTCTGCTACGCCGGCGATATCGCCGCGGCCGTTGGCCTGAAAAACACCACGACCGGCGATACCCTGTGCGATGAAAAGCACCCGATCATCCTTGAAAGCATGAACTTCCCCGAGCCGGTTATCCGCGTGGCCATCGAGCCCAAGACCAAGGCCGGCTCTGAGAAGATGGGCATCGCCCTGGCCAAGCTCGCTGAAGAGGACCCGACTTTCCGTACCTGGACCGACGAGGAGACCGGCCAGACCATCATCGCCGGCATGGGCGAGCTCCATCTGGAGATTATCGTCGACCGTCTGCTGCGTGAGTTCAAGGTCGAAGCCAACGTCGGCGCCCCGCAGGTCGCCTATCGTGAGACCATCCGCAAGGAGGCCAACCAGGAGACCAAGTACGCGCGTCAGTCCGGTGGTAAGGGCCAGTATGGTCATGTCAAGATCAAACTCGAGCCCAACCCGGGCAAGGGGTACGAGTTCGTCAACGGTATTGTTGGCGGCGCGATCCCGAAGGAATATATCCCCGCTGTCGATCAGGGCATTCAGGGCGCGATGAAGGCCGGCGTGCTGGCCGGTTATCCCGTCGTGGACTGCAAGGTCACGCTGTGGGATGGTTCTTACCATGAAGTCGACTCCTCTGAAATGGCGTTCTCGATCGCCGGTTCCATGGCTTTCAAAGAAGCTATGAAGAAGTGCGATCCCGTCATCATGGAGCCGATCATGAAGGTTGACGTCATCGTTCCGGATGAGTATATGGGCAATGTCATCGGCGACCTGAACAGCCGCCGTGGCCAGATCCAGAACCAGGAATCCCAGGACGGCACCGCCCGCGTGACGGCGGAAGTCCCGCTGAGCGAAATGTTCGGCTACGCCACCGACCTGCGCAGCAAGACCCAGGGCCGTGGCCAGTATTCCATGGAACCTGCCGAGTATCAGCAGGTCCCGAAGAGCGTTGCGGACAAGATCATGTCCGAGCGCGCCAAGAACTAAGCCAAGTTCTCAAAAAAATCACGCAATTTTGCGGGAAATCTTCTGCGATTGTGCTTGATTTTTCCCGCAGAATCTAGTATGATAGCCTTATACCAGGCATCATTATGTCTTATACAAAGGAGGATACTTCCAATGGCTGAAAAGGAAAAGTTTGACCGCTCGCTTGAGCACGTCAACATTGGCACCATCGGTCACGTCGACCACGGCAAGACCACCCTGACCGCCGCCATCACCAAGGTTCTCGCTCTCAAGGGCGACGCCGACTTCATGGATTACTCCAGCATCGACAAGGCCCCCGAAGAGAAGGCCCGCGGCATCACAATCAACACCGCGCACGTCGAGTATCACACCGAGAAGCGTCACTATGCCCACGTTGACTGCCCGGGCCATGCTGACTATATCAAGAACATGATCACCGGTGCTGCCCAGATGGACGGCGCGATCCTGGTCGTGGCCGCCACCGACGGCCCGATGCCCCAGACCCGCGAGCACATCCTGCTTGCCCGTCAGGTCGGCGTGCCCAAGATCGTTGTGTTCATGAACAAGTGCGACATGGTCGACGACGATGAGCTGCTCGACCTCGTCGAGATGGAAATCCGTGAGCTGCTCAGCAGCCAGGACTTCGACGGCGACAACGCCCCGATCATCCGCGGCTCCGCTCTGAAGGCTCTCGAGAGCACCTCCACCGACCCCAACGCTCCTGAGTATGCTTGCATCTGGGAGCTCATGGATGCTGTTGACAGCTACATCCCGACCCCGGATCGCGCTGCTGACAAGCCCTTCCTGATGCCCGTTGAGGACGTCATGACCATTTCCGGCCGCGGCACCGTCGCTACCGGCCGTGTTGAGCGTGGCACTGCCCATGTCGGCGACCAGATGGAAATCGTCGGCCTGAAGGAAGAAAAGATGACCACCACCATTACCGGCCTCGAGATGTTCCGCAAGAGCCTCGAGTACGCCCAGGCCGGCGATAACATCGGCGCTCTGCTCCGTGGTATCGACCGTGACCAGATCGAGCGTGGCCAGGTTATCGCTGTTCCCGGCTCGGTTCATCCCCACACCACCTTCGATGGCCATGTCTATGTCCTGAAGAAGGAAGAGGGCGGCCGTCACACCCCGTTCTTCAACAACTATCGTCCTCAGTTCTACTTCCGCACCACCGACGTTACCGGCATCATCACCCTGCCCGAGGGCACCGAGATGTGCATGCCCGGCGACAACGTCGATATGCATGTTGAGCTGATCACTCCGGTTGCCATGGAAGAAGGCATGCGCTTCGCTATCCGTGAAGGCGGCCACACCGTTGGTTCCGGCGTTGTCTCCAAGATCGAGAAGTAATTTCTCGTCTGAAAAGGACAAATGATCAGGGCTCCTGCCTCCGGGCAGGGGCCCTTTTGCATATTACCAAGAAGAACGGAGGCCGCCCGGTGAAACGCTGTAAATCAATCCGACTCTATAATGTATTGTTTCCCATATGGTTTCTCATGTACCTGTATCCCTCCTGGCTGCCGCTTGCCGTGCTGGGCTTCAACTTTGCCTTCGACAGCCTGGTGCTGGTGTTGGCGGCCCGCTGGCAGAAACTCACCGGTATTCGGCGGTTGTGGCAGCGAACGATCCTGAAGGTATGGCTGCTTGGCTTTGCGGCGGATCTCCTGGGCGCTCTGCTGAACCTGGCCGTTTATTTTGGGACGATAGCCCTGGCCGATCTGGGCGGCGTTTGGGCCGAAATACTGAACGGTTTCTGGCATCCGCTGAACTTTCCCGGCGCGACTGTGTTTGCCATACCAGGCGCAGCATTGGCCGGCTGGCTGATCTACCGGTTCAATCGGCGTTTTGCCTTCCGCCATGCCGGCCTGCCGGCACAGACGGTGAACCGGCTGTGTCTGGCGCTGGCGATTGCCACTGCGCCTTACACCATGCTGATTCCGCTGTACAGCTGGTGACAGGACGGTATGGCGTCTGAATGCAGCCGGAGGCGTTGCCTTTTCTGCCGGCTTTCCGATACAAACAGCCTTTGTCTGTGTTGCTATTGCGCACAGAAAATGGTATAATAAGTCATTCATAACCACGCAAGATCTGGTATCGTGAAATGCAAGGTGTATTTGTGAAAGGAGAGCTCCATGCAACAGGAAACCGTTATCGTCCTTGATTTCGGCGGCCAGTATAACCAGCTGATCGCCCGCCGTGTCCGGGAATGCAACGTGTACTGCGAAATCTATTCGTACCGCACCGATCTGGCCAAAATCAAGGCCAAAAATCCCAAGGGTATCATCTTCACCGGCGGCCCCAACAGCGCCTACCTGCCCGATTCGCCCGCCATCGACCCCGAAATCTACACCTGGGGCGTGCCGATCCTTGGCATTTGCTATGGCAGCCAGCTGATGATGCACATGCTTGGCGGCCATGTCTGCCAGGCGCCCGAGCGCGAATACGGCAAAACCCTTGTACACTTGGATACGGTCAGCCCGCTGTTCGCAGGCCTGCCGGATCAGAATGTCTGCTGGATGAGCCACAACGATTATATCGAACAGGCGGCCCCCGGTTTCCAGGTCGTTGCCCATACCCCCAACTGTCCGGTCGCGGCTGCCCAAGACCCTGCCCGCGGGCTCTATTGCGTCCAGTTCCACCCCGAGGTGCTTCACACGGAGAACGGCACCCAGATCCTGCATAACTTCGTCTACAAGGTCTGCGGCTGTACCGGTACATGGAAGATGGATTCCTTCGTCGAACAGGCAGTGCAGAACCTGCGCGCCAAGATTGGCGATGGCAAGGTACTCTGCGCGCTGTCCGGCGGCGTGGATTCCAGCGTCTGCGCAGCCATGCTGGCCAAGGCTGTCGGCAAACAGCTGACCTGCGTCTTTGTGGATCACGGCCTGCTGCGCAAAAATGAGAGGGAAGAGGTCTGCAGCGTCTTTGGCGAAGGCGGCGCCTTTGACATCAACTTTGTCTGCGTGGATGCCCGCCAGCGTTTTTATGACAAACTTGCCGGCCAGACCGAGCCCGAGCGCAAGCGCAAGATCATCGGCGAGGAGTTCATTCGCGTCTTTGAGGAGGAGGCCAAGAAGATCGGCGCGGTCGATTTCCTGGCCCAGGGCACGATCTATCCCGACGTTGTCGAAAGTGGCCTTGGCGGCGAATCCGCTACGATCAAGAGTCACCACAATGTCGGCGGCCTGCCCGATTATGTCGATTTCAAAGAGATTGTGGAGCCGCTGCGGGATCTGTTCAAAGATGAAGTCCGCCAGGCCGGTCGGGAACTTGGTCTGCCGGAGTACCTTGTCGCCCGTCAGCCTTTCCCGGGGCCAGGGCTTGCCATCCGTATTATTGGCGCAGTTACGCCTGAAAAGGTTGCGATAGTACAAGATGCGGACGCTATCTGGCGTGAGGAAGTCGATAAGCTGCCCGCAGCCCGGCGCCCGAGCCAGTATTTTGCGGCGCTGACCAATATGCAGAGCGTTGGGGTTATGGGTGATGAGCGCACCTATGATTATGCTGTCGCGCTGCGCGCGGTTACCACCACCGATTTCATGACCGCAGAAGTTACCCTGCTGCCCACCGAGACGATCACGACAGCTGCGAACCGTATAGTCAACGAAGTTTCCCACATCAACCGCGTCCTCTTCGACTACACCACCAAGCCGCCGGCAACGATTGAGTTCGAATAAGGTAAAAGTGGATAGGAGAGGCCGCAAACCCGCATAACCACTGGGTTTTCGGATTTCAGATTTCCCTTTTGATAGCGGATTGATAGCACCTGCCCAATATTTATTTGCTTTTGCGTGATTGGGTGGCTTGCACGCGTTTAAGAAAAAGATCTGACGGATTTCGATGATCAGTTAGATCTTTTTTGTTTTGCCCTGTATGTATCTGCGTTTTCAGTTTTGTGCAGCAAACGGCCTCTCCTGTGGGGGTCAGCTGACTGGCGTGGAAGCTGCCATTTTTTTGTCATGTGTAGACAATGGTGGCGGCTTCTGATAAAATGGTCATATAGCAGATAGTAACGTGCTTTATGAGGTGTGGCCGATGAAAGCGGTAGAAAATAAGGCGTGCGATTCCACAGGTTTCCTGTGTTTATAATAGATACAAGACTATAAAGGGGTTGATCATTATGACGAACAAAGAACTTCGAAGTCATACAAAATCAGGAGGGAAACTTTAAGCTGACCCTCCTAATTATGGAGGAACGTCATGAATACCATCACCTTAAAGAGAATAGATGAGTCGAATTTCATTGATTGCTTCAACTTAAAACTTGCAATGGGACAAGAAAAATATGTTTCAAATCCTGTTCGCAGTCTTGCACAGGCGTATGTCTATTACAACCAATGCGTGCCGTTTGGCATATATGCAGAAGATACAATGGTTGGATATGTAATGGTTATCTATGATTATGATGAAGAAGTATACAACATTTGGCACATGATGATAGATCGTGCTTTCCAGAAAAGGGGGTATGGTACAAGTGCATTGCAGGAAGTCCTCAAATACATTGCGTCAAAGCCTTTTGGAAGTTCCAAAACGATTCTGATTACCTGTAATCCACAAAATGAAGTGGCGTATAGATTGTATCGCAAACTTGGGTTCACTGAAACCGGAAGGAGCGATGACGACGAAATTGAATTGGGGATGACTTTATAAAGCACTGTTCGAAAACGGGATTGTCACTCCGCATGGATTTTATCTGCATCTCGCCAAACGAACAATGAAATAGAGAGATTCCTGCCCTACAGAACGCTCTCTTCCCAGCGTGCAGTTTTTTCACTGTCCACTTGGAAGGGAGCGTATCATTTGCTATAATATGAGCATAGCAACATTCGGCCGGCAAAACAACAGAGACAAAAACGCTTGACGCACAAGATTTGTGTAACGCTTGAAACGATGCAAACCTGCATCAGATGGCAGCGCGTTGCCCATACATAAAGGAGGAACCCCCGTATGAAATACAGAATGCTTGGAAAAACGGGATTGTCAGTGAGCGAAATCGGCCTGGGCGCCGAATGGCTGGAACGCCATACCGCGCAGGAAGTAAAGGCTATTATTGACCATTGCGAAGCAACTGGCATAAACATTTTGGATTGCTGGATGTCAGAACCAAATGTGCGCTCGAATATCGGCGCAGCTATTTCCGGAAAACGGGAACGCTGGGTGATTCAGGGACATATTGGCTCCACCTGGCAGAATGGACAGTATGTGCGGACCCGCCAGATGGATAAGGTCCGAGAAGCTTTTCAGGATCTGCTGGCCCGGTTGCGCACAGAGTATATCGATTTGGGGATGATCCACTTCGTCGATGAAATTCAGGAATTTCATCGGATTATGGAGGGTGAATTTCTGGAATATGTCCGCCAATTGAAAAAGGATGGCGTGATCCGTCATATCGGCATGAGCACACACAATCCTCAGGTGGCGAAGCTGGCCGCGCAAAGCGGTATGATCGAGATGATCCTGTTTAGCATCAATCCTGCGTTTGATCTGCTTCCCGCCAGCGAAAATATGGAGGATTACTTTCAAGACCAGTATGATGAATCTCTTCAGGGGATAAACCCGGAACGGGAGGAACTGTACAAAATCTGTGAGCAGAACCAGGTGGGAATCACGGTTATGAAAGGCTATGCCGGCGGCCGCTTGTTCTCCGCGCAGACATCGCCCTTCCATGTGGCCCTGACGCCGGTTCAGTGCATCCATTATGCGCTGACACGCCCTGCGGTAGCCAGTATTATGGTGGGATATGACAGCATCGACCATGTTGATGCGGCGGTAGCCTATGAAACGGCGACAGATGAAGAAAAGGACTATGCCAGTGTCCTTGCAAAAGCGCCGCGTCATGCCTATTATGGCCAATGTACATACTGCGGTCACTGTGCCCCTTGCCCGGTGGGGATTGACATTGCGATGGTCAATAAGCTGTATGATCTGGCTGTTATGCAGGATGAGATTCCGGGCACATTGCGGGCGCACTATAACCAGCTTTCCGCCAATGCGAAAGACTGTATCGGATGCAAAGGATGTGAAACCCGCTGCCCCTTTGGCGTTGCCGTGGCCAGCCGCATGGAAAAAGCGGCCAAACTGTTTGGATAAGGACGTTCGATGGCGGCAGGCCGAACCCCGGAAGCGCTTGATGGCGGCCTGAAGGGAGGGCGGCTGCTTCCCAGGCAGGCTCGGCCAGGCGGGATAATGCCGCCCGGCCGGGCGGCGAAGTATGCCGGAATGACCCGGCGCCTACCGGGCAAACTATCCAAATATTATGACGGGAAATCGGCATCCTGCTATTTTTTTGGCGATGACAGAAAAAAGATTGACTTCCCGCAGAGGATATGGTATGCTGACTTTGCGAGATAAAAGGCCTGCATGGTGGCAGGCTTAAGTTGGATTGTTACCGGTGAAGCGGGCTAGACCAACTCCGAAAATGCCTTGTGGGAAGGGTGTTTGATGGGGCTGGTTTCTTTTTTTGTATCAAAGGAGAGAGAAATGGGGCGGCGGGATGCGGATCAAAAAAGTCATCAACAATAACATCCTGTGCGTCATTGATGAAAAGGGCTGTGAAAGTATTGTGACCGGGCGCGGCTTGGGGTTCGGCCGCAAGGTGGGCCAGTTTGTGGATGCAGCGCTGGTGGAAAAAACGTACCGCATGGAAGACAAGGCCGGCCAGCGCCGTTTGCGGGAACTGGTGGAACAGATCCCGCTGGACCACCTCCGCCTGACAGAGGAGTTGCTTGTCCGGATTCAGGCAGCAGTCCGCCAGCCTCTGAATGAGTCACTGCTGATCACATTGGCGGACCATATCAGCTTTGCAATCCGGCGCAAAGAGCAGGGGATTGAATTCAAGAATCCGCTGGCGGGCAGTATTTTGTGCTATTATCCCACTGAGTACCAGCTGGGTCAGCAATGCCTTGAACAGATCCGCCAGACTTGCGGCGTAGCGCTGAACCCTGATGAAGCCTCCTTCATTGCGCTGCATATCGTCAATGCGGAACTGAACACCAGCATGAGCGAAATGTATGACATCACCCGCCTGATTGACGGCGTGGTGGAAGTGGTGGAGTATTTCTACCGTGAGCAGGGCCGATTTGACCGTGACTCGTTGGCATTCAACCGCTTTGTGGTGCACCTGCGCTACTTTGCGCAGCGGCTCTTTCAGGATAAAATGATGCCTGATACCGAAGAAGAGGGGGACGCGGCTTTCCGCCAGATGATCGCAAAAAGCTGCGCCCGGCACTATAAATGCGCCCAGTGCGTTGCGGAATATGTCAAAAACACCTGGCACAAACAACTTTCTCAAGAAGAACTGATCTACCTGACCATCCACCTCAAGCGTGTGTCCGGCGATTTGAAAGCGTCGGAACACCGCTGAATTGCAGAACGGGCGGCTCGGCTTTTTGCCCCGGCTTGCCCGCAGAAACTGAATCCATAAGGATAGTGACTGCACCTTTTGTTGTGTGGGCTAGACCTGTATTTCCATGCCGACGAAGCTGCGGTCTGCGCCGTGTTCGCCCGACGGCGGGGGAGTATAGGCCTTTTTTTATACATTGCATTCCTGCGTTTTTCCCAAAGCCTGTGCAATGTCCGCTTTCCAATCATAACGAGGAGGTAAACAAGATGAAAGACAAAATATTCGGCGTGTTACAGCGGGTGGGCCGCTCCTTTATGCTGCCCATAGCCCTGCTGCCGGTGGCGGGGCTGCTGCTCGGGATCGGCAGTTCCTTCACCAATGAGACCATGCTCGAAACCTATGGCCTGACAGGCCTGATCCACCAGGGCACGGTGATCTACACGGTTTTGGATATCATGAACCAGTGCGGCAGCGCCGTGTTCAACAACCTGGCCCTGTTGTTTGCCATGGGCGTTGCCATCGGTATGGCCAAAAAAGAAAAGGAGGTCGCGGCCCTGTCCGGCGCCATCGCCTATTTGGTCATGAATACCGCCATCAGCGCCATGATCAATGCGGCCGGCGGCGTCGAAGCAATGGCGCCCAACACCACAACATCCATGCTGGGGATTACCACGCTGCAGATGGGGGTGTTTGGCGGCATCATCGTCGGGTTGGGCGTGGCAGGGCTGCACAACCGCTTTTACAAAATCCAGCTGCCGCAGGTGCTGTCCTTCTTCGGCGGTACCCGCTTTGTGCCGATCATCAGCACGGCGGTATACCTGCTGGTGGGCATTGCGATGTTCTATGTCTGGCCGGTTGTGCAGACCGGCATCGGTATGCTGGGCAATCTGGTGATCAGCTCCGGGTATGCGGGCACCTTTATCTATGGCCTGATCGAACGGGCGCTGATCCCCTTTGGCCTGCACCATGTGTTCTATATGCCGTTCTGGCAGACCGCCGTGGGTGGCAGCGCCGTGATTGATGGCATGACCGTGCAGGGGGCGCAGAATATCTTCTTCGCCGAACTGGCTTCCAAGTCTACCACTGAGTTCTCTGTGGAAGCAACCCGTTTCATGACCGGCAAATTTGTTTTCATGATTTTCGGCCTGCCGGGCGCGGCGCTGGCCATGTACCGCACCGCCCGCCCCCAAAAGCGCAAGGTCGTGGCCGGCCTGCTGCTTTCCGCGGCCCTGACCTCCATGCTGACCGGTATTACCGAGCCGCTGGAGTTCACCTTCCTCTTCATTGCGCCGGTTATGTATGCCGTGCACTGTGTGTATGCCGGTCTGGCCTATATGCTCATGCATATCCTGGATGTCTGTGTCGGTATGACCTTCTCCGGCGGCCTGATCGACCTGACGCTGTTCGGCATCATGCAGGGCAATGACAAGACCCACTGGCTGTGGATTGTCGCGGTGGGCGCTGTCTACTTTGTGCTGTATTACTTCACTTTCTCAATCATGATCCGCAAAATGGACCTGAAAACACCCGGCCGTGAAGCGGATACCGAAGAGCCCAAGCTCTACAACCGCGCCGACTTTAAGGAAAAAACCGGCGTTGGCCCGGATGGTACGCCGGCTGCGGGCAATGATACGGTTTCTGCCACCATCCTGCGCGGCCTGGGCGGCAAAGCCAATATCACAGATGTGGATTGCTGCGCGACCCGCCTGCGCATCACGGTGGCGGACCCGGATAAAGTCAGCGATGGTCTGCTCAAACAGAGCGGTGCTTCCGGTGTGGTTCACAAAGGCAACGGTATCCAGGTTATCTATGGGCCCCAGGTGGCGGTCATTAAGTCAAACCTTGTGGACTTTATGGAAACCCCGGCCGCCGATGCGCTTGGCGAAGCCCCAGCTCCGGCTGCTGCGCCTGCCCCGGCCCCGGCCGCAAAGCCGGCTGCGCCTGCCCCGGCAAAACAGCCGGAACGGCTGGGCGCACACCTGGCCGGCACTGTTGTCCCGATGGACCAGGTGCAGGACGAAGCTTTTGCCAGCTGCGTGCTTGGGGAAGGCGTGGCCATTGAACCGACAGAGGGCAAACTCTATGCGCCGGCCGACGCCGTGGTGGATAACCTGTTTGATACCCACCATGCCATTGGCCTGGTCACTACCTCCGGCGTGGAGCTGCTGCTGCATATCGGCATTGATACGGTGAAGCTCGGCGGGCAGCACTTTACCGCCCATGTCCAGACCGGGCAGAAAGTGAAAAAGGGGGACCTGCTCATCTCCTTTGACATCGAAGCGATCAAGGCAGCAGGGTACCTGTGCACCACACCGCTGATCGTCTGCAATACCGACGATTACGCAGCGGTTAAGCCGCTGGCCACCGGTACCGTTACCCCGGGCCAGGATCTGCTGCAGGTGGAGTAACCCGGTCATCTCCACCCATCGAAGCCATAGCCCGCGCGGACCGGTTTTGAGGGAAAAACGCTGCGAAGCCCTTTCTTGTGCAAACTGCACAGGAGAGGGCTTCACTTTTTGGACTCTCTGCGTCGAAAAAAGAGCGCTGCTTTCCTTGACAAGGGTGCCATCTTTTGCTAATATGAAGTTAACTTCATAAGAAGGAAGCTTCATATCCCGATGAAAACCAAGGTAAAAGCGCTGCGCACCGCAGCCAGGATGACCCAACAGCAGCTTGCCGAACAGGTACACGTTTCGGCCCGCACGATCATCTCAATTGAAAAGGAACAGTACAGCCCTTCGCTGATGCTGGCCTACCGCCTGGCGCGGGTGTTCGGCACCACGGTGGAGGATTTGTGCTGCCTGCAGGAAAATCTGGCCGAGGAGGACAAACGCTATGAAACGCTTTGATGCATTCGATCAGCCCAGACGATATACCGATACAATCCGCTGGCGCATCCGTCTGCTCTGGGTCCTGCTGGCCGGGATGCTCGTCTATATGGTTGTGGTGGCTGAGCTCGGCGGCGGGGATTCCCGCAAAATGACCAGGCTGGCCGCCGTCACCTATCGTCTGCTCTTTTTCGGCGGGCTTGTCTATGTCGGCGCGCGCATCCATCACAACAAAAAGCTGTTGCGGGACCGCGCCCTGCTGGCCGAACAACAGCTGCGCGAACTGGACGAGCGCAACCGGTATCTGCACGACAAAAGCGGCGGCATCGTCGTCGATCTGCTGCTCTTTGTTCTGCTTGTCACAACCACAACGGCCGCTCTCTTTAACACGGCGGCGTTCTACACCGCCTTCGCGATCCTGCTCTGCACCCTTGCGCTCAAATTCGGCAGCTACTGGGTGTACAGCCGGCGCGGCGGGGATTGAAAAAGGAGATTATTTTTGATGAACACTTTATGCGGTCTGAATTGCTGTACATCCTGCCCGTGGCTGGCCGATTGCGGCGGCTGCGAGGCTTGCGGCGGTCACCCGTTCGGCGGGGAATGCGCCGCGGCGCTCGTCGCCCAAACAGGCGGCCCGGAGGCCCTCGCGCGCGAGAAACAGGCGATCATCGCGGAGCTTCACGCGCTGGGCATCCCCGGCCTGCGGCTGACCGACCTCAACCTGCTCAACGGCGGGTATGTCAACCTGACCTACCCATTGCCCGGCGGCGGCACGGCCCGCTTTTTGCGGGATAACAACGTCTACTGGGGCAACCAGATCGAAGTCCCTGGCAGTGAGCGCTGCTACGGCGTCGTCGCCAACGCGCAGTTTCTGCTCGTCTGCACCTACGGCTGCAACGGCGCAGACCCGGAACTGGTCTGCTACCGTAAACGGGAGGCGGCGGACGCGCAAGCCTGACCTGCCTTGCAATCCGCCGCGCCGCGTGCTACCATAATACAAATGCGACTGCGCCGGCGAGGGTACTTGCCAACAGGTATCGGCGGCCTTGCCGGCGTCTTTTGACAGGGAGGATTTTGTATGCAAAACAACCGGATTGCGCGGGTATTGCAGGCGATGCAGGCGCAGGGGCTGACCCAGATGATCGTCAGCGACCCGCAAAGCATCGACTACCTGACCGGCGTTTCTGTAGAACCGTTCGAGCGGCTCTTTGCGCTCTACCTGCGCGCCGACGGCCGGCATATCTTTTTCTTGAACAAACTGTTCACGGTGCCCGAAACCCCGATTGAAAAGGTCTGGTTTTCGGATACCGACGACGCGGTCGGGATGATCGCATCCCGGGTGGAGGCCGGCGCGCCGCTCGGCATTGACAAAACCTGGCCCGCGCGGTTCCTGCTGCCGCTGATGGAGCGGCTGCCCGGCACGCCCTGCCGCCTGGCGTCCGACTGCGTCGACGGCGTGCGCGCCTGCAAGGACGCGGCCGAACAGGAACTCATGCGGGAAAACTCCCGCATCAACGATGAAGCGATGCGCCGCGCCGCCGCCTATATCCGTGAAGGCATGACCGAGCGCGAGGTCGCCGACTACCTGCTCGCCCAGTACCAGGCGCTCGGCTGCGAAGGCCCGTCCTTCCCGCCGATCGTCTCCTTCGGCGCGAACGCGGCCGACCCGCACCATGCGCCCGACGATACCCGTCTGCAGGCCGGCGACTGCATCGTGCTCGACATCGGCGGCAAAAAGGACGGCTACTGCTCCGACATGACCCGTACCTACTTCTGCCGCAGCGTTTCGGACAAGCACGCAGCGATCCACGATCTTGTCCGCCGCGCCAACGAAGCCGCCGAGGCCCTCATCAAGCCCGGCGTGCCGCTCTGTGAGCTGGACAAAGCCGCCCGCGACCTCATCGCGCAGGCCGGCTACGGCGAATACTTCACCCACCGGCTCGGCCACTTCATCGGCCGCGCCGAGCACGAACAGGGCGATGTCAGCAGCGCCAACACAGCCCCCGCCCGGGAGGGGATGATCTTCTCAATCGAGCCCGGCATCTACCTCCCCGGCGAACTCGGCGTCCGGGTCGAGGACCTCGTCCTCGTCACCGCCACCGGCTGTGAGGTGCTCAACAAGGTGGACAAGCATTGGCAGACGATTGGCTAAGGGAATCAGATAGAACCGGATATTAGCGCCTGCAAGCTTACAGAAGCCAGGCTACTGTGACTCTTTTGCGGAAACCGATGCAGGGGCCGCGCCATACAAAAGAGGCCTTTTCTGGCGGATTCTGGGTTCTCTGCTTGCCTGGCTTTGCAAGTTGGAAAAAAGAAAAGAACCGAAGCGAACTGCTTCGGTTCTTTTTGGTGGAGATAAGCGGGATCGAACCGCTGACCTCTTGAATGCCATTCAAGCGCTCTCCCAGCTGAGCTATACCCCCATCTGTGCCCAGCCTCTCGTGAGGCTGCTTAGATAGTATACCAACTGAACCGGCATTTGTCAAGGACTTTTTTCAAAAAAGAAAGGGGATTGTGAAATGTCGGGCGGGCGCTTGTGCATGGGGAATGGATGTGCTACAATGGCGCCGTACATCGAAAAAAGAAGGAGGGCATCCCGATGGACGTCCATGAAAAAATGCACAACGGCGACCTGTACGGCCCGAGCGAGGCGCTCGTGCAGGAGCAGGCCGCCTGCCTCGAACGCCAGTTCGAGTTCAACCACACCCACCCGACCGATTTCGCCCGCCGTGAGGCGCTTCTGCGCGAGATGTTCGCCGAGATCGGCCCCGGCTGCTACATCGAGCCGCCGCTGCACGCCAACTGGGCCGGCAAGTTTGTCCACCTGGGCCGCAGCGTCTATGTCAATTTCAACCTCACCCTTGTGGACGATACTGCGATCTATATCGGCGATTACACGATGATCGGCCCCAACGTCACGATCGCGACCGGCACCCATCCGATTCTGCCCGCCTTGCGGGAAAATTTCTATCAGTTCAATATGCCGGTGCGCATCGGCCGTAACTGCTGGCTTGGCGCGGGGGCGATCATCCTGCCCGGCGTCACGATCGGCGACAACGTCGTCGTCGGGGCCGGCAGCGTCGTCACCCATGACCTGCCCGATAACGTCGTTGCGGTCGGCAATCCCTGCCGCGTGCTGCGCCCGGTGGGGGAGCGCGACCGGGAAATCTATTTCCGCGGCCGCCCGATCCCGCCCGAAATCCTCGCCGAAGTCGGCGAAGCGCCGGCCGAATAAGCCGAGCCAACCCGAACGGGCTTGCGCCGGAAGCGCCCCGAAAACGTCCCCCAATAAGCAAAGGCAAAACAATCCCCGCCGCCGGCCATGCAAAGCCGGTTCGGCGGGGATTTGGTGTTTCGTAATGACGCGCGTCAAAAAACGTAGAGAATGTAGCGGCGCACAGTGTGCGTCATAGCCGCTATCAACGGGGAAGCAGCGTAAAGATCTGCCACGGACAGTGAACTTTCTTCCTGCCCGTGGCGCACGCTGTGCGCCGCTACGATCTCAACACATTTTAAGCGGATTGCTCATGCACAGCCGCGCAGGCCAATCACGGCAGGGGAGAAGCCTTAAATAACCCTAAAACAAACTCCCCACCGCCGTCATGCCCTTGTCCAGATCTTCGCGGTAGTCAGGGTCGGCGGGGTTCAGGCTGTTGATGACGACGCCGTCGCTGCCGTTTTTGGCCGTCGAATGGATGTACTTGCCGTCGCCGAGGTACATCGCCACATGGCCGGGGAAGAACAGCGGGTCGCCGGGCTGCATCGCCTCGCGCGGGATCTCGTGCAGCGGGAAGCCCTCCTTGATCGAGGCGTCGCGCCAGATCGTCACCCCGTTGAGCCAGTAGGCCATCGAGACTAGGCCCGAGCAGTCGATGCCCATCGGGGTTTTGCCGCCCCAGCGGTAGTGCGTGCCCAGGTAGAGTTTGGCCGTCTCGGTCACGGCGCGGCGCAGCGCGGCCTCCTCGGCATAGCGCGGGGTGTCGCAGTGCGGCTGCAAAAAGCTCTGCTTGGTGTAGCCCTGGCGGCCGTCGGCCAGCGTGACCTGCACCCAGCCCGATTCATCCGGCTTGCCGTTCGCGATGACCTGCGCGCCGCGCGGCAGTGTGTCAAGCGCATAGCAGCAGACCGAGGGCCCGGCCAGCACATCGCAGAAACCTTTGATGACCTCCTGCTTGGCGGCGTCGGCCCAGCGGGCGGCATACTCTTCACCAAAGAGCAGGTGTTCGCAGCTCACATACCCTTCATAGCGGTAGGGGGTGCGCACGCGGTACCAGCCGCCGGGCAGCGTTTCCTCCAGCACTTCCAGCACCATGCCGTGCAGCGCCTCGTCGGCGCGCTCGCACTGGTCGTTCGGCTGGGACATCAGCGGGCAGATGGCAGAAACAACAACGGCAACCATAGCGATCCTCCTTACAGTTTGGCGCGGTAGGCGTCCAGCTCGCGGCGGCTGCCCCGCACAAAGTGGCCGGGCTCGACCTCCTCCCACAGCGGCGGGTTGCTCTCGCTGTAGTCGTGCTGGGCCGGGTCGTAGACGAGCAGTTTCTTATTGCGCTCCGATACCGGGTCGGGCAGCGGCACGGCCGAGAGCAACGCCCGGGTATAGGGGTGGAGCGGATGGGCGAAGAGCTGGTCGGCCGCAGCCAGTTCCTGCAGTTCACCCTTGTAGATGACCGCGATCCGGTCGCAGATGAACCGCATCACGCTCAGATCATGCGCGATGAAGAGATAGGTCAGCCCATGCTTTTTCTGCAGCTCGCTCATCAGGTTGAGCACCTGGGCGCGGATCGAGACGTCGAGGGCCGAGATCGGCTCATCGGCGATGATGAAAGCCGGGTTCAGGATCAGCGCCCGCGCAATGCCGATGCGCTGCCGCTGCCCGCCCGAAAACTCATGCGGGAAGCGGTTCGCAAACTCCGGCAGCAGGCCGACGGCCTCAAGCGCCTTGGCTACCTTCTCCTCCCGTTCTTTCTTCGAAAGCTTGACCCCCTGGGCGTACAGCCCTTCCGAGACGATGTAATCGACCTTGGCGCGCTCGTTCAGCGAGGCCATCGGGTCCTGGAAGATCATCTGCATCTTGCGGATGACCTCGCGGTCAAGCTCATGCGGGATCTTGCCGCTGATCTTTTTGCCCTCAAACCACACCTCACCCGAAGTGACCGGATTGATGCGGATGATTGCGCGGCCGATTGTCGTTTTGCCCGAGCCGGATTCACCGACAAGGCCAAAGGTCTCGCCCTTGTGAATCTGGAACGAGACGTCCTTCACGGCATGGAACGGATGGCGTTTTGGGCCGAAATCGACGCAGAGGTTCTTGACATCGACCAATACTTCTTTCTCACAGACCGACACGCAGCCGCACCCCCATTTCTTTCAAGTGTTTGATGTGTTCGGGCGGGTCAACCTTGGCCGACCGCGGGTCAAGCAGCCAGGTGCGGGCCTTGTGGGTGGGACTCACATCAAAGTAGGGCGGCCGCTCGACAAAATCGATCTTGAGCGCATGCGGATTGCGCGGCGCAAACGCGTCGCCCCGTACTTCATGGAAAAGGTTCGGCGGGGTGCCGGCGATCGAATAGAGCGGTTCACCCTTGACCCCGAGCTGCGGCAGGGAAGAGAGCAGCGCCCAGGTATAGGGGTGGCGCGCATCGTAAAAGACTTCCTCGCAGCCGCCGATCTCGACAATGTCGCCGGCGTACATGACCGCGACCCGGTCGGCCACATTCGCCACGACGCCGAGGTCGTGGGTGATGTAGATGGTGGTCAGGTCGTATTTCTTCTGCAAATCGCGGATCAGGTGCAAAATCTGCGCCTGGATCGTCACGTCGAGCGCGGTTGTCGGCTCGTCGCAGATCAGAACCTTCGGCCGGCAGGCCACCGCAATCGCGATAACCACCCGCTGCCGCATCCCGCCCGAAAACTCGTGCGGGTACTGCTTGTACCGCTTGGCCGGCTCGTCAATGCCGACGTCGGCCAAAATCTCGAGCACGGCCTTCTTGGCGGCCTCGCCCTTCAGGCCCTGGTGCAGCACGACGGCTTCCTCAATCTGCCTGCCGATCGTCTGCAGCGGGTTCAGCGAGGTCATCGGGTCCTGCATGACCATCGCGATCTCCCGCCCGCGGATCGAAAGCCACTCTTTTTCGGTCGTGAATTTGGTCAGATCCTGGCCGTTATACAGAATCGACCCGCCGTCGATGTAGCCGTTCGCATCGAGCAGCCCCATAAAGGTTTTGGTGAACACGCTCTTGCCCGAGCCGGATTCCCCCACGATGGCCAAACTTTCGCCCTGGTACAGATCGAGCGAGATGCCGCGGATCGCGTGCAGGGTCTGACCGCGCAGCGTAAACTTCACGTCCAGGTCATGGACGGAGAGGATGATGTTGCGATCCATCGTATGACCTCCTTACTTGACGTGGTTCTTGGGGTCGGCCGCATCCGCAAAGGAGTTGCCGACGATGTAGAAGGATACCGTGACGATCGAGAGGATCAGCACCGGCAAAAACAGCTGGTAGTTCAGGCTCGGCTCATTGATGACGACCTGCCCGGCCTTGATGAGGTTGCCGAGCGTCGGCACTTCCAGCGGCACGCCGAGACCGATGTAGGTGATAAAGACCTCGTTGCCGATCGCGGCGGGGATGGCCAGCGCCATTCGCAGCGTCAGGATGCTGACAAGGTAGGGCAGCAGGTTTTTGACCATGATCCGCCAGGTCGAGGTGCCCAGGCACCGGGAAGCGAGGTTATAATCCCGGTCGCGGATAATCAGCACCTGGTTGCGCACAAGCCGGGCGGTCTGCAGCCAGGAAGTCAGGCACATCGCAAAGATCATCGTGCTGACGCCGGGGCGCAGGATGTAGGAGATGATGATGACGACGAGCGTCTGGGGGACGTTGTCAAAGATGTTGTAGATTTCGGTGAACAGGAAGTCGAGCTTGCGCACATACCCCCACAATACCCCCATCACAACGCCGAGCCCGGCCTCGACGCAGGCGACGGCAAAGCCGATCAGCAGCGAGGTGCGGGTGCCCGACCAGATCTGGCTCCACAGATCCTGGCCGATCGAGTTGGTGCCGAACCAGTACTGCGAGGACGGCGGCAGGTTTGTATCCCCGCGGTAGATGGTGTTGACCTCCGGCGCGTAGGGCAGCAGCGGCTCGATGAAGGTGAAGGCCAGCACCGCGACGAGCAGCGCCAGGAAGAACACCGCCACCGGGTTGCGCAGGAAGGCCCGCACCGTCGAACCCCAGTAGGAGTAGTTGGTAAAATTGCCGCGCTCGGCCGCCGAAGGATCGTACTCGGCCGGCTCAAAGTATTCCTCAGGCTTGTAATCGCGGGAGATCGAGGATTCCAGCGCGTCGCCCAGCGCCGCGGTTTTGCGGTCTTTGATCGAAAAGGACATCAGCGGCCACCTTCTTTCTTGCCAAGGGTAATGCGCGGGTCAAGCAGCGCCATGAGCAAATCGCCCACCAGCATCCCGAGGATGCTGATCGCGGCGTAGAACAGCACCAGCGCCTGCACGACGGTGTTGTCCTGCCGCTGGATGACGGTGACCAGCAGCCCGCCCATGCCGGGGATCGAGTAAAGGCTTTCGACATACAGCGAGCCCATCAGGGTCAGAATGACCGAGGTTGGGATGAACTGCACCAGCGGCACAAACGCATTGCGGAAGATGTGCCGGCGGGAGATCACCCCGGCGGGCACGCCCTTGGCGCGGGCCAGGCGGACATAGTCCTTGTTCGATTCATCCACCATGTACCGGCGCAGCCACATCGCATAGTAGGCAATATTGCCCAGCGAGAGCGAGAGCACCGGCAGAATCAGGGTGTAGGGCCTGTCCAGGTCGGCGCGCAGCGGCATATTCAAAGCGCTGGTGCCGAAAAACTGGATGACCAGATAGTACACCGCCGCCGGGATTGCCTGCACCAGCACGATGAAGGCGGTGCCGAGCTTATCGCCAATCTTGTATTTGGTGCGGGTGCTGCGCGCCATCAGGATGCCGAGCGGCAGCCCGACAGCCAGCGCGATGACCAGCGAGACCATCCCGATCGTCATCGAGATCGGCACTTTTTCCGCAATGATTTTAACGACCTCCACGTTGCGGCGGTATTTGTTCGAAACGCCGAGGTCCCCGTGTAAAAGATCCCCGTAGAAGTTCAGCAGCTGCAGCGGCAGCGGCAGGTTCAGGCCGAGCTCGGCAAGGCCGACATCAATCTGGGTCTGGGTCATTTTTTCGTAGTTCTGGAAATAGCCTTCGATCGGCATCAACCGCAGAAGCGAAAAAACAATCGTGATGATGACAAACAGGGTCAGCAGCGAGCGCAGCAGGCGTTTGAGGATGTATTTCGCCATAGGGCTTTGAACCTCCTTGACAGCGCGCGCCAACCTGACGCAGCGCCGGATATACGGCCGGCTTGCCGGCTGTTTTTTGCAAAACGGATACATCCGCCCCTCGCCGGCCAGGCTGCGGCGGCGGGGGGCAGATGTATGCGTTCCGCAAATGGGGCGCAAACCGCCCCGCGGAACACAATACACCGGGCAAGGCCGCCTTCCGATGGCCTTGCCCGGAATCGCTCTAAAATAAATGGTATGGATGTTGTGCGCCAAGGCGCCTGGGGCTTACTCCGCCGCGGCGGCCTGGGCGGCTTCGCGGTCGGTCAGCCACTGGGTGTAAAGTTCGTCGTACTCGGTCATGCTCATCGGCTCTTCGCGCAGGTGCTGGAACTTGAAGCTCTGCAGCGCCATGCCGTAGGGGGCGTACTGCGCTTCGAACACGTTCAGCCGGGTGGCCACATACCCCTCGCTCGAGATCGAATACGGGATCACGAACGCATGGTCGATCAGGAAGGCTTCGGCCTCGGCAAAGGCGGTGTAGCGCGCTTCGGTGTCGGTCGTGATCGCCTTGGCCTTCTCGATCAGGTCGTAGTACTGGTCGGTCAGCGCCTGGGTTTCGGCGCTCTTGTTGGTGCAGGGCTCCTGGCCGATGATGTTATCCGGGTCGGTGCCCATGAAGTTGTAGGAGTTGTCAAACTCGGCAAACGGGTCGGTCCAGGTCTGCGGGTCGGCATAGTCGGCGCCCCAGTTGCACTTCATAAAGCCGTAATCGCCGGCGCGGCGCACGGTGGACAGGAAGTTGGTCGAAGGCCCGGCCTCGACGACGACGTCGATGTAATCGGCGCCCAGCAGCCCTTCAAGCTGCTGCTCAATGACCTGGCACTCGCGGTCCCAGTTGGTCGTGTCGGGGTTGTAGCGCATATACATCTGGATCGGGAAGGTGGCACCGGCGGCGGTCAGCTCTTCCACAGCGGCTTCCTTATACTGCAAAGCCAGATCTTCCTGGAAGCTGTCGCCGTCCGAAATCGCCTGCAGCGCCGGGTACTGGGTGTAATCCAGCCCGTTGGCCGAGGTGAAGTTCGCCGGGGTGATCGTGTTGTTCAACAGGTTTTCGGGTTCTTCGGGGTCGGTCACGCTCAGCGCATTGACCCGGTCAAGGCCGTAGCGGATCGACTGGCGGAAGTTTTCGTTGTTGACGGCCAGCAGCCAGTTGTCCGGCTCAAGCGAATCGTCAAACCGCGGCTCGAAGTTGAAGGCGAAGAAATAGGAGAACGCGACGCTCGGCCGGCTCGGCGAGACCATGTTCTGCCGCTCGGGATCTTCCAGCCAGGCGGAAAGCAGGCTCGAATCCAGCGTCGCATAATCGACTTCACCGCGCAGGAAGCTCTCCGGTGCAATCTGGGAGGCCGAGGTGTTATACAGGAACTGCAGCTCGTCGATAAAGACGTTGTCCTTATCCCAGTAGCTCTCGTTCTTTTCCAGAATACGCTGGTTCTGCGGCTCAAACTCGGTCATGATGTAGGGGCCGTTGTACAAAACCGAGTAGTTGTCCACGCCGAAGCTGTCGCCCATCTCTTCCAGGAAGGGCCCGTACACCGGCATATAGGTCGTGTAGGAGAGCACGGTCGGGAAGTAGGTGCAGGGGCTTTCCATCGTGTAGACGAGGGTGTAATCGTCCGCCGCCTTGACGCCGACTTCATCAAAACTGATCTCCTCGACCGGCTCGACAGCCTCACCGTCGGCGTTCGTAACGGTGCCGTCGGCATTCACGGTGTAGGTGCCGTCCTCCAGCGAAAGCTGGTAGGCGGTGTAGTTAAAGTAGGCTTCGGCGTTCTTGACAATGCCGTTGTACATATACTGGTTGGACGAGTTGTTCGCCGCGTCGTTCACCCAGGCGGCGGCCGAAACCCAGTCGTTGGCCGTAACCTCGGCCACCTCGTTGCCGTCGGCGTCCACCCACATCACGCCGGGGCGGATGTGGAAGGTCCACTCGGTGTAATCGTCGTTGTGTTCCCAGCTTTCAGCCAGGGCGGGCTGCATCACGCCGTACTGGTCATACTCCACCAGGCAATCCACCATGTTCGCACACATGCGGTAGTCGTTGGTTGTCGAGGTATAGAGGTAGTTCAGCGTTTCAACCTCGCTCGCGTACAGCTCACGGTAAATAACCGGCTCGCCGGCAGCGTTTTCGCCGGTGGCGGCGCCCGCACCGGCACCGCCGCAGGCTGCCAGGCTCAGCGCCATAGCGCCGCTCAAACCCAGGGCCAGAACTTTTCTTGCATTCTTCACTTTGCACTCCTTCTTTCTGGATAGGGTGGCCGGCACAGGGCGCGCCGGCTATACAAAAAGGGGAAAGCCCCCTTTGTGCCAATACTTTCGGCAGCCTTTACTGCCAGGACGAACACGGGATATTCGCCACGCCGATGCCGGCATCCGCCGACATGGCAATCTGTGCTTCCTCAAAAACCGGCCCGCCGGTGAACGGGTCCAGCGCGCAGAGCGAAGGCCCATCCAGATCCGCCCGGGTGATGATGCCGCGGCCGGCCGCCAGGTGTGCGGCTGCCGCCACCGAAAGCCGGCTTTCCAGCATGCAGCCGATCATGCATTCAATTCCATAGATTTCGGCAACATCGCAGATTTTCAGCGCCTGCCAGATGCCGCCGGTTTTCATCAGTTTGATGTTGATGAGGTCGGCTGCGCCGCGGCGGATAATCTCGATGGCATCGGCCGGGGAAAAGACTGCCTCATCGGCCAGGATCGGGGTCTGCACGGCGCGGGTTACGGCCGTCAGCCCGTCCAGGTCGTGCGCCGGCACCGGCTGCTCCACCAGCTCGATGCCAAGGCCTTTGTCCTCCATCGCAGTGATGATTGCGATCGACTGCTTGGCCGTCCAGCCCTGGTTCGCATCCACCCGGATGCGGATATCCGGCCCGACGGCCTCGCGGATCGCGGCGATCCGCTCGATGTCCCGCAGCCCTTCCTTGCCGACCTTGATCTTGAGGGTGTGGTAGCCGCGGTCAACGGCTTCCAGGCTGTCGCGCACCATCTCCTCAATCGGATTGACCGAGATGGTCAAATCGGTCTCAAAGCTTCTGCGCGCGCCGCCCAGCAGCTGGTACAGCGGCGCGCCGAACCGCTTGCCGTACAGATCGTACACGGCCATATCGACCGCAGCCTTGGCCGAAGTGTTCTTGACGATGCAGCCGTGCAGTTTGCGCATGACGCCGTCGAGGTTTTCGACCTCCATCCCGATCAGGGCCGGGCGGATAAAATCGCGGATCGCACATTCGATCGAACCCAGCGTATCGCCGGTGATGACGGCGGTGGGCGGCGCTTCGCCGTAACCGATCCGGCCGTCATCCGCCACAACCCGCACGACAACATCCTCCACCGCTTCCACGGTGCGCAGCGCGGTTTTGAACGGGTGGCGCAGCGGTAAAGCGATGCGCCCGATCTGAATATCCTGAATCAACATGGAAAACCCTTCTTGGTGCCGCGGGCGTCCGCGGATATACCGTTTCCACCCGGAAAGGCACAGAAAATAAAATTGAATAAATTTTACCACATTTTCTGCTGTCTGTAAAGAAAAAAGTCGCCGCCGCGCCGTGTCCTTTTCACACAGCGCCGAAGGCCGCACCCGTTGGGGGCTCGGCAAAGCATCAAAGCCCTGCGGCAAAACAAATGACGGCAGAGCGATGGATTGCCTGCGCTGCAGCGTTCCGGGCTTGCCTGGCGGTGTGCAGGGGGCGCCCGGGGCGACGGAAGTGCAGGGGGAAAGCGGCGAAAAAACGAAGGGATACAAGAAAAAACGGCCGCGCAGCAGCCCCTGGACAGGGCGGCTCCGTTGCCGTTTCTTTTATTGTACCTGTCCGGGAGGCAAAAGGCAAGCGGAATCAAACATTTTTCACATTTTCCGCTCGGGGCCTGCCGGGAGGGCTCTTGACAGAATCTGCTTTTTTATGCATGATTATACAAACGATACGCCCAGACCGCCGTTCCGCGCACGCCGAAGCCGCGGCGGTGTGCGCAGGCATATTTTGAAGGAGGTCTTTCCCCATGCAAATCCGCCCCGCCACCCAGGCTGATCTGAAAGCCGTTGCCGCATTGGAAGCCTGCTGCTTCCCGCCGGCCGAAGCGGCCGATGCCGAAACCCTTGCCGCCCGGCTGGCGGCGTTCCCCGACCATTTCCTGCTCGGATGGGAGGGAGACACCCTTGTCGGCTTCATTGATGGTATGACGACGGACACGCCGGACCTCGAGGATGAAATGTATGCCGACGCAGCTTTGCACAACCGGGCCGGCGCCTGGCAGATGGTCTTTGGCCTTGAAGTACACCCCGCATACCGCCGGCAGGGCAGGGCCGCCGCGCTGATGCAGGCGCTGATTGACCAGGCCCGCGCCGAAGGGCGCCGCGGTGTTGTGCTGACCTGTAAGGCGGAAAAGATCGCCTATTACCAAAAGTTTGGTTTTGTCAACGAAGGGGTCAGCGGTTCGGTTCACGGCGGCGTGACCTGGTACCAGATGCGCCTGCCGCTTGTCTGACCGCCCCATCGGCCGCAAAAACCTGTGAAAGGAACCATGTCTATGTTGTTTGTGATTGCCTCTGACATTCATGGCGCTGCGCCCTGCTGCCGTGCCCTGCTGGATGCCTTTGCACATGAAGGGGCCGCCCGGCTTGTGCTGCTGGGGGATATTCTCTACCACGGCCCGCGCAACCCGCTGCCCGAAGGGTATGACCCCAAGGCGGTCATTGCGATGCTGAACCCGCTGGCCGACCGGCTGCTCTGCGTGCGGGGCAACTGTGATACCGAAGTGGACCAGATGGTGCTCCATTTCCCGATCCTGGCGGAGTATGCCTATCTGGATGCCGGTATGCGGCCGGTTTTTGCCACCCATGGCCATCACCACAATACCCAGACCCCGCCGCCGCTTCGTCCGGGTGAGATTCTGCTGCATGGCCACACCCATGTGCCGGCCTGGCGGATGTTCGGGCGGGACAACCTCTACCTGAACCCCGGGTCGGTTTCGCTGCCTAAAGAGAACAGCCCCCACGGCTATATGACCTGGGACGGCCGGACCTTCACCTGGAAAAACCTGGAAGGCGCGGCCTACCACACCCTTACGCTGTGATAAACAAAACTGGCGGACGCCTGCGGGCATCCGCCAGTTTTGTTTTGCAAAAAAGCTTGTCACTGCGCGCCAAGATAAGCCTTGCGCACCTCAATGTTGTTGGCAAGCTCGGTGGCTTCGCCCTCCATCTTGATGGTGCCGGTTTCCAGCACGTAGGCGCGGTTTGCAATCTCCAGCGCCATTTTGGCGTTCTGTTCCACCAGCAGCACGGTTACGCCGTTGCGGTTGACATCCCGGATGATCTTGAAAATCTCCTTGACCAGAAGGGGAGACAAGCCCATCGAAGGCTCGTCCAGCAGCAGCATTTTGGGCTTGCACATCAGCGCGCGGCCAATGGCCAGCATCTGCTGCTCACCGCCGGAAAGGGTGCCTGCGGGTTGGTTGCGCCGTTCTTTCAGACGGGGCAGAAGGTCGTAGACCATATCAAAGTCAGCCTGGATCGCGTCTTTGCTGTCGCGGCGGGTGTAGGCGCCCATCTGCAGGTTCTGCTGCACGGTCAGACCACTGAAAACCCGCCGGCCTTCCGGTACCTGGGCCAGGCCCAGCCGGATGATTTTGTGTGCTTCCATTTTGCTGATCAGCTGACCGCAATAGGTGATTTCACCGCTGCGCAGTTTCAGCAGGCCGGAAATCGCGTGCATCGTTGTGGTTTTGCCGGCGCCGTTTGCGCCGATCAGCGTGACAATCTCGCCTTCGTCTACATGGAAGCTGACATCCCGAATGGCGTGGATGGAACCGTAAAAGACGTTAATATTTTTGACCGAAAGCATCTCGCCCATCGTCAGTCACCTCCCAGATACGCCGCAATAACCTTGGGGTTGTTGCGGATGGCTTTGCCGTCGCCGCGGGCGATGATCCGCCCGTAATCGAGCACCGTGATCTCCTCACAGATGCCCATGACAAAGTTCATATCATGTTCGATCAGCAAAATCGCAATCCCGAACTGGTCGCGCACATCCCGCACGGTCTGCATCAGCTCGGCGGTTTCGTTGGGGTTCATGCCGGCGGCCGGTTCATCCAGCAGAAGCAGTTTCGGGTTGGTGGCAAGCGCGCGGGCGATTTCCAGTTTGCGCTGTTTGCCATAGGGCAGCTGGCTGGCTTTCAAATCGGCCTGGGCGTCCAGATCAAAAATTTTCAGCAGCTTGTGGGCCTGGCGGTTCATCTCGTGTTCCTTTTCACGGTAGGAGGGCAGCCGCAGGATGCCGGTCCACATGCCGTAGGGTGCCTGGTTGTGCATGCCCACCTTGACATTGTCAAGCACTGTCATTTCATTGAACAGCCGGATGTTCTGAAAGGTGCGGGCAATGCCGGCTTTGTTGATGAGCTCGGGGTTTTTCCCGGTGATGTCTTTGCCATCCAGCACAATGTTGCCCTCTGTCGGGCGGTACACGCCGGTCAGCATGTTGAAGACGGTGGTTTTGCCGGCGCCGTTCGGGCCGATCAAACCGTAGAGGTGGCCTGTCTCAATTGTCAGGTCAAACTGCGCGACAGCCTGCAGGCCGCCGAACGCAATGCCAAGGTTGCTCACTTCCAGCAGGGCCATCTCACGCCACCTCCTTGCTTTTTGCAAACCGTGCGCGGAACTTCTCCACAAACCGTTTGCGCCAGGCCACCATCTGCGGGCTCTGGTTGAAAATCATCATTGCAATCAGCACAACCGCATAGATCAGCATGCGGTAATCGTTAAGCCCGCGCAGCATTTCCGGCAAAACGGTCAGCAGCGCGGCCGCAATAATAGAACCGCGCACACTGCCCATGCCGCCCAGCACGACAAAGACAAGGATCTGGATTGAGGTGTTGTAGTCAAACCGGCTGGCCGTCAGCGAAGAAAAGTTCAGCCCGTACAGCACGCCGGCCAGCCCTGCAAAGACGGCCGAAACCACAAAAGCGGTCAGCTTGTACCGGGTCAGGTTGATGCCCACGCTCTGGGCCGCAATCTCGTTGTCGCGGATTGCGGTGATCGCCCGTCCGGTGCGGGAACGGATTAGATTGAGCACCACCGCCACCGTGACAAGCACCAGAACAATGCCGATCGTGAAGTTGGAAACGCGCTGGATCCGGGTGATGCCCATCGCGCCGTTGATCAGGATGGTGCCGTCGGCCTCCATCCCCATCGACATCTGGTCCTGAAGCGAAAAATGCAGGCCGTTTGAGTCATACCCAAGGTAGCAAGCGTTGATGATGTTCTTGATGATTTCGCCAAAGGCCAGGGTGACAATGGCCAGATAGTCGCCCGAAAGCCGCAGAACCGGCACGCCGACCACCACGCCGAACAGGCCGGCCACCACGCCGCCGGCCAGGAAGGCGAGCGGCAGGCAGACAAAGGCCGGCAGGCTTTCGCCCAGCACGGTCCAGACCAGCACGCCGGCAAAGGCGCCGACGCTCATGAACCCGGCGTGACCCAGGCTCAGCTCGCCCAAAAAGCCGACGGTCAGGTTCAGTGAAACCGCCATCACCACATAAGCGCAGATCGGGATCAGCTGCCCGCGGAAGGAGTTGCTCAGCACCCCTGCGCCGGAAAGCAGCTGTACGACCAGGTAAAAGGCAATCACGATACCAAAGGTGACCAGGTTGCTCCGGGTCGTTTTGCGCATCGTTGTAATACGAGAAAACAGGGAAGACAACGCCGCTCACCTCACACTTTCACATTGACTTTTTTGCCCAGCAGACCGGTCGGCTTGACCACCAGCACTACAATGAGCACCAGGAAGACAATCGCATCCGACAGCTGGGTCGAGATGTATGCTTTGCTGAGGTTTTCGATCACACCCAGCAGGATGCCGCCCACAAAGGCGCCCGGAATCGACCCGATGCCGCCGAACACCGCCGCCACGAACGCCTTGATGCCGGGCATTGCGCCGGTCGTGGGGGAAAGGGTGGGGTAGGTTGAGCAGAGCAGCGCGCCGGCTACAGCGGCCAGCGCCGAACCGATGGCAAAAGTCAGCGAGATGGTGGCGTTGACATTGACGCCCATCAGCTGGGCGGCGCCGCGGTCTTCGCTCACGGCCAGCATGGCGTGGCCGGGGGTTGTATGGTTGACAAACAGGGTCAGCGCCGCCATAATCACCAGGCAGGCCAGAATGGTGACCACCGTCTCGATCGAGATGGTCAGCTGGCCGTCAAACAGCTGGATCGGCGAAAAATTCCGCACAACCGAAGGGAAGCTTTTGGCATTGCTGGTCCAAAGCAACTGCGCCACCTGCTGCAACAGATAACTCACGCCGATGGCGGTGATAAGCACGGCCAGGCTTGGGGCTTCGCGCAGCGGGCGATAGGCTACGGCCTCAATCACAACGCCGAGCACCGTGCATACTGCCATGGAGAACAGGATGGCCAGAACCGGGTTCCACCCGAAACTGCCGAAAGTGAAAAAGATCAGATAACTGCCGATCATAATGACATCGCCATGTGCAAAGTTCAGCATCTTGGCGATCCCGTAGACCATCGTGTAGCCCAGGGCAATCAGCGCATACACGCTGCCCAGGCTGATCCCGCTGATCAGGTAGGATAAAAACTGCATTGCGGAACACACCTCACAAAACTCCAGATGCCGGGCTGCGGCCCGGGCTGATTGTTATGATACCATAAATCCCGCACGCGGACAATTCCCCGCGCGAAATTTGTCGGCATACCAAACCAAAAGGGCCAAAGAGGGCCGCCGAATCCGCTTCGGTCAGCCCCCTTTGGCGTAGATCAATTCAAGTTTGGTTGATTCAGGCAGTTTCGCCTTCGGCCAGGACATAAGCGCCGTCCTGGATGGTGTACACCTTCGGCTCTTTGCTGATCATGCCGTTTTCATCCCAGGTCTGGCCTTCGCCGGTCGTGCCGCTGAAGGTCATGGAGGTGAAAGCGCCCTTGAGCGCTTCGCACATATCACTCACGCTCATATCGGGGGTGATGGTGCCGTCCTCCACGCACTGGTAGATTGCATAGACGCAGTCATACGCATCGGCTGCAAACTGGTTGGGCACTTCGTCGTTGAAAGCGGCCTTGTAGTTGTTCACAAAGGTGACGGTCGTCTCGTCTTCGCCGTAGGCAGAGAACGGGCACAGCATCATCAGGCCGTTGGCCAGGGTGGTGTCAAAGCCTTCCACGCCCAGAATGCCGTCCATGCCGTCGCAGCCGAAGAAGGTCGGCGCATAACCGGTGCGGTTGGCCGCAACCAGCACCTGGCTGGCTTCCTGATAGTAAATCGGCAGGAACACCAGGTCGGCGCCGGCATCCTGGCACTGGGCAACCTGGGTGGAAAGATCGCTCTTGTTGTCAGCGGTAAAGGAAGGCTGCGCCACAATGGTCAGGCCGTTGGCCTCCGCTTCGGCGACGAAGGCCTGGTAGATGCCGCTGGAATACGCATCGGACGAATCGTAGATGATGCCGATCTGGGTGCCCAGCTGGTGCTCGGCAATGTAATCGGCGGCTGCCTTGCCCTGGTTGGGATCGGTGAAGCACATCTGGAAGATGTTGTCACCGGTCGTGGCGACCTCTTCAGCCGAAGCCGAAGGCGTCAGCATAAACATATTGTCATTGGCGGCCTCGGCGCCGACAGTCAGGCTCGGGTTGCTGGTCACGGTACCGACCAGAATCTGCATACCCCAGTCTTTCAGGTTGTTGTAGGCGTTCAGCGCCGTTTCGGGGTCGCTTTCATCGTCCTCAAACTGCATTTCAAAAACGGTATAGCCGGCGGCTTCGTTGATCTCCTGCACGGCCAGCTCGGCGCCCTGCTGCACGGCGATGCCGTACGCGGCGTTGCCGCCGGTTGTGGGGCCGATGCCGCCGAGCTTGATCGGGGTGGCGGAGCCTTCGGCCGTGGCCGCGCTGCTCGCGGTGGTGCTTTCCGCAGCCGAGGAAGCCTCGGTGCCGGTGGAACCGCAGGCGGCCAGGCTCAAAGCCATGGCGGCCGCCAGCGATGCGCTGATCAGTTTTTTCATGATGATTTCCCTCCTAATCGATGTCGGAGCGTTTGCTGCGCCCCGGCGGCGCCCCGGGATTCCCCGGTGCGGGCCGCACATGCCCGGCGCCGCTATATAAAGGTATTATAATCTTATCCGCCGGTGCCCGCAAGCCGCGAACCTGCCATAGATTGTTTACAATTTCTTTGCCGTTGTGGGCAGGATGCCCAAAAAGATTACAGAAAATTATCAAAAACAGCCAAAGAACCAGAACTTGCCGGAAAAAATCCGCTGGAATTTGACAAACCCAACGGGATTTTGCATAATAAATAAAATAGCCCAAGTTTACAAGAGAGGGGACGTATTCTATGAAGTTGCTCGAGGATCGCATCCGGCAGGAAGGTCAGGTTCGCCCGGGGCAGGTGCTCAAAGTCGATTGCTTTTTGAACCACCAGCTGGACGTTCAGCTGCTCGATGCGATCGGGGCGGAGTTTGGCCGCATTTTTGGCGCCGACGGCGTCAATAAAATCCTTACAATCGAGGCTTCCGGCATCGCAATTGCCTGCATGACGGCGCGCCACTTTGGCGTGCCGGTTGTCTTTGCCAAAAAAGCGAAGAGCAAGAATATTGACGGCGACGTCTATACCGCGCCGGTGCGTTCCTATACTTATGGCAAGGAATATACCATCACCCTGGCCCAGAAATTCCTCGGCCCGGATGATCGTGTACTGATTGTGGACGACTTCCTTGCCAACGGCCAGGCCATGCACGGGCTTTTGGATATCTGCCGCCAGGCCGGCGCCTCTGTGGCGGGAATCGGCATCTGTATCGAAAAGGGGTTCCAGCCCGGCGGCGCCGAACTGCGCCGGGCCGGTTACAAGCTTGCAAGCCTCGCCATTGTAGATTCCATGACCGATGAGGGTGACATCACCTTCCGGGAACAATAAGAGCAGCCGCCGACGGCAGGAAGCCAACGGATGCCATGCACATGAAAAAAGCGGCCCCGCGCAGGGGCCGCTTTGCGTTTCATAATGGAAAGATGTTCACAGTGCGCCTTCGGGCCGGCGTTCGTCATCGCGCAGCGGCCGGGTCAGCGTGTCCAGCAGCGCACCGTAAATCTGGCTGCCGCGGGCAATAAAGCGGTTCTGCACTTCCTCGGCTGTCAGCGCGTCCGGCATGACCAGCTCCAGGCGGAAAATATCGGGCAACCCTTCGTCCCGGATTGAACAAAGCACCCGGTACCCATTTTCATCATGCAGCACCTCCGCATGGTTCTGCGCCGCACGGTGCGCCCAGCTCTGCAGACGAATTACGGCTGAGATCGCGCTTTCCCGCACGCTGCGGGGCAGGTCTTCGGCCAGGGCGTTGGCCACAGAAGCCCCTTTCGGCGTAATGGTAAAACCGCCCTCGCCGGCGGCGATCAGCTGCTGGCGCTGCAATTCAGCCAGTGCGTCGGCAAATTCAAAATAATTGACGAGCTGCTCCTGCAGCAGGGCGTTTTGTAATGTTTCGCGGTCAACCGGGCCGGCTATCTTGACCATGTAACACAGAAGAAGGCGGATTTCGGTGTCGCTGGTCAGCCCGCCCGGTTTCACCCCGGCGGTAAATGCTTCCGCCATTGCAATCACTTCCTTGTGCAATCTGTGCTTCCATTATACCGCAACTTTGGGGCCCTGGCAAGCAATCAGCCGAACACAGTTTCAATCTGTTTGCGGCTTTTCGGGGTGGAATAGATCCACCGTTTGATCCGCCCGCGCGTCACAAAATAGTGCGGTTCAAACCGCAGCGGCTGGTTCAGGTTACGGTTGACCACCACCAGCTTGATCTTCATCTTGTCCGGCAGGATACTTTTGATGTATACGCTCACGGCCTGGCCGGGGTGCAGCTGGCGGTCCGGCTCAGCCAGGCCGGCCAGGTTGGGCGCAATCTCAATAAAGACGCCATATTCCTCCACGCTGCGCACAATGCCAACCACCGTCTCGCCGGCGGCAAAGCAGGCTGCATTTTCACTCCATGTACCCAGCAATTCGCGCAGCGTCAGCACAATGCGGCCCTGGGCGTCGCGGTTTTTTACTGCGCAGAGCAGCTGCTGCCCCACCTGTACCCGGTCGGCCGGCGATGCAATGCGGGAAACCGAAAGGCAGTCGATCGGCAGCAGTGCCGAAATCCCGCACCCCACATCGCAAAACGCACCGAAGTTTTCAATGTGGGTCACGGTACAGGGGATGACGCTGCCGCTCTCCAGCTGATCGAGATAATTCTGCCGGCAGGCGCGCTGGGCTGCCGCGCGGGAAAGCAGGTAGACCGTTTCCCCCTGTTCCTCTGCGGTGCCGGTGATGAGAAAGCAGGTCGGCCGGCCCACTCGGGTCAACACGGCAATTTCCTTGATAGCCTCGCCCGGGGCGGGGTCCAGGCATTCCTCAAACGGCATGTATGCCCGCCGCCCACACAATGAAAACCGCAGCCGGCGGCAGGTATCAAACGCCAGGGCGGTGCTTTGCAGCACTTCTCCGTTTTGGGCGCAGCGGTTCAAGTCTTCTTCGGTCAGGTGGTTGGCGTTGCGGCAAAGGCCTTCAGCACGGTAAGCAAGCATTTTCGATTTCCTCTCTATTCTGGTATTCCGCCCGGGAAACACCCGCCCCTGTGGGCCGGATGCGCCGGAAGGCGGTTGGTTAACTGTATGCGGCGGGCGGTATGAACTTGCAAAAACGCCCGTATGGTATATAATAGAATGGCAAAAACTTCTGACGGGAAAGGCGGTGCCGGGCGATGGATGTCCAGGTCGGCGATGTGATTCAGGTCAAAAAGAACCACCCCTGCGGGGCCAACCGGTTTGATGTACTGCGGGTGGGCATGGATTTCAAGATCCGCTGCCAGGGCTGCGGGCGGGAAGTCATGCTGCCCCGTGTCAAGATCGAGCGCAACATCAAAAAAGTTTTCCGCGGCGGCGCTGAAGTATAAGCTCCGGCCCGCTCATCTTTTTCCCGAAAGGAACGCTTATGTTTGAAGAAATGCCCGCCATCCAGCGCCGTTATGAGGAACTGGCCCACCGCATGGCCGAACCGCAGGCTGCAGCTGATGCCAAGGCCTATGCGGCGCTGATGCGCGACTATAAAGAGCTGACCCCTGTTGTGGAGGCCTGGCAGGCTTACCGCACCCTGCGCGATGAAATCGCGGAGGAGCAGGCCGCGCTTGAAGAGCCGGGGGCGGACCCTGCCTTCATCGATATGGTACAGCAGGAACTGCGCAAAAACAGGGAAACCCTGTCGTCGCTTGAAGAAAATCTCAGGGGGCTTTTGCTGCCCAAGGATGCCGACGACGACAAGAGCATCATTATGGAAATCCGCGCCGGTACCGGCGGTGAGGAAGCCGCCCTTTTTGCCTATGACTTGTGGCGGATGTATACAATGTATGCGACCCGCCGCGGCTGGCGCTGTGAAACGGTCAGCGCCAACGAAACCGAGCTCGGCGGGCTTAAAGAGATCGTTTTTTCGATTGAAGGCTCCGGCGTGTACAGCCGGCTTAAATTTGAAAGCGGCGCCCACCGTGTGCAGCGGGTGCCGGCTACCGAAGCACAGGGCCGCATCCAGACCTCGGCCGCGACCGTAGCGGTTATGCCTGAAGCCGAGGAAGTCGAGCTGGAACTTGACCCTAAAGACCTGCGGATTGATACGTTCCGCTCTTCCGGCGCGGGCGGCCAGCACATCAACAAAACCTCCAGCGCAATCCGGGTCACCCACCTGCCCACCGGCATGGTGGTGGAATGTCAGGACCAGCGCAGCCAGCGCGAAAACAAAGAGCGCGCGCTGACGGTGCTGCGCAGCCGGTTGCTTCAGCAAAAGCAGCAAGCCTATGACGAAGCGTACAACGCCCGCCGCCAAAGCCAGGTTGGCAGCGGCGACCGCAGCGAGCGTATCCGCACCTACAATTTCCCGCAGGGCCGCGTGACGGACCACCGCATCGGGTTGACCGTGTACAAGCTCGACGCAGTGCTCAACGGTGATCTGGATTTGATTGTTGAGCCGTTGCTGCTGGCAGACCGGGAGGAAAAGCTCAAACAGCAAAACGCGGCCGACGCCCACTGAACGGCCGCGGCGCATATCCTTTAGTGAAAGGAAGTCCATTGCATGAAAACCCAAGTGCTGCCTGTCAACGCGCAGAGCATTGCCCTCGCCGCTGACCTTTTGCGCCGTGGGGAACTTGTCGCGCTGCCGACCGAGACGGTCTACGGCATTGCGGCCGATGCGCGCAACCCCGAAGCAGTCAAAAAAATATTTGAAGCCAAGGGCCGCCCGCAGGACAACCCGCTGATTGTCCACATCTGCGGTATGCAGATGTTGCACGGCCTGGTTTCAAGCGTGCCGCCCCGGGCCGAAAAACTCGCCGCGGCTTTCTGGCCCGGCCCGCTCACGATGGTGTTGCCCCGCGGCCCCGAGGTGGCCGATGTCACCTGCGCCGGGCTGGATACCGTCGGAATCCGCATGCCGTCCCACCCTGTTGTGCAGGCGGTGATTCAAGCATCCGGCGTGGCGTTTGCCGCGCCTTCGGCCAACCTTTCCGGCAAGCCGAGCCCGACCAATGCGGCTGATACGTTTGCCGATATGGACGGCCGCCTGCCGCTGATTCTGGATGGGGGAGAGAGCAAAGTCGGGGTTGAATCGACCGTCGTCTCGGTGGTGGGCGAACATCCGGTGCTGCTGCGCCCCGGTTACATCACCAAAGAACAGATGGAGGCCGCCCTTGGGGAGGAAGTCCTTGTCTCCCACGCAATTCTGGAAAAGCTGCGCCCCGGAGAGACCGCCCGCAGCCCCGGCATGAAGTACAAACACTATGCCCCCAAGGCCCAGGTCACCATTGTACAGGGCGGCTTTGCACAGTACCGCGCCTATGTGGCGGCCCATGCCGGGCCCGGCGTCTATGCGCTCTGCTTTGACGGCGAGGGCGCGCAGCTGCCGGTGCCGGCGATCGAGTACGGCGGCGCCGGAGACGATGCTGCCCAGGCCCACCACCTGTTTGCGGCGCTGCGCGCGCTGGACCGCGCCGGCGCCCGGGTGGCATACGCCCGCGCGCCGGAGCGTGACGGCGTTGCAATGGCGGTTTACAACCGGCTGCTGCGGGCGGCAGCCTTCCGCGTTGTGGAGGTGTGAGCCATGCGCGTGATCGGGATCACCGGCCGCTCCGGCTGCGGCAAATCCACCGTTACCAAGCTGTATGCATCCAAAGGCTACCCCTGCATTGACGCCGACCTCATCGCGCGGGAGGTATTGCAGCCCGGTTCGCCCTGCCTGGCCCGGTTGCAAAATGTCTTTGGTTCTGATATTGTAGAGGAGTCGGGCCTTGTGCGCCGGCATCTGCTGGCTGACCGTGCCTTTGCCACCCCGGCGGGCACCCGCGCCCTGACCGAAATCACCCACCCTGAAATTCTGCGCCGCATTGATGCACGCCTGGCCCAGGCAAGGCAGAAGGGGGCAAAGCTCGCCTTTGTCGATGGCGCGGTTATTGTTGGCACGCCGTTTGAAACGCGGTGCGACGGTATCCTGCTGGTTACGGCGCCGTATGAACAAAGCGTTGCGCGTATCTGCGCGCGGGACAGTCTCTCGCCCGCCATGGCCCGCCGGCGTCTGGACGCCCAGACGCCGGAATCCGCTTTGCGCGCCGCAGCAGATTGGGTGCTGGAAAATGATTCTACCCCGCAGCGCCTGTGCGAACGGGCGCTTGCACTTCTTGCCCGGTTGGAGGGGGAATAGCCCCCTCCGGAAAGGAGGCTTATGAAATACAACGCCCCCCGCAAATCCCGCCCGGCGCGCCGGCTGGCCCCGGCGCTCGCTGCATTGGTTGTGTTACTGCTGGCAGTCGGCATCCTGGTTACAACCTTTGGCCGCACCCAAATTGAAGAAATGGAATATCCCCGCCGGTATGAAGAATATGTCACCTACTATGCCGATAAATATGAGCTTGACCCGCTTGTGCTCTATGCATTTATCCGTACAGAAAGCAATTTCAACCCCGAAGCGGAATCAAGCGCTGGTGCGCGCGGGCTCATGCAGATTACGGAAATTACCTTTGACTGGATCAAATCCCGCATAGCGCCCTCCGAAACGCTGACTTTTGACGACCTGTATGACCCGGAGGTCAACATCCGGTTCGGCAGCTATTATGTGGCCTACTGCCTGCTGGAGTATGGCGACCTGGCCACGGCGGCGGCCGCCTACCACAGCGGCCTTGGCACGGTGGGGGAACTGCTTGCAAACCCGGACTATTCATCCGACGGGCGCACCCTGGATGAGTTCCCATACCCGCAGATGCGCCGCTATGTGCACAAGATTACAACAAGCTACGCGCGCTACTGCGAAATCTATGCTTCCGACGCGCCGGCCTCTGCCGGCTGACGCGAAACGCGGCGCAGCCGCTCCGCCGGAAAAGGCGTGCGAGCATTTGCGCCGATAGAAGAAACAACAGGAAAGGAAGTTTTATTGCTATGGCAAAAAACGGAAAAGAACTTGAAGCACTGCTCTACAAAAACGACCCCGTGGTCGAAGATCACCCCGAATGCCTGGCCGCAGCGCAGGAATTCTGTGAAGGGTACAAGAAGTTCCTGGATAACGCCAAGACCGAGCGTGAAGCCGCCGCCTACAGCGAGGAGCTGCTCAAGGCCGCCGGCTACCGCCCGTTTGTGCCCGGCATGGCGCTGAAGGCTGGCGACAAGGTGTACCAGATCAACCGCGGCAAGTGCGTGCTCGCCGCAACAATCGGCACGAAGAGCCTGGCCGAGGGCTTCCACCTCAACATTGCCCACATCGACGCTCCGCGCCTTGACCTGCGTCCGGTGCCGCTGTATGAGGACAAGGGCCTCGGTTACTTCCGCACCCATTACTACGGCGGTGTGCGCAAGTACCAGTGGGCCACCATCCCACTTGCGCTGCACGGCGTCATTGTCAAGGCGGATGGCTCCACCGTCCGGGTCTGTATCGGTGAAAAGCCCGAAGACCCCGTATTCTGCATCACCGACCTGCTGCCCCACCTTGCGGCCAAGCAGAACGAGAAGAAACTGCCCGAGGGCATCACCGGCGAGAATCTCAACGTCCTGATCGCCTCCACCCCGATTGAGGATAAGACGGTCGAAAACCGTGTCAAACTCAACGTCCTCTCTATGCTCAACGAAGCGTACGGCATCTCCGAACGTGATTTCACCCGCGCGGAGATTGAGGTTGTGCCGGCTTTCTGCGCCCGCGATATCGGCCTTGACCGCGCGATGATCGGCGCCTACGGCCATGACGACCGTGTTGACGCCTACCCCGCGCTGATGGCTGAGATCGGTGCGAAGAACCCCGCGCACACCACCGTCTGCATCCTGACCGATAAAGAGGAAGTCGGCTCCGACGGCGTGACCGGCATGAACAGCGAGTATGGCTTCGCCTTCCTGCGCGCGCTCTGCACGATGGAAGGCGTGGACCCCGACACGGCCTTTGCCGCTTCGAAGTGCATCTCCTCTGATGTGACCGCAGCCTATGACCCTTCCTATGCCGAAGCGTTTGAGCCGAACAACGGCACCTATGCCGGGCGCGGCGTCGCCATCTACAAGTACACCGGCGCCCGCGGCAAAAGCTCGACCAGCGATGCCTGCGCCGAACTGGTCGGCTACCTGACCAACCTGTTCGACCAAAACGGCGTGGCCTGGCAGATCGGCGAAATGGGCAAGATCGATCTGGGCGGCGGCGGTACCATCGCGAAGTATGTGGCCAACCGCAATATTGACACGATCGACCTTGGCGTGCCGGTGCTCTCGATGCACTCTCCGTTTGAAGTCGTGTCCAAGCTGGATGTGTACATGGCTTTCAAAGCGTTTGAGGCCTTCTGCGCCAACGCGGAATAAAGCATAGCGGCGTTTCGCTCTTCCGCACGGAAGGGCCGAAACGCCGCTTTTATACTTTTTCGACAGTCTGGGGGCATCGGTTTTTCCGGTGTCCTTTTTTGTTATTGTCCGATTCGGTACAGCTTCGCGTACTCCCCGCCTTTCTTCAGCAGTTCCGCATGGCTTCCCTGCTCCAGAATGCCCTTGTCTCCCAGCACAAAAATCCGGTCAGCGTTTTGTACAGTGGACAGCCGGTGAGCAATTGTCACGGCTGTCCGCCCTTTCATCAACCGCTCAATGGATTGCTGAACGATCTGCTCGCTCTCATAATCCAAGGCGCTGGTGGCTTCATCCAAGATCAGAATTCTGGGATTTTTCAGGAATAACCGTGCAATACTTACGCGCTGCCGTTGTCCGCCGGAAAGGGTGATCCCTTTTGTCCCTACCTTTGTCTCGTAGCCCTGTTCCAGCGATTGAATAAATTCATGCAGATTTGCAAGAGCAGCCGCCTCTTCCACAGCCTGATCCGACGCGGCCGGGTTTCCGTACCGGATGTTTTCCCGAATGGTGCCGTTAAAAATATAAACTTCCTGCTGTACGATCCCGATCATTTCCCTCAAAGCGGCGAAGGAAAGCTCCTTCACATCTCTTCCGCCGACCAGTACGCGGCCTTCCGATGCGTCGTAGAACCTGGCCATCAGCATGCTCACCGTGGTTTTCCCAATGCCGGACGCACCCACAAAAGCCACTGACTCACCGGTCCTGATTCGGAAGGATACATCTTCCAGGACCTTCTCGCTTCCTTCTTCATAGGAAAAGCCCACATGCTCAAAAACGATTTCCCCGTTCCCCGGTATGGGGGCCGCGGGGTGCGCCGATTCCTGAACGGCGGGCTCCGTTTCCATGACATCCATAAAGCGGATAAAGCCGGCTTTTCCTTCTTCGAACAGCCGCATAAAATTAAGCATTGTGGATATCGGTTCTGCCAGCGTCCCCACATACAGCAGAAATGTAATCAGCACCGGTATGTCCAGCGCGCCCCTTCCGATAAAGAGCGCACCGAAGAACACCGTGAGCATGGTCAGAAACTGAGGATAACAGGACACTGTCTCATAAAAGATTGCTTCCACCTTGTAATAGAAGCAGCGGCTTTTCGCGTATTTCCTGTTCTTGCGGAAAAAGGCTTCGGCCTCATATGCTTCGTTCCCGAAAGCCTTGACTGTCCGGATTCCCGAAAGGGCATCCTCCAACTGTTCGTTCATTTCCGCCAGATCCGTTTTGGCCTTCACCAGCCACCGCTCCATCACCTTGTCCGTTTTAACCGCCGAAACGGCCAGAATGGGCAGCGCCGCAAAGACAATCAGCGTCAGCGGCACATTGATGCGGATCAGGATTATAAAGGCGCCTACAAACTTGATCAGCGTCATCATAATGTCTTCCGGACCGTGGTGAAAAAGCTCGGTCATGCCGTTCAGGTCGTTGGAAGCGACTGTCATCAGCTTGCCCACGCTGTTTCTGGCATGAAACGCAAAGGTCTGCTTTTCGTAATGGCAAAACAGTTCTTCCCGCATGGCCGCTTCCATTTTTGCGCCCATCGCATGGCCGAAGTAAGCGTAAACCACATTGCTGGCACACCGGACAACCACCAGGCCCAAAAGCCCTGCGCCGGCCCAAAACAGCCGGCGCGGCGTCCCCTCATTCCAGTCATTCAGAACCGCTGCTGTAATATAGCCGGACAGCAGGGGGAACAGCAGCGCTGCCAGGGCGCTGAGAGCCGTGAAAAACATGTCCGCAGCGAAAATTATGCGGTGCGGCCTGTAATAGGATAAAAATTTCTGCAGCCTTTGCCTAGTAAAATTCCCTTTCATACATCCTCCGATTTTGCAGGAGGGTTATCGGTCATTTACCCTCCCTGTAGTTTTCAGTCCGCTTTTTTGGTTGCTTTTTTTCATTTTTCTCATCCTTTCTTATGACAGCCTGTTGCGGCTGTTTCTGCTCTAACTATAGCATATCCCTTCTGTTTTGCCAATGGCCCGCTCGCCTTGCGATTGGGAATGTTTTTGGCGTGACAGAACAGAGGAAGGAAACGGTGGCGAGCACTGTTTGCATGGCGGATAGCGCATAGCGCCGCCTGACAAAAAAAGATATAAAAGCACCGCCCCGGAACACAGGTTTCTGCCTGCTGTTCCTGGGCGGTGCCATATGCCAGAAAACTTGATGCGCAGCGAAAGCGCACGGTGGAACCGCACTTTAAATGGCACGGAAACCTTTGCCGATAATTTCGCTGCTGTTGACGATGGTAATAAACGCGTGGGGGTCGTTCTTATGCAGGAAGTTGCGCAGCATGGCCGCCTGGTGGCGGGTCAGCACTGTCATCAGCACGGTTGTGTCCGCATGGGTGTAGGCGCCGCTGGCCTGCTGCTCGGTGGCTGAACGGTTCAGCACGTTTACAATGAAATCCCGCACCGGTTCGGGGTTCTTGGTCACCACGGTGCAGACCTTGCGCAGGTTAAGGCTTTCAATTGCGCTGTCCACCACGGTGGATTTAAGGATCATCCCTAAAATGCAGTACAGCCCGGTCTGCGCGCCGAACAGAACGGCCGCCGCCATCACAATGCCAAAATCACTGACCAGCAGCGCGCGGCCGATTTCAAGGCTCGTGTACTTGTTCAAAATCATCGCGACAATATCGGTGCCGCCGGTTGAAGCGCCAATATTGAAAACAATCGCGCTGCCAACCGCCGGCAGGATCACCGCAAAGCAAAGTTCCAGAAAGGTGTCGTTTGTCATGGGGGCGGGCATCGGGAACACCAGCTCGCACAGGCTCACAAAAAAACTCAGTGCAAAAGAGGAGTAGATGGTCCAGCCCATGGAGCGGACCCCCAGGAAGGCGAAGCCCAGCACAACCAGCACTGCATTGATGATCCACATAAATCCGCCGACAGGCAGCCGTGGAAAGAGGTCTGCCAGCACGATGGACAGACCGGATGTGCCGCCGAAGGCAAAGTGGTTGGGGGTTTTGAACAGCTGGATGCCGAGCGCGGTCAAAAACAGCCCGGCGTTCAGCAACCCGAAAAACTTGCAGTTGCGGGGCAGGTTCTGCGGTGAAACCGCCTGGCGGGCACGTTCGACAAAACTGGCGGGGGAGACAGGGGGGATTTGCATATAAATCGCTCCTTTTATGATCCGATTGCGCGGGAACCACAACATCTTTTTCAGCATAGCGCGCAGCCGTGCAAAAGTCAAGGGAAAGATACGGTTGACAGGGAAAATTGCCTGGTATATAATTGACTTCGATTCAATTATTCGGCGCGCTATGCGGCGGTGCGCAGAAAGGAGACCCTTGTGGGAAAACGTGCCAGAACCGAACAGGCAAAACAGGCGCGTGCACAGGCCATTCTGGAAAAGGCGAAGGAGATGCTGCTCACCACCAGCTATGAGCAGATCAAAATGGCAGATCTGGCCAAAAGCCTGGGCCTTTCCAACGGAACGCTGTATGTCTACTTCCCCAGCAAAGAAGCGCTGTTTCTGCAGCTGCTTTGGCAGGAATTTGAAGATCGCATGAAATGCCTGGAACAGCTGGCCAGCCTTTGCCCGCTGCGCTCGTTTGCGGATCTGCAGGATCTGATCCTGCGGGCCCTTGACAGGCTCATGCAGGACCGCCCGCTGTTTATCTACCTGGAAACCATGCGCATCATGGTGCTGGAAAGCAGCCTTCGCTGTGATGCGTTCCGGCCGGAACGGGAACGGCTGAAAATGCGGCTGGACGGTTGGGTGGATCAGCTTGCCGCCGGCGGCGTGCTGAGCCGCGCGCAGCTGCAGGAGATTTTCAGCACCGCCGTGGCGCTGCTGGCCGGCTTTTACCTGCGCGGAAGGGTCTGGCGTTTGGCAGGCGGCGCGGCGCCCTCGCACGAAGCCATGCGCAATGATGTGCTGACCGGCATGCGCTGTTACCTGGAAGGGTACGCGCTGCACCTTCAGCCCCAAGCGGGGGAACTGAAGGGAGTATGAAGGAGAAACACCCATGCTGCAAATCAATGATATCTGCAAGGAATACCGCACCGGCGGCCTGACCCAGCAAGCGCTGGACCATGTCAACCTGAGCTTCCGCGACAGTGAGTTTGTCGCCATCCTTGGTCCGTCCGGTTCGGGCAAAACCACGCTGCTCAACATCATTGGCGGGCTGGACCGGTACGACAGCGGCGACCTTATTATCAACGGCGTATCCACCAAACGGTATACCGACCGGGATTGGGATACCTACCGCAACCACACGATCGGCTTTATCTTTCAAAGCTATAACCTGATCCCGCACCAGACCATTTTGGCCAATGTGGAACTGACCCTGACGGTCTCGGGCGTTTCCCGTGCCGAGCGCCGGCAGCGCGCGATTGCCGCGCTGGAGCAAGTGGGGCTGGGAAAACATATCAACAAGCGTCCGAACCAGCTTTCGGGCGGGCAGATGCAGCGCGTGGCGATCGCCCGCGCCCTTGTCAACGACCCCGATGTCCTGCTGGCCGATGAACCGACCGGCGCGCTCGATTCGGAAACCAGCGTCCAGGTGATGGAACTGCTGAAAGAAGTTGCCCGTGATCGCCTTGTCGTTATGGTGACCCATAACCCGGAGCTGGCCGAAGCCTACGCCACCCGCATCGTTCGCTTGTCCGACGGTGTGATCCGGGCTGATTCGGACCCCTTCACCCCGCCGGAAAATCTTGAAGAACCGGCGCAGAAGCGGTGGAGCCGCCATTCTTCCATGTCGTTCGGCACCGCGCTCGTCCTTTCCTTCCAAAACCTGCGCACGAAAAAGGCGCGCACGCTACTCACGGCGTTTGCCGGCTCGATCGGCATTATCGGCATTGCGCTGATTCTATCGCTCTCAACCGGCGTCAATGCATACATCGCTTCGGTTGAAGAAGATACCCTCTCGGAATATCCGCTGTCCATCCAAAGTTCAAGCCTTGACCTTGGCTCCATGATGACAAGCATGGCGGCCGACGACGAGGAGGAAGAGACGTATGACATCGATATTGCCGAGATGATTACCCAAACCTTCAACACAATCGGCTCAAACGACCTCGCCGCCCTCAAGGCTTATCTGGACAGCGGTGAAAGCGGGATGGAAGCCTACACCAATGCCATTGAATACGGGTACAGCGTCACCCCCACCGTATACCTTTGGAACGGTGAGGACTACCGCCAGGTCAACCCGGACCTCTCGTTCGCGCTGCTCGGCATCAGTTCCACCAGCAGTGCAAACAGCATGATGTCCTCCATGACGAGCACCGATGTCTTTTACGCCATGCCGGAAGATGCCGGCCTTTATCTCGATCAATATGATGTCAAAGCCGGGCGCTGGCCCGAAAATCCGAACGAATGCGTGCTGGTGCTGACATCCTCCGGCAGCATGACCGACTTTATGCTGTATACCCTTGGTCTGCGTGACGGCGCCGAGCTTGACGCGATGGTGGAACAGTTTGCCGAAGACGAGGCGGTCACCACCCCGGACGATATCACCGGCGTTTCGTATGAGGATGTACTTGGCATCACCTTCAAGGTTGTCAACAACGCTGACCTGTACCAGTTTGATGCGGCGTACAGCGTCTGGCGCGACAAAACCGACGACGAGGCTTACATGAAAGACGTCATCGCCAACAGCGAGGACCTGACCATCGTCGGGATTGTCCAGCCCGCCGCGGGGGCCACGGCGCCGATGCTGAGCACCGGGATCAACTACCCGGCTTCACTGACCCGCCATGTTATGGAGAAAGCCGCGGCCAGCCCGATTGTGCAGGACCAGCTTGCCGATGCTTCCACCAATGTTTTTACCGGCGAAAAATTCGGGGAAGAAAGCGATGACGAGCGGTTCCAGCTGGAAGACCTCTTCACGGTTGACGAGGATCTGCTTGAATCCGCCTTCTCGGTCAATACGGATGCGCTCAACCTTGATATGGGCAGCTACTTCAGTTTTGACGGCGCCTCGATGGATTTCTCCGGCCTGGATTTTGCGGGGCTGGATCTTTCAGGGATGGACCTGTCCGGCATGGATTTATCCGGCCTGGATCTGTCGGGAATTGATCTTTCGGGGCTGGATCTTTCAGGGCTCGATCTCTCCGGTTTTGACCTTTCAAACCTTGACTGGAACGCGCTGATCGGAGCGCTTAAATTCAACGCCACAGACGAACAGGTAAAAGCGCTTGTCGATGCGTTGCTTGCCGGCTACAACGACTATGCGGCGCAAAACCCGGCTGCCGATTTTTCCCGCCTGGGCGAGTATTTCTTGGCCTATCTTGAAAGCGATGCGGCCAAAGCCGACCTGGCGGCAGGGCTCAAAACGCTGCTTGAGCAAAGCGGTTTGTCGGTCACAACCGAGCAGATCGAAACCCTTGTCACCAACGTGATGGCGGGGTATCAGGCTTTTGTCGAAGAAAACGGGCTTGACCCCAACCAGTTTGAGCAGAACCTTGCCCTCTATCTGGATACCCCCGAAGCGCAGCAGCGCATTGCCGAAGGCGCGGCCGGGATTATGGCTTCGATCGAGCAGGTCAACATCACCCAGGAACAGCTGGAGGCCCTGGCCTGCACCGTGCTGGAAGGGTACAGCGCCTTTGCCGAAGCCAACGGCTACACCGACCCCGCCAAGATTGGGGAGTACTTTCTTGGTTATCTGGCAACCGAACCGGCCCAGAAAATTTTGGGCGACGCGCTGACCCAGATGATTGACTTCAGCGGTGTGAACGAACTGCTTGCCGCCCAGATGCAGTCCATGCAGGAGCAGCTGGCCCAGGCGATCGGCCAGGGAATGCAGCAGGCCATGCAGCAGGTTATGGCCCGGGTGATGCCGGCCGTCATGCAGCAGGTCATGTCCGCCTTGACCGACCAGGTACTGCCTGCCGTGATGACCCAGGTGATGACAGGCGTGGCCGACACCCTGCAGACCACCATCACCGACGGTATGTCCCGCGCGATGACCGACCTTGGCGACGCGCTGCAAAACGCCTTTGAAGTTGACCCGGATGCTTTTGCCGACGCGATCCAGGTCAATATGACCGAAGAGGAACTGACCGAATTGCTCATGTCGCTGATGAGCGGGGAGACAGCCTCCTATGAAGGGAACCTGCGCAGCCTGAACTATGCCGACCCGGCCGACCCTTCTTCAATTAGCATTTACCCGACCAATTTTGAGAGCAAGGAGGAGGTGATCCGGATACTGGATGCCTACAACGACCGTATGCAGAGCACCGGCCAGGAAGAAAAGGTGATCCGGTATACCGATATTGTGGGCACGCTGATGTCCTCCGTCACCGATATCATCAATATCATCAGCTATGTGCTGGTGGCGTTCGTAGCCATCTCGCTCATCGTCTCGTCGATCATGATCGGCGTCATCACCTATATCAGTGTGTTGGAACGCAAGAAGGAAATCGGCATCCTGCGCGCCATCGGCGCTTCCAAATCGAACGTATCGCAGGTGTTCAACGCTGAAACCTTCATTGTCGGCCTCTGCGCCGGGCTGATCGGTATCGGCCTTACGCTGCTGCTGCTCATCCCGGGCAACGCCATCATCCACAGCGTCGCCAATTCGGACGAGATCAATGCCATGCTGCCGGCCGGCGCGGCGGCGGTGCTTGTCCTGCTCAGCGTTGTGCTGACCTTGATCGGCGGGCTGATCCCCTCCCGCAAGGCTGCCAAACAGGACCCCGTCACGGCCCTGCGCACCGAATAAAGCGAAGGCGCATACACCAGCGGGAACCCGCGCCCACAAAACAACCCGCCCCATCGCGAATGGGGCGGGTTGTTTTGCGTATCCGGATATGCCGGGAAAATGGGGAGGGGCGCTGATTCAGCGCGGCTGTTATGCCTCACAGCGCGGCGCAGGGCCGGCAAACTTGAACAGCGGTGCGCCGGCGTTTTCGGCGCTTGCAAAGGGCCCGGGCAGAACGGCGGGGCCGCGGTGGTTGCCCAGATAGTCCGCGTCAAATACAAGATCGGTTCCGTCGGGGGCTTCAAACCGCTGGCAGGGTTCAAATACCTTGCCAAGAACTTCGCTGTTCACCATGGCGCATCCTGCGCGCAGCCATTCATAGAGATTTGTCTCCAAAACCGGCTGGCCGTCGCGTTCATCCAGCGTCACATAAATCTCGTGGGTGTTGTCCAGCTGGGGTGCATGCTCCTTGGCCCAGGCGCGCGCACCGTTGAAGTAGGCGTTGCCGCTGCACCATACAGGCAGCTTGTGTTCATGGGCAGGCGCCAGTTTGCCCATGTCCGGCTGGTCGCTGTCCATATCAAACAGCGCAATCCATTCCGCATAGGTGGGGTAGGCATCCAGCGGGTGGGTGCCCACGGCGCGGTTTTCTTCGTCAAAACCGTCGTCGTTGTCGTGCTGCACCACATACGGCTCCGCGGGCCATTTCTGCACAAAGATGTTGTTGTAGAAGCGGTCGTCCCCGTGCAGGATGGTCATAAAGCCCATGACTTCGGTGCGGTGGGGGAAATGATAGGGGGTATAGCGTGAACCGGTTCCGCCGCCCACACAGGTCAGCGCGCCGCAGATCAGGTTGTGGACCATTGCCACACCCTGGGTGGCCATCCGCAGCGAAACATCCGAAAGCAGAATGTTGTTGTCAATCAGTGTCGGGCCGTGGCTGACTTCCACAAAGATATCCTGGCTCAGCATGCCGCCCGGAAGCTGCCGGGCAAAGGCGGGCCGTTGGTTGTCATGCAGCAGGTTCTGGGTGATGCGGGTGCCCTGGGCCTCCCAGTCGCACCAGATACCCATGGTACAGTGGTGGATGTGGTTGCGCCGGCAGACCACATCAATCGCTGCATGCAGTTTGATGCCGGCAATCTCGGCCCCGCCCAGCTCCATCATGTTGTTGATGTGGTGGATGTGGTTGTCTTCAATCAGGGAAAAGACCCCGCCCATCCGGCCGATGATGCCGCCCTGCTCGCAGTGGTGAATGTTGCAGCGGCGAATGATATGGCTGCCGACTTTTTCCTTCAGCCAGCCATGGTACTGCCCGCGGCAAACGGAATCCCGCTCCATCTGGGTGGGGCTCTTGAGGTGGTGATGGGTGAAATATTGGTCGTTTTCCGGGTCATAGTACCGCCCCAGTGAGATGCCCGCGCATTTGCTGTTGCGGATTTCACAATCTTCGATGATCCATCCCTTTGACCAGTGCGGGCCGATCATACCGTCCTGAAAACCGGCAGGCGGCGCCCAGGTGGTGGCGGCCTTCTCGATGCAAAAACCCTGCACCGTGATGTACCCCACGCCGGTGCGGCTGGGCATCAGGCACTCACGCCGGACGTTGATTTCCACATTCTCGGCATTGGGGTCAAGGCCCTGGAAATTTGCGTACAGCACCGTATCGTCGCCATCCTGCTCGGTGTACCACTGGTAGAGCGAGCCCTCAGGTTCCCAGGAATAGGGTGAGGCCTCGCCCGCCAGGCAGGCGTCCAGGCTTTCCGCTTCATACATGGTCCGGCCATTCAGATAAACGGCGCCGGTATGTTTGGTGCGTTTGGCGAAAAACCAGTCGCCGTATACATAGGTGGTATAGGGGTTGTAAGCGCCGAACAGGCTGTTCGGCACCCTGCAAACCCAGACCTGCCCCGCATGCGGCTGCCAGGACTTGACCGGTTCGGCACCGGAAATTACCGCGCCCAGCGGAACGGTGCTGCGGTAGGTGATCCGCGCATCGGGCAAGCCTGCGTTCTGCGGGTCGACGTATTCGCGGTACACGCCGGGCGCAACCAGAACTTCATCGCCGGGCCGGGCCACACGCGCGGCGGACTGAATGCGTTTGAATGGCCGCGTGCGGGAACCGTCGCCGTCCCGCGCCGCCTGGATATCGACATAATATTGCATAGGTAGCCTCCATTTCACAAGGATCTGCGTTCATCCTACAGCGCCCGGCGCCGGCTGTCAATTTGGAATAGTGTATGAAATCCGAACGGGAAAGTTGTGCATCCTGCCGTTTTGCGGCGTATGGCTCTTCGGCTGCCCGCGCATGCGCCGTCTATTCGATGGTCAGATCAAAATGCCCGGTGCAGTTTTCGCCGCGCAGCACAAACAGAGTTTGCGCATGGTTCTCACCTCCTGGCCATGCGCCGGCTGGCAGGGCGACGTGCTTTGCGCCGCGGGGCGCGCAGTTCCCGCTGCCGGCCGGATAACGCCAGCAGCAATACGGCCAGCGCGGCCGTTGCGCCAAAGCCTGCGAGCGAAAGCAGCGGGTTGGGCGCTTCAAGCGCGCCATTATAACTTGCCATATCAAAACCGACCAAAACCAGCGCGGCGGAAAACGGATAAGCTGAAAGCAGAACCCCGCTTTTAAAGAAAAGGATGCAATACCCGCCGAAGAAAGTGGCGATCGATCCGGCCAGGTAAGCGCCCGGTATCTGCCCAAAAATCAGCACAAGAGGCAAGCAGACAACGCAGGTTGTCAGTGCCGCGGCAAAAATCTGGCCGCAGCCGCCCAGCACGGCCGGCAAACTCATTCCGGGTAACCCGAACACGGCGCCTGCCGCCACCGTCACTGCCCCGCTGTAAAGCCCAAATCCACCGGCAAGCCCGGCCACGACAATCAGTTTGCCGCCAAGCAGCGCCGGCATCGAAAGCGGCACCGTGACAAGGTTTTTCATTGTATCCTGGTTCGTCTCCCGGTCAATCAGCCAACCGCCGATCATAACCAGGCTGATCGGCAGAAAGATCTGGGTGTTCCCCCAGACCACGGCCGAAAACAGTTTGGCCATGTTGTAGTCCGGGTCGCGCTGTGCAGGCTCAATCACAAGCTGGGTGCCGTACTGTACAAGCGGGCAGAGCGCCAGCGCCACCACGCCGACCAGCAAAATCTGGCAGCGGCGCAGCTTGGCCCATTCACTGCGTACAATCGATAGCATAGAAAGACCACTCCTTTCAAGGTTCACGCCGCCGATACACCAGCGCGATCAGGAAAATAAAAACGACAGCTTCAGCCGCTGCAATCCCAAGCGCGGTTGGCGTGCTGATGGCGTGAGCCAGCAGCTGTTGTACAAGTGGGGGCTCGCTGGCGGCGCTTCGACTCAGAAACGGGGAGTACCAGCGCAGGCTCAGCGCCCCGGGCAGCAGTGTGCCGGCATTCAACCCCAGCGGCATCGTGCTCAGCGAGGGGATCATCAGGGTGATATAGTTGGCGACGGTGTAAAAGAAGGTGATGATGACCGATAGAATTGTGCTCTTGTTCAGCGCCACAACCAGCAGCACGCAGGGCAGCGCGCCGGACCACATCAGTACCCCCTGCACCAGGCAGACCCCCAGCAGTTTCCAGTACCCGATCGGCGCCCAGCCCTGTACCAGCAGAATTACAAGGTTGACAAGCCCGCCCACAGCCATGAACAGCACCGAAAACCCCAGCAGCAACAGCAGCTTGGCCACAGCCAGCGCCGCGCGGTCAACCGGCACGCAGCACAGGTTTTTCAGCGTATCGCTGTCCTGTTCCTCAAACAGCAGGTTGGCGGCCAGCACCGCCACGGCGGGGATCAGCACCACATAGGCGCTGAGCTGGATCATCGTCGCCATCAGCTGGATCACGGCGGACTCGCTGTCGGCCGGGTCGGACAAAAACACAGCAAACGCCAGTGGCAAACCCACTGAGGAGGCCGCCATCACCCAAAACAGCGGTTTGCGCCGCAGTTTCAGCAGCTCGCACAGCAGCAGTTTAGCCAATGCCCTCACCCCCGGTCACCTTTTTGAAATAGTCCTCCAGCGTATCTTCACACAGGTGGGCGTCCTGCACGGCGAGCCCTGCCTGCACAAACTGCGCCACCAGCCCGGCAATGTCGGCCTTGGGTTCGGCCAGTGTGAGCTCGTGCTCATTCAAAACTTCAAAGTCCCGCATTCTGCACCGCGTGTAGAGTAGCCGCGCAGCCGCGCGTGCGTCGGATACTGTAAAGTGAATGTACTTGCCATTCTTCGCTTCGAGTTCTTCGAGGCTTTCCTCCTCGAGCAGCACCCCGTGGTCAATGATGCCGATATCATCGGCAAGCAGCGCAATCTCGGAAAGAATGTGGCTCGAGATCAAAATGGTTTTGCCCCGCACATCACACAGCTCTCGGATGAACCGCCGCACTTCGGCGATGCCGATCGGGTCAAGCCCGTTGATCGGTTCGTCCAGGATCAGCAGCTCAGGGTCATGCATGATGGCCAAAGCGATTGCAAGGCGCTGTTTCATGCCAAGCGAATATTGTTTGAAGAGCTTTTTGTCCCGGTAGGGCAAACCGACCAATTCGAGAGCCGACTTGATCGCACGGTCCGGGCGGGGCAACTTGCGCAGAATCGCAAAGATGCGCAGGTTTTCGGTTCCGGTCAGGTTGGGGTAGAACCCGGGCGATTCAATCAAACTGCCAACCCGGGGCAAAACCTGGGCGGCTTTGGCGGGCATGGCATGGCCAAAGATCCGCACACTGCCTGCGCTTGGCGCGGTCAGTCCCAGCAGCATCCGCATGGTGGTGGTTTTGCCGGCGCCGTTGCGGCCCAGCAGCCCGTAAATGCGCCCGGGCCGAACGTGCAGATTGAGGTTTTCGACGCTGACCTGCTCGCCGTAGCGCTTGGTCAGGCCGTGGGTTTCGATGATGCATTCCATAAGCAGCTCCTTTTCAAAGGTGGATTTCGGCTAAATTCGGGCGGCGTCCTGCCGCTCTGCCTGTATGTTACCACCCGAACCTTGCCCCCCAACGGAGCCTGCCTTGAATTTGGCTGGAGATTGCTCCCGCGGGGATGACAGCCGCACTGCGCCGGGGGTATAATACAAATAGAAAAAAGGGGGGCGCCTTATGGACAACCATTCCATTCTGCTGGTGGATGACGAGCCGGCGATCCTTGAAATGCTCGTCACCATCTTTACCCAGGCCGGTTATACGAACCTGGCCACGGCTTCGGACGGCGCCGGCGCGCTGGCCCAAATGCGCCGCAAAATGCCCGATCTTGTCATCCTGGATGTCATGCTGCCGGATACCGACGGCTTTTCACTGCTGCGCGCCATCCGGGCCGTCGGGCGCACGCCGGTGCTGATGCTGACCGCCCGGGGTGAAGCCGGCGACCGCATTGCCGGGCTTGAGCAGGGGGCGGACGATTACCTCGTCAAGCCGTTTCTGCCGCGGGAACTGCTGTTGCGGGTGCAGGCGCTGCTGCGCCGCGCCTACCCGGAAGCGAACCGACAGGTGCGGCTTGCAGCTGCCGTGGTCGATTTGGGCGACGCGACGGTGCGCCGCCCCGACCGCCCCGACCCGCTGCCGCTGACCGCCAGGGAATATGCGATTTTTTCGAAGCTTGCCGAAAATGCCGGCCGCATCGTCACAATCGGCGCCCTGTGTGAGACCGCCTGCGGCGAAATCTGGCAGGGGTATGAGAGCACCCTGATGACCCATATCCGCCATCTGCGCGAAAAGATCGAGGCCGACCCTTCAGCCCCGCAGTCGCTTTTGACGGTGCGAGGGCTCGGATACAAACTTGTTGTGGAGGAGGGCAGATGAAACAGGAAAAGGCGTCCGGCGGCCTGCGCCGGTTTTTCCGGCGGTATCTTGTGACCGGGGTGGGGATTCTTCTGCTCTTCATCCTGGCCAACGTCCTTATGCTCGGCACGCTTTCAAGTGTAATCTACGGCCGGATGTCAGACGGGGCCGATGCCCCGGTTGACGCGCTCGCTGCTTGTGTTTCCGGGAAAGCAGGCGACTATACGGTGGATGAACCCGCCTTCGCCGCGCTGGCCGGCGAAAATGGCGGCGACCTGCCCTGGGCAATGCTGCTTGACGCCGACGGCATGGTGGCCTGGTCCTGGCGCGCCCCGGCCGAAGTGCTGCACCCCTACACAGCGGCCGAAATCGCAAACTTTTCCCGCTGGTATCTTGCCGATTACCCGGTCGTGGTGCGGGTGATGGACGGCGGCGGGCTGCTGGTTCTGGCGTTTGACAAAAACCGGGTTGCGCGGGTTGGTCTGTCCAACCTTTATACCTTCCAAAGCCTGCAGGCTATGCTGGTGGGCGGCGCTGCGGTTTTTGCAATCAACCTGCTGCTGGCGGTCGGGCTGTTTTGGTACAGCCTGCGCCGGATGGAGCGCGGCGTGGCCCCGCTCGTCGCCGGGGTAGAGCGGCTTGCGCAGGGCCAGCCGGCGCACCTGCCCGAAACCGGCGATTTTGCCCCCGCCCATGCTGCGCTCAACCGCGCGTCGGCCCAGCTGTCCCGGCGGGATGCCGCACGGGCCGAATGGATCGGCGGCATCTCCCACGATGTCCGCACCCCGCTCGCGGTCATCCTCGGCTATGCCGCGACGCTTGAGGACGACCCCGCCCTGCCCGCCGCGGCCCGCACCCAGGCAGGGGCGATCCGCGCCCAGGCCGAGCGGCTGCGCACCTTGATGGAGGATCTCAACCTGACGAGCAAGCTCGAATATTCGATGCAGCCGCTGCGGCTGCGCTACCTGGACCCGGCCGAACTTGCCCGCGGCGTTGTGACCGACTTTCTCAACGCTGGCCTGCCCGAAGGATTTACGCTGGATTTTTCCGCCGAAGGCTCGGCCGATACGATGGAGGGTGACCCGGCGCTTTTAGCCCGCGCGCTCGAAAACCTGATCCGCAACAGCATCCGCCACAACCCCGGCGGCTGTGCGATCACGGTGGCGGTGGCGCGCGGGGCGGACGGCTGCCGGTTTACGGTGGCGGACGACGGCGTCGGGATGCCGGCCGAAGCGCGGGCGAAGGTGCAGGCCGCCGATTTTGGGCCTTTGTACGGTACGGCAGGCGGCGCAGCCCATGGCTTCGGGCTGCGGCTTGTGGCCGGCATTGTGCGGGCCCACGGCGGCAAACTCGAACTGAAAGAGGCCGTCCCGACCGGCTTGCAGGTCAGCTTCTCAATCCCCCGCGGCGCACCGCGCGAGTAAACAAAAGGAAAAATAAAATAGAAAAAGCGCCCGCCCAGGAAATAAGCCCGGGCGGGCGCGCTGCATATTTTCGTGTATAAAGAATGTGGCGATCCCTTTGTCTTCGCGCTTGGGATGGCCTGCTGCAGGGGCGGATGCTCGCATCCGCCCGCAAAAGCCACCGCCGCCGCAAGCCAGCGGGCCGATGCAAGCATCGGCCCCTATGAAGGCAGAACCAAGGTAAGGGATAAAAGGGAATACCCCCCAATAATAGAGATCGTAGCGGCGCACAGTGTGCGCCGCTACAGTCTCAACAGGACAAAGCCCAGCCCTTACCCCGGCAGCTTAAAGCTGTCCTTCAGCGTGACAATCCGGTTGTACACGCCGGGGTGGCGGCTGTCCGGCGTGAAGTAGCCGGTGCGCACAAACTGGAACCGCTCGCCGGGTTTCGCGTCGGCCAGGCTCTCTTCAAGCTTGGCGTTCGGCAGAACGGTCACGCTTTCAGGGTTCAGATAATCCTTGAAGTCGGCGCCGTCCGGGATGCCGTTCATGTTCGCTTCGGTGAACAGCTTGTCGTACAGCCGCACCTCGGCCTCCACGCAGTGCTCGCAGCTGACCCAGTGGATCGTGCCGCGCACCTTGCGGCCGTCGGCCGGGTTGCCGCTGCGGGTTTCCAGGTCTGCCTCGGCGTGCACGGCCAGGATATTGCCGTCGGCGTCCTTGTCCACGCCGGTGCAGCGCACAAGGTACGCGCCCATCAGCCGCACCTCGCTGCCGATGGTCAGCCGCTTGAACTTCGGCGGCGGCACCTCAAAGAAGTCGCTGCGGTCAATCCAGACCTCGCGGGTGAAGGCGACCTCGCGGGTGGAAGCGTCGTTCGCTTCGCGGTTGGGGTTGTTCGGCAGCGGGAAGGTCTCGGTCTTGTCGGCCGGGTAGTTATCAATAATCAGCTTGATCGGGTCAAGCACCGCAACCCGGCGCTGTGCCGAAAGCTCAAGCTCGGCGCGCAGCACGGCCTCCAGCTGACGCATATCGACAAGGCTGTCCGCCTTCGAGATGCCGGCCCCGCGCACAAACTCAAAGATGCTCGTCGGGGTGTAGCCGCGGCGGCGCAGCCCGCACAGCGTCGGCATCCGCGGGTCGTCCCAGCCATCCACAATCCCGCGCTCGACCAGCTCGCGCAGGTAACGCTTGCTCATCACGGTGTTGGTTATGTTCAGGCGGGCAAACTCGCGCTGTTTGGGGAACTCCCCGCCGAACAGGTTCTGGATGACCCAGTCGTACAGCGGGCGGTGGTTCTCAAATTCCAAACTGCACAGGCTGTGGGTGATGCCCTCAATCGCATCCTGAATCGGGTGGGCGAAGTCATACAGCGGGTAGATGCACCATTTGTCGCCCTGGCGGTGATGGCTGACGTGCTTGATGCGGTAGATCGCCGGGTCGCGCATATTCATGTTCGGGCTGGCCAGGTCGATCTTGGCGCGCAGCGTCTTTTCGCCGTCGGCAAATTCGCCGGCCCGCATCCGGCGGAAAAGATCGAGATTTTCTTCCACCGACCGGTCGCGGTAGGGCGAAGGCTGGCTCGGTTTGCCGGCGTCGTTGCCGCGGTAGGCCTGCATCTCCTCGCGGGTCAGGTCGTCAACATAGGCTTTGCCGTCCTGAATCAATTTCTCGGCGCATTCGTAGCATTTGTCAAAGTAATCGCTGCCGTAGAAAATGCCGCCGTCCGGGTGCGCGCCGAGCCATTCCAGGTCGCGCAGGATGCTCTGCACATACTCGTCGCCCTCCCGCGCGGGGTTGGTATCGTCAAACCGCAGGTTGAACTTGCCGCCGTAGGTCTTGGCGACCATATAGTTGATGTAGATTGCCTTGGCCGAGCCGATGTGCAGGTAGCCGTTCGGCTCCGGCGGGAACCGGGTATGAATCTGCTGCACCTTGCCTTCGGCCAGGTCGGCGTCGATAATCTCGGTAATGAAATTGGAAAACTTTTCGTCGGACATGATTCCACCCCAAATCAAAATTCTGTTTTCTTATTGTACAATACAATCCGTCCCGGCGCAAGGGGGCGCGTATTTTCAGCGGTAATCGATCGGCAGCGTCGGCAGGCCGTTCAGGCTGAGGTCTGCCAGGTTGCCGTCGCGGTACTCATAGTAGCCTTGCGCGGCAATCATCGCGGCGTTGTCGCCGCAGTATTTAAGCGCCGGCAGCAGCACTTTGGCGCCGAGCTTCTGCGCGCCGTCGTTGACCAGCTGGCGCAGCCGGCCGTTCGCCGCCACGCCGCCGGCCAGGCAGACGGTTTTGGCGCCGGTATCCGCCGCGGCCGAAAGCAGCTTTTTTGCAAGGATCTGGGCGATCCGCTCCTGAAAGCTCGCGGCCATATCGGCCACGCTGACCGCCTCGCCGCGCTGCTCGGCGTTGTGCACCTCGTTGATGACGGCGGTTTTCAGCCCCGAAAAGCTCACGTTGTACTTGCCCTCGACATGCGGCACCGGCAGCTTGTAGGCATGCGGGTCGCCGTCGCGCGCGGCCTGTGAGACGCTCGGTCCGCCGGGGTAGGGCAGGCCCAGCGTGCGGGCCACCTTGTCAAACGCTTCACCGGCCGCATCGTCCACCGTGCGGCCCAGCACCCGGTAGCGGCACCAGTCCTGCACCTCGACAATATGGCTGTGCCCGCCGCTGGCAACCAGGCATAAAAACGGCGGTTCCAGATCCGGGTGGGTCAAATAGTTTGCCGCAATATGTCCGCGCAGGTGGTGCACCGGCACCAGCGGCTTGCCGGCGCTGTAGGCCAGCCCCTTGGCAAAGTTCACCCCCACCAGCACCGCGCCGATCAGCCCCGGCGCAAAAGTCACGGCGACCGCGTCGATGTCCTGCATCGTCATGCCGGCGTCGGCCAGCGCTTTGTCAGCCACCATGCTGATCGATTCAGCGTGGCGGCGGCTCGCGATCTCGGGCACAACGCCGCCGTACAGCGCCTGCTCGGCCACGCTTGTCGCAATCACGTTCGAACGCACAATCCGCCCGTCCTCCACAACGGCGGCGGCCGTCTCGTCGCAGCTTGATTCAAATCCCAGTACAATCATTCAATTCCCCTCATCTCAATGCGCTTCCAGCCAGGTGCGCCCGGTGCCGACCTCGGCTGTCAGCGGCACGCTGTATTGCACGACCTGCTCCATCTCCTGTTTCAGGATTTGCCGCACCTGTGCAACCTCTTCATCCGGCGCTTCGACAATCAGTTCGTCGTGCACCTGCAAAAGCAGCCGGGCTTTGAGCCCTTCGGCCCGCAGCCGCTGCCACACATGCACCATCGCGAGCTTGATGATGTCGGCCGCCGTGCCCTGGATCGGGGTGTTGCGGGCCATCCGCTCGCCCGAAGCCCGCACCTGGAAGTTGGAGCTGGCCAGCTCTGGCAGCGGCCGGCGGCGGCCGAACAGCGTTTCAACATAGCCCTTCTCCTTTGCATGGGCGATGCAGTCCTGCATGTAGCCGTCCACTTTCGGGAAGGTATCCAGGTAGGTCTTTAAGAAGGCGTCGGCCTCCTTGACGCTGACGCCGAGGTCTTTGCTCAGCGAAAACGCCCCCTTGCCGTACATGATGCCGAAGTTGATCGCCTTGGCTGCACTGCGCAGCTCATGGGTGACGGCATCCTCCGGAAGGTGGTAGATTTTGGCGGCGGTCGAACGGTGGATGTCCGCGCCGGACAAAAAGGCCTGCCGCATCGCCTCGTCCCCGGTGATGTGGGCCAGAATCCGCAGCTCGATCTGGGAATAGTCCGCATCGACAAGCGTCTGCCCCTCACCGGCCACAAAATACCCGCGCAGCCGGCTGCCAAGCTCGGTGCGGATCGGGATGTTCTGCAAATTCGGCTCGGTCGAGCTGATCCGCCCGGTGCGGGCCTCGGTCTGGATAAAGGTCGAGTGAATCCGCCCGTCCGGCCCAAGCGCCTTGAGCAGCCCGTCCACATAGGTCGAAAGCAGCTTCGAATAGGTGCGGTACTGCAAAATATCGTCAACCACCGGGCTGTAGGGCCGCAGGCTTTCAAGCGTCTCGGCATCGGTCGAATAGCCGCGCTTGGTCTTTTTGCGCGGCGGCAGGCCGAGCTTGTCAAACAGCGCTTCGCCAAGCTGCTGCGGGCTGTTGAGGTTGAAGGTATAGCCGACCGCGTCGTAAATGCGCGCGAGCAAGCCATCCAGCTCGGCGCGCAAAGATTCGCCAAACCGGCGGATGCCCGCGGCGTCCACCGCAAAGCCGATGCGCTCCATATCGGCCAACACCCGAGCCAGCGGGAGCTCCATCTCGGCCAGCAGCTTGTGCTGGCCCTGCTCGTCCAGCCGGGCGGCAAGCGCTTCGCACAGCGGTTCCAGCACGCCGGCGGCGGGGAAGGCTTCGCACCGGAAGCCGGCCGCCACGCCGTACTCGGCCGCCAGCGGGCTGAGCTCGTACCCGCTGGCCGAAGGATTCAAAAGATAAGCCGCGAGCTTGCCGTCAAACCGGATCGCCGCTCCGACGCCGCCGGCGTCGAGCGCGATGTGGTAGAGCGGTTTTGCGTCAAACGCCCATACTTCGGCTTCACTGTCCAGCAGCGCCGCCAGGGCGGCGGGGGACATCTCGCAGACCATCTGCCCCTGCACGGCGTACCACGGGCCGCTTTCGCCCTTGGCCGCGCCCAGGGTTTGGGCCAGGTACACCCGGCCGTGCCAGGCGGGGGGCGCTTCGGCGGGGGTCACTTCGGGCAGCGGGGCGGTGGTCTCGGCGGCGGCCGGGGCACTTTCGTCCAGCCCCCAGCGTGCGGCCAGCTTGTGCATCTCAAGCGAGGCGAGCAGCGCGGCGGCCGCTGCCGGGTCGCCGGGGCCGCGGCGGTAGGCCTCGGGGTCAGATTCAATCGGCGCGTCCCGGCGGATCGTGCCCAGCATATGCGAAAGCTCGGCCTTGTCGCGGTTGGCCGCGAGCTTTTCGCGCTGCTTGGGCTTGATCGCCTTGTCATCGAGGTTTTCATACACCCCTTCCAGGCTGCCGAACTTTTGAACCAGCGCCAGCGCGGTCTTTTCTCCAATGCCCGGCACGCCGGGAATGTTATCCGAGGAATCGCCCATCAAACTCTTGACCTCGATGAGCTGGATCGGCTCAATACCGTATTTCTCGCGGATCGCAGCCGGGTCCATCGCGATGGTTTCGCGGTTGGTGGCCAGCAGTACGGTCGTGTGGTCGTCCACCAGCTGCAAGCTGTCCCGGTCGCCGGTCGCCAGCAGCGTCTGCCCGCCCTTCGCCTCGCAGGCGGCCGAAAGGGTTCCGAGGATATCGTCGGCTTCCCAGCCGGCTTTGCTGACTTGCACAAAGCCGAGGTCTGCCAGCAGCTCTTTCACTACCGGCATCTGCTGGGCCAGTTCCTCCGGCATACCGTGGCGGGTGGCCTTGTAGCCGTCGTAGGATTGGTGGCGGAAGGTCGGGGCGCGTTCGTCCCAGGCGATCGCGACGGCGTCGGGGCTGTGCGCCGCAAGCAGGTTGAGCAGAATGTTCTGAAAACCGAAGATCGCGTTGGTGTAGCGGCCGTCCTTGGTGGTCAGCACCTTGATGCCAAAAAACGCGCGGTTCAAAAGGCTGTTGCCGTCCAATACCAGCAATTTCATTGTACAGGGGTCCTCCGTTGTAAAATTTGCGAAAATGCCACCGCAGGCCCACGCAAAATTGCACAGCCGCGGTATGTGTGGTACAATGGGAAACGTGCAGCGCCGGCCTTGCCGCTGGGCGCTGCGGCTTGAAAGATTGTTAGTTATATAAAGGTAAATAGGGAAAGTATATGCAACTGCGAAATCTAACCGTCCCCGCCGGGGCGGCGTTTGCCCCAATGGCAGGTTTGAGTGACGCCGCCTGCCGCCGCCTGATGGCCGACCACGGCGCAGCCTGGACGGTCAGCGAGATGGCCAGCGCCAAGGCGATCACCTTCGGCGACCACAAGAGCGTCGATCTGCTGCGCGACCGCGACCCCCACGGCGTATACGCCGTGCAGCTGTTCGGCAGCGAACCCGAGACGATCGGGCGGGCCGTCGAAATCCTGCTGGAAAAAGGGCTCCGGTTTGATATCCTGGATATAAACATGGGCTGCCCCGCGCCCAAGATCACCGGCGGCGGGGCGGGCAGCAAGCTGCTGCTGGACCCCGGGCGCTGCGGCGCGATTGTCAAAGCCGCGCGGGAAGCCCTCGGCGGGGAGCGGCCGCTGACCGTCAAGATGCGCATCGGCTGGGATGCCGACCACCTGACCGGCCCGGCCGTCGCCAAAGCCTGTGAGGAAAACGGGGCCGACCTGCTTGTTGTACACGGCCGCACGCGGGAACAGATGTACATCCCGCCGATTGACCCGGCCGCGATTGCCGAAATCAAGCGGGCTGTTTCGATCCCGGTCTTTGCCAACGGCGACGTCACTACGGCCGAAGGCGCGGTCGAATTGCTCACCGCCACCGGCTGCGACGGGGTCATGATCGGCCGCGGCGCGCTTGGCGATCCCTGGCTGTTTGAGCGGGTGAACGCCGCGCTCGCCGGCAAAACCCCGCCGCCTGTGCCGAGCCTTTCGCAGCGGATGGCTGCGCTGCGCCGCCAAATTTACGATATGTGCGAAGAAAAAGGGGAGTGGGCCGCGATGCCCCAGGCCCGCAGCCAGGCCATGCATTATATGAAGGGGCTGCGCGGGGCCGCCGCGCTGCGCCGCGCCTGCGCGACTCTTTCAAAGTTTGAAGATGTCGATACCCTGATCGAAGCGGTCTGGCGTGCGAACGGCTAAAACCGTCCGCGTGTCAGTTCATCAAGATTTTGGGTGTAACAGGGCAGCATATGCTCCAAAAAGAAATCCGCCTCGGGGCAGCGCATCTCTTCAATGGCATGGCGCTGCTGTTCGAGCGCGGCTGCAAACTCCCGGTTGCCGGCCTGACATTCCTCCATGCACTTGATCAGCGCCGAAAGCCGATCCGCCGCCTTGAGCAGTTTGCGCTCGCCCTCGCTCAAGATAGCGCCGGTCAGATAGATTTCACCGGTTCCGGCCAGTTCATCGGGCAAAAGGCTCGCGATGGCCTTGGCGCTTTGGGCTTCCACCGCCTTGTAGGCGGTGCGCAGCGCGTCGTTTTTGTACTTGACCGGGGTCGGCATATCGCCGGTTAAAATCTCCGGCGCATCGTGGTAGAGCGCCGCGCAGGCAACCGTATCCGGCCGGATGCCCGCCCCGGTGCCGGTGCAGTGCCGGGCGATCAGGCAGAGCATATGGGCGATCAGGGCGGTATCCGCCGTATGTTCGCTCAAACTTTCCGGCCGGCCGTTGCGCATCAGGCTCCACCGGGTGATGTATTTCATCCGCCCCAGCAGGGCGCTGAACGGGTAGGTTTCGGCTTCCATGGCGGGCTCCTTTGCTTTGGGCACGGCGCAGCCGTGCAGGCTCATACAAATACAGTATACCACAATCCCCCCGCCAGGGAAACACTTTGTTTAGTTCAAGGAGGCTCCCCATGTCTTGTGCACTTCCCGCACATATGGCACGCACCGGTTATGGCCGGGTTTTTCTTTACTGCCTGGGGCTGGCGGCGGCTCTGTTTGCGCCGCACTGTATTGTGGATGCCCTCAATGGCGGGTTCTTTCACTATGCCGGCGATTTCAACGACCAGATGATCCCGTTTTACGCCTATGCCAACGCGTTTCTCAAGCAGGGCGGTTCCTTCAGCTGGGCGACCGATCTCGGCAGCGGGTTCATCAACGCCTACTCCTACTACTGTCTGGGTTCGCCGTTTTTCTGGCTCACGCTGCTGGTGCCCGCCCGCTGGATGCCGTTCACCATGGTGCCGATGCTCTGCCTGAAATTTGCGGTCGCGGGCGGCGGGGCCTTCCTCTGGATGCGCCGCTGGACAAAGAAGGATGAGTGGGCGATCGTCGGCGCAGTGCTCTACGCCTTCTGCGGGTTCAACCTTTATAATATCTTCTTCTACTTCTTCCTCGACAGCGCCGCCCTCTTCCCGTATATGCTCGCCGCGCTGGACGAAGCGGTGCTCGACGGCAAATACGGCCGGTTCCCGCTGTGGGCTGCGCTCAATCTTTTGACCAACTACTTTTTCTTTGCCGGGCAGGCGGTCTTCCTGATCCTGTATTTCACCTGCCTCTGCGTCGGCCGGATTTACAAGCTGACCCCGCGGTTGTTCGGCCGCCTGGCGTTTGAGACGATCCTCGGCTGCGCGGCCGGATGCGCGCTGCTGATCCCGGCTGTCTTCTCGCTTTTGCAGAATCCGCGCACGATCGACCCCTTCGAGGGCTACGGCTACCTTGTCTACGGCAGCTCCCAGCAGGTGCCTGCCATTCTGGCCAGCGCTTTCCTGATGCCGGACGCGCCCTACCTGACCGACCTGTTCGACGGCGGCATCACCAAATGGACAAGCCTTTCGGCCTATCTGCCAGTTGTCGGCATCACGGGCGGGCTGGTGTTCTGCCGTGTGCGCCGGCGGCACCCGTTTGCCGCGGTGCTCAAAATCTGCCTGGTCTGCGCGCTGGTGCCGGCGCTTAACAGCGCGTTCTACGCCCTCAATTCGAGCTATTACGCCCGCTGGTTCTATATGCCGCTGCTTTTGCTCTGTGCGGCCAGCTGCATGGTGCTCCAGCGCGAATCGCTGCGCCGCACCGAGTTCCGCCGCGCGCTGCGCATCGTAACGCTCTGCACGCTTGCCACCGCCGCCTTTGCGCTGGTACCCAACCGGGATGAGGAGGGCAACTTCCTGCTCGGCGTGGTGGATAACCAGTGGCGTTTCTGGGCACTGTTTCTGGTCAGTGTCATCGGGCTGGGGGTGTTCTGGCTGCTGCTGCGCCGGGGGCGCAAGGCCCCGCAGCGGTTCGCCGGTATGCTGCTGGCCGGCGTCGTGGGCTTCAGCTTCTTTTATGGCAGCGTGCATATCTCAATCGCCAAATACGGCCAGTGGCAGCACGATCTTGAATACCCCCGGCGTACCTGGGGGGAGGTTTCGGAACTCAACGCCCTGCTGCCGGACGACGGCTTCTACCGCCTCGACGCCTATGAATGTTACAACAACATGGGCATCTGGCTGGACCGCAGCTGCATCAACTGCTTCCATTCCACCGTGGCGCCGCATATCCTCGAATTTTATCCCACCGTCGGCGTCACGCGGGATGTGAACTCCAAGCCGGAACTCGACCTCTACGCGCTGCGCGGGCTGCTCAGCGTTCGCTATACCATCGTGCCGAAGGAGGAAGTTGACAGCTTTGAGGAATCTGCAATGTCCTGCTGGAAACTGACCGATACAACCGAGCACTATGCCCTGTATGAAAACGAAGCCTTTGTGCCGATGGGCTTTACCTATGAATATTACATCACAGAAGAAGAATTCGGCGCCATACCGGAAGATGACCGCGCCAATATCCTGATGAAAGCGATGCTGCTCACCGAAGAACAGATTGCCGCAGCGCCCGCGGCTCTGCAGCCGCTGCCGGAAGATACCCTTGATGCGCGCAGTTATGAGGACTACCTTGATGACTGTGCGGCCCGCCGCACAAACGCTGTCACCACTTTTACGGCCACGCGCACCGGCTTTACAGCCGAAGCAGATCTGGAAGAAGAAAACCTTGTCTTTTTCAGCGTCCCGTATGACGACGGATTTTCCGCCACAGTCAATGGGGAAGAGGCTGAAATTTGGAAGGTGGACAATGGCCTGATGGCCGTCCTTGCACCGGCTGGCTACAGCGAGATTGTCTTCACCTACCGTACGCCCGGTTTTGCCCCGGCCTGTGCGGTCACAGCGGCGGCCTGGGGAGTGTACGCAGTGTATGCCGTTGCACTGTGGCGCCGACGCCGTCTGACCGCGCGCTGATATCCCTGCTTTTCTATATAATAAGGTAAACAATAAGGAGAAACCATGAATTACGCCGAACAGATTGCCCGTGAACTTTCCCTGTCGCCCCAAAATGTCCAGGGCGCGATCGATTTGATTGATGCCGGCAACACAATCCCGTTTATTGCACGCTACCGCAAGGAGGCTACCGGCTCGATGGACGACCAGGCGCTGCGCGCGCTTGGCGACCGGCTGGAATATCTGCGCGGGCTGGACAAGCGTAAGGCCGAGGTGGAAGCCTCGATCGCCGAGCAGGGCGCCCTGACCTCCGAACTCGCCCGGTCGATCGCGGCGGCGCAGACCCTTGCCGAGGTTGAAGATCTCTACCGGCCCTACAAACCCAAGCGCAAAACCCGTGCGAGCGTCGCCCGCGCCCGCGGCTTGCAGCCGCTGGCCGATGCGATCTTTGCACAGGACTCTTCGTTCGACCCCGAGGCGGCCGCCGCCAGCTACCTCAGCGACGAAGTGCCCGATGCAGCCGCCGCCCTCGCCGGCGCGCAGGATATTCTGGCTGAACAGATTTCGGACGATGCACGCTGCCGCGCCGAACTGCGCCGTTATTACCAGGCCTTTGGTCAGATCAAAAGCACCCAGGCCAAAAAGGAGGACAGCGTCTACGCCCCGTACTATGATGCGAGCGAGCCGTTGGCCAAGATTCCCGGCCACCGGGTGCTCGCGCTCGATCGCGGCGAGCGGGAAGGGTATCTCAAGGTTTCAATTACGGTTGATGCCGAGCGCGCGGCGGCGATCACAGCCTGGATGTTTGCCCGCAAAAAGACCGGAGGCGCCAGTGCGCTGCTGGTGGAAGCCGCGGCCCGCGATGCCTACACCCGTCTGATCCACCCGAGCCTTGAAAATGAACTGCGCGCCGCGCTGACCGCGCGGGCCGATGAAGGCGCAATTGCGGTCTTTGGCGATAACCTGCGCCAGCTTTTGCTCCAGCCGCCGATCCCCGGCAAGGTCGTGCTCGGGCTTGACCCCGGCTACCGCATGGGCTGCAAACTTGCTGTTGTTGACCCGACCGGCAAAGTGCTGGACACCGGCGTTGTCTACCCGGTGCCGGAGTTCAAACGGGTGGACCAGGCCAAGGCGGCCGTCAAGGGAATGGTGCTGCGCCATGGCGTCGAACTGATGGCGATCGGCAACGGTACGGCCAGCCGTGAAACCGAGCAGTTCGCCGCCGATGTGATCCGGGAACTCGCGGCTGAACACGGCCTGCGCCTGCAATACATGGTGGTCAGCGAGGCCGGCGCCAGCGTTTACTCGGCCTCCAAGCTTGCGGCGGAGGAATTCCCTCAGTTTGACGTCAACCTGCGCAGCGCGGTCTCGATCGCCCGCCGCCTGCAGGACCCGCTTGCCGAACTTGTCAAGATCGACCCCAAAGCCATCGGCGTCGGCCAGTACCAGCACGATATGCCCCAAAAGCGGCTGAGCGAAACTCTTGACGGCGTTGTTGAGGATTGCGTCAACTCGGTCGGCGTGGATCTCAACACTGCCTCGGCCCCGCTGCTGCGGCGGGTGGCCGGCATCACGGCAACCACGGCCAAAAACATCGTCGCCCGGCGGGAAGAGGAAGGCGCGTTCACTTCCCGCGCTCAGCTCAAAAAGGTCAAGGGCCTTGGCCCCAAAGCGTTCGAGCAGTGCGCCGGCTTCCTGCGGCTGCCCGGGGCCAAGAACCCGCTCGACGCCACCGCCGTCCACCCCGAAAGCTACCCCGCCGCCCGCGGCCTGCTCGAAGCCTGCGGCTTTGCCCCGGCCGAGATCGGCACCCCAGCCATGCAGCAGCTGCCGGCCCGCATCAAAGCAAAAGGGGAGAAGGCGCTCTGCGAATCGCTTGGCATCGGCCTGCCCACTTTGCAGGACATCGCGGCCGAACTCTGCCGCCCGGGGCGCGATGTGCGTGACAGCCTGCCCAAACCGCTGCTCCGGTCCGATGTGATGGGCATGGAGGACCTGACCCCCGGCATGGAATTGGTCGGCACCGTGCGAAACGTCATCGATTTTGGCGCGTTTGTCGATATCGGCGTCCACCAGGACGGCCTGGTCCACATTTCCCAGATTGCCGACCGCTTTGTCAAGCACCCGCGCGACCTGCTCAAAGTGGGCCAGCGCGTGCGGGTGAAGGTGCTGGAAGTCAACCCGGCCAAAAAGCGCATTGCCCTTTCCATGAAAGGTGTTCCGCAGGAATATCCGCTCTGATTTGGATTGAATATGGATAAATGTTGTGCCGCTGGGCGAGCCGCCCGGCGGCACTTTTGGCAAAGATTGGGTAAAAAAACGGGAAAATTACAGTTTTGATAATTTATATATAAAAAGCAACGATTCGATAAAGACAATAATGTGAAGAAAAGGAAAACTTACCAACCAATTCTTGTGAGAGCGAACAAAACGGAAAATGAAGGAATCGCCTATTTGTGCAAGATGATGAAAAATGAAGGCGGAAAGTATGCAAAATGACTAAACGGACCTTCCTGTGCTATACTATCGCTGTAAGGCAAAGGCAGGAGGGTAACCCACACCGCCCGCCTTACCCGCGCCGGAATGGGCCGGCGCGCGGGGATATGTATGGAGGTCTTTTTTATGGTAAGACAAGTCAAGGTTTCCAACTTCGCCGAAGTTCAGGGGATCGTGTCTGCCGCTGCCAAATGCTACAACGAGGTTGGCGTGCATGACATGAAGGGCAGCATCGCCGATGCCAAGAGCATCCTCGGTATGATGAGCCTGGATTACAGCCGCCCCGTACAGATCGTCTGCGATGACGAACATGACATGGACAGCGTGATGCGTGCCCTGAAACAGTGAAATAACGAAACCAAATTCCGTTGCCCGTTGGCAACCCAAACTAAAGGAGAGATTCGTATGTCTAAGTATCTTTTTGCGAGTCTGATGACCGGTATCCGCCTGAATATCGAGGACCCCACCGCCGCTGATGTGCGGGAGGCCGTCGCCCTGGCCCGTGATGCCCAGCAGAACCAGTAAGCAGACACAGCCGTTTCACACGGCATAAAAGCGGCGCACCGCAGAGCAATTTCTGCGGTGCGCCGCTTTTTTGTCTGCCGGGGGCTCAAATAACCTTGTGGTTCATCCAGCGCCCGCGCACAAACCGGACAACGAACAGCATGCCGCGGAAAATCCAGTCAATAAACATCCCGAGCCACACACCCAGCAGCCCCATATTCATCTGCAGTACAAAATAGTAGCTCAGCATAACCCGGAACAGCCACATGCTGATGATGCTGACCGTCATGGTGTATTTGGCGTCGCCGCCTGCGCGCAGCGCGTTGGGCAGGGTAAAGCTTGTCGCCCAGAAGAAGATGCTGAACACAGCAAACCAATGCAGCACCTGTTCGCACATCACGGTGGCTTCGGTCGAAAGGTTATACAGCCGGCACAGTGCCGGCGCACCCAAAAACAGTGCGGTGTTGGTAACGGCAAGCCCGGCCATGGCCAGCCCCCATAAGCCCATCGCATACCGCTTGGCCTGTCGCTTGTCTCCCGCACCCAGGCATTGGCCCACCACGGGGATCATGGCCAGGCTCATCGTATTGCCCGGGATGTTTGCCAGCCCGCTGATGGAGTTGGCCACTGCGTTGGCCGCAATGGCCGAAGTACCCAAGGTCGAAGTCAGACTGCTGACACAGAGCTTGCCGATCTGAAACATGCCGTTTTCAAGCCCGGAAGGAATCCCGATGCCCAGTATGCGCAGGATCATGCCGCGCTCCGGCCGCATATCGGCCAGGTGGGCGATGCGCAGCGGGTTTTCAAATTGCTGCTGCTGCCAAAACACCCACACCGCCGCAAAAATCCGACCGACGAGGGTGGCCAGCGCCGCGCCGAACACACCCCAGTCGAAACCGTAGATCAGCAGCGCGTTGCCGCAGATGTTGATGATGTTCATGACCAGGCTGGCCAGCATGCTGACCCGGCTGTTGCCCTGGGCGCGGAACAGCGCCGCGCCGGCATTGTAAAATCCCAAAAACGGGTAGGAAAGTGCGCTCAGAATGAAATAGGTTTCGGCGTAGCCCATCACGTCGTCCTCAATCCGGCCGAACACCAGCCGCAGGATCGGCCGGCAGAAACACAGGGCCAGAACCATCACGCTCAGGGTGGAAACCGCCAGAACCGTATACAGCTGGGCCGCGCTGCGCCGTGCGTTTTCAGCGTCACGCCGGCCCAGGTACTGGCTGCCAATCACCGCGCCGCCGGTGGCCAGGGCGGAAAGGATCTGGATAATCAGTACGTTGATGCTGTCCACCAGGCTTACGCTGGAAACGGCCGCTTCGCCTACGCCAGAAACCATCAGCGTGTCGGCCATGCCCATTGTTACGCTCAGCACCTGTTCGATCAACATCGGCCAGATCAGCGCCGTCAACCGTTGCCGGTTGAACAGCGGGGCGGACCGGGCGACGGTAGCCTCCATCGTTTCAAACACTTCCTATGCCAAATTCCGCAGCACGGCTGCGGTTCGGCCCCCATTATACGGCGGTGGAAAGGGCAAGTCAACACAGGAGGCGAACGAACCGATCTTGCGCTGCCAAGTCGGCAAAAATGGTGCGAAAAGCAAGGGAAACCGCAATTTTGGCCCGTGAACCCGGCATATTGTGACACTATACAAATCGGCGGCCAAGGCGTATAATAAAAGCCGAAGGGAGATTTTCCCATCGGCTTGGAGCAAAAATGTGGCGTGATGTACAAAGGGCAGGGGCGGATGAATCCGGGGTTCCCTTGCGTATCCTGACCTGCAAAAAGGGCGCGGCAGACCGCGCGGCTGGCCTTTCGGCCGTGGTCAATACGGCTGGGCCTCTTTGTTCAGGTACCGATACACGGTTGGCACCGATACGCCCAGCTGTTTGGCAATTTCCGGAATGGCGCCTTTCATCCGCAGGATACCGGCATCCTGCAGGTGGTGGACAATTTTCACCTTTTCCTGCAGCGAAAGGCGGGCGGGCAGCGCGCCGCAGGCGGCCACTTCCTCGGCAATGCGGCTGCGCATCAGTGCCGTTACGGTATCGCTTTCTTCTTCGCGGTTCGCTTCCGGGCAGGTCAGGCCGAAACGGTCCAGCAGTTTGTTTACCACTAGGCCCAGTTCCTGGGCATCGGACAGGCTTTTGCTGATGCAGAGCAGCCCGATCAGCCTGTTCTGGTTTCGGATGTAATAAGCGTAGGACAAAACATCGCCCTGTTCGGTGTGCCGCAGGGTGCCGGGGCAAAAGCTTTCCTTTTCGCCGGCGGCGCGTGTCAGCAGAGCCTGGGCGGGCTGGCTCTGCGGGTCGCCCACGGTGCGGGCGGCGGGGCTGTTATATACGGCGGCCAGTGTGTGGCCGGGTTTGGTCAAATCGTGTACCACAACCTCGCACCCCTGGCCCAACACATGGGCCAAAAAAGGTGTCAATCGTACATACTGGTCGATGATTTCCTCGTCTTTCACAAACATACGCTCCCCTCAGCCAGGAAAAGTTTGCATTTGCTGCTGACCGCTTATCAAAAGATAACAGAAATTTGTCCTGCTTGCAAGCGGCAATATGCACAAAGCTTTGCGCCAAAATCCGCGTGGTTTGGGCGGCGCACGGAGGCCTGCCGGGGCCGCGCGTTTTTCAAACGGAAGGCCAGCCCGTGCCGGTATGCCGCCATGGGCTTCAAGGAAGGAGAATTCTTATGCAGTTTGATTTTACCTCAATCATGGATCGTCACAACCAGGACGCCATTGCGGTGGATGGCCTGGGCCAGGGCTTTGCCCCCAAACCTCCGAAGGAAGGCTTTGATGTGATTCCGATGTGGGTGGCGGATATGAACTTCCCAACCGCCCCCTCAATCCCTGAAGCAATCATTCGGCGCGCAGCCCACCCGGCCTACGGGTATTTCACCCCCACCCGGGCTTATTATGATGCAATCATCGGTTGGCAGCGCCAGCGCAACGGCGTTGAAAACCTGACCCCGGCCGATATAGGGTATGAGAACGGCGTGCTCGGCGGTGTGGTCAGCGCATTGAGCGCTTTCGCTGCACCCGGCGACCCGGTTCTTCTGCACAGCCCGACCTACATCGGTTTTACCCATTGCATTGAGGATAACGGTTTCAAGATTATCCACAGCCCCCTCAAACAGGATGAAGCCGGCGTCTGGCGGATGGACTATGCGGATATGGACCGCAAGCTCAAAGAAAACCATATCCACGTTGCAGTTTTCTGCAGCCCGCACAACCCCTGCGGCCGCGTGTGGGAGCGCGCTGAGATCGAACAGGCAATGGAAATTTACCGCAATAATGACTGCCTTGTCATCTCGGATGAAATCTGGTCTGACCTGCTGCTCTTCGGCAACAAGCACATTCCGACCCAATCCGTCAGTGAGGATGCCCGCCGCCGCACCGTTGCGCTCTATGCGCCGTCCAAAACGTTCAACCTGGCCGGCCTTGTCGGCAGTTACCACATTATCTATGACTCTTATCTGCGTGACCGCGTTGCGGCCAAGGCGTCGAAGAGCCATTACAATGCAATGAACGTTCTCTCGATGCACGCGCTGATCGGCGGCTACAGCGAAACCGGCGCGGCCTGGGTCGATGCACTCTGCGAGGTGCTCTCGGCCAATGTTGATTACGCCTGCCGCTATATCGCCGAGCATTTTGCGGGCGTCAAGGTCAGCCGCCCGCAGGGCACCTATATGCTTTTCCTCGATTGCACAGACTGGTGTGCGGCCCACGGCAAAACTATCGACTGGGTTGAGCAGGCCGGCTGGGATGTCGGCGTTGCCTGGCAGGATGGCCGAATGTTCCACGGCCCCTGCGCAATCCGTATGAACCTTGCCCTGCCGCTCTCCCGCGTGCAGGAAGCGTTTGAGCGTCTTGACCGGCACGTTTTTAACGCGTGATTTTCCCGGTTGGGGGCCAAAACAAAAAAGTCCGAAATCTGTAAGACCGCTGCCTGTGCGGCGGTTGGCCCACAGTATGTCAAATTTTACGGCATGCTGAAACGGCGGGCAGCCCGGATGGCTGCCCGCCGCTTTTGTCTATGCTCGATGTGCCGCTTCCAGCGCCAGCAGCTGCCGTTTGACAGCCAGCCCGCCGGCGTACCCGCCAAGCCCGCCGCCTGCGTTGACAACCCGGTGGCAGGGGATCACAATGGCCAGCGGGTTGTGGTGGTTGGCCTGCCCCACAGCCCGCGCGCCGCGCGGGCAGCCCACTGCGGCCGCAAGCTCGGCATAGCTTTGGGTATGTGCATAGGGGATTGCACGCAGTGCCTGCCAGACCCGGCGCTGAAAATCGGTGCCCTGGCCTTCAAGAGAAAGCGGAACCGTAAAATCCCGCCGCCGCCCGGCGAAATATTCGTCCAGTTCGCAGGCGGCCCGGCGCAGCAGCGCGTCGGCTGCCTCTTCACCGGGGCGGTCGGGACCGGGCCCTTCCGCAAAGGCCACACGGCGCACCCCCCGCGCGTCGGCCTCCAGCCGCAGCCAGCCGACCGGAGTCCTGTGATAGAGACTGGCAAGACATTCGTTCATTGTAACGACCTCCCCGGGCGCAGGCCGCCGGCAATGCGGCGGACAGAATCTTTTACAACCATTATATACGCACCTTTTTCCCTCTGCAAGGGCATATGTCCCTGCGGTGCGGCATATGGCTGCAAAAAAGGGGAGGGGATGCTATGTCCAAACGTTGTCGAAACACGGCGCCGCGCACGGTGGTGCCCGGGCTGGACCGCCACATCCGCCGCCGGGTGCGCCTGTTTGCGGCGGCGGTGGCTGCAGTCTGCTTTGGCGGCCTTGCGGCGCGGCTGTTTACGCTGCAGCTCATTGATCCCGATCACTATGCGGCACGCGCGGCCGACCAACAGCTGCGGGATACCGTGATCCCGGCCCCGCGCGGCGAAATCCGCGCGGCCGACGGTACGCTGCTGGCGGCCAGTGAAACCTGCTGGACGATCCGCGCCGCCCCGCGTGAATTGGAGGATGCGCTTGTTGCACCGGCTGCACAGGCATTGAGTGAAATCCTGGAAATCGATGCGGCGGGAACGCTTGAAAAGCTCAGCCAGCGCACCTCGAACGACTGCCTGCTGCGCCGCCGGGTTGACCGGGAAACTGCAGACGCCGTGCGCGCCTGGTGCGCGGATAACGGCGCCGAGGGGATTCAGATCAGGCAGGACACCCGCCGAGTTTACCCGGAAGGCGACTTTATGGGCGGGCTGCTTGGTTTTACGGATGTTGACAACGCCGGCCTCTGGGGACTGGAGCTTGCGTATAATGAAACGCTTACCGGCCAAAATGGCCGGGTGCTGACCGCCAAGAACGCCTGGGGCTATGATATGCCCGAACCTTACAGCACCCTGATTGAGCCGGTACCCGGAAACAGCCTGACCCTGACGATTGACGCGTCCATCCAGCACTGGCTTGAAAGCGCTGTCGCTGCGGCTGTGCAGGAGCACAATGTTGCCTCGCGCGGCGTCGGCATTGTGATGGATGTCAACACCGGCGCGATCCTGGCAATGACAAGCCAGCCGGACTATGACCCCAACGATCCGCGCACGATTCTGGATGAGACGCTGCGCGCCGAAATAGATGCCCTGACCGGAGAGGCGCGCAGCGAAGCGCTGCAAACAGCCCAGCAGGCCCAGTGGCGCAACAAGGCGATCAGCGATTTATATGAACCGGGCAGCGTTTTCAAGCTCATTACCTGCGCGGCTGCGCTGGATGCGGGGGCGGTTACAGCGGATTCCACCTTTGTCTGTGCGGGCAAGATCCGTGTTTCCGGCACGACCTTCCGCTGTGCGAACGGCCACATTCACGGAACGGAAACGCTGGCGCAGGGGTTGGCGGCTTCCTGCAATCCCTGCTTTATCCAGGTTGGCGCGCGATTGGGCAAACAGGCCTTCTGTGATTACTTCGCTGCCTTTGGCCTGCGGGAAGCCACCGGCATTGATCTGCCCGGTGAAATCCGACGCAGCGAATATTATACCGCCGACTCGATGGGTCCGGTGGAACTGGCCAGCTGTTCGTTTGGTCAAAGCAGCAAGGTCAGCTACCTGCAGATGATTACAGCGGTGGCGGCGGTGGTCAACGGCGGGCGGCTTATGCAGCCATACCTTGTAGCGGAGATTGCCGACGCAGACGGCCAGCTGCTCTATCACAGGGAGCCGACGGTACGCCGGCAGGTGATTACACCCGAAACTTCGGCTGTGATGCGCACCCTGATGGAAGGGGTTGTCACCGAAGGAACCGGCAAAAACGGCGCGGTGGCCGGCTACCGTGTCGGCGGAAAGACCGGCACAAGCCAAAAGCTGGACAGCGAAGACCCCGCCGCCCGTATTGCGAGCTTTGCCGCAGTTGCCCCGATTGAAGACCCGAAAATCGCCGTGCTGATCTGCCTGGACGAACCCCACAGCTGGACGACGAGCGGCGGCGCGCTGGCCGGGCCGGTTGCCGCGGCCGTGCTGGAACAGGCGCTGCCGCACCTGGGGGTCGCGCCAAGTTTTACAGCCGAAGAACAGGAAACCCTGTTTGCCGTGGTACCGGATGTGACCGGCTGGCGCACGGGGGCGGCCCGGCAGGCGCTGGCCGCCGCCGGTTTTGACGCAGCGCTGGTGGGGGAAGCCGAACGCGTGCAGAGCCAATACCCGGCGGCCGGGATCACGGCGCGCAAAGGTTCCGCTGTTTCGCTGGATACCACCGGCGGCTATGACCCGGCTGCGGATGTGTAATGTTTTGCCGTCCGGCGCTGCCGGACGGCAATTTTCATAGTTTATTCACGGAATTTTATTGTTTCTTTGCATTTTCATGGTATACTGAACATGTGTATAAATTGCATCGCCGCAAAGGAGCCCGCGCATGAACCAGCAGCCCTTCGTCTTGTTTCAGGACGTTTGTAAATATTATCAGATGGGGGATACCCGCATCGCCGCCGCCGACCATGTCAGTTTTTCGATTGAACGTGGGGAATTCTGCGTAATCCTGGGCCCCTCGGGGGCCGGTAAAACAACGGTGCTCAATATGCTCGGCGGTATGGATACCTGCGATGAGGGCACCATTGTGCTGGACGGCCAGGTTGTCAGCCGTTTCAATGCCAAGGAACTGACCCGCTACCGGCGGTATGATGTCGGGTTTGTGTTTCAGTTTTACAACCTTGTGCAAAACCTGACCGCGCGTGAAAACGTTGAGCTGGCTTCGGAAATCTGCCGCGACCCCCTTGATGCGGATCTCGTGCTGGAAGAAGTCGGGTTGGCCCACCGGCGTGACAATTTCCCGGCCCAGCTTTCGGGCGGGGAACAGCAGCGGGTGTCGATCGCCCGCGCCCTGGCCAAAAACCCTAAAATTTTGCTCTGTGATGAACCGACTGGCGCGCTTGATTACAAAACCGGCAAGCAGGTGCTGGCGCTGCTGCAGGCAACCTGCCGCGAAAAAGGCCGCACCGTAATTGTCATTACGCACAACAGCGCCCTGGCGGCCATGGCGGACAGGGTCATCCGTATCAACAGCGGCAGGGTTGTGGATATGCAGCAGAACCCCAACCCGACCCCTGTTGAGCAGATCGAATGGTGAAGCTGCCAACACAAAGAAGAAGTTGCCGCCGCCTCCCCGCAAAGGCGGAAGAAGGCGGCATAAACCGTATTGTTGCAAACAATCTGTGGTGCCATGAACAAAACCTACCAAAAAAACATACGCCGCACCCTTTCCAGCAGCCTGGGCCGCTTTTTTGCGATCTTTTCCATTGTCGCGCTCGGTGTCGGCTTTCTGGCCGGGCTTGTTTCCACTACGCCGGATATGCGCGATTCCGTTGAGCAGTATCTGGATGCAGGAAACCTATATGATCTGCGCGTCATTGGTACGCTTGGCCTGACGCAGGAGGATGTCGCCGCCTTGCAGGAAATCGAAGGCGTCGATGAAGTTTGCGGCGCCTGGTCGGCGGATCTTTTGGTGAAAACCCCGAATTCGGATCAGGCCGTCGCCCGGGTACATAGCCTGCCGACCGATGCGTCCGGCAACCCTGAAGGAGCGGATACCATCAACCGCCTGCAGCTCGAGGAAGGCCGCTGGCCGACCGCTTCGGGGGAGTGTGTTGTGGAAGCCGGCGCCGGCGATCTGGCACAGGGGCTTGCGATCGGCACGGTTTTGACTGTGCCGGCTGATGACAACGAAGATCTGGCGGATAAACTCGCGACCACGACCTTTACTGTGGTCGGCACCGTGCACGATACTGCCTATTTTTCGTTCGAGCGTGAACCGGCCAGCGTTGGCAGCGGCGCGGTCGAAACCGTGTTCTACATCCTGCCGGAAGATTTCTCCTATGACAGCTATACCGAAATCTACCTGACCGTGGACGGCGCGCGTAAACTGGACAGCCTTTCCGACGCGTATGACGAAACGGTTGCCGCCGTGTCGGATGCCGTGGAAGGGATTGCCGGCGCGCGGTGCGATGCGCGGTATACCGAACTTGTCAGCGACGCCCAGGCGGAAATCCAGGATGCCTGGGATGAATACAACGATGCAGCGGCCGAAGCCGAGCAGGAACTGGCCGATGCGGCGGCCGAACTGGAAGACGGTCGCAGACAGCTGGCCGACGGTGAACAGGAACTGGCCGATGGCGAGCAAGAATACCAAGACGGTGTGGCCGAACTGGCCGATTACGAACAGCAGCTGGCTGATGGCGAAGCCGCGCTCAACGCCGGCATGGATGAGCTGACCGCAGGCCAGGCAGCCTGGAACGAAGGATGGCAGCAAATTCTGGATGGCGAAGCCCAGCTTTCGGAAGGGAAAAAGACGCTGGATGCCGCCCAGGCCCTCTATGACCAGGGCGTGGCCGCATTTGCCGAAGCCCAGGCCAAGCTGGAAACCGGTGAAGCGGAGCTGGAGGCTGGCCGTGAGACCCTGGAACAGAACCAGGCCGAATATGAAAAAGGTCTGGCCCAGTGGCAGCAGGGCAGCGAGCAGCTTGGCCAGCTGCAGCAGCTGGCCGACGGTGAAGAGGCCTACCGGGCCGGCGTGCAGCAGATGGTGGATCAGCTTACAGAAGCCGGCTTGTCCATCACCTATGAAGAAGCCGATGCCCTAATCCGGGAGTTGGCTGCGCTGGATGAGTTCCCCTCCACCGCGCAGGAGCTGCTGCAGTATATTCTTGCCTGGCTGCAGCAGGGCGATGTGGCAACCGGCGAATCGGCTGTGGGGGATGCGCTGGCCAATTTCCGCACCGCCGCAGCGTCCTATGCCGAAACCGCGGCTTCTGTGCCGATGCCTGCCACGCCTGAATCGGCGGCGCCGGAAACACAGACAGAACAGACGGCGCTGCCGGACCTGGCGGTGCTGGATACGCTGCAAAGCGCGCTGCAGCAGGCGGCCGCCGGAGATGCCGCCCCGGATGGTGAAACCGATGCGCTGTGGCAGCAGATCCTGGAAGAACTGCGCGGTCTGGCCGACCAGCTGCCGCCTGAACTGCAGGATGCGTACAACGACCTGATTGATGCGGTGGAAGATTTTGTGAACGGAGAACAGGGCCTTGCCGGAAAGCTGGAAGCCCTGTACAACGGCCTTGGTCAGCTTGTGGAAGCCCGCCGCCAGCTGGATGCCGGCATCCAGGCCATCATCGACGCCTATGCCGCGCAAGGGCAGAAACTGACCTGGGAGGAGGCCTGCGCGCTTTTTTCACAGGAAAGCCTTGCCAGCCTGCAGGCGCAGCTTGAAGAGGCCAAAGCGACCCTGGATGAAGGCAAAGCGCAGCTGGATGCCGGCTGGGCCCAATATGAAGCCGGCAAGGCGGAGATGGAGCAAGGCCGCCAACTGCTGGAGGAAAATGCGGCTACCCTGGAAGAAGCCCGTGCGCAGCTGGAATTTGGCTGGGCCCAATATGAGGAGCAGGGAACTGCGCTTTATGAGGGCAAACATGAGCTGGAACGCAGCAAAATAACGCTGGACGAAAACTGGGCGCTGCTGGCCGACAAGCAGTTTGAACTGCTGGATGCCAAAAAGGAAATTGCAGACGCCCGCGCCACCCTGGCCGACGCCTGGCAGGAAATCCTTGACGCGCGCGCCACGATAGAAGAAAACCGGCAGAAACTGCTGGATGGTGAAATTGATTATGAGGACGCCGTAGCGGAAGTGGAACAGGAACTTGCCGACGGCCGCGCCGAAATCGAAGATGCGCAGGCGCAGCTCGCCGATCTTGAGACCGGGGAATGGTATGTCTGGGATCGCAGCCGCAATGTCAGCTTTGCCTCGTTTGATTCAAATTCCACCAAGCTGGCCGCACTGGCCAAGGTTTTCCCGGTCTTCTTCTTCCTTGTGGCGGCGCTGGTTGTCTCAACCACCATGACCCGCATGGTGGAGGAAGAACGCCTGCAGATCGGCACGATGAAGGCGCTGGGCTACACCCAGGGCGCCATCATGCAGAAATATCTGCTCTACGCCCTTACCGCGGCGGCGGCCGGCGCGCTGTTCGGGCTGTGTATCGGGTTCTTTGTTTTCCCGCGTGTGATCTGGACAGCGTACTCCATGATGTACTGGGTGCCGAACTTCCTGTCGCCGTGGCGCTGGGATATTATGGTGCTCTCGGCCGGCTCACTGATTGCAATCACCATGTTTGTGACCTGGTCTTCCTGCCGCGCCACCATGCAGGAAGTGCCGGCGGCGCTTATGCGCCCGCGTGCGCCCAAAGCCGGTAAGCGCATCCTGCTTGAGAGGGTCGGCCTGATCTGGAAACGGCTGCCGTTTACATATAAAGTGACCTGCCGCAATCTCATGCGTTACAAGCGCCGCTTCTGGATGACGGTTCTGGGCGTGGCCGGCTGCACGGCGCTTCTGGTTACCGGGTTCGGCATTTCGGATTCGCTCAACAGCATTGTCACCAAACAGTTTGGCGATGTGTATCACTATGATCTGCTGACCGCCGTCACCGACGCCGACCACACAACCACAGGCCCTGTCTATGCGTATCTGTTCGGGGATGACAGCGGCGGTGCAATCAGCGACTCACTGACCGTGTACACGGCGCAGGTAGAGCAGGAGTTTGAAAACGGCGACACGCTTGACTATTACTATATGGTTCCGCAGAATGTGGAGGACTTTGCCCGCTTTGCCGACCTGCACGAGCGGCAAAGCGGGGTGCCCACCCCGCTTGGGGAAACCGGCGTGGTATTGACCGAGAAAATGGCCGCTACCCTGGGGGTAGGGGCCGGTGACAGCATCACGCTGGATGACGGCGACGGAAACCTCGCAACCTTTACCGTGACAGGGATCTGCGAACACTATGTTTACAACTATGTCTATATGAGCGCCGCCAGCTATGAACAGGGCTTTGGCCATGCGCCGGATTGGAACGCCGTGATGAGCCAGCTGGCTGACCCCTCGCAGCAGGGGCGTGAAGCGGTTTCGTCGGTGCTGCTTGGCATGGATGAAGTCGCAAGCCTGACCTTTACGGCCGATACCGAAGCAATGGTCCTCAATATGCTGGAGTCGATCGATGCGGTGGTCGCGCTCATCATTGTCTGCGCGGCCAGCCTCGCTTTTGTCGTACTTTACAACCTCACAAACATTAATATTGCCGAGCGCGTCAAGGAAATTGCGACAATCAAGGTCCTCGGCTTCTATGATCGCGAGGTGGACGCGTACGTCAACCGCGAAAGCGTAGCCCTGACCCTGATCGGTGCGCTGTTCGGTCTGCTGGGAGGCGTGGCGCTGCACCGGTTTGTGATCCTGACGGTGGAAGTGGACGCCGTCATGTTTGGCCGGGATATTGAGCCGCTGAGCTTTGTGTATGCCTTTGCGCTGACAATTCTGTTCAGTACCATCGTCAACCTGGTCATGGGCCGCAAACTCAAGCGGGTTTCGATGGTCGAAAGTATGAAAGCCCCGGAATAAAACGTACCCCTGCCCGCCGCCCGGCTTTTGCCGGACGGCGGATTGGTATGCCGGGGCGCCGAGAAGGAGGAATTTATTTTGCGGACAAAACGATGGACCCGTGTGCTGCCGCTGCTTTGGCTGGGCGTCTGCCTGGCGCTGCTGTTCTGCTACTGGCGCAGCTGGAGCACCAACCAGCTCGATTCCGATATGGCGTCGGAGCAGATCCTGGCCCACCAGCTCGCGCAGGAAGGCGGCATCCTCAGCCCGAACTGGTACTATTCCACTGAACTGCGGGTTGTGAACACCCAGCTGGTCATGGCGCCGCTGTTCCGGCTGTTCAGCAGCTGGCACACTGTGCGAGTGCTGGGCAGTGCAATCCTTCTCTTGATCCTGCTGGCGGCCTATCTCTTTTTTGCGCGGCAGATGCGGCTGCCGCGGGCCGGGCTTGTTGGGGCCGGGGCGCTTTGCCTGCCGTTCTGCGCGCTTTATCGGCAATATGTGCTGCAGGGGCTTTATTATATCCCGCACCTGGCGTTCAGTTTTGGCTCGTTCGGCTGCCTGCTTGCGGCCTGCCGCGCCCCAAAAGGCCGGCGCTGGGCCTGGGGGGCGGGGTACGCGCTGCTCGGCCTGCTGGCGGCGCTGGGCGGGCCGCGGCAGCTGTTTGTACTGCAGGGGCCGCTGACCTTCGCTGTATTGGCGCTCGGCTGGGCCGAAACGCCCCGCGGTGTGCCGCTGGCAAACCGGGCGCGGGCGCTGCTGGGCGGCGCCTGGGGCTGGCGGCTTGCGCTTTGCCTGGCAGGAGACCTGGCCGGTTTGGCCGGTTATGCGGTCAATGCAAAGTGGTTTGCCGCAAACTATCAGTTCCAGGGGCAGGATTACATCGCCTTCGGACCGTTTGATCCTGACCGGTTGGCCGCGCTCGTCAACGCGCTGCTGGCTGCTTTCGGGTGGGAAAAAGGGTCGTTTTTCTCACCAACCGCACTGTTCAACCTGGCTGCTGTCCTCTGGCTTGGCTTCAGCGTGGTTTGGGCTGTTCGCCTTGCGCGCGGCGGGGCTGCCGTTCCGCTGCCGCACCGGCTGCTCGGGGCGTTTTACCTGGCCGGGCTTTGCTGTTTTGTTTTTCTCTACGGTTTTACCAACAGCGGAATGTCGGACCGCTATGTCCTGCCCCTGACAGTCTTTGCGGTGCCGCTGGTTGAAACCTGGCTGCCGCAGGCAAAGCGGTCCTTCCGGCGGCAGCGTGCCGTGCTTTCGCTCTGCCTGGCCGGTGTGCTGGCGCTGCACGGTGTGGCCCAATATTGCACGGCGGCTGCCGCAACCAACACAAATGTCGATCTCGCGGCGTTTTTGGTCAACAACGGGTATACCCAGGGGTATGCCTCGTTTTGGGATGGCAACATCCTTACCGAACTGTCCGACGGCCGCATCGAAGTGTGGGGCCTGGCCCAAAACACGGAACCCGAAGTTCGCGCCTGGCTGCAGAACACCAGCCATACCACCCAGCCGCCTGACGGCCCGGTCTTTTTTGTGATTTCCCGCTGGGAAGAGGAAGGCGAACGGCAGCCGAGCCTGCCGGAACTTGGCGCGGCCATGCCGCAGGAAGCCCTGATCTATGAGGATGCCGACCACTTGGTCTATGGCTTTGCCAGCGATGCAGCCATGCGGGAAGCCTGCGGGTTCCCGCCGTTTGGAACCGGCTGAACCATGGAAAAAACAGACAAAATACAGCCAAACACAGGGCAAGAATTTGTGCCGGCGCAGGTTGACAGCTATGCGCCGGTTGTTTATAATGAAATTGTACGGGAACAAACAATTTATACATGAATTGTTCACAAAAAAACTACTGGGCGCACAGCCCGGCCGGGGGAGGTGATGAATACGGAGAACAACGCGACTCCCAGCATCCGGCATGCGGGGCGGTTGATTGCTTACACAAGCCACCAGATCAGCCGGGCGCTGGATGCATGCATCGCCGCAGAAGTCCACCCGGATTTGACGGGCATGCGCGGCCTGGTGCTGGGGCATATTGTGCGCACGGTGCAAAGCGGCCAGCCTCTGTACCAGCGTGACCTGGAGGAATGCTTCAGGATCCGGCGCTCCAGCGTAACCGCCATGCTCAAGGCAATGGAAAGCGCCGGGTTTATTACCCGCACCCCTGTTTCACAGGATGCCCGGCTGAAAAGCCTTGCCCCTACAGTCAAAGGTTTGGCGTGTTACGAAAGCCTGGAGCGCTGCATTGCCGCTTTTGAACGCCAACTGCGTGACGGTGTGACACAGGCGGATCTGAACGCGTTGATCAAGACGCTGGAACGTCTGCGCCAAAACGCCGGAACCGCCCTGCAGCGGCAGGGCGCCCCGGCGCAGGGAACTAACCATAAGGAGTGAAAGCAAACCATATGTTAAAAACACTGTTTAAAGAGACAAGCGGCGTACGCCTTGTTTCGGTGCTGACCCCGCTGTGTATGGTGGGCGAGGTCGTGATGGAAATGATTGTGCCGCGCCTGATGTCCTCCATCATTGACGACGGCGTCACCGCCGGCAACATGCAGCACATCTACACCGTCGGCGGCTGGATGATTGTGGCCGCCATTGTCGGGTTGATTTTTGGCGTGGGCGGCGCTGTCTTTGGTTCGGCAGCCGCAACCGGTCTGGCGCGCAACCTGCGCAAATCCATGTTCCGCAACATCCAGACCTTCAGCTTCGCCAGCATTGATAAGTACTCTACCGCCGGCCTTGTCACCCGCATGACCACCGACGTAACCAACATTCAAAACGCATACCAGATGTCGCTGCGCATGTCTATCCGTGCGCCGGCCAGCCTGATTGTGGCGATGGTCATGTCCTTCACAATCAACCATCAACTTGCCAGCATCTATCTGGTCGCGGCCATTCTGCTTAGCTGTGTGCTCGTCTTTATCATGTCGCACGCCACCCGCTATTTCTCGGCGGCTTTCCATAAGTATGACGACCTCAACGAGAGCGTGCAGGAAAATGTCAGCGCGATCCGGGTTGTCAAGGCCTATGTCCGCGAAAAGTTTGAGGGCGAAAAATTCCAGAAAGCCAGCGAAGGGCTGCGCAGTCTCTTTATGCGGGCGGAATTGATCCTTTCCTGGAACTCTCCGGCCATGATGGTGACCATCTACTCCTGCATTCTGCTCATCTCCTGGTTCGGTGCGCGGATGATCGTCTCCTCCGGTGAGACCGCTTTCACAACCGGCGAACTGATGAGCATGCTGGCCTACTGCATGAACATCCTGATGAGCCTGATGATGCTCTCGATAGTGTTTGTTATGATTTCGATGTCCGCCGCCTCGGCCCGCCGCGTGGCGGAAGTCCTTGACGAAAAGACCGAGCTGCACAACCCCGAAAACCCGGTTATGGAAGTCAAGAACGGCGCTGTTGAGTTTGACCATGTCTGCTTCCGTTATAAAAAGGAAGGCCGCGATGTGCTGAGCGATATCAACCTGAACATCCGTTCGGGCGAAACAATCGGTATCATCGGCGGAACCGGCTCGGCCAAGAGCTCTCTTGTGCAGCTGCTGCCGCGTTTGTATGACGTCAGCGCCGGCCATGTCCGCGTCGGCGGTATCGACGTGCGCAACTATGACATTGAAACCCTGCGCAACAGTGTTGCGATGGTGCTGCAGAAAAACGAACTGTTCAGCGGCACGATTGCGGAAAACCTGCGCTGGGGAAACGAAAACGCAAGCCAGGAAGAGCTGGAAGACGCCTGCCGCCAGGCCTGCGCCGATGAATTTATTGAGCGCTTCCCCGATAAATACGAAACCCACATCGAGCAGGGCGGCACCAACGTTTCGGGCGGCCAGAAGCAGCGCCTGTGCATTGCCCGCGCCCTGCTGAAAAAGCCCAAGATCCTGATCCTGGATGACTCGACCTCGGCGGTTGATACGGCGACGGACGCCAAGATCCGCCGCAGCTTTGCCGAAAAGATCCCCGGCACCACCGTCTTTATCATTGCGCAGCGTATTTCGAGCGTTGAAAATGCCGATCATGTGCTGGTGCTGGATGGCGGCAAGGTCAGCGGCTATGGCACGCCGGCTGAAATGCTGGCTACCAATGCGATCTATCAGGAAGTCTTCAACAGCCAGAAACAGGGCGGCGGCGACTTTGATGAAAAGAAAGGAGGCGAGGCATAATGGCGGAACGCGTCAGAGAAGTGCGCGCCGGCCGCGGCGGTATGCGTGGCCCGCGCCCCAGAGTGGAAAACCCCGGCCTGATTTTGCGCCGCATCCTGGATTATGTGATGCAGTATTACAAAATCAACGCCATTGTTGCGGTTGTCTGCATTGTGATCAGCGTTTTGGCAAACGTTCAGGGCACGCTGTTTATGCAGACCCTTATCGACAGCTACATTATGCCGATGCTGACCGCGAACTCTACCGATTATTCGGGCCTGCTGTTTGCCATTCTGCGCACGGCGGCCTTCTATTGCTGCGGTATTCTGGCCGCACTGGTTCAGGCGCGGGTGATGGCCTACCTGACCCAGGGAACCATGAAGCATCTGCGTGACGACCTGTTCACCCATATGCAGACATTGCCCATCAAATTTTTTGACACCCACGCCCACGGCGATATCATGTCCATCTACACAAACGACGTGGATACGCTGCGCCAGATGGTCAGCCAGAGCGTGCCCCAGATGCTCAACAGCGTCATTACGGTGGTCAGCGTCTTTATCTCCATGGTGTCGCTGAGCATCCCGCTGACGGTTGTTACGGTCGTGATGGTCTGCCTGATCCTTGTGTGCAGCCGCATCCTGGTTGGCAATTCCGGCCGGTACTTTGTGGCGCAACAGCGCGAATTGGGCAAGGTGAACGGCTACATTGAGGAAATGATGAACGGCCAGAAGGTCGTAAAAGTCTTCTGCCATGAAGACAAAGCGATCGAGGAGTTCAACGAACTCAATGAAAACCTGTACCACAGCGCCAACCGCGCGAACACGTTTTCGCTTGTGGCCATGCCGGTCAACGGCCAGCTGGCCAACCTCAGCTATGTGGTCTGCGCCATTGTGGGCGGTATGCTGGCGCTTTCCGGCGCAACCGGGCTGACCCTCGGCAAATTGGCAAGCTTTCTGACCTTCAACCGTAGCTTTAACCAGCCGATCAACCAGATTTCGATGCAGTTCAACTCCATCGTCATGGCGCTGGCCGGCGCCCAGCGTATCTTTGCGCTGCTGGATGAAAAGCCGGAAGTGGATACCGGTGATATTACCCTCGTCAACGCCAAGCGGGAAGAGGGCGACGAACTGCTGGAAACCACCGAGCGCACCGGCACATGGGCCTGGAAGGTGCCGCAGGAGGATGGCAAGTATCGCCTTGTCGAACTCAAAGGCGATATCGAATTCAAGGATGTCGATTTCGGCTATGACCCGAAGAAGATTGTCCTGCATGATATCACCCTTTACGGCCGCCCGGGCCAGAAGATTGCCTTTGTCGGTTCGACCGGCGCTGGCAAGACAACGATTACCAACCTCATCAACCGTTTCTATGACATCCAGAAAGGTACCATTGAGTACGACGGCATTGACATTGCCAGAATCAAAAAAGATGACCTGCGCAGTTCACTGGGAATCGTGCTGCAGGATACCCACCTGTTTACCGGTACCGTCATGGATAATATCCGGTACGGGCGCCTTTCGGCCACCGACGAAGAATGCCGTGCGGCGGCCCGCCTGGCCAACGCCGACAGTTTTATCCGCCGCCTGCCCAACGGGTATGAGACAATGCTGACCGGCGATGGTACCAACCTCAGCCAGGGCCAGCGTCAGCTGCTGGCCATTGCCCGCGCCGCAGTGGCCGACCCGCCGGTGCTGATTCTTGACGAAGCGACTTCTTCGATTGATACGCGTACCGAACAGCTGGTGCAGCAGGGCATGGACGGTCTGATGTATGGGCGTACTTCCTTTGTCATTGCACACCGCCTGTCTACAGTCCGCAACTCTGACTGTATTATGGTCCTTGAGCTTGGCCATATTATTGAGCGCGGTTCGCATGACGAATTGATCGCGCAGAAGGGACGTTACTATACCTTGTACACCGGTAATTTTGCGGAAGATTCCTAAAAACAACCGCGATTACCATAAAAATGCCGGGATGGACTGCCGCTATCCCGGCATTTTTGTGTAACTTGCCCGCAATGTGCCGTTATAGCGCCTAAAACTTGACGCCCTGCGCAAAAGTGGTATAATAACCACTAGGGATGGCATTGGCCGCCCCCGGATGATCGGCCTGCCGAGGGGATAAGGAAACGTGCTGCGCTTCCTGGTGGCGCTGTTGCGCCGGCAGCCGAAACGACACACCACCTTTTAGGAGGAGTAATCCAATGGCAGCAAAGAAAGTTGCTCAGACTGTGATCAAAGAAGACAAATTCTATACCATCAGCGCCGCCAACGGCAAGGTTGTCGAAGTGGCTGACTACAACACCGACAACGGCGCCCGCATCCAGCTGTGGGATAACGCCAATGCCGAATGGCAGCAGTGGGGCTTTGTCCGTGCGGGTGAAGGCGTCTACCGCATCAAAAACCGCTTCACCGGCAAGATGCTGGATCTGTATGCAGGCGGCGTTTGCGATGGCACCGCTGTCCACCAGTGGGAAGGCGCGCCGGCCAGCAGCCAGCTCTGGGTTGTGGAACCCGGAAACGATGGCCGCGTCAAGATCAAATCGAACCTTGCTGGCAAGTGCCTGGACGTGATCGGCATGAATACCGACAACGGCGCCGGCCTGCAGATCTGGGCGGACGTCAACGGCGACAACCAGTATTGGACCATCGCGGAAGTGACCCGCAAGCCCAAGACCAGTGCTAAGGCAGCCGCGGCCAAGGAAGCCGCCAAGGCCAAGGAAGAAGCCGTGGAAGCGCCCAAGGCAGAGCCTGCCAAGCAGGCCGAAACCCCGAAGGAAGTGGAAAAGGTAGCCCCGGCCAAGACTGCTGAGCCCAAGGAAGCCGTGAAGCCCGAAGCCCCGAAGGCTGCGGAACCCGAAGCCCCGAAGCCGGATGCCCCTGCCAAGAAGGCCCCCGCCAAGAAACCGGTGGCCAAGAAAGCCGCCCCGGCCAAAAAGACGGCGGCCAAGAAGCCCGCGACCAAAAACGCGGCCCCCAAAAAGTAAACCCAAAACTGTGAACCAACCCTGTCACATCCGGCCCCTGCCGATCCCCCGGCAGGGGCTTTGTTGTACGCCGGGGCCTTTGCCTCTTGCACAGGGGCGCGCTTTCGGGTACAATAGGCTACAGGAAAGACTTTATAATGGCAAGGAGCGGCAAAACATGACCCAAGTGAAACTTCTGGCCCTGGATCTGGATGGTACCCTGACCAACAGCGATAAGGTTGTCACACCGCGCACCCGCGCGGCGCTGCAGCAGGCAGCACAGCGCGGCGTACGCATTGTGCTGGCCAGCGGCCGGCCAACCGTCGGCGTACAGCCGCTGGCGGAGTCGCTTGGCCTGGCAGGGAACGGCGGCTGCATTTTGAGCTACAATGGCGGCAAAGTGATTGACTGCACCACCGGGGAAACGCTTGTGCAGCATGCATTTCCGCCGGATCTTATTGAATCTGTCTGCACCAACGCGCGGTACTGGAATGTTGTTGCGCTGACTTACAATGAAAAAGGCATTGTGACCGAGCAGCCGGACGACCCTTATGTTGCGATCGAAGCCAAGATCAACAACATCCCGGTTCACGGTGTGCCGGACTTGCCCGCCGAGATTACCTACCCGATCAACAAACTGCTGCTTGTCGGTGATCCTGTCGATATGCCCCATGTGGAAGAGCTGATGCAGCAGATGTATGCCGGCCGGCTTTCCATTTACCGTTCGCAGCCCTTTTTCCTGGAAGTTATGCCGCTCGGGGTGGAGAAGGCCGCTTCGCTCAATCTGCTCTTGCAGCGGCTGGGCCTGCCGCGTGAATCGCTGATGGCCTGCGGCGACGGTTGGAACGACCTGCCGATGATCCAGTTTGCCGGCATCGGCGTTGCAATGGGCAACGCGGTGCCCCCGGTCAAGGCGGCAGCGGATTTTATTACAGCGGATAACGACCATGACGGCGTGGGCCTGGCGGTTGAAACCTATATCCTTGGCACGGAGGCGCCGGCATGAATCTGATTGTGTTTGATCTTGAATGGAACATCGGCTATGCGCCGCGTACCTTCCAATACCATGGGGCGGAACTTACGCTGCGCGGCGAAATCATCCAGATCGGCGCCGTGCGGATCAACGAAAGGGCCGAAATCCTTGATACCTTTGAAATGACGCTCCGCCCGCGCATCTTCCGCAAATTGCAGCATCATATTGCCAAGGTTACAGGCCTGACCCAGGGGGACCTGGACGCCGGCGTGCCGATTGCCCAGGGGCTGCGGCGTTTTGTTGAATGGGCCGGCCCCGACGCAGAATTTGCCGAGTGGGGGCTTGACGATGTGCCGGTGCTCAAGCAGAACCTCTTTCTCTGCGGGCTGGACGAAAGCTGGCCCGCCCGCTGGTATGATCTGCAGCGCATCTTCCTGCAGGCCTATCCGCGCAAGGAAGGGGAGGGCATGACGCTGGAAAGCGTTGTGGATCGTCTTGGCATACCGAAGGCTGATCCCTTCCACAATGCGCTGGATGACGCGCTCTATACGGTCAAAGTCTGCCGCCAGCTGCCGCTGGCCGAGGGCCTTGCCACCTATCCGACCGAGGAAGAACAACTGCGCGAAGCCCTGCTGACCGACCCCGAGGCCAGTGTGCATGATCTGCGCACCTGGTTCGGCCTGATGGAGCACGACGCCTACAAAACAGACCCGGCCCTTTGCACACCGAACTGCCCGCTCTGCGGCGCGCCGCTTGCGCTGGATGACCTTTGGCTCAAGCGCGGCAACACCGGCTATTATACCGAAGGAACCTGCCCGGCCCACGGGCCGTGGTTTGTGCGGTTCAAGCTTTCCCGCCGGGATGGCCTGCACTGGAACTTTGCGCGCTGTACCGAAGCTGTTCGCCCCGATACCTACGCGCGCTGGAAGCGCCAGGCGGCGGCCCAGCGTGAACGTATGCGCCGGCGTGCCGAGCGTGAAGCGCAGGAAAGCGCTGCGGAGTGAACAGACCAACAAAACGGCGAAACCCTGCCGGCAGGGTTTCGCCGTTTTGTTTGGTCCAGCCATATCTCAATCACGCGCCGTTACCTGAGCTGCAGGCATTTCTTCGGGCAGGAGGCGGCGCAGATACCGCAGCCGACGCAGGCTTCGGCGTCAAGTTTCCAGCTCTTGGCCGCACGGTCCACCGTGATCGCGCCTTGGGGACATTTTTTGGCGCAGAGCGTGCAGTAAACGCAGACGGCGGGGTCATTGACCGGCTTGCCGCCGGCTTTGCCCGCCTGCGCTGCGGGCGGCGCGGGGCGGGTGAAGGTCTCGCTGCGCTTCTCGGTACCGGGGGCGGTGTAGCCCGGCACAATCGCCAGGCACTTTTTGGGGCAGACATTGGCGCAGTTGCCGCATTGTACGCAGTCGAACCGGTTGATGGTCCAGGTGCCTGCCGCGCGGTCCACAGTCAGCGCGCCGGGCGGGCAGCTGCGCGCGCATAGCCCGCAGCTGATGCAGTTTTCAATCTCGATCACCACATGCCCGCGCATCCGCTCGGGGTAGGTGGCAGGTTTGAACGGATATTCGGTTGTAACCGGGTGGGAAAACAGATTTTTCAGCACGGTGCCGACAAACGGAAAGGCTTTCCAGGGGGACGGCTCTTGCTTGTGTTTGCGTTGTTGCTCCATCTTCCTCACCTCTCGGTACAGCTGATGCAGGGGTCAATGGTCAGGATCAGCAGCGCCACATCGGCCAGCTGGCAGCCTTTGAGCATCTCAAGCATCGGCGGAATGTTGCTCGTCGTAGGGGTGCGCAGCCGGAATCTGTCCAGGTACTTGGTTCCGTTTGCCTTGACATAGTAGATGGCCTCGCCGCGCGGCTGTTCAATTCGCATAAAATATTCGCCATCAGGGTTGCCCTTGACCGGAACGCTGATCGGCCCGGCCGGGATCTTGGCAATGGCTTGCCGAATCAGGTCAAACGACTGGAAGATTTCCCGCACCCGCACTTCGCACCGCGCAAAAGAATCACCGTCATTGGCGGTGATCGGCGCAAACTCCAGCGCGTCATAGGCCGCGTAACCAAGTTTGCGCGCATCATAAGCTATGCCTGAAGCCCGCAGCATCGGGCCCACGGCTCCCATGCAACGCGCCTGATCGGCATCCAGCAGCCCGAGCCCGTGCAGACGGGTGCCGACCGTGTAATCACGCAGAAAGGCTTCGGCAATCGGGCGCAGCGCATGCTCCATATCATCCAGGGTGGAGGACAGCGCCCTCAGCATACTGTCGTCCATATCTTTCAGCACGCCGCCTACACAGTTGACCGAAAAAATAACCCGCCCGCCGGTTGTGGCGTCAAACAGATCCAATATCTTTTCCCGCAGCGCCCAGCTCTGCATGAACAGGCTCTCAAAGCCCATTGCATCGGCCAGCAGCCCCAGCCAGAGCAGATGGCTGTGGATGCGGCTCATCTCCATCCAGATTGTGCGCAAAAACTTTGCACGCGGCGGAACCTGCACCTGCATGATGTTTTCAAGGCATTCGCAGTAACCCATGCCGTGCCCGAAACTGCAGATGCCGCAGACCCGCTCGGCAATATACACATATTCTTTATAGTCTTTTGTTTCAACGAGCTTTTCGAGCCCGCGGTGCACAAACCCGATGCTCGGCACCGCCTGAACGACGACTTCATCCTCCAGTACCAGGTCCAGGTGAACCGGTTCCGGCAGAACCGGATGCTGCGGCCCAAAGGGGATAATGCTTTGCTTTGCCATCTTCTCACCCTTTCTGCTTGAACGGCGTTTCCTGCGCAATGCGGTAGAGTTTGCCGTGGTAGTCCCCGTCAATGCTCTCAATCCGAACGCCAAAAAGTTCGGCGGTTTCATTTTCCTGCAAAAAAGCGCCCGGGTATACCTGGGTGATGCTCGGCACCGTTTGCGCTTCATCGATGTCCAGACGCAGCGTGCGCATATCGTACCCCTTGCCGAAGGAATAGCTCAGCGCAAAACCGTTTTCCAGCCGGGAAGCGCAGATCTGCACCACCCGCCAACCGGCCATCTTAAACCGGATGACCGCCGGCATAAACTCGGCTATCGTGATCGGCTCAATCGTGTTCAGCGCTTCCATAAAGCCCTCCTTTCAGGCGGTTGTGTTTGGCGGCGATATAATCCTGCCGCTTTTGTTCCAGAATTTCCAGCGCCTGTACCACGCCGTCAATAATGGCCTGCGGCCGCGCCGCGCACCCCGGTACATACACATCGACAGGAATTACGGTATCCACGCCGCCCTTGATGTTGTAACAGTCCTTGAATACCCCGCCGGTGCAGGCGCAGATGCCAACAGCCACCACGACTTTGGGGTTGGGCATCTGGGCGTAAATCTGTCGAATCACGCTTTCGCTCTGGTGGTTGACCCCGCCTGTAATCAGCAGGATATCGGCCTGGAACGGGTCTCCGGTATTGATAATGCCGAACCGCTCGATGTCGTATTTTGGGGTGGTGCATGCCAGCACCTCAATGTCGCAGCCGTTGCAGCTGCTGCCGTCATAGTGCAGCAGCCAGGGGGACTTTGCAAGTTTTGCCATGGTTGCCATTCGTCGCGCCTCCTTCACACCAGCATCAGGATCAGCCCGTTGAGCCCGCCCGTCAGCAGCGTAACGACCCAGCAGCTATCCAGCATCGTGTTCCATTTTACCCGGGCGCTGACATTGTCCCACAAGGTTTCAAGGAAAAAGACAAACAGGCAGGCCAGGATCGCAAGCGGCCAGCTGTACCAGCTGCTGTTGATGAAGAACAGCGCCACCAGCCCAAGCATCAGCACAATCTCGTAGTATTCGGCAATGTTCATGATTGCGAAGGTGGGGCCGGCCATCTCGGTGGTCAGGCCTTTGACCAGCTCCTGGTGGGCGTGGTGGCTTGTTGAAAGGTCAAACGGTGATTTGCGCAGTTTGATGGCCATAACAAACATCAGCCCCAGCAGGAAACCCGGCATCGTCACAACCGCGCTGACCGGCTGGCAGATAATGTCCGCCACCTGAAACGAGCCGGTCGCCAGGTAAAAGCCGACAGCCAGCAGAAGCGTCATCGGTTCATAAGCCATAATCTGGATCATCTCGCGTCCGGCGCCCAGGGTGGAAAACGGGGAAGAGTCGCTGGAAGCCGCCATAACAAGGAACATATCGGCCGTTGAAAGCATGAACAGGCACATAAGAATATCGGCCCCCGCAAACAACATAGAACCCGCAATGGCCAGAAAGATCAGATAGCTCAGGTTCAGCAGCATCTGCACACTGTTGACAGCAATCATCTGTTTGGAAAAAAGTTTGGCCAAATCGTAAAAGGGCTGCAGCAACGGCGGGCCTTTGCGGCCCTGCATCCGGGCTGCGATGATGCGGTCAAGCCCATCCAGCAAACCGCCAGCCAGCGGCGCCAGCAACAAAAACAGCACCACGCTGATAACCTGCATCACAGCGCGCCTCCTTTCGCAATGCCGACAATGGCAAAGATTGTTTCGGCATAGGGCGCCGGCAGGTGCCCGACGCCTTCCCCGATAATCATGCAGAGCATCACGATTATCACGCCGGTTGAAACAATCACCGACGGCCGCATCAGCCGCCGCATACCGAACTCAAACCGCAGATACCAGTTGCTCAGGTAAAGGTGCTCCGGTTCGCCAAAGCTGTTGACAAAATAGGTGTTGTCGCCCTCGTTTGCGCCGCCCATATAAATTGGCACATAGTCGCGGTGCGCCGAGCGTGTCAGCATGAACATCAGGGTCGGGACAAACAGCACCGATACCAGCATGATCGCCATTGTTGTCAGCACATCCATCGAAAGCACCTCGTGCGCATCGCCGAACAGGGTGCGGATGATGGGGTCAACCACCCGGGAAGAAACAAGCGGAAAGCACAGGCAGAGCAGCAAGGTCGCCGCCGCATGCACAAACATCGACAGGTATTGATCGGGGTGGGTTTTGTCGTACACAGGTTCCTTGGTATGGTGCAGCGAGACAAGCTTGCTGAGCCATTTGGTCCAGTAAAGCATGGTGGTGCCGCTGCCATAGGCCAAAAAGATCACGAGCAGATAGTTGTCTGCATCTACGAAGGATTTCAGCGCCACCCACTTGGAAATCAGCATGCCAAACGGCGCCAGATACATCCCTGCAATACCGATGCCCATAATATAAGTCAGTTTGGGCAGCCGCAGCAGCAGCCCGTGCATCGATTCAATATCCCGGTTGCCGATGCTGTTTTCGATCGAGCCAACCGCCTGGAACAGCATGGATTTTGCCACCGAGTGGAAAATCATCAGCAAAACAGCGGCCCAGACCGTCTCTTGCACCCCAATCCCGGCGCAGGCCACAATCAGGCCAAGGTTGGAGATGGTGGAAAAGGCCAGAACCTTTTTGCCGTCGTTTTGGGCAATGGCCATCATGCTCGCCGTAATAAAGGTAAAACCGCCTATAAAGGCTACCATCAGCCCGCCGGTGGTGCCGGCCAGCGCAGGCGCCAAACGGATCAGCAGGTAGACGCCGGCTTTGACCATTGTCGCACTGTGCAGCAGCGCGCTGGACGGTGTGGGCGCAACCATTGCACCGAGCAGCCAGGAAGAAAACGGCATCTGGGCCGATTTGGTCAGCGCTGCAAAGGCAAGCAACGCCACCGGGATCACTGCGCCGAGCATCACCACATCGCTCAGCTGCACGGTGCCGGCGATCCTTGCCATATAGACAATCGCGATGGCGAACCCGAACCCGCCGAGCAGGTTCATCCAGAGCGCGCGAAAACTGTTGTTGACGGCCTCTTCGGTTTTGGTGTACCCGATGAGCAAAAAGGAGACAACGCTTGTGATTTCCCAGAAAAAGTACATCCAGATCAGGTTTTCGGAAAGCACAAGCCCGAACATCGCGGCCAGGAACAAAAACAGCATCGAGAAAAAGAACCCGCTGCGGTCCGTGTATTCCGGGTGGTGCTCGTGGTAAGCCTGCATGTACCCCACTGCGTAGATGCAGATAAACCCACCCACAAACGCCGCAATCAGGCACAGCAGCATGGCCAGCCCATCCACCCGCATGTGGCAGGGGGCCGCCACCGGGTGGGTCAGCTCGCACCAGACCACCAGCAGCGTCTGCCCGGCAGAAAGCAGAATCACCGGGTATTTGCGGTGCCGGATACTCAAAGCGATAATCAGGGCCATCAGGGCCAGTTCGCCGGCCATCATCGCAAGGTTGAGTCCTTCAGCAACCGGGCCGTCGGGATACAGCAGGATGATGCGCCGTCCGCCGGCGTACCAGCGGCCAAACAGCACGGCGGTCAGCACCATCAAGCCGCCCGCTGCCAGATACACGGCCCGGCCCCGCATTTTGCGGCTGTGGAACAGCGGCATCAGGATCGCGGCCAGCGCCGGCCAGGCGATCAGAATTGGTATAACACCCATAAGATACGCCCTTTCTCGAATACTTCCGTCTATTGTGACGAATTCCGCACCCATTATAGACCTGTGCGTCGGAATTTACAAGGGGATGGCAACGCATCTGTTTATTTTTTCACAACTTTTTCTGTGCGTCCCAGGTGGGCTCTGGCATTTTCGAACGGCCGGTGCTATAATGGCTTACGAACCCGCCAGGGGAAAAGGGGGCCGCCGATGCACGAACTTTCGATCACACAAAGCATTTTGGATATTTCGCTGCGCGCGGCCGAAGCGCGGCACGCTGCCCGCATCCGGGTTATCCGGCTCAAAATCGGGGCGTTTTCCGGCGTTGTTCCGGACTGTGTGCAGATGTACCTGGATGTGCTCGCCAAAGGCACGATTGCCGAAGGCGCGAAGATCGAAGCCGAAACCGTGCCGCTCAAAGTCCGCTGCAATGCCTGCGGCCGTGAAGCGGAGATTGACCGCCGCCACATAGCCTGCCCGCATTGTGGCAGCGTTGACCTGCACCGCCTTTCCGGGCGGGAATTGCTTGTAGACAGTTTGGAGGTTGATCCCCAACATGGAAATCAAGGTTCTGCATCAGGTGATGGAATGGAATGAAGATGTCAGCGCCGCGGTGCGCGAAACGCTGCGCGCCCACAAGGTATGCCTTGTCAACGTCATGGGCAGCCCCGGCGCAGGCAAAACAAGCCTGATTACCGAGATGATCCGGCGGCTGCGTGGCAGCTTTTCAATCGGCGTGATTGAAGGGGACATCACGGGCCAGATCGACGCCGAAAAGATTGCGGCTTTGCAGATTCCGGCCGTGCAGCTCAATACCGACGGCGCCTGCCACATTGAGGCGATGAGCATCCAGCACATTCTGCCGCAGTTTGATCTTGATGCAACAGACCTGCTGTTTGTTGAAAATATCGGCAACCTTGTCTGCCCCGCTGAGTTTGACATCGGTGAAAACTTCCGCCTGACCGTCCTCAGCATCCCCGAAGGGGATGACAAGGTGGCCAAGTACCCGCTGATGTTTACCGACACTGACTGCCTTGCCCTTACAAAATGCGATATGCTCCCATATTTTGATTTCGACCTCAACCGCGTCGCGGCCGATTACCGCGGCGTCAACCCGCAGGGCCCCCTGTTCCGGTTGTCCACCCGCAGCGGGGAAGGGCTCGACGCTCTGGCTGAGCACCTGGCGGGCCGGGTGCGTGCGGCGCTTGCATGAACCGGCTGCACATCGAAATCGCCGGCATTGTGCAGGGGGTGGGGTTCCGGCCTTTTTTGCACCGCCTGGCCAGGCGGGAACATCTGGCCGGCTGGGCGCGCAACACCCCGGCCGGCGTGGAGCTGGAACTGGAAGGCGATGCGCCCGCGCTTGACCGGTTTGTGCACACCGTGCGGGACGCGCCGCCTCCTCTTGCGGTGGTGGAAGATGTGCGTGCTCTGCCAATGCCTGCGCCGGCCGGCTACCGGGGGTTTGTCATCCGGCCCAGCAGGTCGGGCGCAGCGGCCACGCTCGCTTCGCCCGACCTTGCGCCTTGCCCGGCCTGCCTGCGTGAGCTGTATACTATCGGCGACCGCCGGTACCTGTATCCGTTTATCAATTGTACCGACTGCGGCCCGCGTTTTTCAATCCTTCTCGCGCTGCCCTACGACCGCGCCAACACCTCAATGGCAGGCTTTGCCATGTGCCCGGCCTGTGCGGCCGAATATGCCGACATTGAAAGCCGCCGCTACCATGCCCAGCCGGATTGCTGCCCAGTCTGCGGCCCGCAGGCATATTTTCTGGACGCCGCGGGACGCCCGCAGCAGGGAGAGCCGGTCGCCCTGGCCCAGCAGGCGCTGGCGGCAGGAAAGATTGTTGCAGTCAAGGGGACAGGCGGGATTCATCTGGCGTGCGATGCCTGCAACCTGGATGCCGTGCAGCGGCTGCGCCGGCGCAAACATCGCCCCGAAAAGCCGCTTGCGGTGCTGTGCCGCGACCTGAAGGCGGCAGAAACGTTCTGCCATGTCACGCCGGAGCAGGCGGCGCTTCTGCAAAGCCCGCGCGCACCGATTGTGCTTTGTGATAAGCATGACCCTTCGGCTTTTTTGATGCTGAGTGTCAACGCCAGGATTGGGCTGATGCTGCCGTATACCCCGCTGCATGTCCTTCTTGCAGATGGCCGATTCGGCGGCCCGGCGGCCCTTGTAATGACAAGCGCCAACCGGCCCGGCAACCCTGTGCTGGTTGACAACGCCGATGCGGTTGCCGCCCTGCAGGGGGTGGCGGATGGCTTTTTGCTGCACGACCGCCCCATCGTCAACCGCTGCGATGACTCGCTTATCGCGGCCTGGCAGGGACAGCCGTATTTCTTCCGCCGCAGCCGCGGCTACGCACCCCAGCCGCTGACCATGCCCGATACCACAGCGGACGGCCTGCTCGCCTTTGGGGCGGAACAGAAGGCGGGGTTCGCGGCCGGCCGCGGCAGCCATGTCTTTGTCAGCCAGTATATCGGAGATCTCAAGAACGCTGAGACGCTCGATCACTACCGCGCTGCCTGGAGGGGCGCCGCGCGGCTTTTCGGGCTGAAACCGCGCGCGCTGGCCTGTGACCTGCACCCGGACTATGCTTCGACCCGAGAGGCGGAGACGATGGCGGCGGCACAGAACCTGCCGCTGCTGCGGGTTCAACACCATTGGGCCCATATGGTTTCCTGCATGGCGGATAACCGGCTTTCCGGCGAGGCGTTCGGCATCATATGGGATGGCACCGGCCTGGGCCTGGATGGAACCGTCTGGGGCGGGGAATTCCTGGCCGGCGGGGCGGCCGGCTTTGCGCGGTGCGGTTCCATACGCGCCATCCCGCTGCCGGGCGGGGATGCGGCGGTCAAGCAGATCGGCCGCACCGGCCTTGCCCTGGCTTGGGATGCGGGCCTGCCGGCGGCCGAGCTTGAAGCGCTGCCGCTTTGGCAGGCAATGCCGAACGCTTCGTCGCTCTGCACGATGCTGGAAAAGCAGATTGCCTGCCCGCTGGCCAGCAGCATTGGCCGGCTGTTTGACGGTGTGTACGCCCTGCTGACCGGCCGTGCCGTCATTGATTACGACGGTGAGGCCCCGGCACTGCTCGAAGCGCTGGTCAGGCCCGGAACGCCGGGCCGCAGGTACCCGGTTTCCTTTTATAAGGAAACCGATGGCCTGCGCCGGTTTGATACCCGCCCGCTTATTGCCGCCATTGTGGCGGATTGCAAGGCAGGTGTGGCGCCGGCGGCGGTTGCGCGCGGTTTTCTCGATGCGCTGTGCCGCATGGCGGTTGACCAATGCCGGGTGCTGAACCCCGAACGACGCCCGGTTGTACTGTCGGGCGGAGTATTTTTGAACCTGTATCTTCTGCACGGTGTGACCCGCCTTCTCACCGAGGCTGGCTATACCGTGTACACCCACCACCGCGTTTCCACCAGCGACGAAGGGATCGCCCTTGGCCAGCTGGCCATTGCGGCAGTCTATAGGAGGAAACAAAATGTGTCTTGCCGTACCGCTTCGGATTGTATCGGTTGATGGCAAATGGGCGGTGGGCCAGGCAAATGGCCTGACCCAGAACCTGCGGGTGGATTTTCTGCCCGGCATCGCGCCCGGAGACTATGTAATGGTACACGCCGGCTTTGCCATTGAAAAGCTGACCCCGCAGCAGGCCGCCGAAAACCTTGCCTGCATCCAGGAGGCCATCCATGCCTTGGGAACTGAATGAGGCAGCCTTCCGCGCGCCGGCGCAGGCCGCTGCGCTGGTGCGGGCCATCCGTGCCCACACCGACCCGGCCCGCCCGCTGCGGCTGATGGAAATCTGCGGTACCCACACCATGGCGATTGCCAAGGCCGGGTTGCGCGGCCTGCTTGCGCCCGGCGTACAGCTGCTTTCGGGGCCTGGGTGCCCGGTTTGTGTCACGCCGACCGGCGCCATCGACGCGGCGCTGCAACTGAGCGAGCGGCCCGGCGTGACGATTGCCAGCTATGGGGATCTTTTGCGGGTGCCAGGTTCCTGCAAAGGAGACACGCTGCTGCGTCGCCGTGCGCTTGGCGCGCAGGTTCTGACAGTCTACTCCGCGATGGAAGCGGTGGAGGCAGCGGCGGCTAACCCGCAGCAGCAGATTGTTTTTCTCGGCGTTGGGTTTGAGACAACCGCCCCCGGAACCGCGGCCTGCATCCGGGAAGCGGCCGAGCGCGGCCTCCCGAACTTTTCGGTGCTCAGCCTGCTCAAACGCACCGAACCGGCGCTGCGCGCCCTGATTGCCGCGCCGGATTTCGCCGTGGATGGCTTTCTTTGTCCCGGCCATGTTGCGGCCGTTACCGGTGCGGCGGCGTTTGGGTTTCTGCCGGAAGAATATCGTTTGCCTGCCGTTGTCTGCGGATTTGAAGCGGGGGATATCCTGTATGCGGTCTGGCGGCTTGTCCGGATGCGGGAGCAAGGCTGCCCCGCACTGGAAAACGAGTATACCCGCCTTGTCACGGACACCGGCAACCCGGCAGCCCGGGCTGCCATCGAAGCGGTGTTTGAACCGGTTGAGAGCGATTGGCGGGGCCTGGGGCGCATTCCGGCCAGCGGATATGCGCTGCGGCCGGCCTATGCGGCCTGGGACGCAGCCATAAAATTCGGCGTTGTGCCCGGCAGGGCCGCCGAAACGCCCGGGTGCCGTTGCGGCGATGTGCTGCGCGGTGCCTGTGCTCCGGCCGATTGCCCGCTTTTTGGCAAGGCTTGCACCCCGGCGGAACCGGTCGGCCCCTGCATGGTTTCGGGGGAAGGGGCCTGTGCGGCGGCATGGAAATACCAAAACTTGTAAAGGGGGAAGATATATGCAGCCGATCATCACGCTGGATTACGGCAGCGGCGGTCTGCGCACCGCCCAGCTTATTGAGGAAATTCTTGTCCCGGCTTTTTCCAATACCGCCCTGGCGGAACTTGGCGATGGCGCGGTGCTGCCGCCGCTTGAAGGCCCGCCGGTCTTTTCATCTGACAGCTTTGTCGTCAGCCCCTGGCGGTTCCCGGGTGGGGATATCGGAAAACTTGCAGTCTGCGGTACGGTCAACGACCTTTGCATGGCTGGCGGCGTACCCCGGTATCTGAGCTTTTCCCTGATTCTTGAAGAAGGCTTCCTGCTGGATGATCTCAAAACCATTGTGAGGTCTGCGGCAGACACCGCCCGCGCCGCCGGTGTGCAGATTGTCACCGGGGACACAAAAGTGGTCGAGCGCGGCCGCGGCGACGGAATTTACATCAACACGGCGGGGATCGGGGCGTTGCGTGCGCCGGGGCTTGGCCGCAGCGCCATCCGGGAAGGGGATGCTGTGCTCGTCAGCGGCAGTGTCGGCTGCCATGGCGCCGCCGTTTTAATGGCGCGCGGGGATCTGCCCTGTGAAGGCCGCCTTGTCTCGGATTGCCAGCCGCTGCACAGGCTCAGCGCCGCGGCGATTGCGGCGGGCGGGGTACGCATCCTGCGCGACCCTACCCGCGGCGGCGTTGCCACAACGCTCAATGAATTTGTGGAGGGCGGCCCGCTTGGCGTCGAGCTTGAGGAGGCGGCCATCCCGGTTGATCCGCCGGTTGCCGCCGCCTGCGACCTGCTCGGCCTTGACCCGCTCTATGCGGCCTGTGAAGGCAGGATGCTTGTCATCGCAGCGCCCGACCGTGCGGAAGAAATTCTCACCGCACTGCGCCGCACCCCGGGCGGGGAAGGCGCAGCCCGGATCGGCCGGGTCAGTGCGTCGCGGCCGGGCCAGGTGGTGCTGCACAACGCTTTTGGCGGCAGCCGTCTGCTTACCAAGCTGACCGGCGCGCAGCTGCCGCGCATTTGCTGAATACACTTTTTTACCACACCCGCTGGAAGGCGAAAACCTTCCGGCGGGTTCTCTTTTATGCGGCGCGGCGGGAGGCAGAATTTTACAAAATCTGGCAAATCTCCCCCGCATTTTACCGCAACCAGACCATCCTCATCAAAAATTTACATCTCTCTTTCCTGTGACACACAAAGCTTTACTCACATTTTACCCGGCTGTGGTGGCAATGTGACAACCGGAAATTCTATAATAGATACCGGCGGACAAGCCATCTGGCTTGAATGCGAAAAATGGTCATGACAACGAAAAATAGGGCGCTTGGCAGCAACGCGGGCGCTTTGGCAATGAGGTGCAATCAAGAATGGAAATTTCAATCCAGGGGCTGACCAAGGCATACGGCGATTTCAAAGCGGTGGACAATCTCAACCTTGAAGTGGCCGACGGCGAACTCGTCGGCCTGCTCGGCCCTTCAGGCTGCGGCAAGTCCACAACGCTGTTCATGCTGGCCGGCCTGACCGAGCCGACTTCCGGCAAAATCCTCTTCGGCGGCCAGGATGTCACCAAGATCCCGCCCGAAGACCGTGAGATCGGCCTTGTCTTCCAGAATTATGCGCTTTACCCGCATATGACGGTGCTGGAAAACATTACCTTCCCGCTGATCAACCGCAAAGTCCCGAAGGAGGAAGCCCGCCGCCAGGCGGAAGAAATCGCCAAGGTTGTTCACCTCGAAGGGCTGCTCAATCGTAAACCGAAGGCGCTGTCCGGCGGCCAGCAGCAGCGCGTGGCCATAGCCCGCGCGCTGGTCAAAAAGCCGAAGGTGCTTTTGCTGGACGAACCGCTTTCAAACCTGGACGCCAAGCTCCGTGTTGAAACGCGGGAGGAAATCCGGCGTATCCAGCAGCAGGTCGGTATCACCACCCTGTTCGTTACCCACGACCAGGAGGAGGCCATGAGCATTTCGGACCACATTGCGGTCATTGACCACGGGGTGCTCCAGCAGTATGACAAACCACAGGCCATGTACCAAAACCCCTGCAACGTTTTTGTCGCAAACTTCCTCGGTATGCCGCAGATCAACATGTTGGAAGCCGACATCACCGATGCGGGCGTGCTGCATGCCGGCGCGCTGCTGCGCGCGCGTGCCGATTTCCCGGACGGTATCCGGCTGCCGAACGGGCATTACCGCATTGGCATCCGCCCCGAAGACTTTGAACTCAGTCAAAACGGTCTGCCCCAGGTGGCGGATCATGTGCGCATGACCGGCCGCGACCTGCTTGTCTTTTTCACCTTGGGCGATACGGCGCTGCGGCTGCTGGCCCATTCCGACCAGCCGATTGTCAAGGGCAGCGCGTTTGGGCTGCGGGTACGCCCCGGTCACCTGATTGTTTTTGGCAGCGATGACAAAGTGCTTGCCAAATGCTGAGAGGGGGCAGGGAAATGAAAAGCAAAGCATTCAACCGCTATAAAGCGTACCTCTATCTGCTGCCTTCCATCCTGATTCTGACGGTTTTTACCATCTACCCGCTTATCAAAGCGATTGTGATGAGCTTTCAGGAAGGCTACAGCATCATTGACGGCAGCTTTGACGGCATCAACCTCGCCAATTACATCGAACTCTTTTCCGATGATGTCTTTGTGAAGGCGCTGACCAACACAAGCATCTATGTTGTCTTTGTGGTGCCGGTGTCCATCATCCTTTCCCTTGTGCTTGCGGTGCTCATCAACGATACGGTGCGCGCCAAACCGGTTTTCCAGACCATCTATTTTCTGCCGTATGTTACCAGCGTCATTGCAATTGGTATTGTCTGGAGCTGGATTTTTAACTCCAACTACGGCCTGCTCAACTACATTCTCAGCTTTTTCGGCATCCCTTCCATCCCCTGGCTGAACGACCCGCGCTATGCCCTTGCCGCGCTGATTATCTTCAGCATCTGGAAGAGTCTGGCGTTTAACATCCTGATTTTTCTGGCCGGTTTGCAGTCGATCTCGCCTGAAATCTACCAGGCGGCCCGCATCGATTCCACCCCGCGCACCCGGGTCTTTTTCAAGATCACGGTACCCCAGCTCAAACCGATTCTTGTCTACGCCTTTCTGATGGGGCTCATCAACGCCTTCAAGGTGTACAACGAAGTTTTCTCGCTGTTCCAAAGCAAAGCCGGCCCGGCCAACAGCGCGATCACCGTCGTGTATTATATCTATGATAAGTTCTACAATTCAAATGATTATGGCGTGGCTTCGGCGGCGGCCGTCGTACTTTTCGTCATCATCCTGGCGCTGACCATGCTGCAGCGCGCTGTCACCCGTGATAAGGAGGCCGCCTGATGAAATCCCACAAACCAGCCGCCCTTGCGGCGAACATCCTGAAATATGCGGTGCTGATTGTCGGCGCGTTTTTTACGTTGCTGCCTTTCCTGTGGATGATCAGCTCCTCCTTCAAAACGCCGGCTGAAATCATCAAGATCCCGCCGGTGCTTGTGCCGGCGGTGCCTCAGTGGCAAAACTATCTCGCCGCCTGGACTGCCGCCCCCTTCGGCCGTTACCTGATCAACACAATCATTATCACATTCTTTACAACAATCGGGGTGCTGATCACCTCGGTACTGTCGGCCTTTGCATTTTCGAGGCTCAAATTCCCGGGCAAGGATTTTGTCTTTTCCCTGTTTATGGCAACCCTGATGATCCCGGGCGAGATGCTCATCATTACCAACTTTCTGACCATCACCAAGCTGCATTGGATTGACACCTACCAGGCCATGATTGTGCCCTGGATTTCGAACGTCTTCTATATTTACCTGCTGACCCAGTTCTTTATGCAGGTGCCGGACGCTTTGTACCTGGCCGCCAAGGTTGACAAATGCAGCGATCTCAAGTTTATGCTCAAAATCATGGTTCCGATGAACAAAAGCGCAATCACAACGATTGCCATCCTCAATATCATCGGTTCCTGGAACTCCTTCCTCTGGCCGCTGCTTGTGACCAACAGCCAGGAAATGCGGGTGCTTTCAAACGGCTTGATCCGCTTCCAGACCGAAGCCGGCACCGATTATGAATTGATTATGGCGGCGTCCTGCATCCTGGTGGTACCAATTATCCTGGTTTTCCTGTTCCTGCGCAAATATGTCCTGGAAGGTGTCGCCTTCAACGGCGTCAAGGGGTAAAGCGCAGTCTCTTCCTGCCAACGCCATCGAAAGAGGGGAGAGACCCTTCCCGATGTGTGTGATACAAATGATACAACGAACAAAAGGAGAAACAACATGAAATTGAAGCAAGTCACCGCCCTGGGTCTGGCCGCTGCGCTGGGCCTGACCGCCCTGACCGCCTGCGGCGGCAGCGGTTCATCCACCGCCTCTTCGGAAACTGCCTCTGCCGCTGCTTCCAGCGAAGCGACGAGCGCTTCGGCTGCGGCTGACGCCTCCACCGGCATTGAACCTTGTGAAGTGACCTTCTGGCACGCGATGACCGGCCAGCAGGAAACCACCCTGACCGAGCTGGCCGATCAGTTTAACGCTGAAAATGAATACGGCATCACGGTGACCCTTGTCAACCAGGGCTCGTATGACGACCTGTCCACCAAATTGACCGCCAACGCGGCGGCCGGTACCCTGCCGGACATGGCCCAGACCTATAACAGCTGGCTGATGCCTTATCTCGATATGGTTGTGCCCCTTGACGATTTCATCGCGAGCGACTTTGACAACTATGACGACATCCTGCAGAGCTACCGTGATGAGAACACGATCTTCGGTTTTACAAGCGGCCTGCCCTTCAACAAGAGCACCTATGTCTATTTCTACAACAAGACGATGTTCGATGAACTGGGCCTGGAAGCGCCCACAACATGGGAAGACCTGGTGACCATTGGCGAGACCTTTATGAATGAGAAGAACATGGTCTCGCTTGGTTATGACGATATGGCCGGCATGCTGGAAGCCTCGCTGCGCCAGAACGGTGCTGAATATGTCAATGAGGAAGGCGCGCAGTTTGACAACGAAGCCGGCCTTGAGACGGTCCAGTTCATTATGGATATGTACAACAACGGCTACGCCCGCCTTGTCGGCGAGGACGGTTATTTCTCCGGCCCGTTCAGCAACCAGCTGATTGCCGCCTATGTCGGCTCCTGCACCGGCGTGTCCTACATCACCCATGACGGCTGGGAACTTGGCGTGGCGCCGCTGCCCGGCAACACGGCAAATGCAGCCAATACCGCCGGCACCAACATCAACATGTTCTCCACCGATGAAAACCAGCAGAAGGCGACTTGGGAATTCATGAAGTTCCTCACCTCGACCGAAGCTACGACCAAGTGGGCGATGGAAACCGGTTACCTGCCGGTCCGTCAGTCGGCCCTTGATTCCGACACCTATCAGGAATTCATGGCCACCGACCCCACCGCCACGGCTTGCTACGCCCAGTCTGACGCCTTCTTCTCCTCGCCTACGTTTGAAGGCAGCTATGATATCCAGAGCGCTGTGAACACCACGCTGGAAGAAGTTATCCTGGCCAAAAACGATGCCCAGACTGCGCTGGATTCGCTTGTCAGCGCGATCAACAACGCGCTGTAAGGGGGCGCGTTTATGACGAACGTTACCTTTATCCAGGGGTTGAAAGAGATCGGCGGGACCTTTGTGCGGGTTGAAACCGACGGCGCAATCTGTCTGTTTGATTTCGGCTTTGCGGTGGCTTCCCGCATTGACCCGGCCGTCTGCCTGCGGCCTGAATCTCTTGCAGCCGACTATGCCCGCCTTGGCATGCTGCCGGCCGAACCCGGCATTTATGAACCGGCTGCCGCAGCGGCGCTTGGCGTTGCGCCTTGGGGCGGGGTTGAAAAACCGGTCTTCTTTTTCATCTCGCATATGCATATTGACCACATGGGCGGCCTGGATATGCTCGCCCCCGATGTGCCGGTCTACATGAGCGCTGAATCACTGACCCTCTACCGCCGTCTTGTCGCGCAGAATGACATTACGCTGCGTGCGCATGACCGCTGTATTGGCATCCCGTATGGAAAGCAATTTACAGTGGGAGATATGACGGTGGAAGTGCTTCCGATCGACCATGATTGCATCGGCGCTTCCGGCTGCCGTATCCACACCCCGGCGGGCACCATTGTCTACACCGGCGACTATCGCTTCCATGGCTTCCACCCGGAGCGTACCCGCGCTTTTGGGGAAATCTGCCGCGGTGCGGATCTGCTGATTACGGAAGGCGTTACGGTCAGCAATGAGGATGTCGATATGCTCAGCCTGACCGAACCGACCGTACCCGACCGTACCGAGTATACGCTGCTGGAGGAGGTCGCGGCGATGGCGCAGGAGGAGCCTGGCCTGCTCGTCATCAATTACTATGAGCGCAATGTGGAGCGGGTGCGGCGCCACATCGAACGGTTTGCCAAGGCGGGCCGGACCCTTGTGCTGGATGCGCGGCTTGCCGACTATGTGGCGGCGTTCTACCCGGATACTGTACTCCATGTTTATGCGCCGACCATCCACGGCCGCGCGCTCAAACCGGGGTGGCAGATCGTCAACCGCGGCGCGCTGCTTGCCAACCCGGCCGGCTATGTGCTTCAGCTTGACTATGCCGACAGCTATGAGCTGCTTGATTTGGTGCCCCATGTCAGCCGCTATATCCATGCCGACGGCGCGCCGCTCGGCGCGTACGACGCCTCGTACGCGAAACTTCTTGACCTGCTCAAGGCGATTGGCATTCCGTATGACTACCGCAGCCTTGGCGGCCATGCCAAGCCATATTTCCTGCGCTGGATGGTGGATACCATTGCCCCGCGCATCCTTGTGCCGTTGCACAGCTTCCGCCCGGAACAGGTGGCGAGCGCCAAGGCGGGCTGCCGTATCCTGCCAAAGGCAGGGCAGACCATCACACTGTAAAGCGCCTTGACCTGCGTTTTGCGGGTGTGATACAATGCAGGCAAAAGCCCGCAGAAGGAGGACACCTTTTTGAACATTCTTGTTGTCAACGATGACGGCATCCAATCGCCCGGCCTTGCCTGCCTGGCGCGGGTGGCGGCCCGGCTCGGCAGGGTCTGGGTGGTGGCGCCGGCGCAGCAGTGCAGCGCCATGTCCCACCGCATTACGGTGTTCGGCTCGCTGGAACTGCGCGCTGCGCCGGAATTCCCTGTCAGCGAAGTGGAAGCCTGGACTGTGTCGGGAACCCCGGCCGATTGCGTCAAAGTGGCGCTGGCCCGTGTGCTGCCACAAAAGCCGGACCTTGTGCTTTCCGGGGTCAACCAGGGCTATAACGTCGGGCTGGACATTCTGTATTCCGGCACCGTCGGCGCCACGATGGAGGCGCTGGCCAACGGCCTGCGTGCGATGGCGGTTTCCATCGGCATGGGGGATGACTACCGTGTCATTGACGCCCGCCTGCCGGATATCCTGCGTTCGCTGCTGCCGCGCCCGATTGAACCGTGGGAAATCTGGAACATCAACTTCCCGGCCTGTGCGCCTGAGGAACTGCGCGGCACCCGCGAGGGCTGCTGGCCATCGGCGCTGCAGTTTTATCACAACACCTACCGCCCGACTGAACTGGAAGACAGTGGCATACGGCTGGAACTGACCAGCACGATCGAACAAAACCCCGAACCCGGCAGCGATATGGACGCCGTGCTGCGCAACTATATCGCGATCGGCAAAATCAGCAGCGCAATGCTGGAAGCCGCGCACCGCGCAAGGAACTAAACGCCAAGACGCCCCCGACCGCAATGGCCGGGGGCGTTTTGTGTTCTGGACAGCGCCCTGTCTGTGCGGTATACTGAAACAAATACCAAAAGACAGGGAAGTGGCAACTGCTATGCCGAACGATATGCCCACACAAACCACTGCCACCCGTGAAACCTTCCTGCGCGCCGCCGTCGCCGCTTATCATCTGGAACCGGAATCCCTTTGGGCCAAAAGCCCGCGCAACCTGGTGCTGCGCCGGCCGGATAACCGCAAATGGTTCGCGGTGCTGCTGGAGGTTCCGCGCGCGGCCCTCGGCCTTGCGGGGGAGGGCAGGGCCGACCTGCTCAACCTCAAATGCGGCGACCCGCTCCTGCGGGATCTGCTGCTGGCCCGCCCCGGCTACCGGCCGGCCTACCACATGAACCGCGCAAACTGGATCGGCCTGCTGCTCGACGGCAGCCTGCCGCTGGCCGAAGCCATGTCGATGCTGCAAAAGAGTTACAACGCCGCGGGCGGCAAAACGGCCCGCCGGGTTGCCGACGGGCCGATTGATTGGCTGGTGCCATCCAATTTGCAGTTGTTTGATGTGATCGCCGAATTTGCCGAGACCGATACGATTCTCTGGACGCAGAGCAGCCACATCCGCCCCGGCGATACCGTCTATATCTACTGCGGCGCACCGGTCAAGGCGATTCTGTTCCGCTGCACAGCGCTCGAGACTGACCTGCCCGGTTCCGGCACGGTGGGCGGAAGGCCGATCAAAAAGCTCATGCGCATCCGGCTGCAGCGCCGGTACGCGCCGGAACAGTTCCCGCTTGCCCGCCTGCAGCGGGAGTTCGGCGTGCAGGGCGTGCGCGGGCCGCGCACCGTGCCCCACCGCCTGGCCCACGCCCTGCGAGAAGGGGCGTGATCACCGCACCGGGCAGACGCCGTTGGCGCAGTCTGAGGCGCCGATGTCAAGTTCGGTTTCTTCGTGCTCGTAGCGGGAGAGCAGCGACGGATTGAAAGGACGCATTGCCGTTTTGCGTCGCTCGTATTCGGCTTTATCAATCGCTTCATACGGCATCAGCTCATAGAAACTGTCGTCATAGCTCAGGAAGGACAGCGCGACGATATCGTCCCAATTGTCCCAGACCCACTGCTCGACAGCCTCCCATTCGTCGTTGCGCACATGGATTGTGACAGAGCAGTTGTGGTCCACATAGTTCGCCATGAACATCTTGTAGTTTTCGAGCTGCTCAATGGCTGAAACATCCGCCTTGACCCGGCCGGCCGGCGCCTGTACCGGAAATTCCACCACCTTGGTGGTCGGGTCGTCAGGGTCCTGGCCTACCTCGGGCAGAACCGGGTAGCCCAGATCTTCGCATACTTTGCAGAGCGGGTCGGCAGCCGAAATCCGGACCCGGCGGATATAATACGGCGCGTGGGAATAATGCACGCCGCTTGAAACGGTCGGCAGCAATGAAAGGGTGCCTTCCGGCTTGACTGTCGTTACCAGCAGCGGCCGCTTGCCGCCGAGCTGGTCGGCAATTTCGGCGGCAGCGCTGTGGGCTGTTTCGCGCAGTTCACGCAGCAGGGCCACCTGATCGTCGCGGGTCATCCGGGTGGCGTTGACCATGTCCTGCCACCCGGTTACCGAACAGCCCAGCAGCCTGTCACGCTGCTGCACGGCGTTCCAGCTGTGCATTTCCAGTTCACGGCAGGTCATGCGGTAGCCGGCCCGGGCTGAAAGCCGCTGCGCATGCAGCAGTGCTGTACGGTCAAGCGCGCCGTCTTTGACAAACCCCATTACATTGACGGTGGTCAGGTTGCAAAGCCCGTGGCTGTCCAGCAATATTTCACCGCAGGGATTGCAGCCGTTAAAGTTCGGGCGCCGTTTGGCGCCGGCTTCCTCGTTGATCCAGCCGGGCTCTCCGGAATATCGCATCTGCTGCAGGTGCCAGTGCAGCTGCTCCCGGCTCGGCTTGCGGCGGTAATAGATCGAGTTGTTGCTCATCTGGCGGTGGGCGATCTCTTTATTGATCTCCCACCGGCCGTTGATCTGGCGGTAGAGCTGGCTTTTGGCCTGGATGCAGGCTTTGTCGTCGGCGTCGATCAGCCCGATTTCAGAGGTGCGCCGCACCCCGCCCGAAACAACATTCTCACCAATAATGTTTGCGATGTCCAACAAATCTATCGGCTGCAGCTGTACCCAGGTTTTTCCTTCGCGCCGGCCGGCCGCCGTAATCACCTTGTGAATCTTGCCAACCATTGCCATCATCGAACCATAGCCGCTGGCGGTGCCGCCAAAGGTTTTGAGCCGTTCCCCCTTCGGGCGGATGGAATCATACACAATGACCAGACGCTGCACCTGGCGGTATTCCCGGTTGGTCAAAAGGTCAAAATAATGCTGCAGCGCCTGGGCCCAGCCCTCCTTCGAATCGCCGATCGTCAGCGTTGCGGTATCCCGCGCAAAAGTCAGGTTGGTGTATTCCAGCCGTTCGGCAGCCGGCACCGGGTCATAGGATTTGTGCAGGATTTCCAGGTCGGTGCGCACCGGCGGCAGTTTGTCTGCATCGGATTGCAGCACCCGTACCCCGACGCCGCTGCCCACCATCAGTAGGTAGAACAGGTCATGATAGGCCGAAAAGCTGTCGATAACGGTGAAGGCACAGTTGTAGTTGGCCATCGGGTAGGCATCGGCCACCGGTGTGCCGCCGACCCACAGCGTCCGGCCGGACAAAAACTGCCGCATATGATAGATGTTGTCATACAGCTGTTCGGCTTCTTCGCGGCTGGTAGGCGCGAGCGAGCAGTTGTATTCTACGGCGCGGCGCACAGTCTCCCACCAGAATTCCCGCCGCCCGTACTGCGGCAGATAGCGTGAATAGGTGCGGGTATACACAAACGCCCCCAGCTGCTGCATCGGGTTGGGCGCATGTTTGTAAGGGCTTAAAAATTCCCGGCTCAGCAGCCCTTCGGCCGGCGCGCCGCCGGCACGCTCCTTCTCTTTTTCCAGCCGGTAGCGGATATAGGCTTTGGCGGTCTGGTAGTGGTGCTCTTCAAACAGGGTTTCCTCCACCGTATCCTGGATTGTCTCAATATCCTGGATATCCCGCCCGTTGGCCTGCAGCTTGGCGGTGACAAGGCTGGTGACCGCAGCAATGGCGGCTTCGTCATGTTCGCCGGCCGCAGCGGCGGCCAATGTGACGGCGCGGGCAATAAAATCAGCGTCAAAGGGGACAACCTTGCCGCTGCGTTTGCGTACGTTCATGGGTTTCCTCCTAAAAACAAGATCGTGGCTTTGCTCTCGTTACGGGATACTATATATAGTATACTTGCTGCCGCCGAATGTCAATAACCGTTTTCCCGGCACAGGGAAAACAAAAAGTTTGCACGCTCGGAACAAAACGGTCCTTCCCCCTTGCTGCGCGCCGAGGTATAGTGATAAAAAAGAGGAAAGCAGGGAATCTATATGGAATATCGGCACCTTCCGCACGGAAACGGGCAGGAAAATTTCAGCGTGCTCGGCCTGGGTATGGGCGGCATCCAGCAGGCGGGCGATGCAGAGATCGAGCAGGTTGTTCGCACCGCAATCGACCACGGCATCAACTTTTTTGACCTGTGCGCCGGCGCGCGCAATGTCTATGCGCCGTTTGGGCGCGCCATCGCCGGCCAGCGCGAGCGGGTCTTTTTTCAGCTGCACTTTGGCGCGGTCTACAATGCGGCGGGGGAATATGGCTGGTCGCGCAACCTTGCCGAGATCCGCCGGATGTTTGTGTGGGAGCTCAAAACCCTCGGCACGGAATATGCCGATTTCGGCTTTTTGCACTGCGTGGATGAGGACGCTGATTTTGACGACCTCGTCCACAATGGCGTGCTTGATTTTATCAAGGAACAGAAAGCAGCCGGCCGCGTGCGCCATATCGGTTTTTCTTCCCACACGCCGTCGGTGGCAAACCGGGTCCTTGATACCGGCCTTGTGGATTTGATGATGTTTTCGATCAACCCGGCCTATGACCTGGAGCAGGGGCAGGACGAACTCGGCGTCGGTTCAGTGTCGGAGCGTGCGGCGCTGTTCCGCTGGTGTGAAGCGCTCGGCGTCGGCATCTCGGTCATGAAACCGTTCCACGGCGGCAAACTTCTTCAGGCGGCCACCTCGCCGTTTCATGCGGCGCTGACCCGCTACCAGTGCCTGCAATATGCGCTCGACCGCCCGGGTGTGCTCACGGTGCTGCCCGGTGTGCGCGGCATGCAGGATCTGCATGACCTGCTCGGCTTTGCCGAAGCTGCTGCGGAAGAAAAGGACTACGCAGGCATCGGTCGCTTCACGCCGGAGGCCGCCCGCGGAAGCTGCGTCTATTGCAACCACTGCCAGCCCTGCCCGGCCGGCATTGACGTCGGCCTGGTCAACAAGTATTACGACCTGGCCCAGGCCGGCGATGCGATGGCCGCCAGCCATTACAGCAAACTGACCGTCAAGGCCGACGCCTGCATCGGTTGCGGCCACTGTGACAAACGGTGCCCGTTCGGCGCACGCCAGAGCGCCCGCATGAAAGAGATTGCAGCCTATTTCCAACGCTAAACAGCAAGCCGGAACCGCTGAGCGTGACCGGCCTTTTTCATGTAAAGCACGAAGAAAAAGGCGTTGCCAACAAGGCCCTGCCGGGTGTATGATACTATATAAAGAACCCTGTCCAACAGGGGGAGTTTGAACCGGGCATATCACAGGAAAGGAAAGATCCCATGCAAACCCGTTTTGGTATCATCGGCCTTGGGGTGCAAGGGGCGCTGTATGCTGCGCTGCTGCAAGGCACGCCGATACAGGGGAACGCCGCCTTGCCGCGGCCGGCGCTCTGCAGGCTGACGGCGGTCAGCACCCGCAATGAAACAACCCTTGCGCCATACCGCGCAGCCGGCTTGGCCTGCTATACAGACTGGCGCAGCCTGATCGACGCGCACGCCTGTGATGCGGTTCTCATCACGGTGCCGCACCGCCTGCATGCAGAGATTGCCCTTTATGCGATGGAGCACGGCCTGGATGTCCTGTGTGACAAACCTGCCGCCCTGCGGGCAAGCGACGCCGCCCGGATGGCGGATACCGCACGCCGCACCGGCCGTGCGCTGGGGTATCTGTTCAATCAGCGCGCCAATCCTTTGCACCGCCAGGTGGCGGAATTGCTGCACAGCGGGGCGCTTGGCAGGGTGCGCCGCAGCGTCTGGGTGGCCGATGCCTGGTGGCGTCCGGACAGCTATTACCGGAGCGCTGCCTGGCGCGGCAGCTGGCGGGGGGAAGGCGGCGGTATTCTTGTCAACCAGGCGCCGCATCAGCTGGACCTTTGGCTCTGGTTTTGCGGGATGCCGCAGCGGATTTATGCCTGCAACCGTGAAGGCGCGTACCGTGCGATTGAGGTGGAAAACGATGTTACTCTTGTGGCTGAATACCCGGGCGGGGCGGTTGGCGTGTTCACTGCAAGCACCCACAACCCGGCCGGTGTGAACCGGCTTGAAATAGAATGCGAGGGCGGGACCATCCTGCTGGAGGATGCCGCCAGGCTGCGGGTGCGGCGCTTTGTCCGCACGGAAACGGAACTCGACCGCATCCTGACCCAACATGAGCAGGAAACGGCTTTGCGCACCGACCCCGGGCGCCTGTTTGTTGAAGAAACCGCTTCCTGTGCGGCGCCGCTTTTGGCGGCTTACACAGACTGTATTGAAAATTTTGCGGCACATCGCGCAACCGGGGCCCCGCTGCTGGCCGATGCCGCGGCGGGCCTTGCCGAAGTACAGCTGGCAAACGCCGCGCATCTTTCCGGTTGGCAGGGCAGGGCTGTTGCCTGCCCGTGTGATCCTGAAATCTATGACGCCGCGCTGCAGCAGCGCATCGAAGCATCGGCCAAAGTATAAACTGCTTTGCAGCAAGGAGGGAGCAATATGGCGTTTGACTATAAAAAAGAGTATAAGGAATTTTACCTGCCCAAAAACAAGCCCGGCCTTATCACGGTGCCGCGCATGAATTTTGTTGCAGTCCGCGGCCGGGGGGACCCGAACGAGGAAGGCGGCGCGTACAAACAAGCCATTGGCTTGCTGTATGGGATTGCGTTTACAATCAAGATGAGCAAAAAGGGAGACCGCCAGATCGAAGGTTACTTCGACTATGTCGTCCCGCCGCTGGAAGGTTTCTGGTGGCAGGACGGCGTGCAGGGGATCGATTATGCCCACAAGGAGACTTTCCGCTGGATCTCAGCCATCCGGCTGCCTGATTTTGTGACGCAAGCTGACTTTGACTGGGCGGTTGAGGAGGCCACCCGCAAAAAGAAGGCGGATTTCTCCAAGGCGGAGTTTTGGACCTATGAAGAGGGCCTGTGCGTACAGTGCCTGCATGTCGGCCCTTATGATGCAGAACCTGCTACGGTCGCCCGCATGCACGCTTATATGGAAGACCAGGGCTGTCGGCTTGACATCACGGAGCATCGCATGCACCATGAAATCTATCTCAGCGATGCAAGGAAGGTTGCGCCGGAAAGGTGGAAAACGGTGATTCGCCACCCGGTCCGAAAGGGGTAAAGGCGCCAGGGGCCGGGCCGCCATCTTGCACTGCGCTGGCGGCCGGGTGTATACTATAAGCACAATACCCGCGTGGCTGTGCGGGAAAACGGGAGGTTATAAAAATGAGCGAACAAACAAAAGGCAAGCTCGGCTTCGGCCTGATGCGTTTGCCCAAGACCAACGAGGCCATTGATGTGCCGCAGGTCTGTGAGATGGTTGACCACTTTTTGGCGGCCGGCTTTACTTACTTTGACACCGCTTATGTGTACGACGGTTCCGAGGTTGCGGCCAAGGCAGCCCTTGTCGATCGCCACCCGCGCGCAAGCTATACCCTTGCGACCAAACTGCATGTCGGCAAATGCGCCAATGCGGAGGAAGCGCGCAAGGAACTCGAAACCAGCCTTGCGCGTACCGGGGCCGCCTATTTCGACTATTATCTGCTGCATGCCCTGATGGCCAACAACGTGGACAAATACGAGGAATTCGGCCTCTGGGATTTTGTCAGGGAACTAAAGGCAAACGGTACGATCCGGCATTATGGCTTCTCGTTCCATGATTCGCCGGAACTGCTTGACAAGCTGCTGACCGAGCACCCTGACGTTGATTTCGTACAGCTGCAGATCAATTATGCCGACTGGGAAAACCCTGAAGTGCAGTCTCGCGCCTGCTATGAAGTCGCCCGCAAGCATGGCAAACAGGTTGTGATTATGGAACCGGTCAAGGGCGGCGCGCTGGCCAACCCGCCGGAACAGGTCAAGGCTTTGTTTGATGCAGCCAAGCCCGGCGCTTCCTACGCATCCTGGGCGCTGCGGTTTGCCGCCTCGCTTGATGGGGTGCTGGCCGTGCTGTCCGGCATGTCAAACCTGGAACAGGTGGACGACAACCTTGCGACAATGTCTGACTTCCAGCCGCTCAATGATACGGAGCAAAAGGTGATCCAGCAGGCCCAGCACATTTTGGGCAACAGTGCGGCCATTGCCTGTACGGCCTGCCATTACTGCACGGCCGGCTGCCCGAAAAAGATCGCCATTCCTGAAATTTTCGCCGCAGCCAACAAACAGCTGGCCAACGGCCAGAAGGCCGAAGCAGCCGCGGCGTATGCTGCCGCCACGGCGGAAGGCGGCAAAGCTTCGGCGTGCATCCACTGCAAGCAGTGTGAACGGATCTGCCCGCAGCATCTGCCGATCACAGATCTGCTGGGCCGCTGCGCCGCGATGTTCGAATAATCCCAACGCCTGCGGGCCGGCCTTTGCCGGCCCGTTTTCTTTGCGCTTGTCATTTGGGGCAAAATCATGTATACTGTTAAATTGGATACTGGGGCGCGTTGCATGAACCCCACAATATACACGATTTTTCCGCATATCTATAGAGCAAACAATCAGAAAGGGGACCCGTTATGGGCAAATATTTTGGCACCGATGGTTTCCGCGGTGAAGCCAATGTCACCCTGACCGCCGACCATGCGTTCAAGATCGGCCGCTTCCTTGGATGGTACTACAACGAAAAACGTCGCCGTGCGGCAGAAGAGGGCCTTGCAACCCAGGAAGGTCCGGCACGCATTGTCATCGGCAAGGACACCCGGCGATCGAGCTATATGTTTGAATACAGCCTTGTCGGCGGTCTGGTCGCCTCAGGCGCGGACGCCTATTTGCTGCACGTCACCACCACCCCCAGCGTGGCCTATGTGGCCCGGGTGGATGGTTTCGATTGCGGCATCATGATCTCGGCTTCACACAACCCGTATTATGACAACGGCATCAAACTGATCAACGGCCAGGGCGAGAAGATGGATGAGGAGACGATCTCCCTTGTCGAAGCGTATCTCGACGGTCATCTTGAAGCCTTTGGCCAGGCCTGGGCTGAACTGCCCTTCGCCACCAAGGAAAAGATCGGCTGCACCGTTGATTATGTCGCGGGCCGCAACCGTTATATCGGGTACCTGATCAGCCTGGGCATGTATTCCTTCCGCGGGGTCAAGGTCGGCCTTGACTGTGCCAACGGTTCGAGCTGGAATATTGCCAAGGCTGTGTTTGAAGCCCTCGGCGCGACAACCTACGTCATCAATGCCGAACCCAACGGCCTCAATATCAACCTGAACGCAGGTTCCACCCACATTGAAGCGCTGCAGAAGTTTGTGGTTGAAAAGGGGCTTGATGTCGGGTTCGCGTATGACGGCGATGCTGACCGCTGCCTGTGCGTCGATGAAAAAGGCAACGTCATTACCGGCGACCACATTCTCTATATCTACGGCCGTTATATGAAAGAGCGCGGCAAGCTTGTCACCAACACCGTCGTCACAACGGTGATGTCCAACTTTGGCCTGTACAAAGCGCTGGATGAGCTCGGCATCGAGTATGCCAAGACCGCTGTCGGCGACAAGTATGTCTATGAGTATATGCAGCAGCATGGCAGCCGCATTGGCGGCGAGCAGAGCGGGCATATCATCTTCTCGAAGTATGCCTCCACCGGCGACGGCATTTTGACGAGCCTCAAGCTGATGGAAGTGATGATGGCCCGCAAAAAGCCGATGAGCGAGCTGGCAGCGCCGCTGAAAATCTATCCCCAGGTGCTTGAAAACGTCAAAGTAACCGATAAGGCGGCTGCCCAGGCTGACGCCGACGTACAGGCTGCGGTGGCACAGGTGGCCGAGGCGCTGGGCGATACCGGCCGCATCCTTGTGCGGGAGTCCGGCACTGAGCCGCTGGTTCGCGTAATGGTGGAAGCGCCGGAACAGCAAACCTGCCAGACCTATGTCGATCAGGTTGTCGCCGTCATCCGTGAAAAAGGCTACGCTGTGGAATAAAGCGGGAGGATACCATGAGGCAATGTATGGATGCCGACAATCTGCACCGCCGGCTAAAGAAAATTATAGGCCAGGTGCAGGCCATTGACCGCATGGTGGATGAGGATGTGCCGTGCGAGGATGTCCTTGCCCAGATCAATGCCGCAAAATCAGCGCTCCACCGGTGCGGGCAGGTTGTGCTGGAAGGCCATATCAAGCACTGCGTCCGCGATGGCATTGAGCATGGGGACGCCGATGCGACAATCGCCAGTTTCACCAAAGCGGTGGAGCGGTTCGCCAACATGAACTAAGGGGGCGCCCAATCCCTCTGGCGAAACCGCCGCCAAGGTGAGCGCGGACCGGGGGCGCCCGTTCTGTACCTTCCCCTAAACGACAAAATAGGACCTGAAACGCCGCCGACGGTATCTGCCGCCGCCGGCGTTTCGTTTTGCTGTGGGAAAGCGAATGCCACTTGACAACCTATACCTCTATGGGTATAATGGCGATGTGCCCATCACCCGTATTTCTGTGAACAGCCGCATCTGCCATGCGTATCCGATCGATCCAAATCTGCCGGAACATTGATGGCACAACAGTGGCAGCATGGCGTTCAGCCGCTGAAATGCCGGAGGAATTTCAAAGTCCCGCATCGAGTCAGGCGCTGCTTGTTGACGGAAACGGGCGCGCTGGCTTTTTCAGGTGCACCCAGGGAGTGGGCAGGGGAGGTTTCAAATGAAAAAAGTGGCCGAATGGATTGAAAAACTCAACGAATGGGGCGGAACCAGGCGAGACATTGCCTTCCTGGCGGTATCGGGTATAGCGCTGCTTATCAGCATTTTTGGGGGGCTTGACCTGCCGGTTGACCCGGCCTGGGTGGCCATTCTGCTGTGCGGTGTTCCGATCCTGCTGGAAGCGCTGCATGGGCTGATCACTGCCTTTGATATCAAGGCGGATGTCCTTGTCTCGATCGCCCTTGTTGCGTCGGTGATCATCGGGGAGGACTTCGCAGCCGGTGAAGTTGCTTTTATCATGCAGCTTGGCGCCCTGCTGGAGGAACTCACGGTCGCCCGTGCGCGCGCCGGTATTGAGAAACTTGTCAAACTGACGCCTCGCACCGCCCGTGTCCTGCATGACGGGCAGGCGGATATTCTGCCCGCGGAACAGGTCCGGGTGGGGGATCTGGTGCGTGTGCTGCCCGGGGAAACCATCCCGGTGGATGGCGTCATCGTTTCCGGTCAGACTTCGGTAAACCAGGCGATCATGACCGGGGAATCCATGCCGGTGGACAAATCTGCCGGCGATAGCGTGGCCAGCGGTACGGTCAATCAGTTTGGTTCCATTGACCTTCGAGCCGGCAAGGTAGGGGAGGACAGTTCCATCCAGCGCATGATCCGCCTGGTGCAAACGGCGGATGCCGGCAAGGCAAAGATTGTCGGCCTGGCAGACCGCTGGGCAACCTGGATTGTTGTCATAGCCCTGTCGGCTGCTGTGCTGACCTGGCTGTTCACCGGCCAGATCATTCGCGCAGTAACGATCCTTGTTGTATTTTGTCCCTGCGCGCTTGTGCTGGCAACCCCTACCGCGATTATGGCGGCTATCGGCAATGCAACCCACCACGGGTTCCTTGTCCGTGAAGGGGACGCGCTGGAACGGCTGGCCGCAGTCCGCCGCGTGGCGTTTGACAAAACGGGAACCCTGACCCTTGGCGCGCCGCGGGTGGCTGCGGTGCACACCCTGTGCCCTGAGCTTGACGAAGCGGCGCTGTTCACGCTGGTTGCCGCTGCGGAACAATTGTCGGAACATCCCCTGGGCAAGGCCATTGTAACCAGCTGGCGTGAAAACGGAGCCGGCCTGCTTCCTGCAGCCGATCAATTCCAGATGCTGCCGGGCCGCGGCGTGCAGGCCGTGGTGGAAGGGCGGACGATCCTGGCCGGCAACCGGGCCATGCTGGCTGAACAGGGCATTCCGCTGCCGCAGGCCGCAGCCAGGGCCGCGGACGCCAGCCTGGAAGAAGGCTGCACCGTGATCTATATCGCCTGTGACAATCGGGCTGTGGGCTTGCTTGCTTTGTCGGATACGGTTCGCCCGGAAGCGCACGCTGCACTGGCAGAAGTGCAGGCGCTGGGGGTGGAGCCGGTGTTGCTGACCGGGGACAACGAGAAAGCGGCCCGCCACCTGGCCCGGCAACTCGGGATCAACAGCTGGCATGCCGGCTGCCTGCCGCAGGATAAGCTCCGGTATATGGATGACAGCCTGGCTGAGGGGCAGCCCGTCGCGATGATAGGGGATGGAATCAACGATGCGCCCGCACTCAAACGGGCGCAGGTTGGCATTGCGATGGGCGGCATCGGCAGCGACATTGCGGTTGAGGCCGCCGATATTGCCCTGATCAACGATGACCTGCGGGAATTGCCGCACCTGGTTGCGCTTTCCCGCCGGATGATGTTTGTCATCCGCTGTAACCTGACTTTCTCTATGGCGTTGAACTTCCTTGCCATTACGCTGGCAATCACCGGCTTGCTCAACCCGGTGGTTGGCGCGCTGGTTCATAACGCCGGTTCGGTATTTGTTATTCTGCATTCGGCCTTTTTGCTCGGCTGGCGCCGACATCGCACGGCAAAACGGTAAGCCTTTGCCCAACTACACCAAAGGCTGCAGTGGTGACGTTGAACGAAAATTTGACATCTGCCTTCCTTTGCAAAACTTTGGTAAAATCACAGAAAATCTTTACTTCAATTTGTTGAAAATGCCAAGAGCCTGTGCTATAGTTCTGCTTGGGCCCCAAGAAATGCCGAATCCGGCTGCATGAATTCTATGATTTATACCATTGTAAAGATTCGGAACTGTGCAAGCCCTGTCATTCCAGCCCGGAAACGCAACCCGGAAATTTGGAAAACGGCTTGCCGGTGGACGGTTGACCGCATATGCCGCGGTGCCGCCACAAGAAAGGGAGAGAAATGCAAATGAAGAGTCAGAAAGCGATTTCCGCGCTGCTCAGCTGCGCAATGCTGGCCGGTGTTTTGGCCGGCTGCGGCGCCAGCAGTTCCAGCGAACCCGCCGCTTCGAGCGAAGCTGCTTCCTCCAGTGAAGTTGCCTCCAGCGAAGCCGCTTCGAGCGAGGCTGCTTCCAGTGAGGCTGCCGATACCAGCACTGCCGCAGCCGGCAGCGTTTCGGTTTCGGCGCTGCCTGACCAGTATAATGACTCCAGCGTGACCGGTACCGACTGGGATGCCTGGGTTGCTGCGTGGGACACCGTTGCCACCGACTATACCAAAGTTTCGCTGACCCCCGGCGCCGATGAAACCCAGCTCAATTTTGCCTGGTATTCCAAGACGGCCGACGGTGCAGCCACCCCGGTTGTCCACTTCGGCACTGACCCCAGCGCGCTGCAGGAATTCACGGGTGAAACCGGTGCGGTTGATACCGAACTGACCGGCGGCGAGGCCTATGACTACAACCATGTCACGGTCACCGGCCTGGCTGAAAACACCACGTATTATTATACCGTTGAAAAGAACGGGGTTGAAACCGAACCTGTCGAATATAAGACCGGCAGCTTTTCGGAACTGAACCTGCTCTATGTCGGCGACCCGCAGGTTGGCGCGTCTTCCGGCAAGCCGCAGGGCGGGGAAGAGCTTGTCAATGACAGCGGCGCCGCCAACACCGCTGCCCGCAACGATGGGTATGGCTGGAACCGTACCCTGGAAATTGCGACCGAGGAAAACCCCAACCTCAACTTTGTGATCTCGGCCGGTGACCAGGTCAACAAGACCGGCCAGCCCAAGGAGGAGGAGTACGCCGCCTACCTGAACCCTGCGGTTCTGGCCTGCCTGCCTGTTGCCACCACGATCGGCAACCATGACTCGCTCAACCCGGACTATGCCTACCACTTCTACAACCCCAACGAGACCGAGAACGGTCTGACCGAGGCCGGCGGCGACTATTACTACAGCTATGGCCCGGCTGTCTTCATCGTGCTCAATACCAACAACTACAACGCAGCCGAGCACCAGAAAACGGTGGAGGAAGCCGTTGCCGCTTACCCTGACGCCACCTGGCGGATCGTTACGCTGCACCAGGATATCTATGGCTCCGGTTACGATCATTCGGATACCGACGGCATGATCCTGCGCACCCAGCTCACCCCGATCTTTGATGCGAACGACATTGACGTTGTCCTGCAGGGCCATGACCACACCTATAGCCGTTCCAAGATGCTGTCCGGCGACGGCCAAACCCATGATGCCTACTCGATGCCGATGAATGAAGACGGCACCGACTATGACTGGGATCATGCGATGAACGTTGCGACCGGTGAGCTCTATACCCTCTGGCCGGAAGAAGGCGATGCGGAAGGCGAAGCTTCCAAACAGGCGTTTGTAGACGGCAACAAGTGCTACACGATTGAGGAAACCGAAGGCAACGAACTGACCGATCCCGAAGGCATCCTCTACATGACGGCGAACTCGGCTTCCGGCTCCAAGTTCTATGAGCTGCTGGCCACCCAGCAGGATTACATCGCGGCCCGCAGCCAGAACTGGCTGCCGAGCTACAGCGTGCTGCACATCACGGCCGATACCTTCTCGATCGATACCTACCAGATTACCGACGACGGTGCGGTGGAACAGATCGATGATACCTTCACGATTCACAAGACCGTCTGATTGACCCGATCGGCGCTAACCGGGCTTCGCCGTGCTGTGCGGCGGGGCCCGCTTTTTATCGAATGATCGCTGCCCAAGACAGGAGTGCTTCCCCATGCAAACCAAGATTTTGTCCTTTGCCAGGCGCTGGTGGTTTATGGCCGTTGCGCTGGCGCTGACCACCTTGCTGGCCCTGCTGCTGCAAAACGTGCAGAAAACCGAACTGATCAACCGCACCGGGCAGACCTTTGAAAAAGGCGTTGTCACCGAAGTGCTTGTCGATAACCTCCAGCCGGATGGCACCCGTGTCGGCGAACAGCGGGTTGCCGTGCGGATGACCACCGGTGTGCGCAAAGGCCAGGTGATCGAGATGACAAGCAGCGCGGGCTATCTCTTCGGCGCAACCTGCACGCCGGGGCTCCGCGTTATCGTCATGCAGAGCGTTGCCGGCGATACGACGGTCTCGAGCGTTTACTCGCAGGATCGCGGCGGGGTGCTGCTGCTTTTTGCTGCGCTGTACCTCGTCGCGTTGGTAGTCATTGGCGGCAAGCAGGGGCTTAAGGGGGCGCTGGGGCTGGCGTTCACCTTCCTCGCCATCATCTTTTTGTATCTGCCGCTTGTGTATCTCGGCTGGCCGCCGCTCTGGACTTCCGTCTTGATCTGCGCGGTGACAACGGCGGTTACCATGTATTTTATCGGCGGCCCCACCCGCAAAACCGTGGTGGCAAGCGCCGGTACGGTGGCCGGGGTTGTCATTGCGGGGCTTGTCGCCGCCATTTTTGGCGCGGCAACCGGTATATCGGGGTGGAACGTTTCGGATATTGAAACTCTCATTACATTGTGGAACACAAACGGCATCAACGTGGGCGAATTGCTCTTTGCCGGGCTGCTGATTTCAAGCCTTGGCGCGGTGATGGATGTCGCGATGTCGGTTGCGAGCTCAATGGGGGAAGTGCTTGCGCAGAACCCGGCGATGAGCCGCGGCGCGCTGTTTGCTTCCGGTATGCGGATTGGCCGCGACATGATGGGCACGGATTCCAATACCCTGATTCTTGCTTTTGCCGGCGGCAGCGTCAGCATGCTTGTGCTCGATTATGCCTATGACCTGCCGATTCTGCAGATCCTCAACTCAAACAACATCGGCATTTCGGTCATGCAGGGGCTGGCCGGCAGTTTCGGCGTTGTGTTGGCTGTGCCGGTCACCGTTGCGCTGGCTACGCTGCTCTACACGGCCAAGCGACCGGAAACGGCTCCGGCTGGTTGACTTTCGCACGCGCTGCCTCTATACTTGGTATATCGGCCGATCAAGGCGGTGAAGGAGGGGCAGAACATGCCGGCATTAAACACCTGGATACCCGGCTGGGGGCAGTTGACCCCGGCCCAGCAGACCCGCCTGTCTGAGGCGGCGCGGCCGCGGGCCTTTTCTGCCGGTGAGCTGATTCACAATGGCGACGCCGACTGCGTAGGGCTGCTGCTTGTCAAAAGCGGCAGGCTGCGGGTCTTCATCCTTTCGGAGGATGGGCGCGAGATTACGCTGTACCGGCTGCTGCCCGGTGAAATTTGCCTGTTCTCGGCTTCCTGCATGATGCCGCAGATTGCCTTTGCGGTGACGGTAACAGCCGAAGCCCCTTCCGAAGTGCTTGTCCTTCCGCCGGATGTCTATAAAGCGGTTATGGCGGAATCGGCCCCGCTTGCCAATTTTACAAACGAGCTTATCGCCGCCCGCTTTTCAGACGTCATGTGGCTGATCGAGCAGATCCTCTGGAAAAGTTTTGACCGCCGGCTGGCGGCCTTCCTGCTTGCGGAAGCAAAACTCGAACACAGCGCAACACTGCACCTGACCCATGAGGCCATCGCCAACCACATGGGCACCGCACGGGAGGTAGTGACCCGGATGCTGCGCTATTTTCAGGGAGAGGGTTGGGTTAAGCTCGCGCGGGGAACCCTTCAGCTGACCGACGAACCTTCATTGCGCGCCCTGGCCGAATAAAGCACATTTTTCTGCACAGATACAAAAAGACGCCGCAGGCTGCCTGCGGCGTCTTTTCATGTGCGGAAAAATGGTTACAGCAATGCAAGAATCTGCTGTTTCGGCCGGGCGCCGACAGCCTGGTTCACGACCTGGCCGTTTTTGAACACCAGAAGGGTCGGGATGCTCATGACCGAGAACTGGGCGGCCAGCATCTGCTGTTCATCCACGTTGACCTTTCCAACCTTGATGTCGCTGCGTTCCTCGGCAATCTCGTCCACAATCGGGGAGACCATCCGGCACGGGCCGCACCAACTGGCCCAGAAGTCCACAAGCACCGGCTTGTCGCTGCGCAGCACTTCCTGCTCAAAATTTTCCTTGGTAAGGGTAATCACAGACATTGTATATACCTCCTTGCGGTGTTGTTGTTTTCGATGTCTATAGTATACCACGCCGTGCAAGAGTTTTCGGTGATTAAGTTACCAAACTGGGTAAAAATTTGGCGTTCTGACCCTTGCATCTGTTTTTAGCGGTAATACGCGATGTAACCGGCCTGCGTCGGGTGATCGACGATCAGGCAGGGACCTTCCCGAAATACTTTGAGCGCAATCAGCAGATCGGCGCCGGCAGCGACAAAGTTGACCATCAGCGCAAGCAAAGACACGGTGCCGGGATAGGCGCAAACAAACAGGATGCTGCCAAGCCCCAGCACCGTAAAAGGGGCCAGAACGCCGCACAGATACGCCTTTTTGCTGAGCGCTGCCTGACAGGCGCAATTTGGCATCATCGCGCTGACCGTAAAGCGGACAACCTTCCAGCCCAGCCTGCTTGCAATTGCCCAGCCGATGCCGTGCAGCAGCTCATGCAGTACAACCGAAACGGCAATGACGGCAAGGAACATAAGATAAAAAGAAACGCCGCCAAGTTCCAACAAATGCGCTCTTTCAAGAAAAAACAGGCGATACACAACGCCAAAGAGCAGGACGAACGGCAAGGCGCATAGGCCTCCTAAAACCGTTGCCCTGCCGGGGGAAATCGTAACGTCCTTGGCCATGTACCCGCCTGCGTGCAAATCGGCTTGCAGCCGGCGGAAATTTTCGGGATCCATTCTGGTATGCATCTGGCTGCCTCCTGCCTGTAAAGGGTAGTGATCTGCGGAACTCCTTATAGACAGGATATAGTATTTCAATTAAAATGTCAAGTATTTCATACATAAAAGTTGAAATATTTAGCCGCCAGAGACAGCCGTGAGATGAGAAGGAAGAAAACAGATTATTCTTTGCGCCGCAGAATCAGGATTCCCGCAATTTCAACCGCGGCGGTGGCGTTGAAGGTGAGTTGAACTGCATTGACGGCAAAATAGGCGTCCAGAACCAGAGGCATGCCGGCGGGGCTGCGCTGTATGGTAACGTACTGCATAGCGTGGCTGAACAGCGTGGCGCAGACGGCAAAGCAGAGCAGGGCCGCAATACTCGCTTTGCCAATGATTTTCCAACCGCGCTCGTCCCGGCTGCTGCGGCGGAAGAGTAAGAACACAAGGGCCAGAAACAACAGCGCGCCGATAACCATGTTGATGAACGTTGCCTGCCGGCTGCATAGCAGCGTGTAAAGAATCTCCATTGCTTCAGATACCTCCCGAAAACCAAACGAATGGCGAATCAAACCTCTCTGAAATCAAACAAATCTTCAATCGTCACATCAAACACTCTTGCAATGCTGTAGGCCAGCAGCATCGAAGGATTATACCGGTTCCGTTCAAGCTGCATGATCGTCTGACGGGACACCCCGACCAGGTCGGCAAGCTCCTGCTGGGTCATCCGCTGTGTCGCCCGATACACATGAATCTTACTTTCAAAAGTATACTTGCCTTTTCCTGCCATCCGTTCACCCTCTTTCACTGCAATCTGTATCTCCAGCATAACATATTTCTTGCAAAATGTAAAATATCCTGTGAAGGATTGCCCGTGTTTTGAAAGCGGGCAGAGGAACATACGCTGCAGGAAGGTGAGCGCTGTACAGCAGGTGCCGGCCGGGCACCCTGCGTTCAATCCAATTTTTCCTGTGCGGACAGCAGCGCGGCCCCGGCAGCCAGGCAGACGGCCAGCACGGCGGCGCTCAGCCCGCAGTGCGCCGGGCCGCCGGGGGAGTATCCGGCCAGCGTAAAGGCGGCCACCAGCGGGTGCAGGCAGGCGGGCAGCCCGGCCCCGCTGATCAGCGGCACCAGCACCGAGAATGCTTCGCTCAAAACCATGGCAAGCCAATACCCGCGCCCGCGCCGCGCAACCCAAGCCACAACCGGCAGCACAGCGCAAAAGACAAGCACCCCTTCGGTCGCATACATCCGCAGATAGCTGAGCAGATCGCCCGCTGCCAGCGCCCGGCCGTGCAGTACGGCCTCCATGCAAAGGGCAGCCCAAAACAGCAAAAGGTACAACCCCGCGCTGCCGGCCAACGTCAGGGCCAGCTTGGCCAGCGTCATCCACCGCGTATCCGCCGGCAGAACCAGCAGGGACTTCCAGACATCCTCCTGCCGTTCACGGCAGAAAAGGTACCCGCCCAGCAGGGCCACAAGCGCAGGCAGCGCGAAAATGCTGCCCAGAGACTGCACGCCGGTCAAAACCCAGTAGGGTTCAGCCAGGTACGAAACCCCGCTGCCGTTCAGCCCGCCCTGCACAAGTACCAGCAGCACAACAAGCAGCGCCCCAAATACGAACACCGCCAGCATGCGGCAGCGCCGCAGCTTGGCGCATTCGGCCCACAGGTAAATGCGAAAACCCGACATTATTCCACCTCCCGCAAGCTGTTCCATGCGGCGACCACCGCTGCCGCGCCCCAAACGCCGAAGCAGACCAGCGCAGGGAAAAGAGAAAACGAAACCGGAAACCGGACGCCCGGCACTCCTTGCACGCCCCAGAGCGCCGCGCAGGCGGAAGGCAGCAAAAACGGCGCTTTGGAGGCAAGAATGAAGCCGAAAATTCCGTACAGGATGGATACGCAGCAAGAGACAAGGCTCTTTTTCAGCAGGATCGCCAGCCCCAGCAGAGGCAGCGCGGCCGCTGTTTCAAGCACGCAGAACCTTGCGGCAAGAAACACGACGAAAGCCAGCGCGCCGGGGGACGGGCGCAGCGCAGGAAGGAAGAAAACCGGGGCCAGGCAGACCACGGCCGCGCTGACAAAGTAAGCGACTGAAAAAGCAAACAGCACAGCCAGCTTGGCCAGGATATACCCGCCGGCCGAAACAGGCACAATCCAAAGCTGCCACAAAACGCGCGTGCTGCGCTCGCTGTCCACAAGAATCGCGGCCAGTACGCCGAGGCAGATCGGCAGCAGCACCATGGCCCCAAGTGAGAACATTCCCTGCCGGTACAGGGAAAGAAAGGTATAGCCGCAGCCCGGGTGGGTGAAGTAATACAGATAGGTGAACGCCGGCATGACGGCGCTGACCAACAGCAGCAGCCAAAGCATACGCTGCCGGCGCAGTTTGGCGAATTCGGTCCACAGAAGGTCAGCCAATGCCCTCACCCCCTGTGATGTGCTGAAAGTATTCCTCCAGGCTGAACCGGCACAGATGCAGATCGGACACGGACACCCCGGCTGCGACCAGCGAACGGTTAAGCCCGGCGCTGTCCAGCCCGGTTGCATACACCCGTACTTCGGCCTCATCCTGCACGGCATATTCATCGGGAGACAGGTGGAACCGCTGTTCAAGAATCCGGGCTGTTGATGCTGTATCAGAGACAGTCAGCGAAATATAATGCCGGTTTTTGCGCCGCAGCGCATCCATGGTATCTTCTTCGAGCAGTATGCCGTGGTCCAGGATGCCAATGTCGTCGGCCAGCTGGTCAACCTCTGAAAGAATATGGCTCGAAAGCAGGATGGTTTTGCCTTCCTGCTCACAGAGCCTGCGCAGCAGCGCGCGCATTTCAGCAATGCCGATCGGGTCAAGCCCGTTGGTTGGTTCGTCCAAAATCAGAAGCTCGGGGTCGTGCAAAATCGCGTTGGCAATGCCGAGCCGCTGTTTCATTCCGAGCGAATACTGGCTGAACAGCTTTTTGTCGCGGTAAGGCAGCCCGACAACCGACAGGGCGTGGGCAATGGCGTCGGGCCGGGTTGTGCCGCGCAGCCTGGCAAAGATGGCAAGGTTTTCGGTGCCGGTCAGGTTGGGGTAAAAGCCCGGCGTTTCAATCATAGCGCCGATGCGGTGGAAAACGGCTGGGTCACGCTTTGTCAGCCGTTGCCCAAACAGCCGGATTTCCCCTTCGGTCGGCAGCACAAGCCGCAGGGCCATCTTCATGATGGTGGTCTTCCCGGCGCCGTTGCGCCCCAGCAGCCCGTAAAGCCGACCGGCACGCAGATGCAGGTTTACGGCGCGTACCGCGGTCTGCTCACCGTATACTTTGGTGAGCCCTTTGGTTTGCAGCAGGTATGTTTCGTCCATCTGGGAACCTCCTTTTTCAGATTGCCCCCATTGTATCATCCAAACCTTGCCAAAACCTTGCCGAACCCTTGGCGATTTCTAGTTTTTTGCATCTTTGGGGGATTCCGGCAGCCAGACCGTGAACCGTGCGCCCTGGCCGGGCGGGCTTTCGGCGGTGATTTCCCCACCATGCGCCTGTACCAGGCCGCGCGCAATGGCCAGCCCCAGCCCGCTTCCACCGCGCCGGGCACGGTCGCCACAGAAAAGCCGGTCAAACACATGGGGCAGGTCTTCGGGCGGAATGCCGCGGCCGTTGTCCTGCACAATCAGCCGGATTCCGTCTGTCGCATCGGCCACGGTGAACGCCAGCCGGTCGCCGCCGCTGTGCTGCAGCACATTTTCAAACAGATTGTCAAGAATGCGGTTCAGGCTGTCGGCATCCGCCGTGAACAACCGGCAGGAGGCAGGAATCTGTATGGTATACCGAAAACCGGCGTGTTCCCAACGGGGAATCCAGGTTGCGGCGCTTGCACGGCACAATTCGTGCAGATCGGTTGCCGCAAAATGGAACACCTGTTCCCCGGCATCCAGTTTGACCCAGGCAAACAGTGTTTCAACAAAATGCCGCAGCGCCTTCGCGCGGGCAAAGGCGACAGCCAGGTATTCGTCCCGTTCCTCACCATTCACAAGCTGCAGTTCAATGGCTTCCAGGTATCCGGTCAGCGCAGCCAGCGGGGTTTTGATGTCATGCGAAAGCCCGGTCATCAACTGTTTATAAGCGCGGGCGGCCTGCCGTTGGCGCGCCATTTGGCGCTGTACGCCGGCGGCCAGTGCGTTGACGCCGTACCCGACCGCACAGGCTTCCCGGCTGCCCTTGACCGGAATGCGCCGTGCCAGCTGGCCGGCGTTGATCGCTTCAAGCGCTTCGGCCAGGCTGCGCAGTGTGCGCCGTTCACGCCGGAGCGCCGCCCCAAGGCCAAGGCAGCAGAACGCCAGCGCCGCGCAGGCCAGGGTCAAAATCGGAACAAGGTTTGTCTCCATCGATTATACCTCCGCGCTGAACCGATACCCCACGCCATACACCGTCAGGATAAAGGCGGGACGGTCGGGGTTGGGTTCCACCTTTTTGCGCAGCTTGCTGATAAAGGCCATGATGTTGCCGTCGTCGTAGCAGTAATCGGCGCCCCATACCCGGGTATAGATCTGCTGCTTGGTGAACACCTGGCCTTTGTGTGCGGCCAGAAAATACAGCAGGTCGAATTCCTTGCCGGTTAGCACGATCTCCCGCCCCTGTATCGTCACACGGCGGGTGGCAGGGTCAATCCGGTATCCGCGGCCGCGCAGCGGCGCTTCATGGGCCGGTGCCTGCGGGTTCAGTACCGTATACCGGCGGATCAGTGAATCGGCGCGAGCGGCAAGTTCCTGCAGGCCAAACGGCTTGGTCAGGTAGTCGTCGGCTCCGCCCTGCAGCCCGCGCACTTTATCAGCCTCGCTGTCTTTGGCGGTCAGCATCAGCACGGGTACTGTGCTTTCACGCCGTATGGCTGCAAGCACGGCCCAGCCGTCGGGCGCGGGCAGCATGACGTCAAGGATCACCAACAGGCAGTCCTGCGGTGCGGCGCGCAGCAGCTGCAGGCCGGCCAAACCGTCGCCGCAGCAGCGCACCGGACGGCCGGGCGCGCCCAGACAGCGGGCAATCAGGTCGCAGAGTTTCTCGTCATCATCAATCACAAGCAGGTAGCCCATCGTTTTTGTCTCCTTCACAGCCGGGGCAAAGCGCGGCCGCTGCGCGCAGGTCCAGCGCTGCGACCTCTCCCACCACAATCACAGCCGGCGCGGCCACCCCGGCGGCCTTTTCTGCAATATGGGCCAGGTCGCTGCGCACGGCGCAGGCTGGCGTGCAGCCGCCCCGCACAACGGCAGCCGGCGTAGCGGGGGAAAGGCCGCCGGCCATCAGATCCGCGGCTATTTGCGGCAGGCGTGCTACGCCCATCAAAAAGACCAGCGTACCACCCCAGGCGGCGCAGGGGCGGTAATCCATCGGCGGTGTGCCCTTGCCGCCGGCCTGCGCCGTGATGATGTGAACGGCACGGCTGACCCCGCGCAGGGTGACCGGGATCCCGGCTTCGGCCGGAATGGCAACGGCGGAACTGATGCCCGGCACTACCTCAAACGGAACGCCGGCTTTCTGCAGCGCAAGGGCTTCCTCGCCGCCGCGGCCAAACACATACGGGTCGCCGCCTTTAAGCCGGGCAACCGCCAGCCCCTGCCGGGCCAGCCGGATGAGCAAAGCCTCAATCTCACGCTGGGACATTGCATGGCAGCCGCTTCGTTTGCCCACATAATACCGCCCGGCCCCGGCAGGTGTTTCTTGCAGCAGGGCGTGGTCGATCAGATCGTCATACACAACGGCATTGCAGCGGCGCAGCGCCCGCAGCCCGCGCACGGTGACAAGATCGGCCTGCCCGCACCCCGCGCCCACCAGCGTGACGAACCCGGTTTTGGCATCGGGCGCTTTGCGATCAACGGGCAGAGGGGCGCCGGCCAGCCCGCGTTCAAACGATTCCCGCAGCACCTTGGCACGGGCCGCCGCATCCGGGCAGGCCGCTTTTACTTTGGGGCGCATCTCATCCAGGTGATCCAGCAGCGTGGCAAAATGGGGCGGCAGGAGCGCTTCGATCTGCCGCTTCAGCCAGATGGCGGCAGTGGGGCTGGCGCCGCCGGTGCTGATGCCAACGCTCAGCCGCCCGCGCTGTACCAATGCAGGGAACAGGAAACTGCAGGCGGCCGGGTCGTCCACTACATTGACAGGAATCCGCTGCGCATGGCACAGCGCCGCAACCCGCCGGTTGAGCGCCCGGTCGTCTGTGGCTGCCACCACAAAGCCGGGGGCTTGCCCGCTGCCGGGGCTGTGCAGGTCGGCCTCGGTAAAGGCGCGCAGGCAGCAGCGCACCGGCAAGGCGGCAAGTTCCGGACAGATTACAGGCGCAATAACCGTCAGTGCCGGGCTGTAGGGCAGCAGCTTTTCGGCTTTGCGCAGCGCCACGGTACCGCCGCCAACCAGCAGCCCGGTCCGCTCTGTTAAATCAACAAAAAACGGGAAATAGGCCATGGTCCTCCTCCTTTCCAAGTTTCAAAAGCCGGCGCTTTCGCAGCTGTAACGCCAGCCGTTGTCTGTCAGGCAGCGTGCCAGCCGCACGCCGAACACCTGTTCGAGCAGGCGGCTCTCAAAAACCCTCTGCGGCGTATCGGTACAGAGCAGCCGGCCGTCTGCCAGTACGGCCAGCCGGTCGGCCGTGCGCAGCGCCAGCGGCAGGTCATGCAGAACCAGCACAACGGCCCGGCCGCCGGCGGCCAGCCTGCGGGCCATTGCCATCGCGGCAAGTTGGTGGCGGATATCCAGGAAGGTTGTGGGTTCATCCATCAGCAGCGTCGGGGTTTGCTGTGCAATCGCCATGGCCAGGTAGACTTTCTGGCGCTGCCCGCCACTGAGTTCGGGCAGCGGCCGGTCGGCAAGGTCGGCGGCATCGGCTTCGGAAAGCGCGGCATCCACGATGCGGAAATCTTCGGCTGTGTACCGCCGCGGATAGGAAAGATGCGGAAACCGTCCGTGCAGGACCATGCGCCGCGCCGTGATGTTGGGCACCGCCCGGCTCTGGGATAAAAACGCGGCCTGCCGGGCGATCTGGCGCGCTGTCAGCGCAGCACAGGGCGTGCCGTTGTACAAAACCTGGCCGGATATGCAGGGCAAAAGCCCCAATGCTGTGCGCAGCAACGTGCTTTTGCCGCAGCCGTTCGGCCCTGCCAGAACCAGAACTTCACCGGGCGTAAAAGAAAGCGAGATGTCCTGCAGCACCGCCCGCCCGCGATAACCGGCGCAGACATGTTGTAACTGAATCATCGGCGGCCTCCTCTCTGACGGATCAGCAGCCACAGGAAAAACGGCCCGCCGACAAAACTCATCACGGTGCCAACCGGAAGCTCAAACGGCGCGGCGGCCGTGCGTGCCAGCAAATCGCAGCCTGTCAGCAGCGCAGCCCCGCCAAGTGCCGACCCTGCCAGCAGCGGCCGGCTGTCTTCCCCCAGAACAGCGCGCACGGCGTGGGGAACCAACAGCCCCACAAAACCGACCAGCCCGCACACACTCACGGCGGCGCCGGCCAGCGCGGCGGCCAGCGCCAGCAGTGCAAGCCGGGTGGGGCGCACCGCAAGCCCCAGGCTCTGGGCGGTTTCCGGCCCCAGCGCCAGCACATCCAGCCGGTCGGCCAGGCACAGCGCCAGGGCCAAGCCGGGCAGGATCATGGCAGCGGCGGGCACAAGCCGGGCCAATGTGACACCGGCAAGCCCGCCCATGCGGAAATCGGCATAGCCAAGCAGGGCATCCGGATACAGCGTTGTCACCGCATCAATGCCGGCGCTGAACAGGTTTGAAATAGCCACCCCGGCCAGCACCAGCGTAATGCGGGAAGCGCCGGTGCTCTCGGCAAACAGCAAAACCAGCAGAACCCCGGCCATTGCCCCGCCAAATGCGGCCAGCGGCTGCATGGCCAGGCCGGGAGCCAGCGCGCAGCAGACGGTTACGGCAAGCCCGGCCCCGGCGTTTACCCCAAGAATATGGGGCGCGGCCAGCGGGTTTGCCAGTACGCTTTGGATCAGTACGCCGGCCACCGCCAGCGCGGCCCCGGCCAACAACCCGGCCAGGGTGCGCGGCAACCGCGCATACAGCACAATCTGGGCTGCAACGCCATCGCTCTGTCCGCTCAGCAGTGCGCGCAGAACCTCTGTCGGCGCCACCGCCACTGCACCCAGGCCCAGGCTGGCCACGGCCAACACGGCAGTCAACCCGGCCAGGCAGCCCAGCACGGCAGCCGGGTGGTTACGCAGCCGGGTACAAAATGTCGGCCAATTGTTCATATGCTTCCCCCCATCGGGCGTTTGGTTTCAGATTGTACAGGCTTTGGTCCAGCACATAGCAGCGGTTTTCCTGTACGGCGCGCAGCGATTGCCAGGCCGGGTCGGCACGCAAAGCGGCGTCGGCTACCGCTTCGGCCACGGCCGGGTCGGCGCTTTGGTAAACAAGAAAGATATAATCCGGGTCCTGAGCCAGGATCACCTCCATGCTCAGCGTTTCCAGCAGCCCGGTTTCGCTGTCGGCAATGTTTTCACACCCCAACGCGGCGAGCATTTCGCCAAGCACGTTGTTCCGGCTGTTTTTTACCCGGCACCCGGAACCTGAAACACGGATATACAGCACCCTTGGCCGGCTGCCGTCTGCCCGGGCGATGGCGGCGTCCACCTGGGCCTGTACCGCGGCGCCGTGCTCGGCGTAGGCTTCCGTGTCGCCTGTAATCGCCGTACAGATTTCCAGCATACGCAGATAATCCGGGAAGGTGCTGACCCGGAAATAGGCGGTTGGAATGCCAAGCGCCTCCAAGGTGGGCTGCAGTTCCAGGTCGGCTTCGGTGTTGCAGCTCGCCAGGACAAAGTCGGGCTCGGCGGCCAGCAAGGTTTCCAGATGGACTTCCTTGGCGGCGCCCAGGTTTGTCACGCCGTCCAGGGGCAGGCCATCAAAAGAAGTCCAGGCATCGTTGGCGGTAGCAGCCAGGCTGCCGGCCCCGCCGGCTACGCACCACACATCGGCAAAACTGCCGATCAGCGCAGCGACCCGCTGCGGGTGCTGGGCCACGGTGACCGTCCGGCCAAGGTCGTCGGTGAAAGTGACCTGGCTATCCTGTACAATGATGTCGGCGCGCGCATTTTCGGCTGTTTGCGGGTTCGGGAAACCGGCGCCGAACCCTCCGCACCCCGCCAACCAGAGCGCAGCCAGCATAACAAACAGGCGAGAAAACTGCATACGATTCATACAAACTCCTTATCGGCTCAAACAAACGGCGGCAAAACAAAGAACCGCATGGCGGCGGGCAGAACATCCCCCTGGCTGCTGGCAGTCAGGCGGGATCGTTTCAAAGCCCTTGTCCGTCATGCGGTTCGGCAGATCCATTGCCTTCTCTTGGGTTTTACCTTTATAGTATACAGGAAAAGCAAGCCGCGGTCAAATCAACAGCTTGCACCGCCCACAACGGTTTTCTTGAGCGCGGCGTCTTTGTTGAACTCGCCGTGCAGCAGTTTGTCCTGCACATAGTCAAAGCCGAGCCGGTCAATCGTATCGGCAAAGCGCTCGCCGGTCACGCCTTCTGCGCGATAGAAGAGGATGGCCCGCTCGACAAGGTCGAGAACCTCCTCCTCGCTGGTAAAGATCTTGTCCATCGGGTGGCCATGGGCAACCCGCTTGCCCCAGCGCCCGCCCAGGTACACCTTGTATCCGTCGATGAAAGTGTCGGTGACGCCGAACGGGCATTTGGATTTGCAGCGGCCGCAATGGTTGCAGGCGGTCGGGTCAATGTGCAGCTTGCCGTCCGCAAGTTTGGCAGTCTTGATGGGGCAGGCAGCTTCCACCTGGCAGTGAGGGCAGCCGCGGCATTTTGAAAGATCCGGCACGGGCACCCGCTGGCCCACAATGCCCAGGTCGTTCAGGTCGGGCTTGACGCAGTTGTTGGGGCAGCCGCCCACCG
>URKR01000003.1 GCA_900548355.1 uncultured Oscillospiraceae bacterium
GTTAAGGGGCTCGCCGAGGGCGCCGGTGGTATAAGCATATTCGACGCGGGAGAGGATATTTCCTCCTGCGTCATAGGAAAAGACCCAGGTTTTACCGGCGGCCTGGTTGTTTTCACGGGTGAGCTGCCCGAGGGCGTCGTAGGCGAAGGAGACGGAGGAAGCACCATCGGAGATGGAGAGGATATTGCCGAGGTCGTCGTAGGTATAGGAATAGGTCTTGTCGTAGTTCAACGCCTGGTTGCGCCAGGAAGCGACCTGAGTGGAGGCGTGGGAGGCGTCGGGGTTGACATAGGTTGGGGTGGTGGTGACGCGGGTATTGTCCTGGTGCTTGCAGAGGATGGAGGAAACGCGGCCATAGGCATCATAGGCCCAGTTCTTATCGATGGCGCCGATGGAGAAGCCCGTGGTGCGGTTATCGTTGTCATAGGCGAAGTGGGAGTTGCAGGCGCGGCCATTGACCCATGTGCGGAGGGTGGAAACGCGGCCGGCGTCGTCATAATCCCACTCGAACTTATTGGAATAGGTGTTGCTGCCGGTACCGGTGGTTTCGACGCGGACAAGCCTGCCGGCGAAGTCATAGGTATAGCGGGTCTCGAGGTGGTTGACGGTATCGCGGACAAGGCCGAGTGCGCCGCAGTTATCATACTGGAAGGTAAAGCGGTCGGCAGTGTCGCCGTTAAAGCGGATGCCGGTGACGCGGTCATGGGAATCATAGGAATAGGCGATGGAAGCGCCGTTGCCATAGGCAGCGGTGAGCAGGTTGAAGGTGCGGCCGGCGGTATCGTAGGTGTTGGAGATGAGGGTGCGCTGGCCGACCTGGATGGAGGAGGGGAGACCGAAGGCGCCATAGTTGAAGGTATAGGTGGTGGAGGCTTCGGCCGTGTTGGAATGGGTGAGGGTCTTGACGCGGTCGTGCTCGTAGGTATAGCTGTTGGAGACGGAGACCGGCAGGCCGGGGACAGCCTTGGAGACGGAGGTGACGCGGTCCATGGCGTCATAGGCGTAACCGGTGCGGATAGCGTCGGATTCGCCGGGGGCCTTGGTCCAGGCCAGCATGCCCCTGGAGGTATAGCCGAAGGAGGAAACCTTGCGCAGGGGGTTGGTGGAGGTGGCCAGGCGGCTGAAGGCGTCATAGGTGGCGTTGGCCTCGATGGGCTTGGAGGCGGGGCCGGCCTTGACGGAGGTGTTGAGGCCCTTGGCAGTATAGCCGAAGGAGGACTGGACGCCGGTGGCCGAGGAGGCGGAGGTGACGTTGTGGTGTCCGTCGTAGCTATAGGTATAGCTGGCGCCGGTGGGCAGGGTCATCTTAGTCAGGTCGTTATCGGTCCACTCATAGGAGGAGGACTTCTTGAGGATATCGGTGGCGGAGGTGACGTTGCCCTGGGAATCGTAGACGAAGCTGTGGCCGAATTCCTCCTTGAAGAGCTGGATATTATCGAACCAGGCGGTGTTGGCGTTGTGCTCGTAGGCGATCATGACGCGGATCTTGGAATAGGGCTTCTTGGCGACGATCTTGCCGCAGGCGAACTGCCAGCCGGTATAGGCGACGGTATCGGAATGGAGGGAGCCGTCCATGTCGGGGTTGAAGTTGACATAGGTGACGTCGCCGGGGTCGCCGTTGGTCTCATAGAAGCGGAGCATGAGGCCGAACTTTCGGGACCCCGAGATCGGCACGGAGTCACCCTTGGCCCAGCCGGCCAGGGTATAGACATCGCCGGTGGAGCCGGAGATGGGGATATCCTGATAGACGCGCCGCTCGTTGTCGGCAATGCCGGTAATCTGGAAGCAGTAGCCGTCCTGCTTGGGATAGGCGGAGGGGGAGAGGGAGACGCGCTTCTCGCTGGCGGTGCAGGCGCTGCCCTTGCCCCAATAGAGGGCGTCGTTGGCCGTGGCGCCGGGGAAGGAGAAGTCGGCGTTCTGCACCAGGTTAAAGCGGCTGGCGGTGGGCGCTTCTTCCAGCTGGAGGCAGTCGAAGTAGGCGGTGCCGGGCTCAGTGCCGCAGGTCAGCAGACAACGCAGTTTGTCGGAATAAGGATTTGGATCAGGGCCGGTGGTGTAGGTTGCCTGTACGCGTACCCAGTCGGTATCCGCGGTATAGAGCTGACTCCACGCGCCGGGGTATTGTCCCTGCACCGGGGACGTCTCCAGCCAAATGCCAGCGCCGCGGCCGCCACCAGACATGCCGGTGGTTTTCATATAGGCCGAGAAGGTGTAGGTAGTATTGGGCTTTAGTGTAATATCCTGACCGGCAAAGGCCTTGCCGGTGGAATCTGCCCGGGATAGCTTTAGGCATCGGGTACCCATGTATTTCGTAGCGGTGGAATATTCCAATTTCCCAGTAGGAGAGGCGGGACTCCCGATGAAGCTCCAACCGTCATCATGCTCGCAGTCGCCGTTCTTCAGCAGGTTGACCACCGAATCCTGCAGCTTGGAGGCGGCGGTCAGCTGGTTCTGGCGGGTGGTGTTGGATTCGTCGGCGCCGTCGTTGGCGTATTGCCAGTAGCCGGCGCGGCCTTCATCGTCCTGCACAGAGACGGTATTGCCCAGGTTGTTGAACTGGGCGATGGTCTTGCGGCCCTTGTGGTCGGTGAAGGTGGTCTGGTTATGGGCATAGCTGAGGGTCAGCTCGCCGCCGGCGGTGGAGCCGGAGAACTCGCTGATCTTCTTCACGCGACTGGGGCAGCCGGCGGCGGTGGTGGTGTAGGCATAGGTCACCGCGTAGCCGTCGATGTCCTGGGCGCGGGTCAGCAGGTGGTTGGCGTCATAGGTGAAGGAAACCGACTTGCCATCGGGATAGTTGGAAGCCGTAAAGTTGCCGTCCGTCACCGAGAAGGTGCGGGTGGTGATGGCGGAGGAGCCGGTCCCCATGTAATCGATCTGCCGGATCAGCGCGCCGTTATACCGGAACTGGTAGAAGCCGCCGGAGCCGTCGGTGATGTTGAGGATATAGTTGCCGGTGTTGTTGGAATAGTTGATGACGACGGCGCTGCGGGTTGCCTGGTTGTTCTCGATGCGGTAAAGGCGGCCATAGGTATCGAATAGCCAGCGGTTATCCTTCTTGTCGGTGAGGGTATACTTGGGGTTGCCGGAGCTGGCGGCGGTGATGGTCATCTCCAGGCCGTCCTCATCCTTGTAGACAGAGCCGTCCTGCTTGAAATAATGGCGGGTGCCGTCCTCATCCTCCCAACGCAGGTAGGCGGTGGAGTTCAGGGTGACCGCGTCAATGCGCTGGCTGTAGTTGGTGCGCCAGCCGCAGCCAAAGCCGAAGCGGTCGGTATCCTTGTCGTTGGCGTTATAGACGGCAGTGATGGAGACAGGCATAAGGCCGCTGGCAAAGCCCATGACAGGATGGGTAAAGACCAGGTTGCCGGTATAGTCGTTGACGTGACCGGCGCCGGCGCGGCCGACGCTGTGGGAGTGATAATCCCAATAGCCCTCCAGGCCGCAGGCGTTGCGGTAGGCGATCTGCAGCACCGGGCGGTCGTCCACATAGTTGTCGGAAGAGCAGAAGGTCTTGTTGTTGCTGGAGGAGGCGTTCTCAATGGCGTCAGGGACCTTGAAGAGCATACCGTAGTTCTTGCCTTCGGCATACCATTCGCGGGCAATGTCGGTGATATCCCAGGTATACCAGCCAGCGTCCTTGACCAGCTGGAAATCCTCGACCCGGGTATTATAGTCGGGACGGTTGGACCACTGGAGGGTAGAGGGCGACCAGGAGCCCTTGACCTTATGGACGTTGACCTGGGTGGTGAGGGTGCTGTTGTAGGTGCGCTTGATGGAGACGGCGGCGGCCACCACCACGTCGGCGGCGGTCAGGGCCGGGAGCTCGTTGTAGCGCATGTAGATCCGCTCGATGCCATAGGTGGTATGGCGGCCGCATTCGATATAGGCGGAGGTATGGGAAACGTCGTTTTTGTTGGAATCCACCTGCTGATCCTGGATATTGTTGATGGACAGGGAGGGGCGCACCACGGGATCCATGATGACGGGGAAGGCGCGGTCGGGCTGCTGAAGCCAGTCAAAGCAGGGGGCATAGACCAGGGTAAGCCCCTCGCCATCGCCGTTCACCTCGACCTGCACATCGTCGGAGCGCTCGCCCCGGGCGTCGACAAGAAAGGGCGCGGGGAAGACGAAAACCGGTTCGTCCTCCGGCGCGCCCTGGGGACGGAAGAAAAGGGAACCGTCCGGCTGCAGGAAGGGGGCAAGGCCCGGGGCCTCGACCTGGAAGGTAAAGACGGGCGCGGTATCCGGCCGCGCCTTCAGGCGGATAGCCTCCTTGAGCTCGTTGGCGTGGAGGGTGTAGGAAACATCCACCTGAGGGAAGACATCGGGGAAGTAAAGGGTGGAATCCACCTGGGCGGTATGGGGTAGCTGCCGGTCGCGGAGGGAGGTGCGGGCGGCGCGGGCGGGGAAATCGCCCTCCATGCGGTAACGGAGCCGGTAGCCCCGATGGGTGAGGGTAATGGGCGCGCCGGGCGCAAAGCGCCGGGGCAGCCGGACGGCCATGGCGCCGGCGCGGTTGGTAAAGACTGCGGCGCCGTCATCGTCAAGGGCCTCGACCAGCCGGTTGTCGATGTCCTGCCAGCGGCCGCCCTGACGGTAGTGGACAGGGTCAGGATAGAGCACCATAAGGCGGGAGCCGTCGGCGCGGCGGAACTCCTTGGCATATTCGGTGCGCCTCTCCAGCACCTCGCCCAGGATTTCCGGGCCGTCGGGGGAAGGGATGCGGTTTTTCTGCTGGATTTGGTTACTCATGGGAGTACCTCCTTGAAAAATGGGTATAAAAAAACCGGCCCTTTTTCAAGAGTCGGTTTCCGTCGCCCTTTTAGCGACAATATCAGTATATCATCCATTTGAGAAAATGCAAGGGTTACTTTTTATCGCATGGGTCATTGACGGGTGCAGAGGAGCGCCCCTATAATGGAATCACGACAGCCGGAAAGGAGGGCGGGCGATGGACAAGCAGGTGCGGGGGCGGTTCGCGCCCAGCCCCAGCGGCCGGATGCATCTGGGCAACGTATGCTGCGCGCTGCTGGCCTACCTGGCGGCTCGGTCGGCAGGGGGCGAGTTCGTGCTGCGGATGGAGGATCTGGATACCGCCCGGTGCCGCCCGCCCTACGGCGCATGGATGCTGGACGACCTGGCATGGCTGGGGCTGACCTGGGACGAGGGGCCGGACCGCGGCGGGCCATATGGGCCCTATACGCAGAGCCAGTGCGGCGGGCTATATGACGAAGCGATCCAGCGCCTAAGCGAGCGCGGGCTGACCTATCCCTGCTTCTGCAGCCGGGCCGGCCTGCTGGCGGCCCAGGCTCCCCATGCGGGGGAGGGCGAAATCCCCTATGACGGACGCTGCAGCCGCCTGAGCCAGGAGGAGATCCGCCGCCTGGCGGAGCGAAAGCGCCCGTCCCTGCGGCTGCGGGTGGAGCCGGAGCCGGTTGCCTTTATCGATGGATTGCAGGGGCCGCAGCGGTCGGCGCTGCCCAGCACCTGCGGGGACTTTGTGGTGCGCCGGGCGGACGGGCTGGCCGCTTACCAGCTGGCGGTGGTGGTGGACGACGGGCGCATGGGCGTGACGCAGGTGGTGCGCGGCCGGGATCTGCTGGCCTCCACGGCCCGGCAGCTGTATCTTTACCGGCTGCTGGGCTATGAGCCGCCGGCCTTTTTCCATATCCCCCTGCTGGTGGCGCCCGATGGAAGGCGGCTGTCCAAGCGGGAGCGTGACCTGGATATGGGCGCGCTCCGGGCGCGGTTCCAGCGGCCGGAGCCGCTGCTGGGCCGCCTTGCCTGCCTGTGCGGGCTGATCGAGCGGCCCGAGCCCATGGGTATGGAGGCATTGATCGGGCTTTTCCGGTGGGACCGCATCCCACAGGGAGACATCGTCGTGAACCCGGAGCGGTTCTAGCCGCCTGGGGCAGCATATGGCCGGTTTTATCCGGCGGAGAGGAAGGAATCCCCATGACCCCATCCTATGATGCAAATGCGTATCGTTTCCCGTCCAGGCGCAAGGTAACCTATGCCACCCGCGGCATGGTGTGCTGCTCGCAGCCGCTGGCCGCGCAGGCGGGCCTCGACATCCTGAAGGCGGGCGGCAACGCCATTGACGCGGCGGTCGCGGCCGCTGCCTGCATGACGGTGGTGGAGCCCACCTCCAACGGGATCGGCTCCGACGCCTTCGCCCTGATCTTTACCGGGGGAAGGCTCTACGGGCTCAATGGCAGCGGGCCGGCTCCCCTGGCCGCTACCGCTGCCAAGGTGCGGGCGCTGGGCCACGACACCATGCCGGAACGCGGCTGGATCCCGGTAAACGTGCCCGGCGCGCCGTCAGCCTGGGCCAAGGCGGTGGGCCGCTTCGGCCGCCTGCCGCTGAAAGCGGTGCTGGAGCCGGCGGCGGATATTGCCCAGCGGGGGCACGCCGTCACCCCTACGGTAGCGGGCATGTGGAAGGGCGCCTACGATGCTTTCTCCCGGAAATTTGCGGCAGACCCGGCCTTCCGGGCCTGGTTTGACACCTTCGCCGCCCAGGGGAGAGCGCCCGGGTGCGGTGAAATATGGCGTTCGGCCAGCCACGCGGCTACCCTGCGCGAGCTGGGGGAGACGGGATGCGAGTCCTTCTACCGGGGCAGCCTGGCCCAAAAGATCGCAAAAGCCTCCTGCGAGCAGGGCGGATTCCTGCGGGAGGCAGACCTTGCGGGCTACGAGGCCCAGTGGCAGGAGCCGATCCATGTGACATACCGGGGCTATGACGTGTGGGAGATGCCGCCCAACGGCCATGGCATCGTGGCGCTGATGGCCCTGGGGATACTGGAGGGTATGGAGCCCGGCGCATATGGCGAGGAGGGAACCGTGCACCGGCAGCTGGAGGCGATGAAGCTGGCCTTTGCCGACGGCAAGCGGTATGTGGCCGACCCGGCCTATATGAAGGTGACGGCGGAGCAGATGCTCAGCGGCGCCTATCTATCGGCCCGCCGTTCGCTGATCGGCAGCGATGCGCTGACGCCCTCCTGCGGCGATCCGGCCTGCGGCGGCACCGTTTACCTGTGCGCTGCCGACGGCGAGGGCAACATGGTTTCCTGGATCCAGAGCAACTACATGGGCTTTGGATCGGGGATTGTCGTGCCGGGCACGGGTATCGCCCTGAACGACCGGGGCGCGAACTTTTCCCTGAACGAGGGCGAGGAGAACTGCCTGGGCCCCGGCAAGAAGAGCTACCATACCATCATCCCGGGCTTTTTGACCCACAAGGGCAGGGCGGTGGGGCCCTTCGGCGTGATGGGCGGCTTCATGCAGCCCCAGGGCCATGTGCAGGTCATCATGAATACGCTGGATTACCATATGAACCCCCAGGAAGCGCTGGACGCCCCGCGCTGGCAGTGGGTGGGCGAGAAAAAGATCCAGGTGGAGGCCGGATTTGACCGGGAGACGGTGGAGGCGCTGCGCCGCCGCGGCCACGAGGTCACGGTGATGGAGGACTGCGAAACCTTTGGACGCGGCCAGATCATCTGGCGGGACGAGAACGGCGTGCTGGCCGCGGGCAGCGAGCCCCGCTGCGACGGGATGGCCGCCGCCTGGTAGCGCGGCATCGGCAGGGCCGTTCAGGATGTTGATCCTGGGCGGCCCTTTTGCTGTGCGGGCTCCGGCGGTTTGCCGGAAAAATGACGGGGCGCTGCCTGGCGCAGCGGGATTTGGCGCACGGCGCTTGACAATCCGAGCGGCTCCGTGATATTTTTGTCCTTGTTCGGACTAAAATGAAGGCCGCCTTCGCAGCGATGGGCGCCGAAGGGTGGATGACCTTTTGGGTGCATCATGAAGCGTTGATGCGGGCCTTTGAGCGGGCGATGCAGCATGGGGAGGGAGAAGATGAGCGAACGAATTAAGGATATGACCCAGGGGAAGCCGGGCCGGCTGATCCTATCCTTTGCCCTGCCGCTGATGGTGGGCAATATCTGCCAGCAGCTTTATACCCTGGTGGATACGGCGATTGTGGGGCAATTCGTAGGCGTCGAGGCGCTGGCCTCCCTGGGCGCGGCCGATTGGCTGAACTGGCTGGTGCTGGGGATTGTCACGGGCTTCACCCAGGGCTTTGGCATCCTGATGGCCCAACGCTTTGGGGCAGGCGATGAAAAAGGGCTGCGCAAAAGCATCGCCCTCTCCGCCGCGCTCAGCGTTGGCATCGCCCTGGTCACAACCCTGGTCAGCCAGCTGGCCTGCGCGCCGGTGCTGCGGGCGCTCAATACGCCGGCCAATATCATCGACAACGCCATCCTGTATCTGCGGATTATGTTTGGCGGTATTGTGGCCATTACCTTTTATAACCTGCTGGCCTCGGTGCTGCGCGCCCTGGGCGACAGCAAAACGCCGTTATATGCCATGCTGGTGGCGTCGGTTATCAATATTGTGTTGGATCTTCTCTTTGTTGTGCCCTTCAAGTGGGGCGTGGCGGGCGCGGCTATTGCCACGGTAATCGCCCAGGTCTGCGCCGGCCTTTTCTGCCTCAGGGCGGTGCTCCGGGTGAAGCTGCTGAAGATGACGCGCGAGGATACGGCCTATGATCGGGGTACGGCCCGCGAGCTTGTGCGGCTGGGCGCGCCGCTGGCCTTCCAGAACGCCATCATCTCGGTGGGGGGCTTGGTGGTGCAGTATGTCATTAACGGCTTCGGGTTCATTATGGTGGCTGGGTTTACGGCCACCAACAAGCTCTATGGGATCCTGGAGCTGGCGGCTATCTCCTATGGCTATGCCATCGCCACCTTCACCGGGCAGAACCTGGGCGCCGGGAAGCTGGACCGGATCCGCACCGGTATGCGTTCCGGCATCGGCATGGCGATCGTTACCGCGGCGGCCATTGGCGTGGCGATGCTGCTGTGCGGCCGGTATGTGCTGATGATTTTTGTCAGCGGCGAGCCGCAGGTGGTCGATCAGGTGCTCAATGTCGCGTATCGCTATCTGTCCATTATGAGCGTGATGCTTCCGGTGCTGTACCTATTGCATCTGTACCGGTCGGCGCTGCAGGGCATGGGGGATACGGTGATCCCGATGATTTCCGGTATTGTGGAGCTGGCCATGCGCATCGCGGCGGCGCTGGCGCTGCCGTTGGTGATGGGCGAAAGCGGAATCTATTATGCCGAGATCCTGGCCTGGCTGGGGGCTGCGGTGCTGCTGGCGGCGGCCTATTACCGCCGTATGCGAACCCTGGAGGTGCCGCCAGGCATGAGCGCGACCCTCAATCCATAGGGCCAAGCCGCCCGCGGATACAGCATGTCCGCGGGTTTTTTGCGCGATAACGGGCGGATTTCATCCTGAGTTTACAAGGATGCGCTATGCTGAAGATTACCGGCATGCTGAAATGCTGCGGTGGGTCGGGCTTTAGGGCTGTCCGGGCGTGGAAAAATGGCTTATAATACATATATCACAGGTTAGGCGCCGCAAGGCGCGCCGCCTTCAAGGAGTATGCGGATGCTTACGATTGGATGTCATCTTTCCTCAGCCAAGGGGTATTTGGCCATGGGCAAGCAGGCAGAGGCGCTGAACGCCAATACGTTCCAGTTTTTTACCCGGAATCCCCGGGGAAGCAAGGCCAAGCCGGTGGATGAGGCGGATCTAGCGGCCTATGGGACCTTTGCGCGGCAGCATGCCATGGGGCCGCTGGTTGCCCATGCGCCCTACACGCTGAACCCGGCCTCGGCGGATCCGGGGCTGCGGGACTTTGCCCTGCGGGTGATGTCGGAGGATCTGGCAACGCTGGAAAAGCTGCCGGCCGTCTATTATAATTTCCATCCGGGCTGCCATGTGGGCCAGGGCGTCGAGGCGGGGATCGAATGGATCGCCCAGGCGCTGAACCGGCTGCTTACGCCGGGCCAGCGCACGATGGTGCTGCTGGAAACCATGTCGGGCAAAGGCAGCGAGGTTGGATCAAGCTTTGAGGAGCTGTCTGAGATTATCCGGCGGGTCGAGCATGAAGACAAGCTGGGCGTCTGCCTGGATACCTGCCACGTCTATTCGGCGGGCTATGATATCCGCAACAACCTGGATGGCGTGCTGGAGCAGTTTGACCGGGTGCTGGGCCTGGAGCGGCTCAAGGCGATCCACCTGAACGATTCCATGACGCCCTTTGCCAGCCGAAAGGACCGCCATGAAAAGATCGGCCAGGGCAGCCTGGGGCTGGAGGCCGTTGAGCGGATCATCCGGCACCCCAGCCTGCGGGCGCTGCCCTTTGAGCTGGAGACGCCGAATGAGCTGGAAGGATACGCGGCGGAGATCGCCCTGCTGCGGGCGCGGTCGGAAGAGGAGGAATAAGCCATGTCTACCGTGATGGTTGTGGAGGATGACAAGAACCTGCGGCGGCTGATGCAGGCCTGCCTGGAGCAGGAGGGGTATGACGTCGTGGTGGCCGAGGACGGCGAGCAGGCCCTGGAAAAGCTGGAAAACAGCCATGTGGATCTCTTTATCTGCGACATTATGATGCCAAGGATGGACGGATACGAGCTGACCCGCGTCCTGCGGGAGGCGGATTATACCCAGCCGGTGCTGTTTGTGACGGCCAAGGAAAGCTTTGAGGATAAGCGGGTCGGCTTCGGCGTGGGCGCGGACGATTACATGGTCAAGCCGGTGGATATGAACGAGATGCTGCTGCGGGTTTCGGCGCTGCTGCGCCGGGCGCAGATCGCCAACGAGCACCGGCTTACCGTAGGCCAGTGCGTGCTGGATGACCAGACGCTGGAGCTTACCCGGGGCGACGTTGTGCTTCAGCTGCCGCCGAAGGAGTTTTACCTGCTCTTTAAGCTGCTGAGCTACCCTAAAAAGATTTTTACCCGCCAGCAGCTGATGGACGAAATATGGGGGATGGATGCCCAAACCGATGAGCGGACGGTGGACGTGCACATCAAGCGGCTGCGGGAGAAATGCGAGGGCTTTGGCGATTTTAAGATCGTCACCATTCGCGGCCTGGGCTATAAGGCGGAAAAATGCTGACAGAACGGATTAAAGAGTCGATCCGGCTGCGCTTTATGCTGGTTTTTATCGGCACGCTGCTGCTGGCGGGCATCTTTACCTTCCCAGCCATCCTGATCAGCGAAAGCCAGCGGGTGATGACATCCATCGAAGGGCAGCTGAGCCTGGACGCCAGCAAAATTGCCGCGCTGAGCCAGCGGACCGGGCTTTCGCCGCAGGAAATTGCCGACCTGGCCCAGAGCAGCGCTGTCGTCATCATGGTATATGACAAAGGGGAGCAGCCGACGGATTCGGACGGCAACGCGCTGGAGCTGAAGGAAGGCGAGACAAGGCTGCTTAGCTGGAAGCTGGGCAGCATGCCGAAGCTGGCCATGCGCTATGACGATCAATATTACCTGCTGATACCCAACATGACCAATAACCAGTATGAGACCTTGAAGGACGTGGCCTTCCGGGTGCTGTGGGCCTGCACGCTGATTGGTTCGCTGCTCATGCTGATTGCGGTGCGGACCATTACCGAGCCGGTGCGGCGGCTGAACGCCGCCACCAAGCGCGTTGCCCAGGGAGATTTTGAGGTCAAGATCCCCGAGGCGGCCCGGGACGAGCTTGGCCAGCTGACGCGGAACTTCAACCGCATGACGCGCCAGCTTAAGCAGATGGAGACGCTGCGGAGCGATTTTATCAGCAGCATTTCCCATGAGTTCAAGACGCCGCTGGCCTCGATCCAGGGCTTTGCCCGCCTCCTGCAGCGCAAGGACCTGCCGCCGGAGCGGGTCGAGGAGTATACCCAGGTAATCCTGGAGGAAACAACCCGGCTCACCACCTTAAGCAGCAATATCCTGCGGCTGAACGCCCTGGAGAACCAGAGCATCCCCCACAAGGCTACGGAATTTTCCCTGGACGAGCAGATCCGGCGCAGCGTGCTGCTGCTGGTATCCCAGTGGGAGCCCAAGGAGATTGAATTCGATATGGAGCTGGAGGCGCTGTCCTACTACGGGGATCAGGAGCTGCTGCAGCAGGTTTGGATGAATCTCGTGGGCAACGCCATCAAGTTTTCCCATACGGGCGGGCATATTGGCCTGACGCTCAAGCGGGAGCGCCAGGGCGTCAGCTTTGTCTGCCGGGACGAAGGCGTGGGCATCAGCCCGGCGGATCAGAAGCGCGTATTTGAAAAGTTTTACCAGGCGGACCGCTCCAGGGCCAAGGAGGGCAACGGCCTGGGGCTGGCGATTGTCCAGCGTATTTTAAATCTTTGCGGCGGCAGCATCAGCTTTGAAAGCCAGCTGGGCAAGGGGACGGCCTTTACCGTAAAGCTGCCCGGGCCGCTGCAGAAGCCCCAGGAGAAAGCGGAAAAGGCCGAAAAGGCCCCGGCCAAGCGGCACGGTTCCCAACAGGAAAAGCCGCAGGAGGCCAAGCGGGAGAAAAAGGGTTAGCCAGACGATAGGAATCGGAGGAAGCGGGATGACGGGGTTTTGGATCTGCCTGGGCGTGGTCGGCTTTCTGGCTGCGGTGTACCTGGCGGCCCTATGCCCCTGGAGACGCCCGCGGCCGGGGCTGCGGCCGGGGCTTTATGCCCATCGCGGGCTGCACGGGCCGGGGCGGGCGGAGAATTCCCTGGAGGCCTTCCAGGCGGCGGCAGCGGCGGGCTATGGCGTGGAGCTGGATGTGCGCCTGAGCGCCGACGGAGCGGTCGTGGTTTTCCATGACGGTACGCTGATGCGCGCCTGCGGGCAGAGCAAGGGGGTCGAGGAGCTGAGCCTTTCGGAGCTCAAGGGGCTGCGCCTGTTCGGGACGCCGTGCCGTATCCCGACCCTGGAGCAGGCGCTGGAGGCGATGGCGGGCCGCTGCCCTTTGATCGTGGAGATTAAACCGGGCGCCCGGATGAAAACGTTGTGCGAGGAAACCGCCGCGCTGCTGGAGGGCTATCCGGGCCCCTTTTGTGTGCAGTCCTTTGATCCGCGGGTGCTGTACTGGTTCCGGCGGAGGCGGCCGCAGATGATACGGGGGCAGCTGAGCATGAACTTTTTCCGCGCGCGCGAGGGGCTGCCGCTGGCGTTGGCCTTTGTGCTGACCCACCTAATGAGCAATTTCCTGACGCGGCCGGATTTTATTGCCTACAGGTTCAGCGACCGGCAGGACACCGCTTTCTCGGTTTGCCGGCAGTTTTTCCATATGCCTGCGGCAGCCTGGACGGTCACGGAGCCCAGCCAGCTGGAAGGGGCGCAGGGAAGCTTTGACGCCGTGATATTTGAGGGCTTCCGTCCCAAAGGCCGGGCATAGCGCGCTGGACGCGCCGCAGGATAAGCCATAAGCAAGGGAGCCGGACCGTAAAGCGGTCCGGCTCCCTTTACGCTATGCGCCGAAGGAAATATCAATAATGGCCGGGAGGATCGCCGCCGGGCATCAGGACGGTCCCCTGGCCGGAGGTCAGGGCTTCAAGCAAATCCTTTGCATCCCGGAGCCTATGGGAAAAACCCATGCCCGAGGAAAACTCATCGATATTGTGAGCGTCGCTGCCGGCGGTGAAGAGCAGGCCCTGCGCCTGGGCGAAGGTATGGGCTTGGGCGTTGGCCGCTGCCTGGCCGCAAAGCAGGTTCCCTCCGTTGAAGACCTCCACCGCGTCGAGAAGGGCGGGTTCGATCGGGCCGGGCCTGGGGACATAGAAGGCCTCCCGATAGGGATGGGCCTGGCTGACAAAGCCGCCGGCCTGATGCACGCGGCGGCAATAGGCCTCGCAGGTCAGCTGGGAGAGATCGGGATTTGCCAGCAGGAAATCCTCGTCCAGCCCATAGGTCAGCAGGTCGTGCCCCTCGAGCGTGGCCTCCCAGCCCAGAAATACGGCCAGCCCAATCTCATCCCCGACGGCCTTGGCACGCCGGTAGCCCTCCATCAGGATGGATACCCGCTGGGGCCAGGGGGCGGAAATGTTGGCGTGGCTGTTGCCCTGCAGAAAGTGATCGGTGATGATTGCCCCGTCATATCCCTGCCGCTGACAGGCCCGTATCATATCCTGGGCGGCAGCGTGGGCGCAGCGGCTTACCTTGCTGGTATGCATGTGGGTTTCATAGCGGAACATGGGGCCTGCTTCCCCCGCAGCCGGGCTCATCCTTCCAGCTCCCGGCCGCAGCGGAAGGCGTTCACCCGCTTATAGCCATATTCTACATAGTGAATCAGGTTTTCGATGTATTGGGCCGTTGGATGGGCGTACTCCATGAAGCCGGCGGAGGGGCACAGGATCATACGGCCGCTGGGCGCGCCGGCCTCCAGGCACTGATCGATCAGCTGCTCAATCCGCTCTGGGGAGCCCAGCAGCAGCTCCTGGATCTCGATGTTCCCCTCCCAACCGATGCGGTCGCCATAGCGCCGCACCTCTGCGGCCAGGTCAATATCGCCGTTTTTCGGCGGTTCCAGGGGATTGAGCACGTCCACGCCCATCTCGATGAAGCGGTCCAGAAAGCGGGATACCTTATTGTGGCTGTGAACCCATACATAGCCTCCGCCGTTATGGATGAGATCGCACAGCGGCTTATCATAGCGGAAGATGAAGTCCTCAAAATCCCGGGGCGATAGAAGCGGCGGTACGAATACCTCCGGGCCGACCCAGGAAAAGACAGGCCGGATCCCGGTGGCCAGCACGGCGCGCGCATGGGCCTGGATGCGGCTGGCAAAGAGGGCGATCACCTCGTCCAGCAGCTCCCGGTCATCCACGCTGAAATAGGCCAGCGTTTCCGAGCCGCACAGATCCTGGATGCCATAGCCGGCGTGGGGCAGGCCGAAGGTGACAATGCCCCGCTCCCCCATATCCGCCACGGCCTGGTGATAGCCTGCTACGGATACCGGCTCCGGCTCATAGGGCAGCGACAGCAGCTTTTGCAGGTCGGAAGCGTCCTTCACCAGATACTCGGTGGTGAATCCGGGATCCCCGATGACCGAATCCCGGTAGACGCCGGTCATGTCGCCCAGCGGCGTGCGGACGGTGGTAACCCGCTCGACCCAAAGGGGATCAGCGGTGGGGCGGGTTTGGACGGATACATATTCCCGGTGAAGCGCGCCGCACAAAAGATGGCAGGGCGAGCCTGCGCCGCCGAAAAGGTCGGTAAATTGAAGCGCGCGGTCGATGACCGGCTGATAATCGGGATGAAGCGCCTTCATGCCGGGCGCGGCGCCCCATAGCTTCAGCGCGGGGCGGTCGATGGGCTTGCGCTGAAAGATGCGCGTCAGCCGCTGGCGGTTTGTCAGTTCCATGCTGGAATCCTCCTTTTCCCCATCATACCCAATTTTGATTGCGTCGTAAAGCGGTTTTTCCCCGCGGGGCCGGCAGAAGGCAATCAGCCGCCGGCGGCCGCCGCTTTTATCCCGCCCACTTGAATCGGCGGCGCGTTTGTGGTATAAGTAGAAAAAGTGCAGGAGGGAGCATATCCGTCCCAGGGCGCCCAAGCGAGCCGGGCTGGGTGAAAGCCGGCGCGCCCCTGCGGGTTATCCCGCCCTCCGCGGAGCAGGAGCTCCGGCTGCGCAGGGGAAAAACTGCGCCGGATCACGCCGTTATCGTGGCTGGAGGTGAGCGCCCGCGGGCGTTAACCAGGGTGGTATCGCGGCCAAGGGCCGTCCCTGAGGGGGACGGCCCTTGTTTTTTTGAAAGGAAAAGGAGCGTTACATGGCTAAAAGGAATGAGCAGTTTGTCAGCTTTATCGCTGACCAGTCCCAGGACTTCCCCCAATGGTATACGGACGTGATCCGGCTGAGCGAGATGGTGGACTATGGCCCGGTTAAGGGCACCATGGTCATCCGGCCCTATGGCTATGGCGTATGGGAGCTGATCCAGAAGGAGCTGGATCAGCGCATCAAGGCAACCGGGCACCAGAACGCCTATTTCCCGTTGTTTATTCCGGAAAGCTTCCTGATGAAGGAGGCGGAGCATGTGGAGGGCTTTGCGCCGGAGGTGGCGTGGGTGACGCAGGGCGGCAATGAGGTGCTGCCCGAGCGGCTGGTGGTACGGCCCACCAGCGAAACCATCATCTGTTCCATGTACAGCAAGTGGGTGCAGTCCTGGCGCGACCTCCCGGTGATGATAAACCAATGGGCCAACGTGGTGCGCTGGGAAAAGACCACCCGCCCCTTTTTGCGCACCAGCGAATTCCTCTGGCAGGAAGGGCATACCGTCCACGCCACGGCCGGGGAGGCGCAGGAGGAGACCCTCCGGATGCTGGAGGTCTACCGGGAGTTTTCCGAGCATGTCCTGGCGATCCCCATGGTGACGGGCCGCAAGACGGAGAAGGAAAAGTTCGCCGGCGCTGCGGCGACCTACTCCATCGAAGCGCTGATGCAGGACGGGAAAGCCCTGCAGGCGGGCACAAGCCATAACCTGGGGCAGCACTTCTCCAAGGCCTTTGACATTCAATTCCAGAACAAGGAGGGCCAGCTGGAATACGGCTACCAGACCAGCTGGGGGGCCACGACGCGGCTGATCGGCGCGCTGGTCATGGTGCATGGCGACCAGCGGGGCTTGGTGCTCCCGCCGAGGGTCGCCCCCATCCAGGCGGTGATCCTGCCCATTGCGGCCCATAAGGGCGGCGTGATGGAGGTCTGCCAGCAGGCGGCGGAGCAGCTCCGGGCCGCCGGGATCCGGGTGAAGCTGGATGACCGCGACAGCGTATCCCCGGGCTATAAGTTCAATGAATGGGAGCTCAAGGGCGTGCCGCTGCGGCTGGAGATTGGGCCCAAGGATATCGAAAAGGGTGCGGCGCTGGCCATGCGCCGCGACACGCTGGAGAAGCTGCCGCTTCCCCTTTCGGACATCGGCAGCCAGGCGCTCAGCCTGCTGGATGAAATCCACCTGGGTATGCTCCGCAAGGCCCAGGCCTATCTTGACGCCCATACCTACGACTGCACAACGCTGGAGGAGATGGGCGAGCGGCTGGAACACGGTAAAGGCTATGTGCGGGCCATGTGGTGCGGCGACCGGGCCTGTGAGGATGCCATCAAGGAAAAATTCTCCGCGACCGCGCGGAATATGCCCTTTGACCAGACGCCGGTGGGCGATACCTGCGTATGCTGCGGGAGGCCGGCCAAGCATCTGGTGTTCTGGGCCCGGGCCTACTAGCCGGAGCCTGCGCGCCGCTTCATGGCATAGGCGCCCACAAGGACAAATCTAAAGCCCCCCGGCTTGGAGTACAACCTCCAGCCCGGAGGGCTTCTTTATATAGAGGGCAGCCTGCACGGCAGGAGGAGGGCTGCGGCGGTTGTTTACGGGCGCTGCGGTACGATGGGATAAAGCTGCACGGTATTGCCGCCGTCCACGGTCAGCTCGGCGCCGGTCGTATTGCGCGACTCCCGGCTGCCCAGATACCAGGCGGCATTGGCAATGTCGTCAAACTCTGCGATATCGCCCAAGGGGGTATAGTTGGACGGCGCGTTGCGGCAATCGTTGACGTTGTTCTGCCAGCGCACCGTTTTAATCATACCCGGCAGCACGCAGTTGCAGCGAATACCATACTTGCCCCAATCCACCGCAAGGGCACGGGAAAGCCCCAGAATGCCGCTTTTCGACGCGCCGTAGGCGCAGCGGTCGGGGATCGCCCGGTAGGCGGTGTTGGAAGTGATAAAGACGATGGCCCCGCCGCCCTTTTCCTTCATCATCAGCGCAGCCTGCCGGGCGATGGCGAAGTTCCAACCGATGTTGGTCTGGAACACCGCCATGAACTCCTCCATCGATACCGTCAGCGCGTCCATGCCGATGCCGAGGTTGGCCGCGTTGAGCACCACGGCGTCCAGCAGGATCCCGTCGCCGCGCAGCCTTTCAAATAGCTCGATCACCGGGCCCTCGTCGGGAGCGGGAAGGCCATACCCGAAGATGCGCCCATGGGGCTGGGACCGGGACAGCTGCTGGGCAGCCTCCCGGGCGCGGGCGCTGTCGCGGCTGGTAAGGATGACATCATATCCCTCCTGGGCAAAGCGGCGGGCAATGGCATAGCCGGTGCCGCTGGCGGCGCCGGTGACCAATACGGATGGGTTCATGGCAGTACCTCCTAGAAATAGTATCGCGTTTGGGCGGGGCGGATATCGGTCAGCGCGCCGGTATAATGGCGCAGTGTATGGGGCCGGTAGGGATGGGCGGCGCAGGCCCCTTCCATGAGTTCGATCCCAAGGCCCGGCCTGTTGGGGATGGACAGATACCCATTCGCATAGACCAGCGCCTCGTCGGTGATGTCGCTGCGGTAGTCCACGTCGCTGTCCATGATCTCCAGCAGCGAGAAGTTGGCACAGCAGGCGGCCAGCTGGAGCGTGGCGGCGTTGGCCACAGGGCCGCTGGGGTTGTGAGGCGCGAAGGGGATATAGCAGGCTTCGGCCAAAGCGGCTATTTTTTTCAGCTCCATGATGCCGCCGGCATGGCTGACATCGGGCTGTACATAGTCGACAGCGCCTCTTTCCAGCAGCGTGCGGAAGGAGCGCAGCGTGTACAGGCGCTCCCCGGCGGCGATGGGCACCGGCGATGTGCGGTGTACGGCTTCCAGCGCCTCCAGGCTGTCGGGCGGTACCGGCTCCTCAAAGAACAGCGGCTTAAAGGGGGCCAGCTCCCGGGCGATTTTTTCCGCCGTAGGCTGGTTGAAGCGGCCGTGCCCCTCAATCAGCAGGTCGACGCCAGGCCCCACCGCCTCGCGGACGGCCGAAATGCAGGCCAGCGCCCGATCCATTTCCTCGGTGGAGATTTCCAGATAGCTCTGCCCGAAGGGGTCCCATTTCATGGCGGTGACGCCCCTCTTGACGGCAGCCTTCGCCTTTTGCGCGAATTCCTCCGGCGTCTTGGCGCCGGAGAACCAGCCGTTCACATAGATGCGCGCCCGGTCATGCACACGTCCGCCCAGAAGCTGTGCGACGGGTACGCCAAGGAACCTCCCCAGCAGATCCCAAAGGGCCATCTCCACCGCCGACAGAGCGGACATCAGCACCGCGCCGCCGCGCCAATAGGCGTCACGGTATATGTCATGATAATGTTTTTCAATGTCCAACGGGTTTTTGCCGGTAAGCGACTCACGGATATGCTCCACCGCGCCAGCTAGCGCCTTTTCCTTGTATTCCAAAGTGGCTTCCCCCAGGCCGGTGAGCCCCTCGTCAGTATAGACCTTGACAAAGACCCAATTGGTGCGGTATGCGTCCACCATAAAGGTTTTTATGTCCGTAATCTTCATATGCTCCATCCTTTCAATTCCGGCCGGTGAAAAGGCCGGGCTGTGCTATAATAGAAAGAAATTATGAAAAGCATACGGGAATCCCCGGGCTGATCCAAGAGAAAATCTTAACTTTTTCTTTCAATATCTTATGATAGGAGCGCAAATACCCCATGGACGCAGCTATATCCTCCCGCCTTCCGGCGCTGCTGCAGGCCGGCCTTTTCGACAGCCGTATCAAGTTTGCCGGCCAGCGCGCCACAGTCGGGCGCGTAATGACCCAATATGAGCTGGAGCTCTATCTGGAGGAGGGCGGCGCCGTCTTCGTGCAGGGGAAGCGTTACCCCATCCGGCGGGGCCTGCTGCTGTGCGCCAAGCCGGGCCAGCGGCGCAGCAGCGAGCTGCATTTCCGGTGCTATTATCTGTATTTGACCGTAGGCGATGGGCAGTTCCGGCAGCTGCTGGACGCCTTCCCCGATGTGCTGCAGGTGACCGACTTTGACCGGTGCCTGGCGCTATTCGCCGATATGACGGACGGCCTTGCCCACCGGCGCGAGGCGGGGGGCCTGCTTTTGCAGGAGCGGATGCTGGCGCTCTTTTATCAGATGCAGCTGGACGCTATGGCAGCAGGCCGCGGAGCGCCGGAACGCCCGGCAGCCGACCAGGAGCGCGTCCGGCGGGCGATGGAATACATGGACGCGCACCTGGAGAAGCCGCTGAGCCTGGCCGACATTGCCGCTCAATCCAGCCTGCATCCCAATTATTTTCACCGGATATTTTCTTCGCTGGCAGGGAAAACGCCCCGGCAATATCTGCTGGATGGGCGGATGCGGCGGGCCAGGATGCTGCTTTTGAACAGCGAGCTGACGCTGGAGGAGGTTGCCAAGGCCTGCGGCTTTGCTTCCGCCAGCTATTTTCACAGCGTTTTTAAGGGCTATACCGGACAGACGCCCGGCCAATACCGGGGCCGCCGGTATGAAAAAGAGCCCGTCTAAGGGAAAAGAAGCTTTTGAGCCTGAAGCGGCCATCTATCCTCGCTGCGAAAATATGGGGTGAGCCGGGAAGCCCCAAAGGCCTGGCCCCATGGCGGATTGTCCGGAGGGGCGGAAGGAGGCAGCCGGCTGAGCGCTTTCCCAAACCCCAGGCAAAAGGCATGCAAAAGGGCGTGAGACATAAAATGTCTCACGCCCTTTGTTGTTTATCCTTTGCGCCTTGCGCTACAGGCTCAGCGCCTGCCGGAAGAAGCGGCGGAAGCCTTCGGGCAGCGTGCCGCCGTCCACGTCGGGCTTGTCCATATCGTAATAATATAACCCTGTGGGAATATGGACGGAGATCCTGTCCAGGGGGAAGCCAGCCTCCCGCCTGGGGTGGGGCTGGGCGACGATCCGGAAGGCATCGCCCCACAGGGAGGCGTCCTCGCTTTCATAAACATGCCCCTCATCCAGTACGAAGCATATGGCGTTATGGTAGCGGGCGGTCAGCCCGCCGTATTCCCGGGCCAGATCCCCATAATAGGCGGTCATTGCCTCGTCGTCCAGGTAACGCCCCTGGGGGGTACGCACATGCACGCCCGGCTGCAGGGCATCGGGCAGCCCGGTGAAATACAGGCCCGAATCACAGGAGAAAACCGGACGCGCCAGCATACGGTAATAGGCGTGGGCCTTTAGCCGGGCGTTTTGCAGCGGCGTCCGGCCGGTTTCAGCCACGGAAGGCAGCGGATCAAAGCTGTCCAGCCCCACCAGGGTCAGCCCCAGCGGCTCCAGGTGCCTGCGCATATGGGCCAGCTTGGCCCGGTTCCCCGTACCATAGACGATTTGCATGATGATCCCTCCCCGCCACAAGGGTAGCAGAGCTGGAAGCCGCTGTCAATCCTCCTTGCGGACTTCGGTACCGGTCCAGATTTCCAGCGCCAGCAGGCCGACCACCTTAGCCGGCGTCCCCTCCAGGGTAAAGCCGCCCTCTGCCCGGGAGGTTGCCAGGCATTTGCGTATATCGGCATATACCGTTGCCCAGCCGACGCCGCGCTGCGCGCCAACCAGGGCGCAAAGACGGGTTAAGGGCGGCATTTTGACCCGTACATCCTGACAGCGTTCCAGGACGCGAACAAGATCATAAAATCCTTGCGCGCCGGGAAGAATCCCATGCTTAATCATATGGTCCTGAATTTTGATGCTTTCCATTTGCACGCCTCCTTATCATACTCACAGCCTTGACTGTAGAGGGGATAAGGAAGACGCGGGAAAAGTTAAAACGAATTCGAGAAGCAGTTGAGGAATTTTATCTATTTTGCCCTATAAAATAGAAAAAACCCTGGATCATCCGATCCAGGGTTTTTGTATCGCTGTGGGCTTATGAGGCGGCGTGGTCAAAAATGAAGTTGGGCACGACGGTTTCCTGCAGCAGGATCATCTTGACATAGGGCTCGCCATAGCTTTCAACGTAATCGGCATAGCCGGAATCCTCCAGGGTCTGCGCGTCCACGGAGAGCTGCTCTGCCTCGGCAATGGCCTGCAGGGTCAGATAATAGACGGCGGTCTCCTCAAAGGCAGCCTGGTTCGCCTCGATATAGGCGTCCTTGGAATCATATTCACTATAGGCGGCGAGAAAGCCGTCCAGATCCAGACCGTATAGGTCGGCATAGTAGGTATATTGGGCCATCTCGGCATCAATCACATAGTTGAGCACGCTTTCCGGCACCTGCTGCTTGCAGGTAGCGTTGGAAAGCAGGGTTTGCAGGTAATCGGACTTTTGCGTGCTGACCAGCCAGTCGGCAATATCCTCCTTCAGCTCGTCGACGGTGGTGAAGCCGTAGTCGGCGGCGATCTCATCGCTGAGCTCGGGGACGATTTCGTCGCCATGGATATAGTTTATGGTCACCGTAAAGACGGCGTCCTTGCCCTGGAGGTCGGGATTGTTTTCATAGACATCGGGAAAGGTCACTTCAATATCAAAGGTTTCGCCGGGCGTGTGTCCGATCAGCTGCTCGATAAAGTCGTCGATATAGCTGGTTTCGCCGATGGTCACCGTCGTACCGGCGCCATCGGTGCTGCCGCCTTCAAACTCCACGCCATCCACCTTCCCGACATAGTCGATGTTGAGGGTATCGCCGTCGGCAACCGCGCGGTCCTTGATTTGCTCATAGGTGACATAGTTGCTCAGAATGCTGTCGATCTGGCTGTTCAGGTCGTCCTCGCTGGCGGTCAGTACCTCGCTGGAGATGGATATGCCCTTGTATTCCGGCAGGGCAATGTAGTCGGAGGCTGTCACGCCTTCAAAATAGCCTTCGGCGGTCAGCCCGGCGCTGTAATCGAAGGTCTCCTGCTGCTGGGCAGCCGCTGTAGTGGCCTGTGTTTCGCCGCTGGCCGTTGTGGCGGCCGTTTCAGCGGCGCCAGAGGTAGTGGTAGCGGCAGGATGGCTGCAGCCGGCAGCCAATGCGGCGCTGACCGCCACTGCCGCCAGGGTAAGGGGGAATTTCATGTGTTTCAAGCGCATTCTCCTTTTGAATTGAGCGTATGCCCGGCCGGTAGGCAGGACGGGGACGTGAAGCCCCTCCATTATAGGATGAAAATATTGCATTTCAGTGAACAAAGTCTGAACACTGCGCGCGCGTCTTTGCGCCTGCTGCGTCCATGCCGGCCGGATAAGGGGAAACTTGTCGAATTTTAGCCTATTTTACCGAAAGCCCATAATTCAGTCAAAAAACCGCCTGGGATGTGCTTCTTTAAGGGCATATTCAAAAGGAGGGTGCTATGATGAAGGAACGGGAGGTTCAGCTTTATCTGATGACAAGACTGGATATTACGGTAGCGGGGTATGATATGATTGTGAAATTCATGGAGCTCGCCGAGCAATACCCCATCGACCGCCCCTTGCCGATGATGGAAGTCTATGAGCGGGTCGGGCAGGCCTTGGGTAAATCGAAACTCAACGTCTGCCAGGAAATCCATACATGTATCAGGAATTCAGTAGCGCAGATGGATGAGGGCCCCTTTCAGCCCTGCCCTACCAACAAGGAGTATCTGCACCGGCTGCGGTTTGAGCTTTGGAAAGCGGGGCTGCTGGGAGAGCCCCATAAGCCCGAGCCCTGAAGGCTGATTTTGGCCTGGCGCAGGCTTCAGGCCTGCGCCTGCTCCTCCAGACGGCGGGCAATATAACCGGTTACCTGATCGGGCTGCAGCTTCAGCACATAGGCGAGCTCATGGTGAAGAAGGCGCTCGGCCTCACGCAGCGCCTCCTCGTCGGAGGCGCTCATCCGCTTGCCGGTCTGGGCTTTGCCGGTACGGCTTTCGTACAGGGCTTTGATCAGCATGATAAGCTCCTGCCGGTCGCCGTTGCGGATCATTTTGCGGTACTGATCCCGGCGGGCCTGGGCGTTGTCGATCCATTTTGGGGCGATGGAGGGGATGGAGCGGATGAGCTCGTCGGCCTGTGCGGGCGTCAACAGCGGCCGGATACGGCCGGCGCCTGTCTCCACCGGGCAATAGATGATCGAATGGGGGTCGTCAATCGGCGTAAGCACATAATAGAGCGTGTTTTGCTTGCAGAAATTTTCACGGCGAATGTCAACAATCCGGCATACGCCGTAATTCCCGTAGAGTATTGCGTCATGAATGGATAGCATGCCCATACCTCCCTGTGGTCGCGTCCTGCCTGTCGGGAAAGGGTACGAATGGAAAAAGCGCCTAGCCGCAGGCAACTGGATTTACGTTCCGCCGCCGGCAAACTACGCGCTGCTCTTTTACTATACCACATTAGGGGAGATCATGACATGGGCAAAATATCTGAAAGCCTATAGGAATATTCAAAAATCTTAGCGGAGCCCGGGAACGCAGGCGCTGAGGCCGCTTCCCGGGTGCGTAAGGGGGGATAAACGCTGCAAATTGGGGTTCTGTCCGATACCCATGGGCTGCTGCGTCCGGAGGTCGTCCATTCCCTGTCAGGCTGCCATTTGATTCTGCACGCCGGGGATATCGGCAGCCCAGGGATACTGCGCGCTTTGCGGGCCATCGCGCCGGTCTATGCGGTGCGCGGTAATAACGACGGCGCGTGGGCCGATGCGCTCCCGCCATGGCTGCAGGTCAACCTGGGCGATATGCCTCTTTGCATGGCCCACCGCCGCGCCGATATCCCCCAGGGGGCCGGTGGGATTGCGGTTTTCAGCCATTCCCACCAATATTATGAACAGGAGATAGCAGGCAGGCTATGGCTGAACCCGGGCAGCTGCGGGCCGCGCCGCTTTGGGCGGGAGGCCGCTATGGCGCTGCTTTGGGTGAAGCAGGATGGCTGCCGGGTCAAAAAGATCATCATTCAACCGGCGAACGCTGGACAATAAAATAACGGTGGGCCAGCCGGGATAAGCTGGCCCACCGTTGTACCGGATCGGATTAAAAGGGAATATGCAGGCGGTTAAACCTGCCAGGGCTTGACCAATACCTTGATGGATTCGTTGCCCTGCTGCGCCAGGATCGCTTCCTCCACCTGATCCAGGGGGAAGCGGTGGGTAATCAGCGGCGCCATCTGGATACGGCCGGCATTGATGAGGTTCACGGCCCGCTGATGGGTGTCGGGATTGATGAGCGAGCCGTAAATGGTCAGTTCCTTATGGAACACATCAAAGAGCGGCAGCGGCGTGGTCGCGTCCACCGAGGGGACCGAAAAGAGCAGGACATGGGCGCCCTGAGCGGCGACGGCAAAGGCCTGGCGGGTGGCGGCGGTGTTCCCCACGCACTCGATCACCACATCGACGCCTTCAGCGCCCAGCCGGGCTGAAAGGGTGGCGGCCGGATCCTGGCTAAGGGGATCGAAGGCAAAATCCGCGCCCAGGGACAGGCCGATTTCCCGGCGCATGGCTACGGGCTCGGACAGCGCCACGAAACCGGCGCCTGAGAGGCGGGCAAGCTGCACCATCATCAGGCCGATGGCGCCGCCGCCGATGACGCAAACGCTCTGCCCCGGCAGGATCCCCACCCGGTCGATCCCATGCAGGCAGCAGGCCAGCGGCTCGGCCATGGCCCCCGCCTCCAGGCTGACGCCGGGCGCCAGGCGGAAGGCCTGCTGCTCCGGCACCACCGAATACTGGGCGAAGCCGCCGTTAAAGTTTACGCCCACAGCGACCAGATGGTGGCAGTTCTGCTTCTTCCCCATGCGGCAGGCAGGGCACTGGCCGCAATAGATATTGGGGTCGACCGTCACGGCATCGCCGGGGCGGACAGTCGTTACCTCCGCGCCTACCTGCTCCACGATGCCGGCATATTCATGGCCCAGCACCACCGGCGGCGTGACATCGGCGGAGCCCTTTTCGCCGTGATAGATGTGGATATCCGTGCCGCATACGCCGGCGGCTTCGTTGCGGACCAATACGTCGCGGGGACCCAGCGGCTTGAGCTCCGCCTCCCGGGTTTCAAAGCGCTGGTTGCCTAAAAAGAATACACCCTTCATCATTTGCCTCCTGTAAGGTGGATTGAGTCCTCTTATGTTTCTACAAAGACGGGACTGGGTTTGGCCGGGTATGGCTGAATGCGCGCCTATTGGGCAGGGGGAAGGCCGGCCGCCCGGTAAATTTCCGCCAGCAGCCGTTTGAGGCCGCCGCGGGTATCGCCGGCCTGCTGGGCCGCGGTGATGGTATCCCGGTTGGCCCATAGGGTGGCCAGCGCGTCCGGCAGCGTGTCAGGCGTCATTTTCTCCTGCTCCAGGCTGCGGGCATAGCCCAACTTGACAAAGCTTTCCGCATTGAGGATCTGGTCGCCGCGGCTGGCGGACAGGGGGAGCGGAACCAGCAGCATGGGCTTGTGCAGGGCGGCGAATTCCCAGATGGCGTTGGCTCCAGCGCGGGAGAGGATCAGGTCGGAGGCCGCCAGCAGGTCCGGCAGCTCCTGCTGGATATATTCATACTGCACATAATTCCGCCGCCCCTCAAGCTCGGGATTGAGGCCGCCCTTGCCCCGCAGGTGGATCACCTCATAGCGCTCCGTCAGCCGTTCCAGGCAGCCGTCCACCGCCTGGTTGATGGCCTGGGCACCCAGGGAACCGCCCATGATGAGAAGGACCGGCAGCCTGCCGGGCAGCCCGGTGAAGGCCAGGCCCCGGGCGCGGCTGCCCGCGTAGAGGCTGGGCCGGATGGGCGAACCGGTGCAAACGCCCTTCTCCCCCACGGCGCGGGCCGCCTCCGGGAAGGTGGTGCATACCCGCTGGCACAGGGGGATGGCCAGCTTGTTGGCCAGGCCTGGAGTGATGTCGCTTTCATGCACCACCACCGGCACCCGGCGGCTATGCCCGGCCCATACCACGGGCACGCTGACAAAGCCGCCCTTGGAGAAGATGACCTGAGGTTTGATTTGCCCCACCAGCCGGCGGGCTTGGAAAGCCCCCGCGATGACCTTAAAGGGATCGGACAGGTTCTTCAGATCCAGATAGCGGCGCAGCTTCCCCGAGGAGACGCCATGATAGGTCACCTGGGGGAATTGGGCGATGAGCTCCTTTTCGATCCCCTGATGGGAGCCGATGTAGTGGATGGTCCAGCCATCCTCCAGGAGCAGGGGGATCAGCGCCATATTGGGGGTAACGTGCCCGGCGGTGCCGCCGCCGGTTAAAATAATCGTTTTACCCATGGGAACTCCTTTTGGTTTATGGTATCCTTATTATACACGAAATGCGCGTGAAAGCACACTAAAGGAGGAAGATTCATGCAGACCGCGGAACGGCGCAGGGCCATTGAGCAGCTGCTGAGAACTTCAAAGGAGCCGGTAACCGGCAACCAGCTGGCCGCCGCCTTTCAGGTGAGCCGCCAGGTGATCGTGCAGGATATGGCGGTGCTGCGGGCCGGCGGGCTGGAGGTGGAGGCCAGCGCCCAGGGCTATAGCCTGCGGACGCCCCGGGAGCGCTGCGCCTGCGTGGTGGCCTGCCGCCATACCGGCAGGGAGGCGATGCGGGAGGAGCTCTATGCGGTGGCAGACGCCGGAGCCTGCGTGGAGGATATTGTGGTGGAGCATCCGGTGTATGGGGAAATCGTCGGCCGCCTGCGGATCGCCACCCGCCGGGAGGCCGACCAGCTGGTGGAGAGCCTTTCCCAGCCGCAGGCTGCGCCGCTGTCGGTGGTGACGGGCGGCCTGCATCTGCACACGCTGACCGCCAGCTATCAGCAGGCCCTGGATCGGGCGATAGCAGCCCTCAAGGCCCAGGGGGTGCTGGTGGAATTAACGGAATAAACGAAAAACGCCTGCGAACTTTGGCAAATTTCCGCCTTGCTAAGCGCGCGCAGCGGGGATACAATGCATGAAGGGTGACAAGACACCCAGCGCCCCATGGATGAAGGGGGCGGTTTTTGCCAAAGGCTGAAGCTTTTTACCATGGTACGAACCGGCGATAGCCGGTTTTATGATAATCTGGGGTGACAAGACACCCTGATTGGGAGGAAAAGATGGAAAAGAAAGCATTCAAATGGTATACCCCCTTTCAGTACATCTACCAGCGGTATCTCATCCAGGCCATGGGCGCTATGGCGCTGGGCCTGTTTGCCTCGCTGATCGTAGGGCTGATCCTTTCGCAGATCGCCAAGGTGCCGGGGCTGGCCTTCTTCGGCTTCAGCTCCGAAATTCTGGCGGCCAGCTCGCCGGTGGTGGGCGCGGCCATTGGCGTGGCCATCGCCTATGGGCTGAAGAGCGCGCCCCTTGTGATGTTTTCCTGCGCGGCGACAGGCGCGCTGGGGTATCAGCTGGGCGGGCCGGTGGGCGCTTACATCGCCGCGGTGGTCAGCTGCGAGGTGGGGCGCTTTGTATCAGGCAAGACCAAGGTCGATATCGTGCTGACGCCCATGGCGGTGATCGTGGCCGGCTCCCTGGCGGCTAAGTTCGTAGGGCCGGGGGTCAACAGCTTTATGACCTGGCTGGGCGGCGTGGTAAACGCGGCGACGGTGATGGCCCCGATCCCCATGGGCATCGTGGTGGCCACGGTGGTGGGCCTGGCGCTGACGGCGCCCATTTCTTCGGCGGCGCTGTGCATCATGCTGAACCTCAGCGGCTTGGCGGCCGGCGCGGCCGCCGCCGGCTGCTGCGCCCAGATGGTGGGCTTTGCGGTCATCAGCTTCAAGGACAATGGCTGGGGCGGCCTGCTCTCCCAGGGCCTGGGCACCAGCATGCTGCAGGTGCCCAATATCCTGCGCAAGCCGGCGATATGGCTTCCGCCGACGCTGGCCGGCGCAGTGCTGGGCCCCATTTCCACGGCGCTGCTGGGCATGACCAATACGCCCTCGGGCGCGGGGATGGGCACCTCGGGCCTGGTGGGGCAGTTCGGCGCATGGCAGGCCATGGTCACGGAGGGCGGGATGGCGGCCGGCGCGGCGCTGGCGCAGATCCTGATTCTTCATGTGATTGCGCCGGCCCTGCTGAGCCTGGGCTTCTGCTGGATTTTCCGGCGCATCGGCTGGATCCAGGACGGCGATATGAAGCTTATCCGCGAGCAATAGGCAGCCGCTAACGGCCTGTTTGCATGGCGGCGGCGCCTGTGGTATAATGAGGCATGCTTATGTGAGGAGGAAGATCCATGGCCGCAAAATTGCAGGATACGCAGCTGCAGCAGATCGCCTCGCGCCTGAAGGCGCTGCGGGAGCTTTCCGACTATACGATAGCCGACGCCGCCGGAAAGCTGGGTGTTCCGGAAGAAACCTACCGCGCCTATGAAGAGGCCGAGCTGGACATCCCGGTATCCATTCTTCACGGCGCGGCCGAGCTGATGGGCGTGGATCTGACGGAGCTTCTCACCGGCAAGCCCCCGCGGCTGCATGCCTTCTGCCTGGTGCGCCAGGGTAAGGGAATCCAGGTGGACCGCTATCGCGGGTATGATTTTCAATCGCTGGCTTACAATTTTACCCATCGGTCGGCAGAGCCGCTGATGGTTACGGTAGGGCCGGAGGACGACGAGCAGAACCCCCTGGAGCTTGTCACGCACCCAGGACAGGAATTCAACTATGTGGTCGAGGGCGCTGTGCGCGTCACGGTAGGCGAGCACGAGCTGCTGCTGCAGCAGGGGGATTCGCTGTATTTTGATCCCACGATTCCCCACGGCCAGCGGGGCGTGGGCGGCCCGGCGAAATTTTTGACCATCATCCTATAATATTTTGCAAAAAATAGCGGTAGACTGTATGCAGAGCCGAAATCCCTGATGGATCAGGGATTCCGGCTTATTTTTTGCGCGTGAACGGACACAGTGACGCGCAAAGATACCCACGATCATCAATCAAGTATGGGCATATGAAAAGACGCAAGCGTTATGCCTGCGCCTTTTCATATGTTTCCGCTTGAATGGCTTTATGCCCTTCTCAGTTTTTGGCCCATCATGAGCCATATACCAGCCAGGCTCAGGACACCCAAAGCAATCCAGAGGCCAATGGGGCTGTTATCGCTGGTTTCCGGAAGTACCGGCGCGTTGAGAATCTCAATCTTCGCAATGGAGCTTATCGCAATAGCCGTCTGTGTGCCGGTTGCATTTTCATTTGTATGGGTCACAACGCAGTAGTAGTATGTTGTGCCAGCCGTGCCTGTGGGAGGCGTATAGTTCGGATTTGTCGCCCCCTGAATTGGCGTACCTCCCTCTACGGCATTCTTTGTATTGCTATACCATTGATAGCTCAGCATGCCGCCGTCAGAAACGGAAGTCTCCACGGTCAGAACACTTGCCTTTGTATGCTGCACATAGCTGGCGGAGACAGGCTGGCCGGTGATTACCGGAACAGCGGCATTCGTCTTGAGGGTATATTCAGCCGTGGCCACCACGCTGTCTGCCATGCCCGCCTTCACAGCGATGGCCTTGATCGTGGTATCCCCGCTAATGGCAATCGGCTCACGATACACCCTGCTGTCATGGGTGGGTGTGCTGCCATCGGTAGTGTAATAGATGGTCGCACCTTCGGTGGCGCAGGTGATGGCTACAGACGAGCCACTGTCCACCAGGGTACCGGATGCTGGACTAAAGACAGGTATATCGACCATCCGCTCGAAGACCGCTTTGATTTCCACATCCGCTGTGCCGATGGTAAAGCTATTGTCAGCAATGACCACGCCGCCGGAGATAACCTGCCATTGCTTGAATCGGTAGCCTGCGTTAGGCGTGGCGGTCAGGGTAACCTTCGTGCCGCTTTCGCCGCTGGTGAGACTGGAGGAAGCCGTGCCGTTGCCATCGTTGGTGACAGCCACAGCATAAACGGGCGGCGCTTCTGCCAGGACAATGTTTCCATTGTCAAGCTTCAGTATGTAATCTTCATCCTCATAGACGAATTTCGCCACATCAGCTTCTGAAATCGTATGCCCGCCTGCGGGCCCGCCCACGATCTGATCAAGGTAGTTTGCGGGCCGTGCATAGAAGTTTACATGGGCATCATGGCTCAGCGCACCCACTGTAAAGGTATCGCCGCCGATCAAATAAAAGTCTGCTGCATCTTTTCCTTCCCCGCAGCGATTGCCGGTTATGTTGATAGAGCCGGAGACATGGATGGTAGATCCGGTGGTTTCATATACGCCACCGCCATCGGCCGTTGCTGTATTGCCGGTAATGCTGCCGCCGGAGAAAGCTAGGTCTGCGCTCATTGCGCAGATACCGCCGCCATAAGTGGCCGTATTGCCGGAAATTCTGCCGTTATTCAGCGTAAAGCTGCAGTTTCCGGAGTGATCAAGGTAGACTGCGCCCCCGGTGGCTGCACGGTTATTTTCCATCGAGCCGCCGGCCATGATAAAGGAACCGGCTGCAATATACACTGCACCGCCGCCGCCGGTGAACATAGCCTTTGTCGCGCTGTTGCCCGTAATGCTGCCGGAGTTGAACGTAGTGGTATAAGCGGATGCGTTTACCATAGCAATACCACCGCCCGAATTGGCAGTATTACCGCTGATTGTGCCGCCGTTGATCTCCAAGTCGCCGCCGATAACGCAAACACCGCCGCCCGCGCCGTTTGTGGTGATATTGTTGTTGTTGCATACCATGGCTCCGCTGCCAAGGGTGAGCTTTCCTTTGTTGACGGCAATCAACGCACGGGTCGCTGTCACATTGGCGGTGCTGCCGCCATCGACGATCAGATTTGTGAGTGTTACATTGGCCTGAACATTCAGAAGATAACCATGCCCGCTGGTTGTGCGGGTAATGGCTTTTCTGTCATCCGCGCTGGTGATCGTTACATCCTTGGTAATGGCCACCGTGCTGCTCAAATCCAGATCTTGAAGCAGTTTGACCGTACCACCCTTATATACCTTGTCCAACGCTTCGGTAAAGGAACCGGTAAGCCATGACCCGTTTTCCGCTATCTGATAGGTTGCTTCCGGATTGTCTGTTACCTTAAAGGGCAGCGTCAAGCTGCCGTAATAATCCGCGTTATCGGCAGGAACCGAAATCGTCACCTTGTAATTGCCCGCTTCAACAGGCGCGGCGTTCAGCGCTGTACCATCCTCTGTGCTGTAAGCAAAGGTATATGTGCCGGTATAGGAGGCGCCATTGTTTAGTGTGCCGCTCAAATCACGATAGCCGGGATGCGCGCTTCCATTGACGGAGCCATCCTGAGAAGAAGCGCTGATGGTTACCTTCTGCTTGCCCGTTAGGGAGAGGTTCAGGGTAAAGCTGATCGTGCCGTAGTTGCTGGTCGTTACGGTGAAGGATGTGGTTTCGCTAGCTGGATTGTCCAACACCTTGGTAGTAAAGGCAATACTTGCATGGCCGTCAGAGTAAGTGGGCGTTGCGCCTGTGATCAGCGTGGATGTAGGCACGGTGATACCGGTTATAACCGCATCGTCGAGAAGGTAATCATACAGGTCAACGGAAAGCGTATTCACTTGATCATAAGGACCGCTCAAGTTAACCGTATGGGCGCCGTTTGCCGATGCCCAAGCCATACCGCCCAGCGCCAGCATCATGCCTAGCGCCATTGCCAGCACGAGGAACATCTTCAGCCGTTTTTTCTTCATCATTTCATCGCCTTTCTTAACGTGTCTGTGAAGCACATCCTGCAAGCGCCAAACAGATGGCAGAATATGCCTTATTCCGCTGGATGATATGCGAAAAGGGCCATGCGTAAATGGTATGGCTATTACCCCTTTTCACTCAATCTTAGTGACAAATATATCATTAATTCTCAACCTTCGCAAGAAGGATAAATCCCTGTAATATCAAGAATTTCAAATCTTTCAGCGCTTGCGGAATAGCTTGAGATCTTCCCTTGCCGGATGAAAATCTGTCGCTCATTTTGGACTTAAACCGGCAAAATTTGCTCAACGGCGCCCGAGCGTGCTGTAGGATACAGTCTTAAAATGAAAAATAGCCGCAAAGTTTTGCGCTTTTTAGCGTATAGCTGCAGGTGGCTCCCTGTAAGAGATAGTTGCAGGTTACACTGCTTTGTGCTATACTAAGCAATAAAACAAGGGCTGTGACGAAGAAAATGAGCGCCCTTCCCCTGAAGAGAGCCGGTGGTGGGTGAAAACCGGTGGGGAACCGCTCTTTCCGCTTTCCGAGCCCGCGGGCGACGAGCCCGCCGCGGCGGCGCGATATGCCGGTTAAAGTGGATGCGCAGGCATCAAGCTGGGTGGCACCGCGGGAACATCATTGACGATTGGGCCCGTCCCTTTGTTGGGACGGGTCTTTTGTATTTTGAAGGAGGAACCGATATGCTGGACTTGAATCTGATCCGCAACGACCCCAAGGCCGTGCAGGCGGCCCTGGCTAAGCGGGAATACAGGGTAGAATTTGACGAGCTGCTTGGCTGGGACGCCCGCCGCAGGGCCATCATCCAGGAGAACGAGCAGCTGAAGGCGGAGCGAAACCGCATCAACAAGGATATCCCCCGCAGGAAAAAGGCGGGCGAGGATGTGAGCGGCCTGCTGGAGCAGATGAAGGAGGCGGCCGAGCGGGTGAAAGGCCTGGACGCCGAGCAGCGGGAGCTGGAGGAGAAGATCCAGCGCTTTATGGAGGCCCTGCCCAATCTGCCGGCAGAGGACGTGCAGGCCGGAGGCAAGGAGAACAACCAGGTGGTTTCCGTGTTCGGCGAAAAGCCGGAATTTGCCTTCGAGCCCAGGAACCATGTGGACCTGTGCCTCTCGCTGGGGCTCATCGACTATGAGCGGGGCGTAAAGCTGGGCGGGAACGGCTACTGGCTCTATACCGGCGACGGCGCGCGGCTGGAGTGGGCCCTGCTCAATTATTTCATCACGACCCATCTTAAGGATGGCTATGAGTTCATCCTGCCGCCCCACATCCTGACCTATGCCTGCGGCTATACGGCCGGCCAGTTCCCCAAATTCCAGGAGGATGTGTTCCGCCTGCAGGAGGATAACTTCTCCTTCATGCTGCCCACGGCGGAGACGGCGCTGGTCAACCTGCACCGGGACGAGATTGTGGAGGAGGAGAGCCTGCCCCAGCGCATGTTCGCCTATACGCCCTGCTACCGCGAGGAGGCGGGTACCTACCGGGCCAGCGAGCGGGGCATGGTTCGCGGGCATCAGTTCAATAAGGTGGAGATGTTCGCCTATACGCTGCCCGAGCAGTCGGACGCGCTGCACCAGGAGCTTATCCGCAAGGCCTGCGCGCTGGTGGAGGGCCTGGGCCTGCACTATCAGCTCTCCAAGCTGGCAGCCGGCGATGTATCGGCCTCGATGGCGACAACCTATGATATCGAGCTGTGGATCCCCAGCATGAATGAATATAAGGAATGCTCCTCGGTATCCAACGCCCGGGATTATCAGGCCCGTCGGGGGAACATGCGCGTGCGCCGGGCGGGCAGCAAAAAGATTGAATTCCTGCACACCCTCAACGGCTCGGGCTTGGCCACCAGCCGGCTGATGCCGGCCATTGTGGAGCAGTTCCAGCAGGCGGACGGCAGCGTGGTGATCCCCGAGGTGCTCCGGCCCTTCATGGGCGGCCAGGAGAAGCTGATCCCGAAAAAGTAAAGCCAGGCTTACTGGGCAGTTTGCTCTGTCCCCTAAACTCCGCGGCGTCAGGCCGCGGAGTTTTTTTGATGGAATCTTTCGGAAAACCCGACGGTATTTTAGGTAAATATAAGGTTGATGCGCCATACTGGCTCCATCGAGATAACAGGTGGCAGAACGCCCCTGGGACAGGAGGAAACAGGATGAAACCGATTCGATTGGCAGCCTGTGCGCTGGCTGTTTCAGCCATGCTGGCAGGCTGCTCCAACCAGATGGAAACAGAAACCACCAGCGCGACGGAACTGACAGGGGCCGCCCAGACCGAAGCAGGGGGGACCTATACCGGCCAGGTGACGTCGATTGAGGACGGAATCGTAACCCTTGCGCTGGGCGAGCTGAACCAGCGGCAGCCGCCGGAGGGCGAGCCCGGCCAGGCCCCTGGCGAGGGAGAAACGCCGCCGGACGAGAGCGGGACGGCAGGCGATCGAAGGAAACAGGCGCCCGATGGGCAGGCGCCGGAAAAGCCGGACGGAGAGCAGGATGGCCTTGCGCTCCAGGGCGAAGGAGAAACGCCGCCGGAGATGCCCCAGCGCGAGGCGGGCGATAGGCCCGGTTCAGGAGCCTTTACCGCCAGCGGGGAAACGGTTACCCTGGATCTTTCAGAGGCTGTCATCACCTCGGAGTCGGGCGATGGGACCTCGGAGGGCGCCTTGGAGGATATTGCGGCAGGCGATATCCTGACCGTGGAAGCGCCGGATGGAGCCAAGGCCCAATCCGTCGTGGTCAGGGCGCTGGGCGGCCCCGGCGGCGGGTTTGGCGGCTCCGGCGAGGTGAATCAGGGTACGGCGGCCCATACCATCGACACCGATGAGCAGCAGGTGGAAACCAGCTATACCTCCACCGGGGACGATGAAAACGCCCTGCGTATCGACGGGGCGACGGTAACGCTGGACGGCATAACCGTCGATAAGCAATCCGGCGCCAGCTCCAACACCGAGGATGGCGATTTCTATGGTATGAATGCGGCGGTCCTGGCCACCGGCGGCGCGCAGGTGACGATTTCCAATGCGGATATTTCCTCTGCGGCGCCAAACGGTAACGGCGTATTCAGCTATGGCGAGGGCACGGTGGTGACGCTGTCCGACTCCACCATTTCCACCCAGGCCGACCATTCCGGCGGCATTCAAACCACCGGGGGCGGCGCAACCTATGCCAGCCGCCTGACGATCCACACGCAGGGCGATTCATCGGCCGCCATCCGGTCTGACCGGGGCGGTGGAACGGTGCAGGTGGAGCAGGGCAGCTATACCACAACCGGCTATAATTCCCCCGCCGTATACTCCACGGCGGATATTACGGTACGGGATGCGGTGCTGACGGCTGAAAATTCCGAGGCGCTGGTGATCGAGGGGGAGAACGCCATCACCCTGGAAAACTGCACGGTGACGGGCAATATGAGCGACACCCAGGGCGCCAGCTCGGAGGTCAACGTGCATAACGTGATGATTTACCAGTCCATGTCCGGTGACGCCGAGGTGGGCGTTTCCGCCTTTTCCATGACCGGCGGCAGCCTGACCGGCAACAACGGCGACCTCTTCTATGTGACCAATACCCGCTGTGTGCTGGCGCTTTCCGGGGTGGAGCTGGAGAACCGGGACACCGACGGCTATCTTCTTGTGGTGTCGGGCAATGATGCCAGCCTCGGCTGGGGCGCAGCCGGAGCCAATGGCGCGCAGGTGGAATTTACAGCCCAGGATCAGCAGCTGGCCGGGGATATCGCCGTGGATTCCATTTCCAGTCTGAACATGGTGCTGGCCGGGGAGAGCAGCTTTACCGGTGCGATTACCGTCGTGGAAAACGCCCAGGGCGGCAGCGCCGTGGCGGATAACGCGGTGGTGACCGTGGAAAGCGGCAGCACCTGGACGCTGACGGGGAACTCCACGCTGACAAGCCTGACCAACAACGGAACCATCAATTTTAACGGTTTCACCATTACGCTGGCCGACGGCACGGTGCTGAGCCAATAGCGGGCAAGGGGCCCGGACGGTGAAAAACCAGAAAAGAGGCATAAAGAACCTCCCGCCCCAGGGCGGGAGGTTCTCCTTTTAGAAAAAGCAGCGGCGCTGCCGGCGCAGGGGCAACGGCGCCCTGCTGCGTCCCGGCTGGAGGCAGGGCCGGATAATGGATGCATGCTAATGGCCTCCGCGGGGATCGAGCTGAAGCGCGCCCCAGTTATCATATCCGGGATTGGACCGCCAGGCCAAGCCTGTAGGGTCATGAAGGGGATAGAAAGCCAGGGGCTCCATGCTGCACACCTCGTCCCAGTAGCAGATTTCAATGGGCATTTCGTACTGCTCCTGCAGGGTAAGCGCGTCGCCGTCCATATGCAGGATATGGCAGGTTTCCTTAAAATCATGGCCGGACATGGCCAAAATCCCGGACTGGGTCATGCCGTATAGCGTGCTATAGGGCGCGGGCACAGCGCCTATGCGTACGGCCTCCCCATTGCGGATGGTGTAGACGGTATAGAGACTGTCCGCATCGCCCGTCCCCGTATTGACGACCAATTCAGGGCCGCCGTCAAGGTCGATATCGTAGAGGGTATATTTACAGAAATCATTGAAACTTTTAGAATATTCCACCCGCCAGCCCTCGACAATGGGAGCGTATAGGGCTTCGTGGGATACGGACGGCTCGAAATCAGCCAGGGTGAGGCGGTCCGCGCCCTCCTGCCCCCGATAGTAGACATGGGCCGTATGGGTGACGGGCCCCTCCTCCGTCTGGGCGGTGTAGGCGCTGGTTTCTCCGTGCTGCGCCTTGGCATAGGACAGCGCCTGGGATACCGTCATGCCATCCCGCAGTCCTGTCATAACCGCCTCCATCATGTTCAGGTTGTATTGACGCAGGATGGAGCCGGAGTTGACAAAGACGACGGCTGCGCCCTTGGATACCAGCAGGTCCGCAAAGGAATCGGTATAGCCGGACAGGCAGGTGCCCATATAGATTATGGCGCCGTCCAGGCTGCCGGAGTCAAAACTTGCGTCGAAAAACTTTTCGGTTAGGCATATCCGGTTATCCATGGTGAGCAGCATCATTTTCCTTTGAAAATACGATTGATACTGCTTTTTTACAGTATCGGTGGCCTCGATCCCGGTCGCAACGAAATAGCCGGGCGTGGAGCTGTAGCCGCCGTGCCCATGCCAGAGGGTAAGCCGGTAATCGCCAAGGCTGAGGATCCGGCTGATATCGACTTCGCTGTCATTGATATCGTCGTCATCATAGCCGCCGCGGTTGTCGAAGCTCCAGCCAGGGCGGGCTGCGGCAAGCTCAGCCGCGCTGTGATCCGGCGCGTCGTGGTTGATGGCGCCCTGCGGATCAAGGCGCTTGTTTTCCGTATAAAAGGGCTGGAAGGTCGCAATTTCAAGGCCGCCGTCGCCGGCGTCGTATTCTTCCAGCGAGGGCGTATAAACGTAGCCATATCCGTCCGATGCTTCAAAATACAAGGAGAAGTCGCTCGTTTCATGATAGAGGACATGGGAATCCCTTGCGGCTGCCGCAGAAGCTGCGTCAAGCGCCTCCGATACCTGGTCAGCGTCTACATAGCCGCTGGATTTTTCATAGGGGGCTACCGCCTTTTTGATCTCCTGGATGGTTTCGGAGGCCTGCTGATTGGATGCGCCTTGCGTCACGGTGTTTTCGCGGGGAGGAAGCGTAGCGCGGGATTGCGGGGATACCCCGGGACCCTGGGAGCCTGATGATTCATCCATGACCATGAAGAGGAGGAAAAAGATAGCGCAGACGATAAGGATGGGCAAGAAGCAGCCGCCCTTTTTCTTCGACGCTTTCGCCGGACGGCTGGGTTGCTGCGGCGCTGTGGATGCAACGTTTTTGATGGGGGCAACTTGGGCGCCGCAGCGCGAGCAAATCACCTGGCCGGGCGTAAGAATAAGGCCGCAGCGCGGACAGCTTCGATCCATGAGGGTAGTCTCCTGTCGGAAAAAAAGTAATGCTGTTTTTAGTATAGCATATAAAGGAAAATCGCTAAAGGCATATTCTTTACGAGGGGCAGAAACCAAACTTATAGGGAATTCTCCTGTTCAAAGCCGCCATAATCCGCTATAATAATCCACAAGGAGCGTGAAAGCATGAAGTTTCAAGCGGCGATCTTCGATATGGACGGCCTGCTGTTGGATTCGGAACGGATATATGGCGCGGCCTGGGCCGATACGGCCCGGGAGATGGGCATTCCCCTGACCCAAGAGATGATTCACGCCACCATTGGCATGAACGCCAAGGTGAGCGAACAGTATATGAAGGGCTGCCTGGGGGCGGATTTTGATTTCCACACCTTCCATGAGGCGGCGCGGCACCTGACCTACCGGCGGCTGGAGGAGGAGGGGATCCCCCTGAAGCCCCATGCGGCCGAAATCCTGCAATGGCTGACGGAAGCAGGCTGGCGGCTGGCGCTGGCCACCTCGACCCGGGAGCACGTGGCCCGGCATCTGCTGCAGGCCCGGGGGCTGATGGGCTATTTCGATACGCTGTGCTTTGGCAGCCAGGTGGAGCGGGGCAAGCCCTACCCGGACATTTTTCTGCTGGCGGCGCGGCGGTTGGGCGTGGCACCGGAAGCCTGCGTTGTGCTGGAGGATTCGCCCAACGGCATCGCGGCCGCCCATGCGGCAGGGATGACCAGCCTGTGGATTCCCGATCAGATAACGCCCCAGGAGCGGCCCGATACGGCGCAGACGGCTGACTATCTTTTCGCCAGCCTGGAGGAAGCCGGGCAGTGGCTGCTGCAGGAAGGCGGGCGGCAGCCATGAGGATCAAGGGCGCGATTTTCGATATGGACGGCCTGCTGCTGGATACGGAAGCCCAGAGCGTTCAGTGCTGGCCCATGGCCGGCCGGGAGATGGGCTATGAGATTACGGCGGAGATGGTGCATGCGGTGACCGGCTCCAACCATACCAGCTGCCGGGCCATGATGGAGGGCTTTCTGGGGCCGGGACTGGACTTTGAACGGCTTTACCAGCGCGTGGGGGATCTGATTTTTGAGCGGATGCAGCAGCTGAAGATGCCGCTTCGCCCCTATGCCAGGCAGATCCTGCATACGCTGAAGGAGGCGGGCTTCCGCATGGCGGTCGCAACCTCCACCAACCGCGACCGCGCGGAGCTTGAGCTGCGGGAAGCGGGGCTTATGGCGTTTTTCGATACGCTGGCCTTTGGCAACGAGGTGGAGCATGGCAAGCCTGCCCCTGACATTTTCCTGCTGGCGGCGCGGCGGTTAGACGTGGCGCCGGAAGCCTGCGCCGTGCTGGAGGATTCGCCCAATGGGATCCGGGCCGCCATCGACGCGGGCATGGAGGGGCTTTGGATCCCCGACCAGATTACGCCCAGCGAGCGGCCGGACACAGAGAAGCTGGCTACCCGGGTCTTCCCCACGCTGAAGGAGGCGGCCCGCTACCTGGCCGGGCAGGGTTAGGGGCGAAAGCAAATGCGCATAATATTCTGCCATATACCGGAGATGTTCAAAGTTTATGCGCTTTTTGGTGCAAAATAAAGAAATTTATCCGATTCTTATGCCGGCGGCTTGACAGCGCACATACCGGGCATTATCATCGGGATATATCATAGATGTAAGATAGGAGATGTGTAATGCCCCCATATGATTTTGAGGCCGGCAGCTTTTATGGGCCGGCCGGCCCACAGGCGCTGATTGAACAATACGGAAGCCCGCTCTATGTGTATCATGAATCGGTCCTGCGCCGCCGCTGCCGGGAGATGGCCGGCCTGGTGGACTACCGGCCCTTTACGGCGAACTTTTCCTGCAAGGCCAATACCAACATTGAGCTGCTTAAAATCATCCGGAGCGAGGGCCTGCTGGCGGACGCCATGTCGCCGGGCGAAATCTATATGCTCAAGCAGGCCGGCTATAAGGGAGGGGAGATTTTTTACATCCCCAACAACGTATCCGAGCAGGAACTGACCGATGCAGTCCAGGAGGGCGTGATGGTCAGCGTGGACTCGCTCAGCCAGCTGGAGCGCTTCGGCCGGCTTTTCCCTGGCACGGAGGTGGCCATCCGCTTTAACACCGGCCACGGCGCGGGGCACAGCGACAAGGTGATTACCGCCGGAAAAAAGACGAAATTCGGCATTGGCGACGATCAGGTCGAGGCGGCGGAGGCGATCCTGAAGCGGTATAACCTGACGCTGATGGGTATCAACCAGCATGTAGGCAGCCTCTTTATGGAACCGGAGGCTTTTCTGGCAGGCATGGAGCGGCTGCTGGAGCTGGCGCAGCGCTTTGAGCAGCTGCGGCTGATTGACCTGGGCGGCGGCTTCGGTATGCCCTATCATCAGGGCCAGGCGCGGCTGGATCTTACGGAGCTGGGCAGCCGGATGAGCGAGGCCATGGAGCATTTTGCCAGCCGCTATGGCCGCCGGGTCACCTTTAAGATCGAGCCGGGCCGTTATGTTACGGCCGAATGCGGCGTGGTGCTGGGCACAGTGCAGGCGATCAAGGAGCACGCGGGCACCTGCTATGTGGGTACGGACATCGGCTTTAACGTGATGCAGCGTGTGGTAATGTACGACAGCTATCATGAGCTGACCCTGTACCGCGGTGGGCAGCGGGTCGAGGGGGAGGCGCGGCCTGTCACCGTGGTCGGCAATATCTGCGAATCCGGCGATAAGCTGGCGGAGAACCGGCTGCTGCCGGAGGCCCGCGAGGGGGATGTAATCGCCCTTTCTGACGCAGGCGCCTATGGCTATTCCATGGCCTCCACCTATAACCAGCGGCTTCGCCCGGCCGAGGTGCTGATCGAGGAATCGGGCCGTTCGAGGCTGATCCGTCGCCGCGAATGCTTTGAGGATCTTATGCGGGGCTACGACTTCTAGCCGGGCGCCGCTATCATAAGGAGGAAGAACATGAACAAACCAAAGACGGGAATGTATCTGTGGTTCTATGCGGTGCTGGCCTTTGTCCTGGCCATCTTCGGCCAGACGCTGCTCTGCGGCCTGCTGCTGGCCTTCGTGATCCTGACGGAGCGGGACAGCTGGCTGACCTGCCAGGTGATCCAGGCGCTGGGGCTTTGCTTTGTCAATTCGGTGATGGGGGTGGTATCCTCCATCTTTGATCTGGTGACCGATTATACCCTGGCGGGCGTGTCGCGCTTTTTCAACACCACCTTCAACGTGCTGGATCAGGTAATCGCCATCGTGGTGCTGATCTTCGCCCTGGTGGCCATCTCCAAGGTACGCAAGGGCGAGGACGCCAATGTTCCGCTGCTCTCCGGATGGGCGAAATCCGCCTGCATCTGGACGGAAAACAAGCTGTAAACCTGCCGGATAGCAAAAGGGTTGGGCATGCTGCCCAACCCTTTTTGCTATGGTCCCGCCCTCTGGGCGGGGGTGTGCCCGGAGGCTTAGGCCCCTTTATGCCCGGGGGGAGCCGTGGGGAAAGTCCGGGTTGACATGGACAACGGCGTCGGCCACCTCATGATGATCCAGCAAAAGCGCGCGAATCTTGCCGGCGATAGCGTGACCGTCAGCCACGGTCAGCTCCGGCGGTACGGATACCTTGATGATGAGGATATACCGAGCGCCCACCGGCAGCGAGGTAATGGAGTCGATGTGGTGCACCTGGTCAATTTCCAGGATGTGATCGATCAGGTGCTGCTCGACATCCTTGCCTATGGCCGTGTCCATCAGCACCCGCAGCGAAGCGATGAGGATGCGCGTGCCGCTGTAGGCAATCCAAAGGGAAATGAGGATGCCCACGACGCCGTCCAGCCACCAGAGCCCGGCCAGGGAGCCCAGGATACCGGCCAGCGTGCCGGCGGTGATGAATACGTCGTTGCGGTGATCCTCGGAATTGGCGAGGATCAGCAGGGAATTATATTTGCGGCCATAGGCCCGGGTATAGAGATACAGCGAAAGCTTGATGGCGATGGTCACGAGCGCGACGGCCACCAGCCAGGGCGAAAAGGTAAAGGGGGCACGCTGAACCAGGGTAAGCACGGCGGAACGGCCGGAGGTAAAGGCCACGGCCAGCATCGATACCCCAATGGCCAGCGAAGCCAGATATTCTGCCTTCCCATGGCCGAAGGGATGGCCGCTGTCGCTGGGCTTGCCGGCTACGCGGCTGCCCAGCAGCGTGGCCAGGGAGGCGAATACGTCGCCGGCCGAGTTCAGGCCGTCAGCGATCATGCCCTGGCTGCGGGTGACGAGGCCTGCGGCCATTTTGGCAGCCATCAGACCCAGGTTGCATACAATGCCCCAAAGGGCGGTGCGGGCCCCGGCCTGCTCACGGGTTTGCATGGGCTTCTCCTTTCTTGTCAATATTTTTACTAGTATATAGCGATAAAGTCAAATTAGGCAATGCTAATTTTTCTGCGGATGAAGGACAATAGGTGCATATAAAATCCAATACGCAAAAAGGGAGGGCACCCATAGATGAAGTATATCCTGGCGCTGGATCAGGGCACTACCTCCAGCCGCAGCGTGCTGTTTGATGAATCCGGCCGCATGGTGGCCTCGGCCAACCAAACCTTTGAGCAGCTTTTTCCCCAGCCCGGCTGGGTGGAGCATGACCCCGATACGCTGTTGTCCAGCCAGCGGGCCACCATGACCCGCTGCCTTCAGCAGGCCGGTGTGGATGTGCGGGACATCGCGGCGATTGGGATTACCAACCAGCGGGAGACGACGCTGGTATGGGACCGAAGGACCGGACGGCCCGTCTATAACGCCATCGTATGGCAGTGCCGCCGCACGGCCCCGATCTGCGAGCATCTGGCGGCCCATGGCTGGGAGGAGCCGCTGCGGGTGAAGACGGGGCTGGTGCTGGACGCTTACTTTTCAGCCACCAAGCTGCGCTGGATCCTGGATCATGTCCCCGGCGCGCAGCAGCGCGCCGAGGCAGGGGATCTCTGCTTCGGCACGGTGGATAGCTGGCTGATCTATCATATGACCGGCGGCGCCGTCCATGTGACCGACTTCTCCAACGCTTCCCGCACGATGCTCTTTAACATCCATACCCTGCGCTGGGATGAGGAGATTTTGAAGCTCCTGAACATCCCGGAGGCCATGCTTCCCCAGGTCAAGCCAAACGCCGGGCTTTTCGGCATGCTGGACGCGTCGTGGCTGGGGCGGGAAATCCCGATCATGGGGGTGGCCGGCGATCAGCAGGCCGCGCTTTTCGGCCAGGGATGCTTTGAGCCGGGCATGTGTAAGAATACCTATGGCACCGGCTGCTTCCTGCTGATGAACACCGGCGAGGCGCCGGTTGACTCGCCCAGCCGCCTGCTTTCCACCGTTGCCTGGCAGGTGGAGGGCAAGACCGAGTACGCCCTGGAGGGCTCCATCTTCATGGGAGGCGCTTCGGTGCAGTGGCTGCGGGACCAGATGGGCTTTATCAAGAGCTCTGCCCAGTCCGAGGAGATGGCCCTGTCGGTGCCGGATACGGGAGGGGTCTATTTGGTGCCGGCCTTCACCGGCCTGGGCGCGCCCTATTGGGATATGTACGCCCGGGGAACCCTGGTGGGCATGACCCGGGGCACAAGCCGCGCCCATATCGTCCGGGCGACGCTGGAGGCCATCGCCTATCAGAGCCGCGACGTGCTGGAGGCTATGCGGCGGGATTCGGGTATGCCCCTCTCCATCCTGCGGGTGGATGGCGGGGCCAGCGCCAACAACATGCTGATGCAGTTCCAGAGCGATATCCTGTCGCTGCCGGTGGAGCGCCCGGCCTGCATTGAGACAACGGCCCAGGGCGCGGCCTTCCTGGCAGGGCTGGCCAGCGGCGTCTTTGCCAGCCGGGGGGCCATCAGCCAGGCCAGGGAAACGCAGCGGCGCTTTACGCCCGCCATGGCGCCGGAAGAATGCGAGCGGCTGTACCGGGGCTGGCAGCGGGCGCTGGAGCGCAGCCGGGGCTGGGCGCAGCCGTAGGGAATAGAGGATAAAAGGAAGGACCATCCATGAAAAAGATGTTTTTGATCTGCAACGCCCATCTCGACCCCATATGGCAGTGGGAATGGCCGGAGGGGGCGGCTGCGGCGGTGTCCACCTTCCGGGTGGCGGCCTCGCTGTGCGAGGAGCACGGCTGCTTTGTGTTTAACCACAATGAGATGCTGCTGTATGAATGGGTTGAGGAGTATGAGCCGGAGCTCTTTGCCCGCATCCAGCGGCTGGCCCGGGAAGGGCGCTGGCGGATCATCGGCGGCTGGTACCTGCAGCCCGATTGCCTCATGCCCAGCGGCGAATCCTTCCTGCGGCAGATGCTGACTGGAAGGAAATACTTTCTGGAGAAGTTCGGGCAGGCGCCCCGCACCGCGGTTAATTTCGATTCCTTCGGCCATACCCGCTCGCTAACGCAGCTGATGAAAAAAAGCGGCTATGACCGGTATGTCTTTATGCGCCCGGATCAAAACCAGCTGGAGCTGCCCGGCGTGACCTTCATCTGGCGGGGACAGGATGGGTCCGAGATCGTCGCCCACCGGCTGGACGGCCCCTACAACACACCCCTGGGCCATGCCCATGAATGTATCGACCGCTATATCCAGACGCATCCCGGCATGGAAAGGGGATTGGTAGCCTGGGGCGTGGGCAATCATGGCGGCGGCCCTTCCCGGGAGGATGTGGTCGCGGTCAACGCGCTGATTGAGGCCTACCGGGACAGGGGCTGCCAGGTGGCCCACAGCAGCCTGGACGACTATTTTGACGATATGAGCCAGCAGGAACGCGACGCCCTTCCCCGCTATGAGGGCGACCTTGTGCCGGTAAACGTGGGCTGCTATACCTCCATGATCCGCATTAAGCAGAAGCACCGCCGCCTGGAGAACGGGCTGTTTACCGCCGAAAAGATGGCTTCGGCGGCATGCGCCGCCGGATTGATGGCCTATCCGGCCCAGGCGCTGCAGGACGCCGCCGAGGATCTGATGCTTTCCGAATTTCACGACGTGCTGCCGGGCAGCTGCATCCAGGAGGGCGAGGAGGGCGCGCTGCGCGTGCTGGATAAGGGATATGAAACCGTCTCCCGGGTGACGACCCGCGCCCTCTTTGCGCTGACAGCCGGGCAGCCCCCGGCCAGGCAGGGCGAGATTCCCATCATCGTATTCAATCCCCATCCCTTCCCGGTTACCCGGACGGTGGAATGCGAATTCATGCTGGCCGATCAGAACTGGAAAAAGGAGTTCACCCTGCCCGTGGTGATGAAGGACGGCGTCCCCATCCCCTCACAGCCGGAAAAGGAGGCCTCCAATCTCAACCTGGATTGGCGCAAGCGCGTAAGCTTTACAGCGGAGCTGGCCCCCATGTCCATGAGCCGCTTTGACTGCCGCCTTCAGACCATCCCGGAAAAGCCCAAGCCCCGGCTGGAGCGGGATGCGGCGGGAAACGCTGTCTTTGATAACGGAGCTATGCGCCTTGTCATCAGCGGCGCCACCGGCTGCGTGGATAGCTACCAGGTGGGCGGCGTGGAACAGGTCAAGCCCGGCGCCTTCCGCCTGGACATCGTGGAGGATATTCCCGATCCCTGGTTCATGCGGGCCTGCGCCTTCCCCAGGGGCGGCGAGTCCTTCCGCCTGGCTGATCCGGAAACCGGCAGCTGGCTCTCCGGGCTGGAAGGGCTGGGACTGGAATCCATCCGTGCCATTGAGGACGGCCCGGTGCGCACGGTGATCGAGGTCATGCTCTGCTGCGCCCATAGCTATGCGGTGATGACCTATTACCTGCCCAAGCAGGGGACAGCCTTTGAGCTGAAGGCGCGGATATTTTGGAATGAGAAGCAGCGGCTGCTGAAGCTCTGCGCTTCACCGGCCGGCGGCATCGCCCGATACCGGGGCCAGACAGCCTATGGCGTAAGCGAACTTGCGCCCGACGGCCGTGAGATGGCCAGCGGGAAATGGGTGATGGTGGACGACGGCAATCAGGCGCTGACGGTCGTCAACGATTCCATCCATGGCTCCGACGCGATGGACGGCGAGCTGCGGTTATCGCTGCTGCGCTCCTCGGGCTATTGCGTCCACCCGATCGAGGACCGCCCCTTGGTGCCGGAGGACCGCTTCCTGCCCCGCAGCGAGCAGGGAGAGCGCATCTTCCGGTTTGAGATCCAGGGCGGCAGCCTGCAGGACAGGCTGCCCCAGGTGGAGCGGGAGGCGGCCAGCTTTGCCGAAGCGCCGGTAGCCATGTCCTTTTTCCCATCCGGCGGCGGTACGGCGCCGGAGCGGCTTCTGGAGACCGAGGGCAACGTGATACTGGGCGCCCTGAAGGCGGCCGAGGATGGCGCAGGCTATATTGCGCGGCTCTATCATCCGCAGCAGCAAGCCCAGCGGGTTCAGGTTCGCTGTCCGATGTGGGGCCATGCGGCTTCGCTTATGTTTGCGCCCTATGAGGTCAAGACCTTGCGGTTGGGGCGGCAGGGCATCGAGGAAACCGACGCGATGGAGGGCCTGCTGGGAAGGGGCCGATAGGGAAAGCACCAAGCCTGCAGCCTAGGCTGCAGGCTTGGTGCTTTATGGGATTGGTCAAAGTCAGAATTCGGTGAAAAGGGTGATGCAATACGTATTGCCCGCCACATTGATGACCCATATATACCATGTGGTGCGGCGGTTATAGTCGTTGGTTCGCTCCTTGATTTCATCGCTGAGGGCATCCCAGTCAAAGGTCTGGCCCACAGCTAGGGTATAGGTCAGCGCCTGCTTATCATCGCGCATCCGGCGGTAGACGAAATCGGCCATGCTGTCAAGATCCCAGAAGGCAGCGCCAAAGCAGTCGAAGCTGTTGCCCTGAGGGGTGTAATAGTAATAGGTATGGTTGCTGGCGTGCTCAATGGGCCGGTATTCATAGAGCTCCGGCCAGGTCAGCGTATCGCCGATCATATCGAGGCCGGCGTTGAAGTAGCGGTAATTGACATAGACCTGGTTGGCGAGATCACCGCTGATCGGGGCGTCGTCAGCCGTCACATCGACTACGAACCAGCGGCCGTCCAGCTGGATGGTGTTCCACATGTGGCGCTCATCGCCGGCAAAGCCCGACATCCTGTCGACGTTGAGGCCGGCCAGCGTGCCCAGCAGGTAGAAGGCGTCGGAATAGCCCTGGCAGTTGGCCTGGCCATCCAATAGCGCGCCCACGGCGGTCAGCGCGCGGGGCGCGTCTGCGGGCTGGGTGAAATCGGTGTCGGCGGCCGCATAGCTTACGTTGGCGCAGATCCAGTCATGCAGCTTCAATTCCAGAACCAGATTGGTTTTGGATTCCGCCAGGGCCTGTTGAACCACCTGCTGGGCTTTTTCCAGCGTTTGCCGTTCCTCAGCCGTCAGGCCGGAGAGGTCGCCGGACGTATAGGCGTCGGCGATGCGGGTGCCCGGATAATATGTAATGTTGAGCTCATACCGCCCGGTGGAAGCGCTGTAGCTGGAGGAGCAGAAGAAGAGGCTGGCAAGGCGGCAGAATTCGCCTGCGCTGATCTTTTCGAGGCTCGGATCCATATAAAAGGTCACGGTTTGCATGCGCTGGTCCACGCACTGCAGCAAGTAATCCTGCATCGCTTCCACACTGTCAAAGGAAGGGGTGCCGGTGGCCTGCTGATAGAGAGGGGCAGCCAGGGTGGCCGGCGCGCCGAGGGCGGCGGCCGAAGGCAGCGCCAACGCCAAGGCTAAAGCCAGCGCCAGCGCCGCCAGCAATCGGGTATGCTTCTTTCTTTCCATGTAAGTCTCCTCTATGTGAAATGTTCCTATAATGACTTTATTATAGCCCCCAGAAAGGCGGGCTGTAAAGAAGAATTTCCCGGCGGGTTGGGTTGTATTCCGGCCCGCATTTCGGTAGGATAAATAAAAAAAGCCGCGGGAGCGCGGCGGGGATGGGAGGATATGCGATGCGGCAAGCACAGCGCAAGACAGCGGAGCTGATGGACGAATACGGGCTGACAGCCTCCGCCCAGACGAGATGCCTGGATCTGATTTCTGAGGTGGGCGAGCTCGCCAAGGAGGTGCTTAAGGCTACTGATTACGGAAACCTACAGGAGCCTGTTCAAAATTCGAGGCTGGAGCAAGAGCTGGGCGACTGCGCCTTTTCGCTGCTGGCTTTGGCCGAGGCCATGGGGTTGGACGCGGAAGCGGCGCTGGAGAGTGCCATGGACAAGTACCGCGCCCGCTGGCGTTCGCGGGGAGAAATCGGCTCGGGGCGCTAGGCCGGCCCCTCGTGGCCGGCAGGGCGGGCGGCCGGTGACGGGATAACGGGTGATTCCGGCCTAAAGGGCCGCTGTGCAGCGGAAGAAGGAGGGCCGGAGCGTATCATGGGAGGACGTATGCTGCGCGGCCTGCCCGGGCCGCGCCTTCCCCCCCGCCGGGAAAGGGAATCCGGCCATTTTGGCTCAAAGATGGCCAAGCTTCAAATCGAAAACCCATAGCGGCTGAGGCAGGCATAAAATTTGCGTAAAGCGCCCATTTGACCGCAAGAGGTCAAAAAAGTAAATTGCTTTTGCAGGATTGCGGGTGTAGAATAAAACAGGTTAATCGCTAACACTCATCCGAGGGAGGAAAAGAACAATGTTGATGGACAAGTATCACGAGGCGGTAGACGCGCTCTTTGAAAAGGTGCGCACTACCCAGCGTGAGAACATTATCAAGGCTGGACAGATGATCGCCGATGCGGTCGAGGCGGGCGGCAACATTTACCTGAGCGGCATCTGCCACTCCATCGAGAACGACGTAATTTACCGCGGCGGCGGCCCCATCTTCTATAAGCACTTCTCCTATAAGCTGGACGTGGAGAAGCAGGGCCGCGAGCGCGACCGCTCCAGCATTGACCAGAATATGGAGGGCCTGGCCGCCTATGCGCTGCGTTCCTCGAACCTGCTGCCCGGCGACGTGCTCTTTGTGGGTTCTGTGTCCGGCCGTACCGCCAGCGTGGTGGATCTGGCCTATGAGGCCAAGAAGATGGGCATCAAGGTAATCGCCATGTCCTCGATGACCTATGCGCTGGCTGTGGATCCGGTTCATTCCTCCGGCAAGAAGCTCTATGAGATGGTCGATCTGACCCTGGATAACTGCGCGCCTGCGGCCGAGGCTATGATGGAAGTGGAGGGCATTGAAGCCCATTACGCTGCGGCCTCCGGTATCGCCTCCGATTACATCCTCTGGAGCGTCACCTCTGTGGCGGTTGAGGAGCTGATGAAGCGCGGCAAGACCCCCGGTATCCTCAAGAGCGCCAACTTCCCCGGCGGCAACGATTACAACAAGACCGTTATCGAGCCCCACTACGACGAGTTCGGCTGGTAAGCGATCCATTCAAGGCCCTCGAGATAGCTCGGGGGCCTTTTTCGCAGTTGAAGGAAAAATTCATCCCGGACGGTTCCACATTGCCGGACGGCGTGGTATAATATGCTCTGCCTGAATCGCTCCCCGCGGCCTGCCGCGGGGAATTCTTGTGGTTTGGGGGGAGAAGCGAGACGGATATGAAGGATAAGCGGATTTTTATGCAGGGCATGAAGGACGGGATGCCGGTAGCGCTGGGCTACCTTTCCGTATCCTTTGCCTTTGGGATGCTGGCTGTGGAGAATGGGCTGCCCACATGGGCGGCCGTCGCCACCTCGCTGACCAGCTTCACGGGCACCGGGCAGTTCGTGGGCGTGGACATGCTGGCCAAGGGCGCCGCCTTGGCGCAGATCGCCTGCACGGTGCTCATCATTAACCTGCGCTATCTGTTGATGGCGCTATCCTGGTCTCAGCGGCTGGATCCCAAGCTGAACCTTTTTCAACGGATGCTGCTGGCCTTTGGCAATACGGACGAGGTGTTCGCGGTATCGATGGCCCAGCCAGGCATGCTGAAGGCGCCCTACCTGGCGGGCCTGATCCTCACGCCGCTGCTGGGCTGGGTAGGGGGAACGCTGCTGGGCTGCGTGGCCAGCGGCGTCCTGCCGGCTTCGGTGCGGGCAGCCCTGGGAATCGCGCTGTATGCGATGTTTCTGGCCATCATTGTGCCCCCAGCGCGGGATTCCAAGCCGGTGATGCAGATTATTCTGGTGGCCGCGGGCCTCAGCCTGATCATGCGCTATGCCCCAGGCCTGCGGCTGCTGGGCAGCGGATGGAGCGTGATCCTTTGCGGGGTCGCGGCGGCGGCCTTTGGCGCCTGGCGCTATCCCGCGGTGGAGGAGGTGGATCATGACGACCGGTAGGCTGCTGCTGTTTATCCTGGTGCTGGCGCTGACGGCGTATCTGCCCCGCATGATCCCGCTGGCCGTGTTCCGGCGGCGCATTACCAACCGCTTTGTCCAGTCCTTCCTGCTGTATATGCCCTATGCGATCCTCGGCGCCATGATCCTGCCGGACATGCTTTTTTCCACCGGATCCGTGGTTTCCGCGGTAGCTGGCGGCGCGGTGGCCTTTTGGCTGGCCTACCGCCGCAAGGGACTGCTGCCGGTGGCTCTGGCGGCTACGGCTACGGCCTTTTTGGTGGAGCGGCTCATGGCTTGGCTGGCGATAGGCGGGCTGTAAGAGATGCGGCTTGTTGTGCGGTCCTGTGGGCTGTGCTATACTGAAACAAACGCGATCGGAGGTACGGTATGGCAACAAATTCTGCATCCTGATGAAGAAAAAGAAGGAGGATGCACAGATGACGGAAAGGGAATTGACAGCGCGGCAGGATCTGGGAGCAAAGGGGCTGGGGTGGCGCCGCCGGCTGCCAGATGTAGTGGTAAAGCGCGCGGAGGCTTCCGGCCAGCGGGGCAGGCAATGGCTGGACTCGCTGGATGGCAAAATTGCCGACCTTCAGGCGCTGTGGCAAATCGAGGTGGGCGAGGTGCTATCGGGCGGCACCCACGGCCTGGCCGCCGGCGCGGCAGGTGTGGACGGGGCGCGTTATGTGCTGAAAATGGACATACCGGAAGCACCGGAGGACAGCGAATTTCTCCGGAGCGTCCAGGTGCTGGAAGCGGCCGGGGGGCGGGGCTATGCAAGGCTCTATGCCTGGGACGAAGCGCGGCAGGCGTGCCTGCTGGAGCGGCTGGGCGCGCCGCTGAGCAGGCTGGGGTTGCCGCTGGAGGAGCAACTGGCCATCATCTGCCGCACGTTGGGAGAAACGTGGCGTATTCCTGCAGACGGTATGAAGCTGCCCGACGGTGCGGATAGCGTGCGTTGGTTTCGATCCTTTATTGTTGCCGAAAGCGGGCGCTTAGGGAACCCCTGTGGGGATCGGGTACTGGAGCAGGCAATGGAGTTCCTGAAAGCCCGGGAGCAGCGGCTGAATCCATCGGGCTATGTGCTGGTCCATGGAGACGCCCATGGGGCCAACACCCTTGAGGATCCGTCGCGGCCGGGCCGCTTTAAGCTGATTGACCCCGACGGGCTTTTCTATGAAAGGGCCTATGACCTGGGGGTATTGATGCGGGAATGGACGGAGGCATACCAACCGCAGCCGCGGGCCCGCGGGCTGGAACGCTGCCGCTATCTGCACCGGTTAACCGGCGTGGACCAGCGGGGGATTTGGGAATGGGGCTTTTTGCAGTGCGTATCCACGGCCCTCGTGCTATGGCAGGTGGACCGGGAGGCCGCGCAGCGGCTGATGTCCGTGGCCCAGGCCTGGTGCGGCGTCACAGTGGAGCCATAGGGCATGGAACAAAGGGAGGACGAAAAACCGTCCTCCCTTTTTATGGAGCTGTCAGCCTTCGCGCAGCTTCTTTTTCAACACGATCATATCCACGCAGGGCATCCCGTTCTCTTCGATGATGGGATGCGGGTAATTTTCCGTAAAAAAGCCAGGGATGCGATGATCAATGGTAAAGCCCTCCCGCTGATAGACCCGCAGGGCGCGGTCGCTGGCGTCAGCCGTGCCCACCAGCATGGTGTGAAAGCGGGAACGGGCCTCGTGAAACAGATGGCGGATCAACAACCCGCCCCAGCCCTGCCCCTGGAAGCCCGGGCGTACCGCCAGGTTCATGAGCTCGCAGACGCCGCGGCCCCGATCCAGCAGCACGGCCTCGGCCAGCGGCTGGCCCTTCTCAAAGAGGACATACATCTCGCCCGCTTCAAGATAGCGGTCGATCATCGCTTCATCCGGGTCTGCCTCCAGCAGCAGGTCCAGATACCGTTTCTTATCCGTATCGATTCTCTGGATCATGTCGCTTGCTCCCGCCAATACGCCCGGCAGTCCTTGGTGCGCTGGAGGAAACCGTACTCAATGAGGTAGCGCCTGACCAGCACAAAGTCGTCATAGATCGGGCGGAGAATATCGTTGACCTCCCGCTCGCTGTAGCGCCGCTCGGGCTCAAAGCAGGCGCTGATTCGCCGCAGCGCCACAATTTTGCGCTTTTCCTTGGGCGATAGCTGCTTGAGCTTCAGCGGCTCAAAGCTTTCAAAGCTGGTGCGGAGGATCTTTTCCTCCTCCTCTTGGGTAATTTGATAACGGTCGTCCACCATTGTAGCCCCCTTATGGACCGGCACCAGGCCGTCCTTTTGCTGATGCTTTGACAGCGCAAGATTCACAATCGCCAGGCAGAGCCGCGCCTGACGCGCGCGCTCCCGGAAGGTAAAGCGCATATGCCGCAGCGTGGAGGGCGAAAGCCCCAGGGACGCTGCCGCCTCCCGGTCGTCCGGGCATCGGGCCAGCTCCAGCAGCACCTGGGCCTGGCGCTCGGTAAAGCCGGTGTCCTTCCCAGGCAGCGCCAGCAGCCCCTGGAGCGCCGAGCCGTGAGCCTGCGCCAGATGATGGCGGGCTGCGCCGGCTGCCGTCAAAAACCGCCCGTCCGCCTGGGGGAAAACCTCTTCAGCGGCAAAGCGGGCCTGACAGAAAAGGCATTGATAGGCCTGCGCCCTTTGATCGTAGGCTATGCCCTCCGAAAGCTCTTCAACCGATAGCTGATCCCAATCCTGCCGCATCGCATCCTCCGGAAAATATTATAAACATATCATAACATTGTTTATTGAATATGTAAACCCAAAACAGACACAAAATAAAAAACACGCCGGGCGCGTGAGGCTCCCGGCGTGTATGGCCGCTAGAAGGGGAAGTACTCGTCCACCCTGTCCATGGGCAGGGCTCCGCCGTATTCGCTGACCTCAAAGGCTTCGGCGGCTGTGCAGGCCCGGGCCCGCTCCGCGCCATAGCGTGCAGTCAGCGGCGCTTCCAGCTCCCGGGCGTTTTTTTCATAGGTGGGACGGTAGCGCTCCATCAGGAACCGGTAGCGGGCCTCCTCACCCTCCGGAACCTGATCCAGCGTGTGGTCGATCCAGCGCAGCCAATCATACATCTGGGAGGTATGGCAGTGCATCAGGGCGATTTTCTCTTCGGCCACGTCCGATACGTCCACGGCGATCTCGGGCTTAAAGGGAGCGGGGAACTTGAAACGGTCCTGGGCATAGAGGATGATGGGATTATAGCGCAGGGGCGGCGTAAGCTTGCAGAAGTTCGGCACCATGACCATATAAGAGGCGTCCATCACCAGCTGCCCGGTGGCCCGGTGGTCGGGATGGTAGTCGTTGGGCCGGTTGGTGATGATAAGATCCGGCGCGTATTCCCGGATTTCGCGCACCAGCATCTGCCGGGCAAAAAGGGTCGGCTCCAGGTGCGCGTCGTCAAAGTCGAACATCCTGTAGCGGATGCCGGCGGTTTGAGCCACAGCCTGGGCCTCCCCGTAGCGGGTCATGGCCAGCTTGGCGCCGCCCATCTCCTGGTGGCCGGCCGAGCCGTTGGTCATGCTGAGAAAGAGCACGCTGTGGCCCGCCCGGGCATATTTCACCGCGACGCCGCCGGCGTGGATGTCGCAGTCGTCAGGATGGGCTCCGATCACCATGATTCTGAGCTTGCGGTCCATAAAGAATACCTCCTTTTTATCCGGGATAAGGCCCGGCCTATTGCTAGAGCTTGGCGCCGGCGGCCAGCGCGGCGATCCGCTTGATCACCTCCACCGCCGTCAGCAGATGGGATTCCACCAGGTATTCAAACTTGCCGTGGCCGTTGCAGCCGCCGGAGGAAACATTGGGGCAGGGGAAGCCGCCCTCCATGTTGGAGATGTTGGCGCCGTCGGTGCCTCCGCGGATTGCGCCTACCTGCATCTCAATGCCCAAGGAGGCCATGGCGTCCCGGGCCAGGGTGACGACCTCGGGATGGGATTTAACCTTCTCCAGCATGTTGCGGTAGTTGTCCTCCAGGGCTACTTCTACGGTCCCCGCGCCATATCGCCCATTGAGCAGGCCGGCAATCTTGAGAAGATCGTTTTTCCGCCGCTCCAGTCCCTGGGCGTCGAAGTCGCGGACAATATAGTCCAGCTGAGCGCTTTCCACCTCGCCCCGCATCCAGTTGAGATGGGTGAATCCCTCATAGCCCTCCGTGGTCTCAGCCCGCTCCCATTGGGGGATCATGGTCGCAAATTCAGCGGCGATGGTCGCGGCATGGACCATATAGCCCTTGGCCGAGCCGGGATGGATGCTGTTGCCGTGCACGGTGACCCGGGCGTGGGCTGCGTTGAAGTTCTCATACTGGAAGCCGCCGACGCCTCCGCCGTCCATGGTATAGCCGAAGTCCACGCCAAAGTCGCGGGCAATGAAGTGGTCGGTGCCTGCGCCGATCTCCTCGTCAGGGGTAAAGGCCACGCGGATGACGCCATGGGGAATCTCAGGATGGGCCATCAGCTCCTCCAGGGCGGTCAATATGGCGGCGATGCCGGCTTTATCATCGGCGCCCAATACCGTCGTGCCGTCGGTGACCACCAGGCGCTGCCCCACATGCTCCTTCATGCCGGGGAACATGGCGGGCGAGAGCGTCACCTTCTCCTGCTCATTGAGCAGGATGTCGCCGCCGTCATAGCGGTCGATGACCCGCGGCTTGACGCCCTTGCCGGGCTCCACCGTATCCAGATGCGCGATAAAGCCGATGGCCGGCGTCCCCTCGGGCGCCCGGTTGGCCGGAAGGGTGCCGGTGACAATGCAGTAGGGATCCAGCTTGACGTCGGTGAGCCCCATTTCGATCATTTCCTTTTCCAACAGCCGTGCCAGATCCCACTGGCAGGGCGTGGAAGGGGCCGCGCCGGTATCGTGCCGGGAGGTGGTGTCGATTACCACATAGCGTAAAAAGCGTTCCAGTGCTGCGGTCATTGCTTTTTCCTCCAAAGAATGATATGGTTCCATTGTACCATCATTTCGTAAAATTTCCATCCCTTCTCCGGGGGCCTTTCGCTGCGCCCGGAGGCCTGGGGAGGAGAGGAGGCAGATATGCTCAAGGATCTCGTGCTGCGAAACCGGTCCTATCGCCGGTTTGATGCGTCTTGCCCCGTGCCGGAGGCCGACCTGAAAGCCCTGGTGGAGCTGGCCCGCTTTACGCCCTCTACCGTCAATTCCCAGGCCCTCAAGTTCCGGCTTGTCCATGAAAAGGAGGAGGCGGATAAGGTGTTCCCCTGCCTGGTCTGGGCGGCGGCGCTGAAGGACTGGCCGGGCCCGGATGAAGAGGAGCGGCCTACGGCCTATATTGTCATCCTCTGCGACCAGGAATTGGGCAAGAATAAGGCGACGGACGACGGCATCGCCGCCCAGACCATGATGCTGGGCGCGGTGGAGCAGGGCTGGGGCGGCTGTATGCTGGGCAATATCAAGCGGGACCAGCTGGCGGCGGCCCTGGGCATTGACCAGGCGCGTTACAGCATCGACCTGGTGCTGGCGCTGGGGCGGCCCCGGGAGACGGTGCGCCTGGTGGACGTGCCGGAAAACGGGGATACCCGCTATTACCGCGACGGGGAGGGGGTACACTATGTGCCCAAGCGCAGGCTGGAGGAGCTGATCCTGTAGGGGGTCGGGCTTCTGCAACAGGATAGGGGCTGCCGGATGATCCGGCAGCCCCTTTTTTGTGTGGGTGCAGCCTTCAGCCGCGCGATCTTGATAGGATCTTTATCCATAGGCCCAAAGCCTTATAACTCGTTTGCAGACGGGCTGATATAATGATGCAGCAAAACACAGAGTGAGGAGATGGAGATCCATGCTTGATTTACTTATGTTGGGTATTCTGGCCGTCAGCTTTGCCCTGGTGGGGCTGCTGATCCATTGGTGCGATAAACAAGTGGATTCAAAGCAATAGGAGGCGTCGATATGATCGTACTTGGGTTTATCGTCCTTTTGATGGGCGCGTACCTCGTTTACGCGCTGGTACATCCGGAGAAATTCTAAGATGAGCGGGAGGGGAATTGAATGATACAGCTTGCTTTGACCATCCTCATCTATCTGATTTTGGTCATTCCTGTGGGTATCTATGTCTATCATATCGCTGCGGGCAAACGTACCTTTGCCGATCCGGTCTTTGACCGGGTGGACGGAGTCATCTATCGGGTCAGCGGCATCAATCCCCAGAAGGGGATGAACTGGAAGCAATATACGGTGGCGCTGCTGGCGACCAACGCCGTGATGATCCTGCTGGGATATATCATCCTGCGGATCCAGAGCATCGGGCTTTTCAATCCCAACGGTATTGGCGGTATGGAGCCGTCGCTTTCCTTCAATACCATCATCAGCTTCATGACCAATACGAATCTGCAGCACTATTCCGGCGAGTCCGGGCTTTCCTATCTGTCCCAGATGCTGGTCATTACCTTTATGATGTTCGTTTCCGCGGCCAGCGGATATGCGGCCTGCGTAGCCTTTATCCGCGGGCTGGCCGGCAAAAGCAAGGATGACGTAGGCAACTTCTTCGCCGACCTTGTACGCATCACGACCCGCGTGCTGCTGCCCTTCTCCATCGTGGGCGGCCTGCTGCTGGTGTGGCAGGGCGTACCGCAGAACTTCAGCGGCAATATTGTCGTCAGCACCATCGAGGGGGCGAAGCAGGTGATCGCCATGGGCCCGGTAGCGGCCCTTGAAATCATCAAGCATCTGGGCACCAACGGCGGCGGCTTCCTGGGCGCCAACTCATCCACGCCGATTGAGAACCCCACCATGCTCTCCAACCTTATCGAGCTGTATTCCATGATGCTGCTGCCCGGCGCCTGCGTGATCACCTTCGGCAAGATGGTACGCGACCGCCGCCGCGCCCAGGCGGAGGCCGAAGGCGAAAAGCCAGAAAACAGCCTCAAGGGCCGCCGGGGCCTGACCGCCTGGATGTACGGCCGCGAGGGCCGCAGCATCTTCGCCGCCATGGGTATTATCTTCATCATAGGCCTCGCCGTTTGCTTCTGGGCGGAAGGCCAGGGCAACCCGGCCCTGGCCCAGGTGGGCCTGAACCAGGCCCAGGGCAGCATGGAGGGTAAGGAGGTACGCTTCGGTATCGCCCAATCGGCCATGTTTACCACAACGACGACCTCCTTTACCACCGGCACGGTCAACAACATGCACGATACCCTGACGCCCCTGGGCGGCATGATCCCCCTTTTGCACATGATGCTGAACGTGGTATTCGGCGGCAAGGGCGTCGGGCTGATGAATATGATCATGTACGCCATCCTGGCGGTCTTTATCTGCGGGCTGATGATCGGCCGTACCCCTGAATACCTGGGTAAAAAGATTGAAGGGCGCGAGATGAAGCTTACGGCCCTATGCATCATCATCCATCCCTTCCTGATCCTCGCCTTCTCAGCCATTGCGGTAGCCGTCCAGGCGGGGCTGGAGGGCATTACGAACCCGGGCTTCCATGGGCTGACCCAGGTGCTGTATGAATATGCGTCCTCCGCGGCCAATAACGGCTCCGGTTTTGAGGGGCTGGCCGATAACACCCTGTTCTGGAACATTACGGCGGGGCTGGCCATGTTCTTTGGCCGGTATCTGTCCATTGTGATTCAGATGGCGATTGCCGGATCCCTGATGAAGAAACGCTTCGTCAGCGAATCGGCCGGTACGCTGCATACGGATACCCTGTCTTTTGCGGTGATCCTGGTCTTTGTGGTGTATATCTTTGCGGCGCTGACCTTCTTCCCTGTGCTGGCGCTTGGCCCGGTTGCGGAACATCTCACCCTTTGGGCGTAAGGAGGAAGAAACGATGAGCAAAAAGCAAAATCAAAAGCTAATTACGCCGGCGATCTTTCGCCAGGCTGTGGCAGGCTCCTTCAAAAAGCTGAATCCCCGGTATATGATGAAAAATCCCGTGATGTTTGTGGTGGAGGTAGGCTTTGCCATCACGCTGGCCCTTTCCTTTTTCCCGGGGCTGTTCGGAGGCGTAGGGGCTGGGAACCTGCGCGCCTATAACATCATTGTATCGGTGATCCTGTTCGTTACGGTGCTGTTTGCCAACTTTGCCGAGTCGGTTGCCGAAGGGCGCGGCAAGGCCCAGGCGGCCAGCCTGAAAAAGACGCAGAAGGATACCAAGGCGCGCCTGCTGCTGGCGGACGGATCGGAAAAGAGCGTGCTCTCCAGCGAGCTGGCCAAGGGCGATGTGGTCATGGTGTCAGCCGGGGAGATTATCCCCGGAGACGGCGAGGTCATAGAAGGCATCGCTTCGGTGGATGAATCGGCCATTACCGGCGAATCCGCGCCGGTGGTACGCGAATCCGGCGGCGATTTCTGCTCTGTGACCGGCGGCACTACCGTGGTGTCCGACTGGCTGAAGATCCGCATCACCTCCGAACCGGGCAACAGCTTCCTGGACCGCATGATCGCCCTGGTGGAGGGCGCCTCCCGCAAAAAGACGCCCAATGAGATCGCCCTTAACACGCTGCTGGTTTCCCTGACTATCATCTTCATGATCGTCATTGTAACCCTGTATCCCATCGGCGTTTATTCCGGCGTGCAGCTGCAGACCTCTACGCTGATCGCCCTGGCCGTCTGCCTAATTCCGACTACCATCGGCGGCCTGCTTTCGGCCATCGGGATTGCAGGCATGGACCGCGTGACCCGGTTCAACGTCATCGCCATGTCCGGCAAGGCGGTGGAGGCCTGCGGTGATGTGGATACCATGATCCTGGATAAGACCGGCACCATCACCTATGGCAACCGTTTGGCCGCGGATTTCTGCACCGTAGGCGGGGCCGGCCGCGACGAGCTGATCCGCTGCGCAGCGCTGACCAGCCTGCGCGACGAGACGCCCGAGGGCAAATCCACCCTGGAGCTGGCGCGGAAGCTGGGCGACGGCAGCCGCGAAATATCCGGCTCGGTCTTCCTTGAATTTACCGCGCAGACCCGGATGAGCGGCGTGGATCTGCCCGACGGCACGCGGCTGCGCAAGGGCGCCGCCGACGCCATCGAGCAGTATGTCAAGAACCTGGGCGGCAAAATCCCCGGCGACCTGCATAAGGAGGTTAACCGCATCTCCAGCCTGGGCGGCACGCCCCTGACAGTATGCAAAGACGACCGCATTCTGGGCGTGATCTACCTGAAGGATACGGTTAAAGCCGGCATGGTGGAGCGCTTTGCGCGCCTGAGGGCCATCGGCATCAAAACCATCATGTGTACCGGCGACAATCCGCTGACCGCGGCCACCATCGCGGAGGAGGCGGGCGTGGACGGCTTTATTGCCGAATGCAAGCCTGAGGACAAGATCGAGGTCATCAAGAAGGAGCAGGCCGAGGGCAAGATCGTTGCCATGACCGGCGACGGCACCAACGACGCCCCGGCCCTGGCTCAGGCCAACGTGGGCCTGGCTATGAACAGCGGCACCACGGCTGCCAAGGAAGCGGCCAACATGGTCGATCTGGATTCGGACCCCACCAAGATCCTCGAGGTGGTGGAGATTGGCAAGCAGCTGCTCATCACCCGCGGCAGCCTGACTACTTTCTCCATTGCCAATGATATCGCCAAATACTTCGCCATCATTCCGGCTATGTTTATGGAGGCGATCCCCGCGCTGGGCGTGCTGAACATCATGCACCTGGCCACGCCCTACAGCGCGATCCTTTCCGCCCTCATCTTCAACGCCATCATCATTCCCTGCCTGATCCCCCTGGCGATGAAGGGCGTCAAATACCGCCCCATGTCCTCAGGCAGGATGCTGGCCAAGAACATGATGATCTACGGCGTGGGCGGCATCATCACGCCCTTTGTGGGGATCAAGCTGATCGACCTGATTATCCACCCGCTGCTTTTGTTCATCGGGCTGTAATAAGGAGGAAGCAATCATGAAAAAATCCCTGAAGGAAACGCTGCATGGCGCCCGGCAGACAGTGGTGGTGACGGTGGTGCTGATGCTGGTCTGCGGCCTCTTTTTTCCTCTGTTGCTGTCGGGCCTTTCCGCGTTGATCTTTCCCCATCAGGCCAACGGCAGCCTGGTAGAGGTGAACGGAGAGGCTGTGGGCGCCCAGCATGTGGGCCAGGAGTTTACGGCGGATTACTACATGTGGAGCCGGCCCTCGGCCTATCACTACAACGTGTATGTAGAGGGCGAAGATGGCAAGCAGTACTATAACGACGGCTCAGAATTCGCCGGGCTGGGCTCCGGCTCCAATAACTACGCAGCCTCCAACCCGGAGCTGGCCGCCCGGGTCGAGCAGGATATCGCCGCCTTCCTGGAGAAAAACCCAGACGTCAGGCGCGAGGATATCCCGGCCGACCTGCTGACGGCCTCCGGGTCGGGCCTGGATCCCCATATTTCCCCGGAGTCTGCAAAGATCCAGATTCCCCGTATTGCGCAGGCATCTGGGCTGAGCGAAGCGCAGCTTTCCGAGATCGTAGCCCAACACACCGAAGGCAAGCTGCTGGGGATCTTCGGCGATGATGGCGTGAATGTGCTTCTGGTCAATATAGATATCGCCCAGGCGATGGGCCTGCTGGGCGCAGACGCCCAATCAGCAGGCGGCCAGGCGCAATAGCCCCCAATCAACAAAGCGTTCCGCAGCCTTTGCTGTGGAACGCTTTTTGATCTGCTAAGGATGTCAGGCATCGGGCCGGGGCGGCGCGATGGGCCCCACCGTGCCGCCGGGAAGAAGCCGGGTAGGGATAAAGACCGGCGAGGGGGGGAGGGATTGCCCATTGATACGGGCGATAAGCCGGCGCGCGGCCTCTACGCCGATGCGGTCCGTATCCTGCCAGACCGTCGTAAGCGGCGGCGTCAGCGCCCAGGCGACATCGATACCGTCGAAGCCTGCCAGGGAAATATCGCCGGGTATGGCCATCCCCCGGGACTGGACGGCCCTGCGGGCGCCGATGGCGCTGAAATCGTCGGAAAGGATCAGGCAGGTGGGCGCATGGGGCTCGTTCAGCCACCGGGCCGTTTCCCGTTGGGTGGCGTCAGGATCGTGGTAATAGCCGGGACGGATGGCGTCCGGCGCGGCGGGGCAGCCCAGCCCGGCCAGGGTTTGCCGCATGGCGTCAATGCGCATCCGCGTCACCGAGGACATTTCTCCATGCAGAAATCCGATACGGCGGTGCCCCTGGCGGTAAATATAGCCGATCAGCTCGCTCATCCCCTGGCGGTTGTCGGAAACCACGGCGTCCGTACCGGGATAGACGTGGTCGATGGTGACGACGGGAATATCGGAGCGCGCCAGGGCCAGTACGCCGGGATCGTTAAAATCCACCGAGGCAATGCATACGCCGTCCACATGGCGGTATTGGCTATGCTCCAGATAGTTGGCCGCCCGCTGCCCCAGGCTCTGGCTGATAAAGGTGATGTCGTAACCCTCCCGGGCTGCCTCCTCGCGGAAGGCGGAAAGCAGTCCGGCAAAGAAGCTGTTGCGCAGCCCATGGTTTTTGCGGTCGGTAAAAACGACGCCCAGGTTATAGCTCCGATGGGTCTTGAGGGCTTGGGCGTGGCCGTTGGGCAGGTAGCCCAGCGCCGCCACCGCCTGTTGGATGCGTTCCCGGGTAGCCTGAGAAATGTCATCGTAGCCATTGAGCGCCTTGGATACCGTGGCGACGGAGACATGGCAGTATTCGGCAATATCCCTGATGGTAACAGCCATAGGCAACCTCCGTAAAACGTTTTCGTTATCTCATTCTATCATGCCAGCCGGGGGGATTCAATAGGATATAGTAGGATAGAGGGAGGCGCTGGCTGAGGTGTGTTCATGTGCAATTCATGATAAAGTGTTAAATACTAGATATAAAGGTATAAAAAACGATTATAGGAGAGCGCATAGATGACGAAGGTAAAAATCATGACGGATTCAACGGCAGATCTGCCCGAGGGCATGGCGGATCAGCTGGGGATTGCGGTAATCCCGCTGTATGTGAACATGGGCGGGCAATCCTACCTGGACGGGGCGGATATGGATCCGGAGCAGCTTTTTGCCCAGGTGGAGGCTGGCGGCGAATTTCCCAAGACCGCGGCGCCCTCCACCGGCGACTTCCTGGAGCCCTTTACCCAGGCGCGGGCGGCGGGGCAGGATATTGTCTTTGTGGGCCTGTCCGCCCGGCTTTCCGGGACGGTGCAGATTGCCCGGGTAGCGGCGGAGATTGCCGGCGGAGGGCATATCCATGTGGTGGACTCGATGAGCCTTTCCACCGGCACGGGCATCCTGGCTATGGAGGGCGCCCGCATGGCTGAGCAGGGGATGGAAGCCGCAGAGATTGTCCGAAGGCTGGAGGCGCTTCGGCCGCGGTACCGGGCGTCCATGCTGATCGATACGATGAGCTATCTGCACAAGGGAGGACGCTGCTCCACGCTGAAGCTGTATGGCGCCAATCTGCTGGGCATTAAGCCGGAGGTGGAGCTGCGGGAGGGCTTGTTGGTCCCGGCCAAGCTTTTCCGCGGCTCCAGCGCCAAGGCGGCGCGGGCCTATCTGCAATACCGCTTTGCTGATTTGAGCGCCATCGATCCTGCCTATGTGGTGCTGTCCATGGCGGCGGGGCAGCGGCCGGGCGTCGCGGAGCTGGCGGAGCGCTTTATCCAGTCGCTGGGCTTCTTCCGGCGTATCTACCGGGTGACGGCCGGCTGCGTCATATCCGCCCATGTTGGCCCCGGTGCGGTGGGCATACTGACCCGGTCGCCGGCATAGCGAACTTGGGCATGACAAGCGCCCTATTCTGTGATACAATCATCCCTTAAGCGCCGAAGGGGCGCGATGGGGAGGAGAGCGAATGCTTCATACGGTATGGTTCGATTTGGATGGTACGCTGCTGCCGATGGATGAAAAGGTTTTTGCGGCCAGCTATTTCCGAACGCTGGCAGCCAAGGCCGCGCCCCTGGGCTATGAGCCCAGGGCGCTGATCGACGCCATATGGCAGGGCACGGCGGCCATGGTGAAAAATGACGGCGCCTGCACCAATGAGGAGGCATTTTGGCGCTGCTTTGCCGGGATCTTTGGCGAGAAGGCGATGGCGCACAAGCCGGTATTTGACGATTACTACGCCCATGAATTCCAGCAGGTGCGGCAGGATTGCGGCTACAACCCCAAAGCCCTGCAGACGGTCCGGGCGCTGCAGGGCATGGGGATCCGGCTGGTGCTGGCGACCAATCCGATCTTCCCCACTGTGGCCACCGAAAGCAGGATCCGCTGGGCGGGGCTTGAGCCTTCCGATTTTGTGCTGTACACCTGCTATGAAGACGCGCGGCACGCAAAGCCCAATCCAGCCTATTATCGGGACATCCTGGAGAGGCTGGAGCTGCCGGCAGAGGGCTGCCTCATGGTGGGCAACGATGCGGCCGAGGACATGGCCGCGGCGCAGGCAGGGCTGGAGGTGTTCCTGCTGACGGACTGCCTCATCAATACGCGGCAGCAGGACATCAGCGGCTACCCCCAGGGCGGCTTTGATGAGCTGATGGCCTATATCCGCGGCCGAATGGCGGATAAAAGGTAAATTGAATAAGCCTCCCTGCGCACAGATTTGTGCGCAGGGAGGCTTATTTTAGGTTGATGCAGGCGCAAGGCCGGATTGGAGCCGGGGCTATGGGCCTGCTACGGGGGTGCTGGGAAGCCGGGCGATGATCTTCCCGATAAGCCCCACGCGGGCGAAGGGCGTAATGAGATAATATCCATCGACCCAGGGCGCAATCTGCCGGGCGATATGGACTGAAACCTCTTCAGCCAGGCGGGCGCACTGCGCCTTGTCCTTATCGCGGTACAGCTCGACAAGCTGTTCGTCCACCCGGATCCCCGCCACCTCGCTATGCAGGAAGCAGGCGTTCCTATAGCTGACGATGGGCATAATACCGCCCAGAATCTTAGCGGAAAGCCGCGTCCGCGCCAGCTGCAGATGCTCGGCGGCCCGGCGGGTGAGGACCGGCTGGGTCAGGAAGGCCGACACGCCGCAGGATTCTTTTTCCACGGCGCGGCGCAGCTCGGCCTCAAAATTGCCGGCGTTGACGTTCAGCGCCGCGCAGATGAAGAAGGGGGTGGAAAGCGCCGTATCACCCAGGGTATGGATATACTTGGCCAATATGCGGGAGTTGAAATGAAAGACGCTCTTGACCTCATCGCGCTGAGCGCTGGGTACTGGATCGCCGGTAACGGCAAGCACATTATGGACGCCCTCCGTGCACAGGCCCAGCAGCAGCGCCTTGGTGGCGTTTATGTTCCGGTCGCGGCAGGTCATATGGGGCAGCGGGTCGAGGTCGAGCTCCCGCCTAAGCTTGCAGGCCAGCAGGCTGCTGTCCATGCGGGCGCGGCCGATGGGGCAGTCGGCGATGGTCACAGCGTCGGCCCCCATATCCCGAAGCCTGCGCGCCCCCTCCATAAACCGGGCGATGTCCGCATCCTGGGGCGGATCCAGCTCTACAGCCACTACACGCTTACCCTGGGCCAGCTTGCGGGCAAAGCGGTTTTCCCCAGCGGCCGGGCGGGCTGCAGCGGGCTTAGGCGCCTTAAGGGGGCGCTGGGCAGGCCCCTCCTTCACGAGTAGGGCCACGCGGCGGATATGCTCCGGCGTAGTGCCGCAGCAGCCGCCCAGAATACCCGCGCCCAGGCGGGCGATACGGGCCGCCTCCTGGGCGAAATAGCCGGGATCGCCGTCAAAGAAGGTACGGCCGCCCACCACCGTAGGATATCCGGCATTGGGCATGGCCGACAGCGTACAGGTCAACGGGCCCGCGTCCTGTATCAGGCGCTGCATATGATGGGCGCCTGAGATGCAGTTGTAGCCCACGGCATCCGCCATGCCGGCGCAGCGCGCCAGCAGCGCTGCGCCGGCTTCGCCCTGGCGGGTAAAGCCGTCTGGCTGCACAGCAAAGGAGAGGATAATGAAGCTTTCCGGCGCGCGTTCACGGATATACGCCACCGCCTCCGCCACGCCGTCCAGGCTGCTCAGCGTCTCGAACAGAAAATGACGGGCGCCCAGCTGGAGGAAGCGGTCAGCCACCAGGCGGTATTCGGCGGCTGCATCCTCGGCAAAGACCGGGCCGATATCGGCAAAGACATAGGCGTTGCCTGCGGCGGCCTGCTCCGCCAGGGACCATCCGGCAGCGATAAGCCGGTCTAGGAGCGCCTCGTCGCCCTCCAATGCAGGCCGGTTGACGCAGAAGGTGTTGGTCTTTAGGGCCATGGCGCCGGCCTGCAGATAGGCGCGGTGGATGGCCAGCACCTCATCGGGCCGCTCCAGGTTGGCCTGCTCGCATCGGGCCGCGGGCATCCCTGCGCGGCTCACAAGGTAGGTGCCCATAGCGCCGTCAAACAGCAGCAGGTGATCCTTGAGATAGCAGCGAATGTCTTGCATCTTATTCCCCCAATACCCTTCGGGCAATGTCCACCGCCTGCTTGGCGTCGGCCGAGTAAAAGTCAGCGCCGATCCGGGCGGCATATTCCGGCGTCAGCACTGCGCCGCCCACCATCACCTTACAGCCAAGGCCGCTGGCCCGCAGCGCCTCGATGGTCTGGGCCATGGCGGGTACTGTGGTGGTCATCAGGGCCGAAAGGCCCACCAGCTTGACCCTGTGAGCGGCCGCGGCCTCCACCACGCGCTCAGCAGGCACGTCGCGGCCCAGATCGATAACCCGATAGCCATAATTCTCCAATACGGTTTTCACGATGTTCTTCCCAATATCATGGATATCCCCATGCACGGTGGCCAGGACGATTTCACCCTTGCTGACGCCGGCCGCACCCCGCGCCTTCATGCGGGCCCGCACGGCGTCAAAGGCCGCGCCCGCGGCGTTGGCCGAGCGAAGCAGCTGGGGCAAGAAGATTTCCTGGCGCTCATAGCGGGCGCCCACCTCATCCAGGGCGGGAATCAGCTCCGTTTCGACGACCGATAGCTCATCGCGCTGGCCGCACAGCGCCTCAGTCAGCGCTACGGCTTCCTCCCGCAGGCCGCTGTAGATGGCCTCCTTCAGGGAGGGGCCGGCAGCCGGGGCAGCCTCCGGCGTGCCGGGGGCGCCGGCAAAGCGGGCCACATATCCGACGCAGCCCGTATCCTCGCCGCTGAGCACCCGCCAGGCGGCCACAGCGTCCATCATTTCCCGGCTGTTGGGATTGATGATGGGCAGATCCAGCCCGGCGGCCATGGCGGCCGTGAGAAATGCGGCGCTGAGCTGCTCCCGGGCCGGCAGCCCAAAGGATATGTTGGATACGCCCAACACCGTATGCAGCCCCAGCTCGCTGCGCACCCGGCGGACGGCGTCCAGCGTATGGGCGGCCTGCGCCTGCTCGGCCGAAGCGGTCAGGGTCAGGCAGTCGATCAGCACATCCTCGCGGGGAATCCCCAGGCGCAGCGCTGCGTCCAGGATCACCGAAGCCAGCCGCAGCCGCTCTTCGGCGGTCCGGGGCAGGCCGCTGTCATCCATGGTCAGCCCGACCACCGCCGCGCCGTATTTTTTTACCAGGGGCAGCACAACGCGAAGCTTCTCCGGTTCTGCGTTGACGGAATTGACGATAGCCTTGCCGTGGAAGGCCCGTAGCCCGGCTTCGATGGCCTCCGGGTCCGAGGAATCGATCTGAAGGGGCAGGTCCACCGCGGCCTGTACCGCGTCGACAACCTGCGCCATCACACGGGGCTCGTCCAGCTCCGGAAGCCCCACATTGATATCGAGAATATCGGCTCCTGCCCGGGCCTGCTCCAGGGCCTGGCTGGCAATGTACTCCATCTGGCCCTGGCGCAGCGCCCGCTGAAAGCGCTTTTTGCCGGTGGGATTGATCCGCTCGCCAATGACCCGGACGCCGCCAAGTTCGACCACGCGGCTGGCGGAGCAGAGCCCGGCGCGGGGCGCCGGGCGGGGCGGCGGCGTAAGCTGCCCGGCAGCGGCCGCAAGGGCCCGGATGTGCTCGGGCGTGGTGCCGCAGCAGCCGCCCAGATAGCTGGCCCCCGCTTCGATAAAATCCACCATCTGAAGGGCGAAATCCTCCGGCCCGAGGCTATAGGCGCCGGTCTGGGGATCGGGCAGCCCGGCGTTGGGCTTGGCGGCCAGGGGCAGGGCTGTGTAGCGGGCCATCTCCCGCAGGATGCCCACCAGCTCCCGGGGCCCCTGGGAGCAGTTGACCCCCAGGATATTGGCGCCCAGCGCGGTCAGCGCCATGGCGGCGGCCCCCGGCGTGCAGCCCGATAGGGTGCGGCCTGTCTCGTCAAAGGTCATGGTGATGCACACCGGCAGCGACGAGTTTTCCCTGGCGGCCAGCAACCCGGCCCGGGCCTCGGCCAGATCGGAGAAGGTTTCAAAGACCACAAGATCAGCCCCGGCTTTGGCGCCGGTGGCGATCATCTGGGCAAAGCAGCCATAGGCCTCGTCAAAGCTGAGGGCTCCCATGGGCTCCATCAGCTCCCCCAGGGGGCCGATATCCAGCGCGACCTGAGCCTGACCGCCGGCCTCGGAGCGGGCAATCCGCACCGCCGCCGTTACGACCTCCTCCACGCTGCGTCCGCTGCCCTTGAGCTTCAGCGCGTTGGCGCCAAAGGTATTGGCGTAAAGCATTTGGCTGCCGGCCCTGCGATAGGCGCTGTGCACCGCTGCCACCGCCTCGGGCCGCTCCAGGCAGATGAGCTCCGGATAGCGGCCGTGCTGCAGCCCCTGGGCCTGCAGCATCGTGCCCATCGCCCCGTCCATGATTGTGATCCGCTCCATCCTGTCTCCCTTTCCGCCGCATTTTGGGCCTTTAATGGTCAACAGTATAATCGCTGGAACCCCAAAAGTAAACATGGAAGAAGGCAGAAACAACCATGGCCTGGCGCGGCTTTGTGAGCTCCTCCATTTTTTGTAAGCGAAAATTGTTAACCAAAGGTAACATTTTGCATTGACAGGGTGAACGCATCATTCTACAATTATTTTGCGGAAACTTTGCATGGGGATGGAGGAAGCCATGAAGACATTAGGCCAGCTAAAGCCGGGCGAAAGCGGCGTAGTGCTGCGCTCGGGCAGCGAGGATCAGCGGGTCAAACGGCGGCTTGTGGATATGGGGATTACGCCGGGCACCGAGGTGACGGTGCGGAAGGTCGCGCCGATGGGCGACCCCATGGAGATCAATCTGCGGGGATACGAGCTGTCGCTGCGGCAGGCAGACGCCCAAAAGATCCAGCTGATGGAGCCGGAGGAAGCGGCCCGTTACCTGGCGGAGGCGCCGGAGCGCAGGGCGGGGGAAAAGCAGCCGGGCTCCCATGAGCAAAGCGGCGACCTGCCGCAGCACGAGAAGGCGGCGCGGCTGACGGAGCGGGTGCTGGATCGCCAGCAGAAGGGCGGCGGGGGAAGCTGGGCAGATGAGTACGACAGGGATCACCCCATCAAGCTGGCCCTGGTGGGCAACCCCAACTGCGGGAAAACCACGCTGTTTAACGCGATGACCGGCGCGCGGGAATATGTGGGCAACTGGCCGGGCGTGACCGTGGAGAAAAAGGAGGGGCGGATTCACGCCCTGGGCCATGAGATGACGCTGGTGGACCTGCCGGGCATTTATTCGCTTTCCCCCTATTCCATGGAGGAGGTCGTGGCCCGGAACTTTGTCATCCATGAAAGGCCGGACGCGGTGATCAACATTGTGGATGGGACCAACCTGGAGCGCAACCTTTACCTGACCGTGCAGCTGATGGAGCTGGAACGCCCCATGATCATCGCGCTGAACATGATGGACGAGGTGGAGAAGCGGGGAGACCGCATCGATTGCAAGCGTCTGTCGTTGGAGCTGGGCATTCCGGTGGTGCCCATCAGCGCCCGCACCGGCCAGGGCGTGGAGGAGCTTGTGGCTTTTTCCCAGCAGGTGATCGAAGTGGCCCATGAGCAGATGCACGAGGGCTTCCACATCGAACCGGACGATTTGTATGACGACTATACCCACCAGATACACCACCGGCTGGGCGACGTGATCGGCGGCCGGGCCGCCGCTGCGGGCCTGCCGGAGCATTGGGCCCAGATCAAGCTGCTGGAGGGCGACACGCTGGTGCGGGAGGCGCTGGCCCTTCCGGAACAGGAGCAGCAGGCGGTGGACGCCATCATCGCGGAATATGCCGCCTCCAGCGAGCTGGGCGATAATGAGACGCTGGTGGCGGACAGCCGTTACCGCTACATCAGCCGTGTCACGGCGCTGGCCCTGCGGCGGAAGCTGGGCCAGGGGGAGGCCTCCTTCTCTGACCGGATCGACCGCATCCTGACCAATAAATACCTGGCGGTGCCCATTTTCCTTCTGATCATGCTGGTCATCTTCACGCTGACCTTTGGAACCCTGGGCGCCTGGCTTTCCGACGGTGTGGATGTCCTCATCAACGGACGGCTGGCCGACGGGCTGCGGGGGCTTATGGAGCGTTCCGGGGCCATGGACTGGCTGACCGGGCTGATATGCGATGGCATCGTGCCCGGCGTGGGCGGCGTGCTGACCTTCCTGCCGCAGATTGCGATTCTGTTCTTCTTCCTGTCCCTTTTGGAGGATTCCGGTTATATGTCCCGTACGGCCTTTATCATGGATAAGCCGCTGCGCCGCTTTGGCCTTTCGGGCAAGAGCTTTATCCCCATGCTGATGGGCTTCGGCTGCTCGGTGCCGGCCTCCATGGGCGCGCGCACCATGGAGAACGAAAAGGACCGCCGGATGACCATTATGCTGATCCCCTTTATGTCCTGCTCAGCCAAGCTCCCGGTTTATGGGCTCATCGCTGGCGCGTTTTTCTCCAAGGGGCAGGGGCTGGTGGTGCTCAGCCTGTACGCGCTGGGGATCCTGGTGGGTATCCTTTCCGGGCTGATCTTCCGTAAGACCCTTTTCAAGGGGCAGACCGCCCCCTTTGTCATGGAGCTGCCGCCCTACCGGTGGCCCACGCCCCGCAACACCCTGCTGCATGTGTGGGAGCGGGTGAAGCACTTCCTGGAGAAGGCGGGCACGATCATTTTTGCGATGAGCGTGGTTCTGTGGTTCCTGGAGAATTTCGATATCACCTTCCATATGGTGGAGAACACGGCCCAGAGCATCCTCGGCGTGATTGGCGGGTTCCTTGCGCCGCTGTTCACGCCCTTGGGCTTTGGCACCTGGCAGGCGGCGGTGGCGCTGCTGGCGGGCTTGGTGGCCAAGGAGGCTGTGGTATCCAGCCTGAGCATGTTCTTCGGCTTCTCCACCATCGCGGGGGCCGAGGTGATCCGCACCTCCATGGCCGGCACCTTTACGCCACTGTCGGCCTATAGCTTCCTGGTATTTGTGCTGCTATATGTGCCCTGCATGGCGGCGGTGTCCACCATGCGCCGCGAGCTTGGCAGCGGCAAATGGACGATGCGCATGGTTGCCTGGCAGATCCTGGCGGCCTATGTGGTCTCCCTGGTCGTGTACCAGGGCGGGCTGCTGCTGGGGTTGGGCTGATGGCGGCCTTCTATGTGCTGGCGGCGGCCATCCTTGGCTGGACCGTCTGGTGCCTGGCGCGCCATTTCCGGCGGGGCGGCTGCTGCGATGGCTGCAGGGGCTGCAGCGGCGGCCATTGCGGGAAATGCCGGAAAAAACGAAGCTAACAGGCAGAGAATAGGGCCATACGCTGCGGCGGTTTGAGGGCCCGCCCGGACGATGAAGCGGTAGGGGTAGCCGCAGCGCGCGAAACGAGGACAGAAAGGGGAAGGGCCCGCCGGCTCCATGGAGCTGGCGGGCCCTTTTGCTATAGGGGTAGGCTCATGATGCCATCGCCCTGGCAAGGGCGAGCCGGCCGTCGTAGCACAGGCCCATGAGCTCCTGCCGGGGAAGCTGCGCCCACCGGGCGGCTTCATCCAGCGCCAGGCCCAGCTGGTCCAGCAGCACAAGGGCCAGCCGCTGCCTCCACGGCAGGGAGAAAAGCGCGCGCTCTAAAGGCGTACAGCCTGCAGGGGCCGGGGAACCATCTTTCAGGCCGGGCGCGCGCTCCACACACAGGGCCACAGCCCTGCGCAGGGGACGCGGGTCTGCGAGCGCTTCCTGCGCGGCCAGGCGGGCGGCCTGCGGGCAGGCGGTAATCCGGTAGCAAAGCGTATAGACCTGACGGGCTGCTTGCTGATTGAGCATGGTTTCCATGGCTGCCTCCTTAGGTATCGGGGATAAAGGCCATTCCCGTAATACGCATCCCGATGAAATCATAGATCATGATAATCTGGCCGTCCTGGGCAGGATAGTAAATGCGGCACTGGGAACCGGCCAGCTCGGTTTTGGCCGGCGTATCGGTGGATAGGGGTATGGCCACCTTCATGGAGAAGAAGGTATCATCGTCGAGATAGATGCCGGGTTCAGGCGTCCCCTTGCTCTCCAGCGCCTTGGAATATTCCTGCCAGTAGCCCAAGAACTGACCGCAAATGCTGGCGGCGCGGTCCATCAGCGCATCATCCGGGGAAAGCCGCGTGTTGTTGCCCGTGTCGGATACCAGCTGAATGAGCCGCAGGCCGTCCGCCGAGTGGAAGGCTACCTGAAAGCGGTAGGTGGAGGCGCCGGCCTGAATGGTGGTCTGAGCCAGCACCCACAGCCCCCTGTCATCCCGGTAAGCGCGCAGCTGCTGATCGGATTCATAGAACTCGCTCCCCTCGTTGGCGTCGGCGATGCTTTGCAGGTTGGAGCTAATGATACTGGTCACCGCAACCGATGTGCCATCAAAGTAATTCATATTCTCCAGGATGGCCATATAAGCGGCATACTCGGGCGAGGATTCATCGACGGCCTGCGCCTGGGGCGGGAAGCCTTCGGCGGTGAAGGGCGGTATCGGCTCCGGAGTCAGGGCCGCCTGGAAGATTTCTTCGTTCAAAGAGGCCATATCGTGAAGCTGATGGCCGTCGGTGCCGGAGGGCAGCACCAGCTCCAGGCTGCGGATCCCCAGCCAGCCGCCGGCCAGGATCACGGCTGCCAGCAGCAGGGAAAGCAGCGTTTGGATGAAGCCGTTCCTCATAGCGTGCCCTCCTGGGGAAAGATGATTTCCACGGTCGTCCCCACGCCCGTATGGCTTTGGATGGCCAGCTGTGCATTATGGCATTTGGCAATCTCCAGGCACAGCGCCAGTCCAAGCCCGGCCCCGCCTTCGGCGCGGGTGCGGGCCTTATCCAGCATGTAGAAGGCCTGGGTAACCTTGCGGGTCTCCTCCGGCGGCATGCCCCGTCCATGGTCAGTGACGGTCAGGTGGATGCGCCCGCGGCGGTCGCGGCGGGCGGCCAGCTCGATATTGCTTCCCGGGTTGGAGGCCTTGGCGGCGTTGTCGATGAGGTTAAAGAGCAGCGACTGCAAAAGCGGCCGGTCGCCCCACAGGGATAACCGCCCCGGGCAGTCCACGGTCATGGTGAGCTGGCGCTGCACCACCATGGGCTCCACCAGCTGGGCAATGTCCAACAGGAAATCCACCAGGTCGATCTTTTTGCGTTCCACACTGGTACGCCCCACCAGGATGAGCTCCATCAGCTTACCTGACAGGGTTTTGAGATGCTGGCCCTCCTGGTAAATCGCGTCGGCATATTCCAGCCGCTGGTTATCATCTATCCGTCGGGCTGAACGCAGCAGGTCGGCATAGCCGATGATACTGGTCAGCGGGGTTTTCATCTCATGGGCCAGGTTATCGGTAAAGCGCTTGCGGTCCTCGGCAACGGCTTCCAGATCGGCTACCGTGTTCTGTACCGCTTCGGCCATGGAATTAAAGGCCTCGCTGACCACCGCCATCTCATCGTGGCCGCGCAGCGGCAGGCGCACGCTGTAGTTGCCGGCTGAAAGGCTGTCGGCAGCCCGCTCCAGCCGGGAGAGGGGATTGAGCAGCGTGCGGGTGATAATCAGCAGCACAAGGCCGATGATCCCGGCGACAATGATGCCGCCGGTGGCGATGGAATAGAGCTGATCCCGGCGCTGGTCAAATACGGAGGAAATATCCCGGCTTGTGATGACGATATACTCCTGGCCCTCCAGCTGCACCTGGCAGGAGGCGTACAGCCTTTTCGAGCCGTGGTACAGCGTCATGCATTGCCCCTGCTCCACCGAGAGCTCCTCCCGGGGGGATGTGGGGCGCAGGCCTTCCTCCAGGGAGCTGTAGAGAAGCGTATCGCCCTGGTAAAGCTCCACCGCCAGATCCCGGCGCCCGGCTGTGTAAAGATCCACATTCCGGGAAAAGGACTCCACCGTATCCTGCTGTGACAGGAAGCTGTCCCCCTGGCGGTAGCGCTCGTAAATCAGCGAGGCCTGCAGGGCGTTGACCAAGGTGCCATGCTCCTGGGCGGCGCGCGTTTGCTCACGCTTCAGGTTCTGCAGGTGGGATTGCTGGCTGACCAGGGCGGCCAGCGCCGCCACAGACAGGGTGACCAGCACCAGCGAATAGATAAAGACCTTTTGCCAGAGCTTCATTCATGGCTCTCCAGCCGGTAACCGATTCGGTTGACAGTCTTGATATGCTCCTTCAGGCCCAGCTTTTTGCGCAGCTGCTGGATATGGATATCGACCGTACGGGTTTCCCCTTCATAGGTATAGCCCCAAACCACCGCCAGAATCTTGTCCCTGGAAAGGGCGATATCCACATTGCGGATCAAAAGGGCGAGCAGGTCGAACTCCTTGGGGGTAAGGGCTACCTTTTTGCCGGCCTTGCGGGCTACCCGCTCGTCCAGCGAGAGGGTGATGTCGTCGTAGCGCAGCTGGGTTTTGTCGCGGCCCACGCGCCGCAGCACCACGTCCACCCGGGCCAGCAGCTCCACCGGCTCGAAGGGCTTGATAATATAGTCCTCCGCTCCCAGGCGAAGCCCGCGCACCCGGTCGGTTACATCCTCCCGGGCGGTCAGGAAGATAACGGGCGTACGGCCCTCCCGCAGATGCTCCATCATTTCAAAGCCGTCCATACCGGGCAGCATCACATCCAAAAGGATCAGATCATATTCTTCATGGGACAGCCGCTCCATGGCCTCGTCGCCCCGCATGCAGCGGTAGGCATCGTGCCCGGCCAGCTGCAGGGAGGCCTGGACAAGCCGGGAAATATGCGGATCGTCCTCCACAATGAGGATTTTAGCCATCTATGTATACCCCTCCATTCTTCACCTCTTTATCATACCATACCACATTTTCACTGCCCGCAGTGGGATGTAAGGCAAATGTAAGCAAAATGTAAAAACAGCGCCATTCCGGCGCTGCCATAGGCATGGGGAGATAGGGGGACAGGGCTACTTTTGGGGGGCGCTTTGGCGCTTTTCCCCGCGGATCGAAAGCGCAAGGCCCGCAAGCAGCAGCAGGCTGAAGAAGGCGCCGGCCAGCATGCCGGCCTTCAGGCCCAGCTGCTCGGCGCTGAGGCCCAGCAGGCCGCAGGCAAAGAGCGTGGGCTTTAGGGGAATCCGGGCGCCGAAGATGCCGTACAGCATCCGCCCAATGGCCATCATCAGCGCAAAGGAGCAGGGCCCTGCCAGATCGCCCCAGAGCTTGGGCAGCCCCAGCCCCTTTTCGGCAAAGGAGCTGGCCCATTGGGCCATGACCTGCTCGGCCGCGCCGCTGGCGATCATGGTGGCCAGGGCTATGAACAGCACGGGGCTTTTCAGCCAGGCGCCCCGGCCTTCCCGGCTGCGCTCCCGCTCGACGGGCGGCATGACCATGGGGACGCGGGCAAAGTTAAAGGCGTTGAACAGCGGCAAAACCGCCCAGCACAGCACGATGCCCGGCCATGCAGCGGAGCCGATAAAACGGATTAACAGCGTGGTGATGAGGATGACCGCCAGCTGCCCCCAGCAATAAAAGGAATGCAGCAGGCTCATGGCGGCGTCCTTGGCGTCGGAGGGCAGCGCGTCGACGATGGGCGAGGTCATGACCTCCAGGAGGCCGCCGCCCAAGGAATAAAAGATGGTAGCCGCCACAAAGCCGGCGTACGGCGCAGCGGGGAAAAGCCGCGGAGCCAGGGCAAAAAGGACGAGCCCCGCCACACCCAGCCCATGGGCCAGCACCATGTTGGCCCGGTAGCCGAAACGGAGGATTAAGGGATGGGCGCAAAGATCCATGATGATCTGGGTGACAAAGTTTATGAGCACCAGTCGGCCCAGCTGCTCAAAGGAGATCGAATAGGCGCTTTGCAGCGTCAGGAACAATACGGGAGCCAAATTGACGATGATGGCTTGGGTAGCGCAGGCTAGATAGCAGGCTTTTTGGGTAGCGGCATAGGATCGGTTCATGGTCGTATTCCCTTTCATGCGAATGGCCCAGTAGGCGAACATTACCCATTATGGGCAGGGCGGGGGAAAAAAGCAAGAGGGCATAGGGGTTTTGTGGATAAAAGCTAAGGCGCGGCAAGCGGCCTCCCGGGCGGGGTAAACCGGGATCCCCGGCGAAAACCGGCTTTATGGAGGGAACCGTCCATGGGCGCGGCGGGTCAGCGCCGGGCCGGCCGGAGGGCGATCAGCGCCATCAGCCGGTGGGCGGCGTCAGCCAGAAGGGGCTCCGCCTGGGCCATGGCGCTTTCCAGCTCCATGGGCTCCCGCACCAGGGCCATGGCAGCGGGGCAGCCCGCCGCCGCCAGCGCCTCATAGGGCAGCGCCAGCGAGCCGGCGATCAGCGCCAGGGGCACGCCCGCCGCCGTGCAGCGCCGGGCGATACCGCCGATTACCTTGCCATAGGCGACCGACTGGGCGTCTACCCGCCCTTCGCCGCTGATGACCAGGTCGGCGTTTTCCAGCAGCCTGTCAAAGCCGCAGGCGTCAAGTACCGCGTCAATGCCGCGCTTGAGCTCGCCGCCCAAGGCCAGCACAGCTGCGCCCAGCCCACCGGCTGCGCCGGCGCCGGGCACGTCGATCAGAGGACGCCCTACAGCCTGCTCCAGCAGCCGGGCAAAGTGGGCGCTGCCTGCATCCAGCTGGCGTATGCAGGCATCATCGGCCCCCTTTTGGGGGCCATATATCCTGGCGGCGCCCTGAGGGCCACAGAGCGGATTGGTGACATCGCAGATGGCGGTGAGCTGGCATTGGGAGAGCGCAGGCTCCAGGCGGGAAAGATCGATGCGCGCTACCTGCCCCAGCGAAGCGCCCACCGGCGGAAGCTCGCGGCCGCCGGCATCGAGAAAGCGGGCGCCCAAGGCGCTCATCATCCCCAGCCCTACGTCATGGGTGGCGCTGCCGCCCAGCCCCAGCACAATCCGGCGGGCGCCGTGCGCCACCGCGTCGGCCAGCAGTTCGCCGACGCCGTAGGTGGAAGCCTGCCCGGCGCCCGGCCGGCCGGCCGCCAGCGGCAGCCCGGCCGCGGCAGCCATCTCGATCACGGCGGTTTCACCCATCCGGCCATAGGCGGCGTCCACCCATTCGCCAAAGGGGCCGTGCACGCGGCAGCGCCGCTTTTCCCCCGGTAGCACCGCCAGAAACGCATCGACGGTGCCTTCGCCGCCGTCCGCCACCTCCACCCGGGTTACCGCCGCTTCGGGCCAGCAGGCGCGGGCCTCCTCCTCCAGAATCCGGCCGACCTCCCGGCTGGACATTGTGCCCTTGAATGAATCAGGGACAATCAAAATCTTGTTCATCACAGCCTCCAGACCGAAAGACAGGATACACCTTGTGTACCCTGTTTTTACAGTTTGCGGTGGGATTCACGGACAAACAACGGACAGGTTTCCGCACGAGCGCTGGAAGCGCTATAATGCCTTTCCGTACTCCCTCCGCCCATAAAAAATCCGCTGAACCACCACTTTGCGCTGCGCTTCGCTGACGCGGTAGACGGCCACATATTTTTTGCGGATGGTCAGCGCGCGGTAGCCTTTGCGGGCCAGCAGGTCGTCGCGGGCCTGCGGGGCGGAACACGGGAACTCCCGCAGGTTGGAAAGGGCGTGTTCAATCTCCCGCATCAGCGCTTTGGCCGGTTCGGCGGCGTCCAGCTCATAGGTGATGTAGGTGAACATCGCGTCCAAATCCCGGACGGCGTGCCGGGTGAATCGCAGGGAATACGGCTGGTCAGTACTCATATTTTTCCCTCATGGCGCGGAAAACGTCCTCCGATTCCAGCAGATCGCCGCGGGCCGCATCCCCCTCGGCTTCCAGGAGCTTGGCGTAGATTTCCTCCCGGGCGCAGCGGCGCTCAAACTCTTCATTGCTCATAATGACCAAATCTTGCCGCCCGTTTTTGGTGATAAAGACAGGTTCGGCGGTGGTATGGCACAGGCGGGAGATCGCGTTGGTATCGCGCAGATCGCGCATCGGCCGGATTTCTGGCATAGGAATCACCTCTTGTGTATAGTGTAGCATGATTGTGCTGCGGTGTCAATTTCTCTCTACAACACGATAAATTCGTGTGCAGATCTGTTGGGGTTGGACGTTGCAACAAGAAAAAGCACGCTGAAACCGACGTTTCAACGTGCTTGGTGTGTTGGTTGGCTGTTTTTCCTGCTGTTGTCTTGGGTTACTTCCACTCTTTCTGGGAAAGTGGTTTTAGGTAGTTCTTTTTCAAATCGCGTTGATTGCCAAAAAATGTTAACTCAGATTTTGACAGGTGACTGTGCTCCATTTTAAGTTGAATCAGGTACATTGTGCAAAGCAGATCCACCACTTGAAAAAGTTTGTATTGTGAGGGCATTACCTTGCGAAACACCACATTGGGCAGAAGCGCATTAAACACAGAGGATAATATTTTGCTTACCTCCACCTGCCCGTTGTCGTAATAGATTTTTACATCCGCATAGGATAGAAACTCTGCATAATGTGCACGAACAAAGGAAGCAATCTGTTTTGCCAATTTTCCCGATGCTTCCACACCATCTTGAATATGCTTCTTTTCAATCGAGAAACATTTGTACCGAATATCCACCTGTCGGATGAATGCAAGCATTTTGTTAAAAATCCTTCGCCGTTGATCCACCGTCATGAGGGTATAGTTTTCTTCTTTGCGGATAATCGGCCCGGTGTGAATACAGTGTCGTTCCAACCCTATATAATCGAGTTCCCGGTCCAGCCTGGCAACCGCCTCGGAAATTGGAATCGCCTGATCATGAAACACCATCGTTATAATGTAATAGGGCGAATGCTGTTCATATTCACCAAAATCGCCGGATTCATCTATAAAGATGCTGAGCTCTTTCACCTTGTCACGTCCTGTTTCTTTGCATAAAAAATGGCGGGGAACTTCCCCGCCCTCGATGGACCCGGATCTTTCGATCAGCCCAAAGGAGATAGCAAGCTATCATCCTTATTGTATGATTAGGATACCATATTGATTCACTGTTGTCAAGCGGACCATTCCGCTGACCCGCTGCATAGCCGACGAACTGCGCCGCCGGCGCACGTCCAGCTGGCCGACCAGGCGGCCGCGGGGCCAGCTGCCGGGGCGACGGCTTTGTAATGCCCAATTAGCTGGGCAAGTTTTTTGAGCAGCGCACCTTTAGGGACTGCTGCGACAGGAGTTTGAAGGAGGGCGGGGCCTTGCCTATGAACCATGCAGTTCGGGCAAGGCTCCGGTTTTTTCAACCAAAACGGCGGAATTCGTGGAAAAAGCGCCGGCCGTGCTCGTTTCGGGGTCATTTTGGGGTCAAAATCCAAAATTTTTAAGATTTAATCCAAAAGCAAAAGAAAAAGCACGCTGAAACCGACGTTTCAACGTGCTTGGTGGTTGCGGGGACAGGACTTGAACCTGCGACCTCCGGGTTATGAGCCCGACGAGCTACCATCTGCTCTACCCCGCGATATGAAGTTTTCCCTGCTGGGAACTTTATTAGTATAGCATGGGGTTGTGGCATTGTCAAGGGGGGCAGGCAGATTTTTTTCGAGCGCCGGGGGCGGCGGGCTCGGCAGTACGGTTCTGCCTGGCGGTTCCGGCGCTGTAGGTCTTGCCTGGCTGTTCCGGCGCTTGCTTGCGCCGGCCGCGCGCTTATTATATAATAAAGGTAGCGTGCGTGCAGAGAGCGCCGTTTCCGCGGGGTTTGGGGCCAATGCGCCCCGGCCCGCACAACCGCCGCGTGCCGGGCGGTTTTCATGCCCGCACAGGGGTGGCGCGCGGCGTTCGCCCTGGCCCGGTTTGCTTTCGGCCTGGCCCACGCACAATTCCGGGCGGTTTTGCGCCGGCGCCCTTGCCGTGCCCCGCACAACCACAGGCCAGCCTTTGTTAGAGTGCACAAAAATTGGTAATAAAAAACGTCACAATGACGAATATCAGTAGTTTCGCCTGCCGAATTGTGCATAGTGGCGAAAAAGCCCGATATCGATTGACAAAGTGAAATGTTTGTGATAGTATGCCAGTAGCACCATAAAGAAATAGCTATCGTTAATCAAACGCTCTTTGATTTAGATGGAGCAGAAAGGCGTAGCATGGGTAAGCGAGCAGTAGCCGGTTTTTTGACTTTACCGGTTCTTTTTCTTTTTGTAGGGTGCAGTGCCGGGCCGGAGGATGTCCGCGCCACTGCGGACGAAACCGTACATACCGCTTTGTTCGACTTTGAAATTTCCAATGTGGCTGCGGTTGACAGCTACCTTTCCATTCTTCCGACCGAAGGCAACCAGCTCGTCCAGATGGAGCTGACCGTCACCAACACCGGTGAGGATTCCCTGACCATGTTCGCTGAGGATTTCCAGATCCAATGGGGCGATGGCGAGGAAGATTACGGCGTCTGCCTGGGCGCTGTGGATGACGCCATGGTGCCGTACTCTTACACGCTGGAACCCGGCGGAACCTACACCGGCACCATGGTTGCCCAGGTTCCCACCGGCACCACCCAGCTGACCGTGGCCTACCAAGAGGTGCTGGCCAGCGGGAAGGATGGGGCCGCCTATTTTGTGGAGGCTTCTTTGTGAAACCCTGGAAGCTGATGCTGGGCATGTTTTTGTCCGGTTTGGGGGCGGCGGCCCTTGCCACGGTGGTTTGGGTTGCGCCTGATTGGCTGGCGGAGCGCGCGCTGAAAAGCCAGAAACCCGCCGCCGCCCAGGCCGCGGTTGTCAACACAGAGGAAACGCCCGCCGCCACACCCAGCCCGGAAGAGGTTGAAGCCGCCCAGCGCGCGCGTTTTGCCGACCTTTTGGCCCAAAACGATGAGGTTGTGGGTTGGGTGACAGTGCCGGGCACCAACATTGACTACCCGGTTCTGCAAACCGACAACAACCAGTTTTACCTCCGCCATGACCTGGATAAGCAATACAACGTGCGGGGGCTGCCTTTTCTGGATTATGAATGCGACGCCAAAAACGGGCGGCATTTGATTATATACGGCCACAACATGGGTGACGATGAAACCGACCGGTTCACCAACCTGCAAGAGTACCGTGACCCGGATTATTACGCCAGCCACCCTACCATCCAGCTGGACACGCTGTATGAAAGCCAGGTGTACAAGATTGTCGCGGTGTTTGCCGTGACAGCCCGCACCAGTGACCCGGATTATTTTGCCTATAACACCTATATAAATTTCGAAAGCGACGAAGAAGAGCAAGCTTACCTGGATGAGGTGGCACAGCGCGCGTTTTATACCACGGGCGATTATGTGCAGCCGAACGAGAAGCTGCTTTCCCTGAGCACCTGCATTTATACGATGCCGGATGCACGCATCGTCGTGATGGCCCGCCCCTTGCGGGAGGGTGAGAGCACCGAAGCCGACGCGGTCAACCTCAATTCTGACCCATTGCTGCCGGCGCGCTGGCCACAGGGCGCATAGGGTACCTGCGGCACCCCAAGAAGACGATTTCAGGCGTTATGGCCTACACATGGGGGCGTGGCTGTAATGGTTGAAATAAATATTTGAAAAAAGGAGTAATAACATGCAGAAAACGAAAAAGTTTCGTCGTCTGTTGGCGGGCGGTGTAGCAGTGCTGATGCTTGGCGTTAGCGTTCCTGTTGCGGCGTTTGCTACAGACACGGCTACACCTCAGAACGCAACAGAACCTGCACCTGCGAAGAACTTGACTTTCACTTTCCAGGATGCGGATAACAACTCGCAGAATTATGTGATGGACGACATCAAGGGCGGCTTTACGGTTCCTACCGCTCAAGAAGCTCTTGGTTATGACGTCGAAGGTGATTACTATTGGTATTGCGACAGCTATGCTGATATGGGCACCTTGGAACCTGGTCAAGACGTTACGGCTGAGCAGTATGCTGCTTGGGATGCTGAATACATCACTTACAATCTGAAGGTTGTTGAGGAACCCGCTCCCGAAACCGTCACCATGAACATCCAGTTCAAGGATGGCGACGAGGTCGTTGCTGGCGGCGATTACACTGTCCCGGCTGGCGTTCAGAACTATGCTGTTCTTGAGCAGTATGTCCCCGAAGGCTATGAAATTGCCGAATTTGGCGATTTCTGGGCCGAAGATGGCGGCAAGCTCAAAGTTCGCGTTGAGAAGATCGTCAACACTGTCATTATGGGCATCCGTTTCGTCACCCGTGACGGCGAGTTCGTGGCCGGTGGCGACTACTTCCTGCCCGAAGGCGTTCAGAACTACTCGATTCTTGAGCAGTATCTGTCCGAAGGCTACAAGCTGGCTGATACCGGCGACTTCATGGTTGAAGAAGGCGGCCAGCTGGATGTTGTTGTTGAGAAGATCAGCACCGACGTCATGATGAAGATTCGCTTCGTCACTCGTGACGGCGAGTTTGTTTCCGGTGGCGACTACTTCCTGCCCGAAGGCGTCCAGAACCTCTCGATTCTCGAGGATATCGTGCCCGAAGGCTATCAGATGACCGAGACCGGCGACTTCATGGTTGAAGAAGGCGGCAGCCGTGATGTGACTGTTGAGAAGGTTGGCGAGACCACCGACGTCATCATGAACATCCGCTTTGTCACCCGTGACGGCGAGTTCGTGGCCGGCGGCGACTACTTCCTGCCCGAAGGCGTCCAAAACTACTCGATTCTTGAAGATCTCGTGCCCGAAGGTTATCAGATGACCGTCTCCGGCGATTTCATGGTCGAAGCCGGCACCAGCCTTGATGTGACCATCGAGAAGATCTCCACCGACGTCATCATGAACATCCGCTTCGTCACTCGTGACGGCGAGTTTGTTGCCGGTGGCGACTACTTCCTGCCCGAAGGCGTCCAGAATCTCTCCATCCTTGAGGATCTGGTGCCCACCGGCTACCGCATGACCGAGACCGGCGACTTCATGGTCGAAGCCGGCACCAGCCGTGATGTGACCATCGAACTGATCCCCACCGAAGTTATCATGAACATCCAGTTCTGGGATAACGACAGCGGCGAAGTCGTTGCCGGTGGCGATTACTTCGTCCCGATGGATGAAGACGGCATTCAGAACTACTCCATCCTGCAGCAGTATGTCCCCGAAGGCTATGAGATGCTGACCAGCGGCGACTTCTTCGTCGTCGAAGGCGGCCACCTGGATGTCACCGTCCAGAAGATCCAGCGCGATGTCATCATGAACATCCGCTTCGTCCTGGCTGACGGCACCTTCATCGCTGGCGGCGACTACTTCCTGCCCGAAGGCATCCAGAACATGAGCATTCTGGAGCAGTATGTGCCCGCCGGCTACAAGATGATGGAAAGCGGCGACTTCTTTGTCACCGAAGGCGGCCAGGAAGACATCACCGTTGAGAAGATCAACGAAACCGTGACCGTCAGCGTTGCGTTCAAGAACGAGTGGGGCTTCGTCGTTGGCGGCGGCTACTACATCGTTCCCGCCGGTGAGCAGGATGTCAGCGTGCTTGCGCAGTATGTCCCGGCCGGCTATGTCCTCGATGAGGAAGGCACCATCAACTTTGTCGATGGCCAGCACTATGACATCTCTGTCAAGAGCGATGAGTCCATCGTCAACATCCAGTTCATCGACCGTGAAGGCAATGTGATTGCCGGCGGCGACTACTTCGTCCCGACCGGTGTCCAGAACACCGCGATCCTCGACGAGCTGGGCTACACCCCGGTTGGCTATCGTCAGGTTGTCCACACCTACGTCCTGTTCATGTACGGCCACCACTATGTGATCCTGGTTGAGGCTATCCCCGAGCAGGTCACCGCGAAGACCGCTGTCTTCCGCAAGGATGCCGCTGAGGATGTCTGGAACGAGAACCCCGACAACCCGGATGAAGTCCGTTACACCTTCTACAGCGACGATGCGGAAGCTACCAACACCGTTCCTTCCATCACCGTTGCCGATGAGACCAAGGAACTGGATTACTGGGTTGCCGAGATGGACAGCTCCATCACCCTGCAGCCTGGTGAAGAGTTCTGCTACAACGACCTGGATCAGGGCGCTCTGAAGGATCAGATCGGTGACCTGCTGTTCATCGCTGTCTACAAGGACGTCGAAGTCGTTGAGCCCACCCCCGCTCCCTCTGAGGAACCGACCCCGGCCCCCTCTGAAGAGCCCACTCCTGCTCCTTCCGAGCAGCCGACCGCTGAGCCCACCGCCGCGCCGACCGCGCAGCCTGAGACCCCGGCCGACAACAACGACGATAACACCACCACCGTCACCTCTGATAACAGCGACGATGTTGTGAAGAGCGATACTCCTGCCGACAACACCGCCAAAGTGCTGCCTCAGACTGGCGTTGAGAGCTCTGCCCCCGTCATTGGTTTTGCCTTCGTGCTCCTGGCGGCTCTGGGCGGCGCCGCAGCCTATCTCTTCGTTGTCCGCAAAAAGCTGAACTAAGCGCATCCAGGCCGAACGCACGGTGTCGTTTCCGTGCATGAGGCAAGCGCAAGGTTTCCCCCATGAACGGGTTCCCCCGTCTGCTTTTTCTCAACGAATTGAATGAGCAGGGACCCTAAGGGTCCAAAAAGTCAAAGAACCGCTGTCAGCGCAAGTTGGCAGCGGTTCTTCTTTTATCCCGCGCCCCGTGCGTGCCGCAGCGGCCCTTTTGCGCCCGCCCACGGCGCGCTGGGCCTGGGGGTATATATCGCCCTTCCCCTTCCCTTCCCGCCGCGCTGCCGCGCTCCCCTGCGCCTTTCCAGCCGCCGACATACAAAGACGCCCCCGCTCTTTTGCCGAGCAGGGGCGTCTTTTGTGGGGGGCGCGCTGTAGGATTTTATCTCTATGCGTTTTATATCAGGGCATCCATGCCTGGTAAGCGGCAAAATCGCTGCTGGTGTGCAGGGCGCGGCCGTCCAGGCCGATCCAAAGACGGGCGCCGGTATCCGCCTGTACGGCGGCGTAGCCTTCACAGAACAGGCCGCCCAGCGGCGCATCGGCGGTGGTTTGCAGCGGGTTGCGGATGGCCCGGCAGCCTTCCGGCAGGCGGAAGACCTCCTCCCCCGTCAGGCTGCGGACACTGCCGTCCGCCGCGGCAATCAGCCCTTCGCCCAGGTGGGCCAGCGGGCTGGGCTGCGGCGCAAAGGCAAGCTCGCCTTCGGTGCTGAGCAGCGTGTACCCATCCGGCAGGGCCACAATCCAGTGCCCATCGTAGCCGGTATAATCGTACTCAATCCGCTCAATGGTCAGCGCGGTGTTCTGCACCACGGTCTGCCAGGCGGTATCCAGAATGCGGAAGCCGCCCGGTTCAATCATCAGGTTGCGGCCGTCGGTAAAATGGTCCGCCTGCCACAGGAACGGCGCGGCATCGGGGTCCTGCCGGATGCGGAACCAGCCGGCGCCGCTGTCCTCAAAGGTTTGCAGCAGGGTCAGGGTGTTGGTGGGCCGGTCATAGGTCGCATAAATCACGATGCCCTCCGGGTCGTCCGTGTGCTCGTGATCCACATACTGCACAAGGAAGGTCGTGAACTTGGGGTCGGTCACAAGGCCGCTCGCGCCGCCATCGACCGCGCCAAACTCAAACAGCCGGTTGCCGGCCGTATCGTACACGCCGTAGCGCGGCTGGCCGCCTTCGGGCGATGCTTCCCGCAGGATGGCGATGCCGTCGGTATAACGGCTGTTGAACAGCGATTCGAACGCCGTGGGGCGTACCGCCGTTTCCCGGGTGATCAGCGTGGCGTTTTCGGCGGCGTCCAGCCAGTAAAGCGCCTGCACGCCGTCGGCTTCCTCCACCCAGGCCAGCAGCCGGCCGTTGCCCATAGCGCCCAGGTAGCGGTACGGCCCGCCGGTAAACAGCAGGTTGCCGGCTGTATCAATCAGGTTGAACGCTGCGGGGCCGTCCTCTCCGTGGCGGGCGCCAAGAAAGCTGAGCGACGCAAAATCACCGGTTTCGGATGTAAAAAAGTCGGTCACACCGTCGGCCCGGGGCAGTGTGCGCACAACGGCATACCCTTCATGGAAGGGATAGCCATAGTCATAGCCTTCGGGCAGTGTGCAGGCAACCTGGCCATCGGCCGTGATGTAGGCGTCTGCCTGGGTGCCATCCGGCCGGGTGATGTGGGCGAAGGCAAGGCCCTCGCTGAAATCGCCCAGGGGCACCGCTTCCACAAAAGCGTCCGCCGGCGGCTCTGCCGCCGAAGGCGCCAGCGCAAGCCAGACAGCCAGCAGCACGGCCGCCAACAAAACCGCCAAACGCCGCATGGTTCGCCCCTCCCCCGCCAGAAATGGCAAAATATGCGCGCAGGAACCGCTGCCGGGTCAGCCGCACCAACCCGGAAAATCGCTGCGCAAAGCGGCGCCAGGGCAGCCGCCTCCGCGTATAGTATACCATGCCAAAGCGGGGATTTTCTACGTTTGCGCCGCATTTTTTCGGTTTTTCCCAAAAAATCGGCAGCAGTTTTGTACAGTGTTGCAGCCCTCAGGTCAGATATTCACGGATCTCGGCCTCCACGGCGGCGACTTCCTTCTCAAACGCCCGGGCCGAAACCCGCAGCCCGCCGCTGCCAAGGATGATGATCTGTTCCGCCCCGTCCGAACTGACCACCCGCACCCGGTGTTTGCGGCCGAGCTCATGGGTTGTCTTTTCGATGTACATATCGGCGGTTTCGGCCTCACGGGTGTAGACGACGTGGATGTTGTGGTACCGCTCAACGCTGCCGACCCCGCCCTTGACCTTGTAGGCGTCAAAGACAAGGATGACGGTGCAGCGGCGGTAACCGGCGTAGTTGCAAAGGGTATCCTGCAAGCGGCGGCGGGCGATGTCGAGATCGTTTTCGGCCAGGCGGCGCAGGCTGTCCCAGGCAAAGATCACGTTGTAGCCGTCAACCAGCAGATACTCCGGCCCTGCGGGCTGCGCGGCGGCCTGCCTGGCGGTTTTGGGGGCGGAACCCAGCGCGCGGCGCGCCGCAAGATCGGCGCTCTGGTTCGGGTTCCGGCGGCGCACCGGGCCATAGGTGCGCTCAAAAATGGCGAGCAGCTCCTTATCCTGCTCAAGCGTGCCGCGGTAGGCATCCGCACGGCGGCGGCGCGTTTCACCGGCCGCGGTATCGTCGGCGCCGGGCGCGCTGCGGCCCAGCCCGCTTGCCACATGGGCCCGGGCGGGGGCTTCGTCCCAGCGGATCACCGTGCCGGCGCCATGGCTGCAAAAGACCGAATCGGCCGGGTTTTCGGTATCGGCGTCGGGGTCGTAGCCGGCGGCCGCGATGACGGCCTCCGCGTTGTGGCAGGGCGCGTAGCCGGCCGGCGTACAGATCAGCCGGCCTTCGCCGCGGGCATAGGCCGCGACCTCCCGCGCGTAGCCGCGCAGCTCCGAAACCGGCGCGCGGCCGGCCAGCACGGCCAGGTCGCCCTGCTGGGCGGGCGGTTCGGTCTGGCCGCCCATCCGCTGCAGGTCGTTCATGGCGCGGCCCAGGTTCGCGGCCGGCAGCTCAAGCCGGACGTTGTACCAGGGTTCCAGCAGCGCCACATGCCCGTCCCGCGCGGCGGTGCGCAGGCCCTGGCGCACGGCGCGGTAGGTGGCCTGGCGGAAGTCGCCGCCCTCGGTGTGCTTGAGGTGGGCGCGGCCGGCCGTCAGCGTGATTTTGACATCGGCCAGCGGCGCGCCGGTCAGCACGCCGGGATGGGTGCGCTCGGCCAGGTGGGTCAAAATCAGCCGCTGCCAGTTGCCGTCCAGGGTATCCGGCCGGCAGGCCGCCGCCAGCTGGATGCCGCTGCCGCGCGGCGCGGGTTCCAGCAGCAGGTGCACCTCGGCATAATGGCGCAGCGGCTCATAATGGCCGAAACCCTCGACCGGGGCGGTCAGCGTTTCTTTATACAGGATGCCGCCCTCGTCGAAGCCGGCCTCGATGCCGAAACGGGTTGTAAGCAGGTTTTGCAGGATCTCGAGCTGCACCTCCCCCATCAGCTGAAGGTGGATTTCGCCGAGCGCTTCCTGCCAGACGACGTGGAGCTGGGGGTCCTCCTGCTCCAGCTGGCGCAGCGCGCGCAGGGCGGTGTGGGGGTCGCCGCCCTCGGGCAGCAGCAGGCGGTAGGTCAGCACGGGTTCCAGCACCGGGGCCGCCGCGTCGGGCTGTACGCCAAGGCCCTGGCCGGGGTAGGTCGCGGTCAGGCCGGTCACGGCGACGACATCGCCGGGCAGCGCTTCGCTCGTGAGCCGGAACTTGCTGCCGGAGTAAACCCGCAACTGGTCAGCCTTCTCGGCAAAGGGGGCGCGGGCGTCCTCCCTGGCTGTGATCGTCGCCTTGACCGGCAGGCTGCCGTCGGTCACTTTGAGGTAGGTCAGCCGCGCGCCGGCATCGTCCGAAGCGATTTTGAACACCCGCGCGCCAAAGGCCCCGGCGGCTTCGGGCTGGCGGGTGTAGCGCCGCAGCGCGGCGAGCAGATCGTCCACGCCGTCCAGCCGCAGCGCCGCGCCGAACAGGCAGGGGAAAACTTCTCGCCGGGCGATCGCGGTGATTACATCCGCCTCGCGCGGCGCGCCGTCGGCGAGCACCTCGGCCATCAGCGTTTCGCTCGCCATCGCGAGGGCTTCGGCCCGGTCGGCCTCGGCGTCGGGGCCAAAATCGACGCAGCCGTCGCCAAACCGGCCGCGCAGTTCCCGCAGCCGCACGGCGCGGTCGGCCCCGGGCAGGTCCATCTTGTTCACAAAGACAAAGGTCGGCACCCTGTACCGCGCGAGCAGGTTCCAGAGCGTCTGGGTGTGGGCCTGGACGCCGTCGGTGCCGGAGACGACGAGGATCGCGTAATCAAGCACCTGCAGGGTGCGCTCTGCCTCCGCCGAAAAATCGACATGGCCGGGGGTGTCGAGCAGGGTCAGCCGGGTTTCCTCCAAACCGGCGGCATCGGCCGGCAGGTCGAGCACGGCCTGCTTGGCAAAGATTGTGATGCCGCGGGCGCGTTCCATCGCGTCGGTATCAAGAAAAGCGTCGCGGTGGTCCACCCGCCCCAGCTTGCGCAGAACGCCGGCGCGGTAGAGCATCGCTTCGGCCAGCGTCGTTTTGCCGCTGTCAACATGGGCCAAAATGCCGATGACCAGTCGTTTCATACATCCCCCTGCCGGCGCGGCGGGATTTGGGGCGGCCGAACCCGCCCCGGCCCGCGCCGGGGTATCCCTTATATTCTACCTTTTTTCGCGGCGGTTGTATAGGGGGAGGGGAATCGTGCGGCTGTGCAATTTTCAACAATTCCGCAAAGATGTCTGGCAGCCGCCGGCCGCGCGGCGGGCGGGCAGGGCGGCGTAGATTTCCAGCATCTGCCGGCCGAGCGCGGGCAGGCTGCGCGCTTCGGCCACGGCGCGGCCGGCGGCGGTCAGATCGGGCAGGCGGCCGCTGAGGATACCTTCCGCCTTTTGCAGAAAGCCTTCGAAATCGGCGGCCTTGTAGACGTTCACCCCGTCGGCCAGCCAGCCCGCGTAGACCGGGATGTCCCGCACAAGCACCGGCACGCCGCAGCCAAGCGCTTCGAGCACGACGATGCCCTCGGTCTCCTCAAGGCTTGCGAAGCAGAAGAGGTCGGCCCCGCAGTAGGCGTCGCGCAGGGCGGCCTGGTCAACAAAGCCGGCAAAGTGCAGGTTTGCCGGCGCTTCGGCCATCGCGGCGCGCACCTCGGCCGGGACAAGGGCGGGGTCGGTGTAGCCGAACCAGAACCATTCGGCGCCCGGCAGCGCGCGGGCAAGCGCGATGAAATCGAGAATTCCCTTACGCACCATATAGTGCCCGGCCGAGACAACCACCCTGGTTGTTTCCGAAAGGCCGTACCGCGCGCGGAAGGCCGCGCCGGCAGCCGGGTTCGGCGCAAAGAAACCGGTATCCACCCCATTTGAGAGCGCCCGCACCGGCGCGCGCAGGCCATAGGTATCCAGGATGGATTTCGCGTAGGGCGTCGGGGTCAGTACAATATCGCCGCGGTTGTAGCAGAACCGCAGCCAGCGGCCGAACAGCGGGGCCAACGCGTTCGAGCCGACAAAAGAATTGCGGAAATCCTGCTCGGTCGAATGGCCGTAGTAGACAACGGGCTCGCCGCGCAGACGGGCGAGCAGCGCGGCGAAGGGCGCGTCCGGCAGGACCGTGTTGATGTGCACGGCGTCGGCCTTCTGCCAGGTTGTCACAACGGTGACGCCGTTTGCTTCCAGCATACGGCGCTGGTGCGCCACCGCCTGCCCCACCCCGCTGCGCCTCACAAGGCCCAGAGAGCCGGTATAAAGATGAACTGTCATAAGAAAAACGCCTCCTTACGCCCACATCCCCAGCACCCGCTGGAACAGCACCGTCAGCCCCAGGCTGTACAGCGCGATGGAAAACGGTTTACAAAGCAGGATGATCGCGGTATACAGCGCGGGGCGGATGGTTGTGGTGCCGGCCAGAAAGCACAGGTAATCATCCGGCGCAACCGGGAAAAAGATCAGCAGCGCAAACCACCGCGCAAACCGGCCGCCCTCACTGGTCCAGCGGTCGTATTTGTCAATCAGGCTGCGCGGGAACATCTTGTACAGCAGTGGCCGCCCGCAGCTTCGGGCGATTGCAAAGGCGGCCAGGCTGCCTGCACAGATGCCGACATAGTTATACACAAACCCCCACCACGGCCCAAACAGCACAACCCCCGCCAGGCAGCCAAGCCCGCCCGGCAGGATCGGCACCACGACCTGCACGGCCTGAAACAGGACAAAGAGCGCCGCGGCCCAGGGACCGAAGGGTTCCAAAAACGCCTGCAGCGCCGCGCGGGAGCCGAGCAGCCCGGCGCGCCACATCCACACCCCGGCCACGCAGCAGAGCACAAACCCCAGCACCGAAACAAGCTGCATCGGGTTTTGCAAAGCGGCCCGGGCGGCGTTCTTGATCGATTCAAAGGTTTTTTGCAGCCAAAGCATCGGGTCTTTCCTCATACGTTCCATAGGGTAATTCCTTTCCGGGGCAAAGCGGTTTTTTCCCGCTGCCAGATCAAACGGCGGTAGAGCGCGGCGGCCCGTTCGCCAAAGGTGGTTTCATCAAAAGCGGCGGCGCCTGCGCGGGCCGCTGCGGCCATCCGGGCGCGGGCGTCCGGGTTGGCAAGCAGGGTACGCAGCCGGGTTTCCAGCTCGGCCGGCGTGCGGTACTGCCACCCGTTGCAGCCGTCCCGGATCACACCGTTTAAGCAGGCATCGGCCCGGCAGACAGCCGGCAGCCCGGCCGCAAGCGCTTCACAGTAGGTAAGCCCCTGGGTTTCGCTTGTGGAAGCCGAAACAAAAATATCGCCCAGCGCATAGTAGAGCGGCACGGTATCGGGCCGGGCCATGCCGGCAAACACAACATTGGGCAGGCCCGCGGCCAGCGTCTCCAGCCGCATACGGTCCGGGCCGTCGCCGACAAGCAGCAGCGTGGCTGTCTCGCCAAGGGCCGCCGCCACCGCAAAGAGCTCTTCAACATTCTTTTCCCTTGCCAGCCTGCCCAGATACAGCAGCACCGGCCGGCCTTCGGGCAGGCGGAGACGGCGGCGCAGCGCGGCGACGGCTTCCGGGTCCGGGTTGGCGAAGCGGGCGGTCTCGATGCCGGTCGGCAGCGTGGCAACCGGGCAGGCAACGCCGTACCCGTTGAGCAGCGCGGCCACCTTGGCGGTCGGGGCGATGAGCGCATCACACCGGGCTGCAATGTGCCGGGTAAAGCAGCGGGCCGCCGCGCGCCCCCAGCGCTGAGACGGTGAAAAGTAGTGGGTGTACTCTTCATACACGGTGTGGTATGTATGCACAAGCGGGGCCCCGCAGGCGCGGGCAATCCGCCGTGCCAGCGGGAAGGTGCTGAACTCACATTGGGAATGGACAACATCCGGCCGCCAGGCGACCAGCGCATGCAGAGCGGCGTCGGCATCCGGCGTGCGCAGCCGCGCGCCCGGGTAGATCAATCCCGCATTGACCGAGCCGACAGCCCAGACGCCGTCGGCCGCCCAGCCGTGCAGGCCGCCGGCCAGCGTCAGTATGCGGACCTCATGCCCCTGGCGCTGCAAGGCGCGGCGCAGCGCCAGCACGCTGGTGACCACGCCGTTGACGGCGGGGATGTACCAATCGGTTGTCAGCAGGATCTTCATCGTCGTTCCCTCATTTCCTGTCATCTTGCGAATTGCGCGGCGCCCAATCTCGCGGCGCGCCTGCAACCGCTCTATCTATTAGAACGCGGCAGCCGCGCGCTTTTTGGCAGGTTTACAAAATTTTCACCGCGTTTTTACTCTACCACCCAAAAGTTCAGAAAAGGTTCAGAAAACGGAAAGAAGAGCAAAAATTAAAAGAGCCCCGCACGGGGCATCCCGTGCGGGGCTGAAAGGTTATGCGGTTACGCCGCGAAGGCGGGCCTGCACAAGATTACTTGTACAGCTCGACCAGGCGGGTCAGGTGCTCGTAGCGATCCTCGGCAGCCTTCTGGTTCTTGGCGAACAGATCCTGCGCACGCTCCGGGAAGGCGCGGGCCAGGCGGCTGTAACGGGTTTCGTTGGCGAGGAAGTCCTGATACTTGGTCATATCGCCGGCCTTGGAGGTCAGGGTGAACGGGTTCTTGCCCTGAGCCTTGAGGGCCGGGTTGAAGGTGAAGAGGTTCCAGTAGCCGGCCTCGACAGCCTTCTTCATCTCGTTCTGGCAGTTGGTCATGCCGCCCTTGACACCGTGCAGTTCGCAGGGCGCGTAGCCGATGATGATGGACGGGCCGGGGTAAGCCTCGGCTTCGGCAATCGCCTTGACGGCCTGGGCCATGTTGGCGCCGAGGGCGATCTGGGCGACGTAGATGTAGCCGTAGGTCATGCAGATCTCAGCCAGGCTCTTCTTGCTGATCTCCTTGCCGGCGGCCGCGAACTGGCAAACTTCGCCGATGTTCGAAGCCTTGGAGGCCTGTCCGCCGGTGTTCGAATACATCTCGGTGTCGAAGACCATGACGTTGACGTCGTGGCCGGAAGCCAGGACGTGGTCGAGGCCGCCGTAGCCGATGTCATAGGCCCAGCCGTCGCCGCCGAAGATCCAGAAGCTCTTCTTGGCGAGGAACTGCTTGTCCTTGAGGATCTCCTTGGCCTCGTCGGAGCCGTCGGCTTCGAGCGCGGCGATCAGGTCCTTCGCGGGCTGGTCGTTCTGCTTGGTGTTGGCCTTGGTCTCGATGAACTTCTCGATCGCGGCGTCGAGCTCGGCGCTCTTGCCCTTCATCGCTTCAACCTTCTTGAGCAGGTTCTCGCGGACGGTCTCATAGCCGATCTGCATACCGAGGCCGTGCTCGGCGTTGTCCTCAAACAGGGAGTTGATCCAGGCGGGGCCGCAGCCGGATTCCTTGTTGGTGGTGTAGGGGCTGATCGAAGCGGTGCCGCCCCAGATCGAAGAGCAGCCGGTGGCGTTGGAGATGAACATCTTTTCGCCGAAGAGCTGGGTGATCAGGCGGGCGTAGCTGGTCTCGGCGCAGCCGGCGCAGGAGCCCGAGAACTCAAGCAGCGGCTGGTTGAACTGAGAACCCTTGACGGTGGTCTCGGCCATCATGCCGGGCTTCTTGCGGATGTTCTCGACACAGTAGTCGAAGGCAGCCTGCTGTTCGCTCTGGCTTTCCTGCGGCTGCATCTCGATCGCCTTGGTCGGGCAGACGGTGACGCACTCGCCGCAGCCCATGCAGTCGAGCGGGGAGACAGCCATCGTGAACTTGTATTCGCCGGGCTTCGGCTTGAGGTCGGCGGCCTTCAGGCTCTCCGGCGCAGCCGCGATCTCGTCGGCAGTCAGGCAGAACGGGCGGATCGTCGCATGAGAGCAGACGAAGGCGCACTGGTTGCACTGGATGCACTTGTTGGGATCCCAGCAGGGAACCATGACGGCGGTGCCGCGCTTTTCATACGCAGAAGCGCCAAGCTCCCATTCGCCGTTGGGGTTCTTCGCAAAGGCGGAAACCGGCAGGCTGTCGCCATCCATACGGGCGACGGGCTCCATGACGTTGCGAACCATCTTGACGAGGGCTTCGGGGCCCTTGAGCTCCTTGGCCGGGGCGTCGGGGGCCGGGTTGTGCCAGCTTTCGGGCACTTCGACCTTGTGGACGGCGTCCACGCCGGCGTCGATAGCCTTGTAGTTCATCTGGACAACGGCGTCGCCCTTCTTGCCATAGCTCTTCTTGGCGGCCTGCTTCATGTAATCGACAGCCTCGTCGATCGGCATGATATCGGCCAGCTTGAAGAAGGCGGACTGCAGGATCGTGTTGGTGCGCTTGCCCATGCCGATCTCGATCGCCTTGTCGATGGCGTTGATGGTGTAGAGCTGGATGTTGTTGTCGGCGATGTACTTCTTGTCGGCCGCGTTCAGGTGCTCGTCGAGCTCCTCATCGGTCCACTGGCAGTTGATCATGAAGACGCCGCCGGGCTTGACATCCTGGACCATCTTCATGCCCATATGGATGTAAGCGGGGTTGTGGCAGGCGACAAAGTCAGCCTGGTTGATGTAGTAGGGGCTGCGGATGGGCTTGTCGCCAAAGCGCAGGTGGCTGATGGTCACGCCGCCGGTCTTCTTCGAGTCATACTGGAAGTAAGCCTGGATGTACTTGTCGGTATGGTCGCCAATGATCTTGGTGGAGTTCTTGTTCGCGCCGACGGTGCCGTCGCCGCCGAGGCCCCAGAACTTGCACTCCTTGGTGCCGGGGGCGGAGGTGATCGGCGCGGGCTTGACTTCGGGCAGGCTCAGGTTGGTGACGTCATCGACAATGCCGATGGTGAAGCGGTGCTTCGGGTCATCCTTCTCGAGTTCCTTGTAAACCGCAAAGACCGAGCTCGGCGGGGTATCCTTCGAGCCGAGGCCGTAGCGGCCGCCGGTCAGCACGATGTCGTTCATGCCGGCCTCACGCAGGGTAGCGGCGACATCGAGGTAGAGCGGTTCGCCGAGCGAACCGGGCTCCTTGGTGCGGTCGAGCACGGCGATCTTCTTGACCGTCTTGGGCAGAACCTTCAAGAGGGCTTCGGACACCCAGGGACGGTACAGACGCACGAGCACAAGGCCGACCTTCTCGCCGTGGGCGTTGAGGTAGTCGATGACTTCCTCGGCCACGTCGCAGATCGAGCCCATCGCGATGATGACGCGGTCGGCATCTTCGGCGCCGTAGTAGTTGAACAGATCATAGTTGGTGCCGATCTTGGCGTTGATCTTGTCCATGTACTTCTTGACAACGGCGGGCAGGGCCTCATAAGCGGGGTTGCAGGCCTCACGATGCTGGAAGAAGATGTCGCCGTTTTCATGGCTGCCGCGGGTCTTGGGGTGCTCGGGGTTGAGCGCCTCGGCGCGGAACTGGGCCACGGCGTCCATGTTGCACATTTCCTTCAGGTCTTCATAGTCCCACTTTTCGATCTTCTGGATCTCGTGGGAGGTGCGGAAGCCGTCAAAGAAGTTGACAAACGGCACGCGGCCTTCAATGGCGGACAGATGCGCCACGGGGGACAGGTCCATAACCTCCTGGGGGTTGGACTCGGCGAGCATGGCGAAGCCGGTCTGGCGGGTGGCGTAAACGTCGCTGTGGTCGCCGAAGATGTTCAGCGCCTGGGTGGCGACGGTACGGGCCGAAACGTCAAAGACGCAGGGCAGGCCTTCGGCTGCGATCTTGTACATGTTGGGGATCATCAGCAGAAGACCCTGGGAGGCGGTGAAGGTGGTGGTGATGGCGCCGGTGCCCAGCGAACCGTGCACCGCGCCGGCAGCGCCGGCCTCGGACTCCATCTCAACAACCTTGACCTGGTTGCCGAAGATGTTCTTCAGCCCCGCCGCGCTCCACTGGTCGACGGTGTCGGCCATCGGGCTCGAAGGGGTGATGGGGTAGATAGCAGCCACATCGGTAAACGCATATGCCACATGCGCCGCCGCGGTATTGCCATCCATAGACTGTTTGGCTCTTGGCATTTTTCTTCCTCCGTTTACATGCGGCGCACGGCTGGCCGGAACCGGTCGGCGCCAGGAATTCAGCACCCGCACACGCCCAAAGAGGCCCCGGCCCGCCCTGGCGGCGAAAGCCTGGCCCTCCATCCGTTTGTGTACAGGAACCCCTTTTTCCGCCGCGGGGCCCGCTTGGCAGGCGCAGACCGCCGGCTTACAAAAGGTGTTTGCTTGTAGTTATTTTACCAAATAGAAAGGCCTTTCGTAAAGTAGGATTGCATAGAATGTTGCACGAATTTTTGGTGGAAAACCTGTCATTTTGCCGATTTCCTTGTGGAGTTCGCCAGGATTGCCCCCAAGGCTCTTGTCGAAACCCACCAGATTTTGTATAATGGACGGGTTCGCAACCACCAAATACCGCCGCCCGGCCGCCTTTCACCAATTTTTGGCAGTTTGCCCAAAAACTTCCCCTTGCTTTTTGCGGAATCCGTGGTAGAATGGTGTAGGGTTGGTTAGGCCGAACTAACCGCGCTCCCCATGTTACGCAGCTTCGTTGCCCGGGCGCTTTGCGCCGCCTGCAAGGTTCCGGGACGATGCAAGCATCGCCCCCCTGCCCCCGTTGCTTCGGCAACCGCGTTTTGCCACCGCCGGGGGTATACTAACCCATGTCAAAAGCGCCCTGCGCTTTGAATATCTGTTTTTTCCCTTCCTGTTCATCATTCAAGGAGGTACCACCCATGCAGAACTATCCCCAGTGGGATGGCTTTGAAGGCCGCATCTGGAAAGAAGAGGTCAACGTCCGCGACTTCATCCAGAAAAACTATCGCCCGTATGACGGCGACGAATCCTTCCTGGCCGGCCCGACCGACGCGACCAACCAGCTTTGGGGCGCGTTGCAGAAGCTCCAGAAAGAAGAGCGCGCCAAGGGCGGCGTGCTGGATATGGAGACCGAGGTTGTCTCCGGCCTGACCGCCTACGGCCCCGGCTACATTGACGAAAGCCTCAAGGACCTTGAGAAGGTCGTCGGCCTGCAGACCGACAAGCCGCTCAAGCGCGCCTTTATGCCCTACGGCGGCATCAAGATGGCCGAACAGGCCTGCACGACCTACGGCTATGAGCCCAGCGCCAAACTGCATGAGATCTTCACCCAGTATGCGCGCACCCACAATACCGCGGTGTTCGACGCCTACACCCCCGAGATGAAGCGCGCCCGCCACAGCCACATCATCACCGGCCTGCCCGATACCTACGGCCGCGGCCGCATCGTCGGCGACTACCGCCGCGTTGCGCTGTACGGCATCGACGCGCTGATCGCCTGGAAGCAGGAAGATTTTGACAACTGCGGCGACGGCACGATGACCGACGACGTGATCCGCCAGCGCGAGGAGATCGCGCTGCAGATCCGCGCGCTCAAGGGCATGAAGGAGATGGCCGCGATCTACGGCTTTGACATCTCGGCCCCGGCCAAGAACGCCCGCGAAGCCGTGCAGTGGCTCTACTTCGGCTACCTGGCCGCGATCAAGACCCAGAACGGCGCTGCGATGAGCGTCGGACGGATCTCGACCTTCCTTGATATCTACATCCAGCGCGACCTCGATAACGGCACCCTGACCGAGGAGCAAGCCCAGGAGCTCATCGACCACATGGTCATGAAGTTCCGCATGGTCAAGTTCGCCCGCATCCCTTCCTACAACCAGCTGTTCAGCGGCGACCCTGTCTGGGCCACGCTCGAGGTGGCCGGCATCGGGATGGACGGCCGCTCGATGGTGACCAAGAACGATTTCCGCTTCCTGCACACGCTCGAAAACATGGGCCCCGCGCCGGAGCCGAACCTGACCGTGCTCTACTCGAGCGCGCTGCCCGAAACTTTCAAGAAGTACGCGGCGGCCGTCTCGATCAAGACTTCGAGCGTGCAGTATGAGAACGACGACGTCATGAAGCCTGTCTGGGGCGACGACTACAGCATCTGCTGCTGCGTTTCGGCCACCCAGACCGGCAAGGAGATGCAGTTCTTCGGCGCGCGCGCCAACCTCGCCAAATGCCTGCTCTACGCGATCAACGGCGGCGTGGACGAAAAGCTGCACGAGCAGGTCGGCCCGGCCTACGCGCCGATCACCGCGGAGTATCTGGACTATGGCGAAGTCATGAAGAAGTACGACGTCATGATGGACTGGCTCGCCGGGCTCTATGTCAACGTGCTGAACCTGATCCAGTATATGCATGATAAATACTATTACGAAGCCGCCGAGATGGCCCTCATCGATACCGATGTCCGCCGCACCTTCGCGACCGGCATCGCCGGCTTCAGCCATGTGGTGGACAGCCTTAGCGCAATCAAGTATGCCAAGGTCAAGACCGTGCGGGATGAAACCGGCCTTGTCATCGGCTATGAGGCCGAGGGTGATTTCCCGAAATACGGCAATGACGACGACCGCGCCGACGAAATTGCGGTCTGGCTGCTCAAGAGCTTCCTTGAGAAGGTCAAGCGCCGCCACACCTATCGCAATTCCGAGGCGACAACCTCGATTTTGACCATCACCTCGAACGTCGTCTACGGCAAGGCCACCGGCGCAACCCCCGACGGCCGCAAGGCGTACACCCCCTTTGCCCCGGGCGCAAACCCGAGCTACGGCGCCGAGACCCACGGCCTGCTCGCGAGCCTGAACTCGGTCGCGAAGCTGCCCTACCACTGGGCGCTGGACGGCATCTCGAACACCCAGACGATCAGCCCCGACGCGCTCGGCCATTCTGCCGGCGAGCGGGTAGACAATCTCGTCCAGGTCATGGACGGCTACTTTGACCAGGGCGCGCACCACCTCAACGTCAACGTCTTTGGCACCGAGAAGCTCATCGACGCGATGGAGCACCCTGAGAAGGAGGAGTACGCGAACTTCACGATCCGCGTCTCCGGCTACGCGGTCAAGTTCATCGACCTGACCCGCGAGCAGCAGCTCGACGTCATCGCCCGCACCTGCCACAAAAAGATGTAAGCGCGGATCTCCGCGGTTTGCCACCAAGAAGGGCCCCCTGGCGGGGGCCCTTCTTGGTGTTGGGGCCGCAGGGCCGCAACGCCGCCCCGGACCTTCACTTTTCATTTGCGCGCCATGGCGCGCCACAAAGGAGCTGTCTATGTCTCATTCTTCTTCGCCCGCCGCGACGCTCGGCTACGTGCACTCGGTCGAGACCTTCGGCCTGGTCGATGGGCCGGGGGTGCGGTATGTGCTGTTTTTGCAGGGCTGCCGGATGCGCTGCCGCTACTGCCACAACCCCGAGACCTGGGCCTTTTCCCAAGAAAACGCCCAAACCCCGCGCGAAGCGTTCGACGCGGCCTACCGCTACCACAACTACTGGAAAAACAACGGCGGGCTAACTGTTTCGGGCGGCGAACCGCTGCTGCAGATCGACTTTCTGACCGAGCTGTTCCGCCTGGCCAAGCAGAAAGGCGTGCACACCGCGCTCGACACCTGCGGCCAACCCTTTACGGCCGAAGGGCCGTTCTACGAAAAATTCTGCGCGCTCATGCAATATACCGACCTTGTGCTGCTCGATATCAAGGAGTGGGACAGCGCCCGCCACAAGGCGCTGACCGGCCACCCGAACGAAAACATTCTCGCGCTTGCGCAGTGGCTGTCCGACCATGGCAAACCGTTCTGGGTGCGGCATGTGCTTGTGCCTGGCCTGACCGACGACGAGGCGGCGCTGCGGGCGACCGGCGCCTTTTTGAAGACGCTGCGCACCGTCGAACGGGTCGAAGTGCTGCCCTACCACACGCTTGGCCTTTTCAAGTGGGAAAAGCTCGGCATCCCTTACACCCTGGCCGATACCCCGACCCCCACCGCGGAGGAAGTCCGCCGGGCGGAAACGCTGCTCGGCATCCCTCACCCCGACGACGCTGATCCGGCTTGACGCTGCAGGGCGCAAGGGGTAGAATGGGAATGGTATAAGGGCGGCGCGTTTAAGGTTCAGGTTTCAGAGACCGAATTCTCCAGTCCAAACTCTTGAAAGTAGGTGTCCCGTGCTTCTTGAGATTTCCGATGACTTTGACCCTGGCAAGATTGCGTCGAGCGGGCAGTGCTTTCGGGCGGCGCCGTGCGGCGGCGGCTGGCGCTTTTTGACCCGCGATCGCTGGCTGGTGCTGCGGCCGCTTGGCCGCGGGCGGTTTGAGGCAAACTGCACGCCGGCGGACTGGGCCGAGACCTGGGCCCCCTACTTTGACCTGGGGCGGGATTATGCGGCGGTGCGCCGGCGCATCGGGGCGGATGAATTTCTGCAAAAGGCCGCCGCAGCCGGGCAGGGCGTCCGCATCCTGCGGCAGGATGCCTGGGAGATGCTTGTGACCTTTCTGATTTCGCAGCGCAAGAGCATCCCGGCCATCCGCACGGCGGTCGAAACGCTGGCCGAAACCTACGGCGAACCGCTGCCCGGCAGCCCGGCCGACCCCGAAGGCCGCCCGCTGCCGCACCAGTTCCCCACCGCCGCGGCGCTGCTGCGCGCCGGCGAAGCCGGCCTGCGCGGCTGCGGGCTCGGTTACCGCGCGCCGTATATCGCCCAAGCCGCACGGCGGGTGGCGGAAGGCTCGCTTGACCTTGCGGCGCTTGCCGCGGCCGACGACGAGACGATCGACGCCGCGCTGCGCGAGGTGAAAGGCGTCGGGCCGAAGGTGGCGAACTGCGTGCTGCTCTTCGGTTACGGCCGCACCGGCCGGGTGCCGCACGACACCTGGATCATTCGGCTCATCCGGGATGTCTACGCCGGCGCCGACCCGTTCGCCGCCTACGGCGCAGACGCCGGGATATTGCAGCAGTACGCGTTTTTCTACATACAGCAGCACAAGACGGATACGGCCGGCAAGGCCGCCGTCCCATTACAGGAGGGATCACTATGCCACACACCGAAACCACCCTGTCCAGCCAGGAAATTTTCAACGGCAAGGTCATCCGGGTGACCTATGACACAGTCCGGCTGGAAAACGGAGACACCAGCTTCCGCGAGGTCGTCCACCACCACGGCGGGGCCTGCGTGCTGGCCGTAACGCCGCAGGACGAAATCTACCTGGTCAAGCAGTTCCGCTACGCGATGGGCGAAGAAATCTGGGAACTGCCGGCCGGCAAGCTCGAGGCCGGCGAAGACCCGTTTGAAGCCGCCAAACGCGAACTGGCCGAAGAGTGCGGCGTGCTGGCCGCGCGGTATACCCCGCTCGGCGTTGTCTACCCGACCGTCGGGTATGACAGCGAAAAGATCTACATCTGGGCCGCCGAGGATCTTTCGACAACCGGCCAGCACCTTGACCCCGATGAGTTCCTGGACGTGATCAAGGTGCCGTTCGCCAAAGCCGTCGAGATGGTCATGGACGGCACGATCAAAGACTCCAAGTCCATCGCCGGCATCCTGAAGTATGCGCTGCTGCGGAAAGGCAGGGCGTAAGGATGCCCCGCGTCCGGCTTGCGCTCTGCGACCTGGCCGCCGATTGGGACCCGCAGGACAACTACTTCACCCGGGCGCTGCGCCGCGGCGGGTATGAGATTGATTTCTGCCAGAGCCCCGACGATGCGCCGGATTTTGTCATCGCCGGCACCTTCGGGCATACGGCGCTTGACTACGCCTGCTGCCGCATCCAGTATTCGGGTGAGGACAGCTGGCCCGACCTCAATCTCTACGATTACGCCCTCGGCTTTCCCCTTCTTTCATATGAGGGGCGCTACATGCGGCTTCCGCTGTATGCAATGCGGGATACCTGGGCCCCGGCGCTTGAAAAGCACCGCGCCGACCCGGCCGAAGTATTCGCCCGGCCGGGGTTTTGCGGCTGCGTCGTCAGCAATGACTTTTCGCCCGAGCGCAACGCGATGATGGATGCGCTCGAATCACGCGGGCTGCTTGGCAGCGGCGGGGGGTTCCGCAACAATGTCGGCGGGCCTGTCGCCGACAAGACGGCCTTCCAGCGCGGGTACAAGTTCGCCCTTGCCTATGAAAACAGCCGCGACCCCGGCTACTGCACCGAGAAGATTGCAGACGCCTTTGCGGCCGGCTGCGTGCCCGTCTATTGGGGCGACCCCGGCGTCAAGGATGAGTTCAACCCTTCCGCCTTCATCTGCGCCGACGACTTTGCCGACGAAGCCGCGCTCGTCGATTTCCTTGTCGAACTGTCCAAAGATGAGGCGCGGTTTTCGGCGTATTGCCAGGCCCCGATTTTAGCCCCCGGCAGCCGCGCGGCGCAGTATGCCGACGACGCGGCCTGCTTCGCCTTTTTGGACGCCATCTTCCGCCGCGGCCCCCACCTGCGCCGCAACCGCAGCTGCTGGGGCACAATCTATGAAAACGATCTCCGGTATTACCACCGCCTGGCCGCACAGGACGCCCAGCCCCGGACGCTGCGCCGCCGGCTGGCCGATTTTTTGCGGTAGCCCCAGGCTGTGCCCACCCTTTGCGCCGCCGGCTGATCCCCCCAAAAAAAGGAAGGACCCTGCATGAAGAAACGAGCAAACGCCCTGCCCCGCGCCGCCTGGGCGCTGCTGGGGCTGGAATGCCTGATGCTGGTTGCGCTGCTGGTTCGGCTGGCCCGGCCGCTGCTGACAACCACGCTGGATGCCGCCGCCCTGCAACCAGCCGAAGCCGGCCTTGCGCTTGCGGTGGATGAAACCGGGCTTGGCCTGGCCGCCGGGCAGGCCGACGCCTTTGCCGAAGCCGCCGGCGATTCAGGCAGCGTGACGCTGGCCACCGCCGCCCTGCCCGCCCTGCGCGCCGGGCGGTATGCCGTGACGGTGCAGTACGCCGCGCCCGAAACACCGGAATCCACCCCCGCCGGCACCCTGACTTTTTTGACCGGCGACGCCGTGGATGTCGCGGGCAGCTGCGAGCTGACAGGCGGGCAAACCGCTTTTTCCGGCCATTTCTGGCTTTACAACGACACGGCCGAAGCCGGGCTGACCGTTTCGGCCTGCACGGCGGATTTCCGGGTGCAATCGGTCACCATCCGGGAAGTCTGGAGCTGGCGGCTTGTGCGGCTGCTGACGGCCGCCGTGCTTTTCGCTCTGCTGGACGCCGCGCTGCTCTGGCTGCGGCGGCAGGATGCGCGCCGCCGGCTTGTCACGCTGGCGCTGGCCGGGCTCGTGCTGCTTGTCAGTCTGCCGTGCCTGGGCGGGTTTGCGCCCTACGGCACCGACCTGCACTACCACATGGCGCGTGTTTCCGGCATTGCCGAAGGGCTGCGCACCGGGCAGTTCCCGGTATTCCTTTATCCGGATTTTTTGAACGGCTACGGCTATGCAAGCCCGGTTTTTTACGGCGAAGCGCTGCTGTATCTGCCGGCGCTGCTCCTGCTGGCCGGCTTCCCGCTGTTTGAAGCCTACAACGCCTTCAACATCCTAGTCAACATCCTGACCGTCGCGGTCTGCTATCTCTGCCTTTACAAGATCTTCCGCCGGCGGCTGCCCGCCTTTGTAGGCACCGTGCTGTATGCGGCCTGCAACTACCGGCTGTTCAACCTGTACTGGCGGCAGGCTGCCGGCGAGATCACGGCCCAGATCTTCCTGCCGGTGGTGCTGTACGGGTTCTGGGCGCTCTATGCCGACGACGCCGACGAAGCCCAGCACCGCGCGGCCTGGCTGCCGCTGACCATCGGCTTCACCGGCCTTGTGCAGAGCCATCTGCTGACAACCGAGATCACGGCGCTGGCCGCCGCTGTGCTTGTGCTTGGCTGCCTGCGCAAGGCGCTGCGGCGGGACAACCTGCTGCTGCTCGGCCGCGGGGCTCTTTGCAGCGTGCTGCTGAACCTCGGGTTCCTCGTGCCGTTTCTCTCCTACATGGGCGGGGCCTACCGCATCACCGATACCTCTTCGGTCAACAACCTGACCAAGACCGCCGTGAACTGGACGATGCTGCTGGATTTCTGGACCCCGACCAACATGGATACGCTGCGCCTGGGCGCCGGGGCCGTGCTCGGCGTCGGGCTGTATCTGGGCTTGCGGGCCGGCGGCGTGCGGCAGCGCAAAGCAGACCAGCTCTGCGTTCCCTGCCTGGCCTGCGCCGCGGTCTGTGTGTACCTGTGCAGCAGCTTTGACTGGTCAAACCTCGCCCGTATGATCGGCCAGACAGCCGCCCACTACCTGCTGGCCGTGCAGTTCCCGTTCCGTTATCTGGTACTGGCCGCCCCCTGCCTGGCCTTTGCCGGGGCGGCGGCAGTCTGGCTGGCCGGGTGCAAAGGCGGGCTGCGCTGGCGCGCCGGCGCGGCCGCCGCGCTGCTGCTCGTCGCCATGGTGCCGGCCTGGCTGGATGTCGGGCAATATCTACGCGGTGATTACGGCCGCGACCGGGTGGGCGAAGCCCGGGAGCTCGACAGCGGCAAGGTATCGAGCGCGCTTGAATACCTGCCCCTGTGTTTTGACCCCGAAACCTCCGATTCCACCGCCCTTGTCGTGAGCGAGGGGGCGGCGGCAGCGGTGCAGAGCCGCCGCGGGCTGACCATGACGATTGAGGCCCAAAACCCGACCGGCGCCGACGCAAGCGTTGCGCTGCCGCTGCTGTATTACCCCGGCTACCGGCTTGTTGAAAGCGAAGGCGGGCTTGCCTCGGTTGCAATGGGGGCAGACGGCAAGGTGACGGTGGTGCTGGCCGCCGGGTTTGACGGCACGCTGACCGTTGGTTTCCGCGCGCCGTTCAGCTGGCGGCTTGCCGAAGCGATCAGCACCGCCACGCTGGTTGCGCTGGCAGCCTGCGGCTTGAAAAAACGGCTGCGCCGGAAGCCTTGCCCCACGCGTACCCGAACCGCGCCACAAAGCAGCGCCGCTTTGTGAAAACAAGCTGGCCGCCCCGGTTGGGGCGGCCAGCTGTTTGTTTATATGGGGTCGGCTCAGGCGGCTGCCGGCGCGGCCGGCGCGAGCAGGAAGGTCTGCACGCCCCAGATTACGAGCACCAGGATGCCGAGCGCGATGCGGTACCAGCCGAACACCGTGAAGGTGTGCCGTTTGACGTAATCCATCAAAAAGCGGATTGCGAGAAGCGAAACCAAAAACGCGACCAGGCAGCCGACCAGCAGCACAATGACCTCGTTGCCGGTCAGGGTGTTGCCGTCCAAAAAGAATTTGACGAGCTTGAGCCCGCTGGCCCCGGCCATAATCGGGATCGCCAAAAAGAAGGTGAACTGCGAAGCGCAGGGCCGGCTGAGCCCGCACATCATGCCGCCAAGGATCGTTGCGCCGCTGCGCGAGGTGCCGGGCACCAGGCTGAGCACCTGCCAAAGCCCGACCTGCGCGGCCTGCTTATACCCGATGCGGGACAGCTTGGTTGTCTTGGGCACGCGCGGGCGGCGTTCGATCAGGATAAAGGCAACGCCGTATACGATCAGCGTGATCGCAACGACGATGCTGTTGTACAGATGTTCGTCAAACCAGTCGTCAAGCAGAAAGCCGAGCACGGCGGCAGGCAGGCAGGCAACAATGATCTTGAACCAGAGCCGCATGACCGGCCAGCGGATATGACGCGCTATGCCGGAATCCCTGCCGTTGTCCGCACAGAAGGGCCAGAGTTTCTGGAAATACAGCACCACGACGGCCAAAATCGCGCCGAGCTGGATGACCACCCGGAACATGGCCATAAATGCATCGCTGAACTGGAATTTGAGCACCTGTTCGGCCAGGATCATGTGGCCGGTGCTTGAAATCGGCAGCCATTCGGTGATGCCCTCAATAACGCCGTAGACAATCGCCTTTAAAATTTCGAGGAAGAACTCCATACCATGCGCCTCCTGTTCCATTGTACTATGATAGCACATTTGTAGGGATTTTGCACCTGTTTTTCCAGCTTTTACAACTCTTTACAAAATTGACAGGTACGGTATAATGGAACTGATTCGACAGAAAAGTTCAACAAAGCGCGGCGCCACGCCGCCGGAGGATGGGAAAACCATGTACAAAACCGTCATTTTTGACCTGGACGGCACACTGCTGAACACACTGGACGACCTGGCCGACGCCGGCAACCGCGTCTGCGCGCGGCGCGGCTGGCCGCAGCACACGCCCGACCAGTTCCGCTATCTTGTCGGCAACGGCATCCCCAAACTGATTGAGCGGCTGACCCCGCCCGACGCGCGCGACGCCGCAACGCTGGCCAACGCGCTGGCCGATTTTGAGGCCGATTACGGCGCGCACCTGCATGATAAAACCGCGCCCTACCCCGGCATTCCGGCGCTGCTGGCCAGTCTGAAAGCGGCGGGCGTGCAGCTGGCCGTTCTTTCAAACAAGGCCGATGCGCTGGCCAAGGTGGTTGTGGGCGAATACTTTGACCCCGCGCTGTTTGCGGCGGTGCGCGGCCAGCGGGCCGGCATCCCGGTCAAGCCCGCGCCCGAAGCCACCCGCGCCCTGCTTGAAACGCTTGGGGCCGATCCGGCCGCCACCCTGTATGTGGGGGACAGCAATGTGGACATCCAGACAGCCCGCAACGCCGGGCTGGACAGCTGCGGCGTTCTGTGGGGCTTCCGCACGCGGGAGGAACTTGTGGGCGAAGGCGCAACCCACCTTGCCGCCGACGCAGGCGAACTGGAGCGGGTGGTGCTGGGGCGCTGCGGCTGCGATGCGGGCGCGGCTCCTGCGAAAGCGGCCGCCACGCTTCACAAACAATGCATGAAACCTTCACAGGGGAGGAATCGCCCATGATTGTACAGCACTATGTCGATATGCTCGGCGGCAAATCGGTAATCCGCGAACTGGCGGAATGGAGCGCCGCGCGCGGCGCCGAGATCGGGTATGACAACGTCTTCGACTATTCGCTCGGCAACCCGAGCGTGCCCTGCCCGCCCGCCTTCACCGCGGCGATGGTTCGGCTGCTTCAAACGCAGGAACCTGTCGCGCTGCACGGCTACAGCCCGACGCTGACCATCCCTTCGGTGCGCCAGGCCGTGGCCGACAACCTGAACAAGCGGTTCGGCACCGACTATACGGCCGACTACATCTTCATGACCTCGGGCGCGGCCGGCGCGCTGGCCCATGCGCTGCGCTGCGTTGCGGCGCCGGGCCAGACCGTGCTGACCATCGCCCCGTTCTTCCCCGAGTACAAGCCCTATGTCGAGGGCGCGGGGCTCACCCTCAAGGTGGTGCCGCCGCGGGTGGCGGATTTCCAGATTGATTTTGACGCGCTCGAAGCCATGCTGACCGAGGATGTCGCGGCGGTTCTGATCGATACGCCGAACAACCCCTCCGGTATTGCTTACAGCGAGGAGACGCTGCGCCGGCTGGCCGACATGCTGCGGGCGGCTTCGGCCAAGTGGGGGCACCACATCTTCCTTCTTTCGGACGAACCCTACCGCGAGATCGTCTTCGGCGGCGTGCAGCAGCACCCCGCCGTATACTATGACGACACGCTGACCTGTTATTCGTTCTCAAAAAGCCTCTCGCTTCCCGGCGAGCGGATCGGCTATGTCGCGGTCAACCCGAAAGCCGAAAAGGCCGGGCTGATTGTGCCGATGTGCGGCCAGATCAGCCGCGGCACCGGCCACAACTGCCCGGCCAGCCTGATCCAGCTTGCGGTGGCCGAATGCCTTGATACAACCAGCGACCTTTCGGTTTACGGCCGCAACATGGAGCTTTTGTATAATGAGCTCGTCCGGCTCGGTTTTACCGTAGTCAAGCCGGGCGGCACCTTCTACATCTTCCCCAAGGCGCTCGAGGCGGACGCCGTCGCCTTCTGCCGCAAGGCGCAGGCTTACGATCTCGCGCTTGTGCCCGGCGATACCTTCGGCTGCCCGGGCTATTTCCGCATGGCCTACTGCATCGACACCGAAAAGGTCAAGCGCAGCTTCCCGGCGCTCGAGCGGTTTGTGCGGGAGTGCTACGGGCGGGGGTAAGCGTATAAACGGGGCGGTTGACGGGGATGGTATATGCGTGCCAAGCTCCGCGCCCCGGCAACCCCGCCCCGCCGCGAATGCCCGCCCCTACAATCTTATTTATGATCTTCGCGTCGAAAGGCGCGCCAAGGAGGCCCCCCATGCCCAACCAACGTCCTTCCCATCCAAACGACCCGCGGCGGGCTGCCAGCAGGCGGGCGGCCCGTAAGGCCGCGCAGCGCCGGCGCGCGCTGCTGACCGGCGTCTGCTGCTTTGCAATGCTGGCCGTCGTCTCGCTGGGCGCGTTCTTTGTCGTGCGCAGCACCCTGGTCAAGCCTGCCGAAACCCCGGTCGAAAACCTGCCGGTGACCGAACCTGATGCCGTCTCGACCGAGCCGGCCGAGGCTTCGCCCGCGCCGACCCCCGAAATGTCGGAGGAAGAGCAGCGCATTGCCGAAGCCACCGCCGCAAACGCCGCAAACGCCACCAAGGACGCCCCCGCCGTGACCGACCCCGCCACCTGGAACGAGCGCGGCAAGGCGCTGATGGACCGTCTCTGCGCCGACGAATTTTTCATCAACGAGGGGATCAATGTTGAGGAAAAGCCCGGCTTCCCCTATCTGATTGCAGTCAACCGCGCGGCTTCGACCGTGACCGTCTACACCCTGGACGAAGAGGGCCGCTACACCGTGCCGTATATGGCGATGGTCTGCAGCGGGGGCGAGGAAACCCCGCTCGGCTTCTTTGCGACGCCGGCCAACTATGACTGGCGGCAGCTGGCCGGGCCGACCTGGGGCCAGTACGCCACCCGCATCTGGGACGCCTATCTCTTCCACAGCGTGCCCTACTACCTCTACTATGCCGACGAGGCCGCCGGCACCGACGGCGACCCACACAAGGACGACATCGAGTACGACGAGTTCAACAAGCTCGGCACCCCGGCAAGTCTGGGCTGCATCCGGCTGATGGTCTGCGATGTCAAATGGATCTATGACAACTGCGACATCGGCACCCGGGTCATCATCTATGACGACGCCGAGGACCCCGGCCCGATGGGCAAACCCGGCACGATCTACACCGACCCGGCCGACGAGACCCTGCGCGGCTGGGACCCGACCGACCCCGACCCGGCCAACCCCTGGGACGATCGGTACCTGAGCGGCACGACGATCCGCAGCGAAGCCGCCTGGCAGGAGTGGAACGACGCCATGGCCGACGGCCGCTGGAACGTAACCCTGACCCCGACCGACCTGCAGGGCTGGAGCACCGATTCGAGCATCGAAGGGACGAGAGGGTAATTACAGCAAGCAAAAAACGCCCCCTTGAGGAACAAACCTCAAGGGGGCGTTTATCAGCCATTTGCGGTAGCCTTATTCGGGCTGGATCGCGCCGGTGGGGCAGACACCCTCGCAGGCGCCGCAATCGACGCAAGCGGAAGCGTCCACAACAGCCTTGTCGGCCATGCTGATCGCGCCGACCGGGCAGGTGTCAACACAAGCGCCGCAGGCGACGCACTCGCTGGTAACGGTATGAGCCATAGTGGTAACTCCTTATCTCCGTGCGGAATTTTTCCCGGCAGCCGCTTTGCACGGTCTGCAAGCGCCGGGACGCAGGGATCGACAAGTTCGCTCGCCTTGCGTTTGCACCTATTGTAGCACCCCACCCGCCGGTTATTCAAGCCTAACTTCGTTGTTTTTTGGATGTTTTCGCCAGTAAAACCACCCCGCCAAAGAGTTAACCCTGTGCAACTTTTCTGCCCGGCGGAGGTTTTTCGCGCCCTGCCGAAAAAACCCTGCGCAGTTTTGTTAAAACTGCGCGGGGTTCCTGACACAGGTTCCCCGCCTTATCCCCTTGCCTGACCCCGGCAAAGCTGGTATAATAAACTTATGCGATGCTGCCAAAAATTTCAGCCGGTATCTCGCACACTTTGGACATATTGCCGCGGCGTCATGCCATACTCCGCCCGGAAGGCGCGGTAAAAGTTCGCGTAATCGCCGAAGCCGCAGTACCCGCAGGCTTCGCTGGGGGCAACGCCGCCGGCCAGAAGCTGTTTGGCAATCAACAGCCGCTTTTGCAGGATGTACCGGTGCACCGTGGTGCCGACCTGGGCGTCAAACTTGCGCAGCAGGTGGTATTTGCTGATGAAAAAGGTCTCGGCCAGGGCGTCAAGGGTCAGCGGTTCGCTGTAATGTTCGTTGATATAGGCAAGCACCGCATCGACCACCTGGTCGGACGAACAGTCCGCCCCGGGCTGGGGGCGGGTCTGGGCCGCAGCCTTGTTCAGCTCAACAAGCAGCGCAGCCAGGCAGCCTTCCGCCAGCAGGTCGTCGCCGTACCCGTCCCGCGCGCGCAGCGCGCTCAGGGTTTCCATGCGCTGGCGCAGTTCGGCCGAAGCCGCCCCCGGCAGCCGCAGCAGATTGGTGTGGCCGGGCACGCTCGAATCAAAGCAGCGGGTCAGGCTGGTGCGCGGGGTGGACAGATGCTCCAGGTAGCTGCGCGCGATCCAGAGCACAAACCGCTCATAGGGTTCGGCGTCTGCCGCAATCCGTGCCTGGTGCAGCTCCAGCGGGCTGATGAGCAGGATATCCCCCGGGCGCATCTTGTACAGGTGATTCTCCACAATATAGCTGACCTGGCCGCGCAGCAGCAGGTACACCTCATAAAAATCATGGTGGTGCAGCGCGACCTCGTTCATATAGGTGCTGCGGTAGCGGTACAGTTCAAAATCCGCCGCGATCATCGTCTGCCGGCGGGTGTAAGACTGGTACTGGGCGGATGGCATGGGGCAGTCCTCGTTTCGAAACAACAAAGAAGACCCGCGGTGCGGCTGCGCCGCGATTGGAACCGGCAGGGCGCGCTGCCGGCAGCCGGGCGTTTTCTTGCCCGCGCCGCCATCGTTTTGAGCCGCCCGCCGGGTGGTGAACCACCGGTTTTCTTCTTGGTCCTTTCTGGTTCAATCTTTGGGGAAACAGCGCTTTGGTTTGCCTGTATTTCTTCCTCCCCCTGATTCTACCGCAATTTTCGCAATCTTTCAAGCAATTCCCTCAATTCCGATTGCAAAAACAACCTCGTATACTAGGGGATAGTCAGCGGCGGCAGATCGCCGCCTGCCGTGCCCTTTGTAATAAGCAAACAGATGTAAGGAGTGTGTATCACCATGCAAATGAACGCCGTATCCATCGTCAAGGACAAGGCTGCGTGGGAGGCCCTCGGCGTCAAGCTGCCGGCCTATGACCGCGAAGCCGTCGCTGCCGCCACCAAGGCCCACCCGATCTGGGTGCATTTCGGCGCCGGCAACATCTTCCGCGGCTTTATCGCCGCGCTGCAGCAGAAGCTGCTTGACGAAGGGCTGTCCGACAAGGGTATCATTGCCGCCGACACCTTTGACTATGACATCATCACAAAAATCTACGATCCTTACGACAATCTGACCATGATGGTCACGCTGAACCCCGACGGCACCACCAGCCGCGAGATCATCGGCTCGGTTGTGGAAGGCCTGCGCGCCGATTCCTCCGATGAAGGGCAGATGGCCCGCTTCAAGGAGATTTTCACCGATCCCGGCCTGCAGATGATCTCCTTCACCATCACCGAGAAGGGCTACGCCATCAAGCGGCCGGACGGCAGCCTGATGCCGGTTGTCCAGGCTGATATGGACGAAGGCCCGGCGAAGGCCCGCCATGCGATGAGCATCGTCGCCGCGATGCTGTTCGAGCGGTTCAAGGCCGGCAAATACCCGCTGGCCGTCGTCAGCATGGACAACTGCTCCCACAATGGCGAGAAGCTGCAGTCCAGCGTGATGGCGGTTGCGAACGCCTGGCTGGAAAAGGGCTTCGTCGGCCAGGATTTCATCGATTATCTGACCGATGAGAGCAAGATCGCCTTCCCCTGGTCGATGATTGATAAGATCACCCCGCGCCCGCACAAGATCGTGGAGGAATCGCTCGCGAAGGACGGCATTGAGGGCATGGCCCCGATCGTCACCTCCAAGAACACCTTCATCGCGGCGTTTGTCAACGCCGAGCGCCCGCAGTACCTTGTCATTGAGGACAAGTTCCCCAACGGCCGCCCGCCGCTCGAAAAGGCCGGCGTCTACCTGACCGACCGCGACACCGTCAACAAGACCGAGCGGATGAAGGTTACCACCTGCCTGAACCCGCTGCACACCGCGATGAGCGTCTACGGCTGCATGCTCGGCTACACCCTGATCTGCGACGAGATGAAGGACGCCGACATCGTCGCGCTGATCAAGCGGCTCGGCTATGTCGAAGGGCTGCCGGTCGTCGTCAACCCCGGCATCCTTGACCCCAAGGCCTTCATTGACGAAGTTGTCGAGCAGCGCCTGCCCAACCCCTTCATGCCCGACGCCCCGCAGCGCATCGCGACCGATACCTCCCAGAAGGTCGGCATCCGCTTTGGCGAGACGATCAAGAGCTACATCGCCGAGGGCCGCGACCTCAACACCCTCGTTTCGATCCCGCTCGCGCTGGCCGGCTGGCTGCGCTACCTGCTCGCGGTGGACGACGAGGGCAAGGCCTTCGAAGTCAGCGCCGACCCGCTCAAAGATGAACTGCAGGCCAAGCTCGCCGGCATCGAGGTCGGCAAGCCCGAAACCTACCAGGGCCAGCTCAAGGGCATTCTGAACAACGCTTCGATCTTCGGCGTCGATCTGACCGCCACCCCGCTGGCCGACAAGATCGAAAGCTACTTTGTGGCCGAGCTCGCCGGCCCCGGCGCCGTCCGCAAGACCCTGCACGACGCGCTGGCGTAAAAGGCACCCTGCGCGGCACCGCGCAACGCATATATACAACGACAGGAGGAAACACCTATGCCAATGCAAATGGGATGGCGCTGGTATGGCGAGGGCAACGACCCGATCACGCTGCAGGACATCAAACAGATCCCCGGCGTATCGACGATTGTCTGGGCGCTGCACCACAAGATGCCCGGCGAAATCTGGGAAGAGAACGAGATCAAAGAGGTCGTTGACCAGATCGAGTCCTACGGCTTCAACGCCGATGTTGTCGAGAGCGTCAACGTCCACGACGATATCAAGATCGGCCTGCCCACCCGCGACCAGTACATCGAAAACTACAAGCAGTGCATCCGCAACCTTTCGAAGTTCGGCGTCAAGGTCATCTGCTACAACTTCATGCCGATCTTTGACTGGACCCGCACCGACCTGTTCCACCCGGTGGGCGACGGTTCGACCGCGCTGTTCTACCAGAAGGACATGATCAAGGACGACTACAAGGCGATGGCCGACTACATCCTTGGCTTCACCGAAAAGTACCACATGACCTTCCCCGGCTGGGAGCCTGAGCGGATGGCCAAGCTGGACGAACTGTTCAAGGCTTACGCCCCGGTCACCAAGGAAAAGCTGTGGGAGAACCTGAAGTACTTCCTCGAAGCGCTGATGCCGACCTGCCGCGAATGCGATATCAAGATGGCGATCCATATGGACGACCCGCCATGGGATATTTTCGGCCTGCCGCGCCTGCTGGTTGATGAAGCGAGCATTGAGCGGTTCCTCACGATGGTGGACGACCCGTACAACTGCCTGACGCTGTGCTCCGGCAGCCTCAACGCGAACCCCGACAACAATGTTGCCGACATCGTGCGCAAGCACTGCGACCGCATCGCGTTCGCCCACATCCGCAACATCCACCACTTCCCGAACGGCGATTTCAGCGAAGCCGCCCACCGCGACTGCTGCGGCGAAACCGGCATCATTGAAATTCTGCGCGCCTACCATGACTGCGGCTTTGAAGGCTACATCCGCCCCGACCACGGCCGCCAGCTGTGGGAGGAAGGCCCCGGCAGCTGCCGCCCCGGCTACGGCAAGTATGACCGTGCGCTCGGCATCCAGTACATGCTCGGCGTCTGGGATCTGCTGGACCGCCTGGATGAGGAAAAAGGCAAAAAGTAACCCCTGAACCCCTGCCGCGGGCTTTTGCCCTTGCAGCGGCACACAAATTCGGCCCCCAAACGGAGCTTGCCCGGCTTCGTTTGGGGGCCTTGTGTTTCGGGGGCCGCGTTTTTCATTTTTGGTTTCGTTTGTCCCGCGCCTTGGCCGCGCCGAGCGCGCGGGGGGTAGCGGTCTTTTCATCCGGGTGCAGCAGCTTGGCCCGGGTGATGGCCGCTTCGCCAAATTTGGCGCGCACGGCGTCCGCCGCACGGTCAAGCTTTTCCTGTTTGATGCGCCGGGCCGGGTCGGCAAACAGATCCAGCTGCTCATAATTGTCGGTGCCGGTGCGCTCGGCCGTCACCCCCACCAGCCGCACCGGGCGCGCCGGCCAGGCCTGGCGCAGCAGCGCCCGCGCCGTGTGGTACAGCACATCGGTTGAGTTGGTCGGGTCGTCCAGCGTAACCTGGTGGCTTTTGCGGCGGAACGCATTGTCCACAATCTGCACGCTGACCACCCGCGCCGTGCGGCCGTCCATCCGCAGCCGGCCTGCCACCGATTCACACAGCGCCAGCAGGGTGGCGTCGGCCTCGGCCGGGTTTGCCAGGTCTTGGGGCAGCGTCACGCTGTTGCCGTAGGTATTGTCCCGCGCGCCCTGCTTGGTCACGGGTTCGGTTTCGCGGCCGTTGGCATAATTCCAGAACACCTCGCCCCGCACCCCGAACACACCGCGCAGCACCGCAAGGTCGGCATGGGCCAGGTCCCCGATCGTCCAGATGCCAATTTCCGAAAGCTGGCGCGCCGCGCTGGGCCCCACCCCGAACAGCGCCCCGGCCGGCAGCGGCCAGAACTTGGCGGGCAGATCCTCCGGGTAGAGGCGGTGGACCTTGTCCGGCTTTTCAAAGTCGGACGCCATCTTGGCAAGCAGGCGGTTCGGCGCAACCCCGATGTTGACGGTAAACCCCAGGGTGTCCCGCACCCGGTCGCCGAGCGCACGGGCCACGGCCAGCGGCGGGCCGAACAGCGGTTCGGTCCCGGTCATATCAAGGAAAGCCTCGTCGATGCTGTACTGTTCCACATCGGGGCTGTAATCATTCAGAATGCGGATCAGCGCCTTGGAATTCTGCACATACCAGTCAAAATCCGGCGGCACCACCGTGATATCCGGGCATTTGGCCCGCGCGGCAAAGAGCGATTCCCCCGTGCGGATGCCATATTGTTTGGCTGGCAGGCTTTTGGCCAGCACAACGCCGTGGCGCTTTTCCTCATCCCCGCCGACCACAGCCGGGATGGTGCGCAGGTCCACGGCGCCGCCTTCGCGCAGGGCTTTGAGCGCGCTCCAGGATAAAAAGGCCGAATTGACATCGACATGGAACCAGACCGGTGTTTGCCTGCGCATCGAGCTTCCCCCTTTGATTCAAATGAAAAATTGCGGCGGGCGGGTATAAAACCCGCCTCCCTTTTCATTCTTCGTTTTTACTGCCCACAAAAAGTATACCACGCCGATTTTCCCCTTGCAATTCCGGTACGGGCGGGGTATACTGGAACATGCGGTGAACCGCAAAAATTTGCGCTGTACCTCGGGGGCTTTCCCGCCTTCACAGAGAGGACGGCAGCAGGAGGAAAACTGAATATGAACAAACCAATGGGAAACCGTGTGCGCACCATGACCCAGCTCGCATTGCTGCTGGCGTTGCTGCTCATCTTGTCTTACACCCCGCTGGGGTATTTGCCGGTCGGGCCGCTGGTGCTGAGCCTGCTCAGCGTGCCGGTTGCGATCGGCGCAATGCTGCTGGGGCCGCTGGGCGGCGCGGTGCTGGGCGGCGCGTTTGGGCTGACGAGCTTTTTCAACATGATGCGCGGCAGCAGCCCGATGGGCGCGGCGCTTTTTGCGATCAGCCCGGCCGCCACCTTTGTGCTCTGCTTTGTCTCCCGCGTGGCGATGGGGGTTTGCTGCGCGCTGGTCTATCGCCTGGCATGCAAGCTGCTGCCCCGGCGCACCAAGCTCTGCTGTGCAGTCGGCGGGCTGGCCGCGCCGCTGTGCAACACGCTGTTCTTTATGGGGCTGCTCGTCGCGCTGTTTTATAACAGCGATTACGTCCAGGGCCTTGTCGCCCAGATGGGCGCGGCCAACCCGCTGATTTTCGTCGTCGGGATGGTGGGGCTGCAGGGGCTTGTCGAAGCGGTTGTCGGCTGCGTGATCTCGGCAGCCGTCACGGTGCCGCTGCTGAAAATGCGGAAGTGAGGGGCCCCGCCCCGCCGCAAACGGCCGCCGGTTTGGCCGATTTTCCATCCACCCGCCACATACAAATGGCCACGCAACCGCTGGAAGCAATTGCGTGGCTGTTTTAATTTGTAGTGATGAATCAGGGGTCTTCTTATGCGGTAGGGAAGTCAAAAACCTTTCAACTTGATAGGTCCTCAGCGGTTATGCTTTTCTTGGCACCATACCCACTTCGCTTATCTGTTTCTGCCCCCCTTCCATTATGGCTCGATTTTCTGCAAAAGCTGCAAGATTTCCTCCGCTTCGGCTGAATCCTCAATGAGGGATTCCGTATAGAAGCGGTAACAGGCGTTCGGGGTTGTCCAGTAAATCATCCGGGCTGAGAGGATTTCTTCGGTCTCTATTTCCTGTGCACTGTCGTGCAACGTAACGATTTCTTGAATTTCAGTGATCTCGTCCGATAAGCGCTGATCGCCATCTTCGGCGTCGAAATTCCAATTGGAGATATCGAAACTATACTGGGTCACGACAAAGGATTTTTCTTCCTCTCGCCAGCCATCGCCATAACCGGTATAATGCCGGCCGGTATAGGTGATGCGAGCCTGGCTATAACCTACTTCGGAGGCTTCTCCAAGCCATTCGATCACGAAACCATTGGGCAAGTAACCGAATTGCATACGGTCGGCGATTTCTCCCGCAGGCGCATCGGATATGCCAAGGCGCAGTCGGCCGTTTTCCCTTGTCCAGTCCAGTCGTGGCCAAATTGCCCCTACCCCCAGTGCCAGTAACAGCATTGCTGCCGCGACTACTGCCAGGGCGGCCATACGCTTACGGTGCCGTGGGAGGTCTGGCGCGGATTCCGCAAACCGCAAAACCCGCAAATTCTCCCCCTGCGGCGTGAGCGCGGCATAGGCGGCGAGCTCCTGCGCACGGCGGGCGGCGCAGGCGGAGGAGAGCAGGGCGTCAAAGTCTTTCACCTGGTTCGTCATAGCCATCCCTCCTGTATAAGAATTTTTTTCAGGCGCTTGCGGGCGCGGTGGGCGCGCTGGCGCACGGCGGCTTCCCGCAGGCCCAGCAGCGCGGCGATCTGGCGGCTTGTGCAGCCGTCGGCGTATTGCAGCGTCAGGATGTTCGCGTCAAGCTCGTCAAGCCCTGCCATCGCGCGGCGCAGCGCGGCCGCGGCGGCGTGCGCTTCGGCCTGTTCGGCCGTAGTGGCGGCCGGGTCGGGCTGGTCGCGCCAGTGTTCGGGCGGCAGCGGGCGGAACCGCCGCTCCCGCCGCCACAGGTCAACCGCGGCGTGCCGCACCGCAACCAGCGCCAAATGGCGCAGCTTGTCGGCGTCGCACAGGTCAAGGTTTTCCTGTACTCGCGGGTCGGACAGCCGCAGCCAGGCGTTCTGCACGGCGTCCTGGGCCAGGTGCGGATCGCTCAGCATCTGCATCGCCGCCGCGCACAGCCGCGGGTATTCCTGTGCAAAAAAGGTTTGGAGCGTCTCCGGCCCGGTGTCAGGCAGCGGATACGCAGCCGCATCCGTCATGGTCATCGCCTCCTTGGAATTTCCGAAAGGCCTTTCACTTATAGAACGAATCCCGCCCCCTGTTTGTGACAGGGGGTGCGAAAATTTTTGAAGGATGATTAGGGAAACGTCCTCAGATTTTTGCGCCCTTGCTGCGTCACAGTCTGCACCAAGGCCAACCGCCCTGCGCAAAATCCGCAAAAACAAACGGATTTTGCCCTGTTTTGCCCATAAGGCCGGTTTGTGACGCCAGAATGTCACAGACCGGCCCTTTCTTCTGTCATAATAGGTAAAAGCCCCCGCGAAAGAAGGTGTTCCGATGCTCGCATCCCTGCTTCCGCTGCTCGACACCCCTGACGAGCAGGCGCGGTTCACCGCGCTCTACCGCCGCCACAAGCGGCTTGTGCTCCACACGGCCGCGGCCGTGCTGCGCGACGAGCACCTTGCGCAGGATGTGCTGCAGGATGTGTTTCTTTACCTGGCCGAGCATTTCGCGGCGATCGATACGGCCAACCCCCGCAAGGTCGAGCGGTATCTTGTGCTGGCGGCCCGCACCCGGGCGATCAACCTGCTGCACCGCCGCGCGCGGGAAGCCCCGGCAGAAGGCGAGCCCCTTCCGCCCCGGGAAGCTGCCCCGCCCCCGCCCGACGCTTTGATTGAAGCCGAGGACGCCGCCCGGCTCGTCTCGCTGGTGGCCGAACTGCCGCCCGCGACCCGCGCCGTGCTCGAGCTCGCGATGCAGGGGTTTGAGACGGCCGAAATCGCCGGGCTGCTCGGCATCACGCCGGCCGCCGCCCGCCAGCGGCTTGTTCGCGGCCGCCGCCAGCTTTGGGACGCTTTGCAGAAGGAGGCCCGCCATGCCCCAGCCGAAACTATCCTTTGACGCCGCGCTGGCGCTCGCGCTGGAAGCCTGCGCCAGGCAGGAGCAGGCAGCCCTGCCAGCCGACGCCGAACTGCGACGCCTGTACCCGAACCTGCGGCGATGCGACCGCCGGCTGCGCCGCACGCTGGCCGAGCGCCGCCGAAAAGAGATCCGCCCGCGCCGGGTCTGGCCGCTGCGGCGGGTGGCGGTGGTCGCAGCGGCCTGCGCGCTGCTGTTCGCGGGCGCGCTGGCCCCGCAGGCCGATCTTTTCGGCGCGATCTACACCGCGCTGCTCCAGCCAGACGGGCGGGACTACGCGCTGCGCTATACCTGGGAGGGCGAGCCGGCCGCCGCCACCCTGCCGGCCGGCTGCGCCCCCGCCTACCAGCCGCCCGGCTACACGGCCGACCGCGACGCCGCCATCACCACCGAAACCGAATACTACCGGCAGTATACCCGTACCTCGGCCGGCCGGGGCGCGCGCTGGTATGCCGTGCGGCTCGCCGTCATCACCGCGGATCTGCAAGAAAATTACGACGGCCGAAGCTCGGTCTATACAACGCTCGACCTCAACAACCGCACCGTACAGCTCGGCATCCAGTCCGACGTATGGGGGGATACCATCTTTACGCTGTTCTGGGAAACCGCCGGCATCCACCACACCGTGCAGGGCAACGCCCCGCTGACCGAGCTGATTCAGGTGGCGGAGTCGATTTCGTATGCTTTGCCCCCGCGTCTTCGGCATGGGGAGCGCAATCTGTCTTTGGAATCTTAAGATACGGAAAGGAGGCCAGTGACAGAAAATCAATCCGCCGTTTTACCAACCACCATGAGATTTTGTAGGCAACCACACAGGAAACGTTTTCTTGCTATGGTATGAAACAGGAGGAGAGAAATGTATGCTCGTATAAGGTATCTTTGGATTTGTCTCATCCTCATCACAATATTGACCGGTTGCGCGGAGCCCTCATCGGCTGCATCCACTTCCATTGCCACGGTATCGCGGCCCGAAAGTTCTTTCCCTACGGACACGCCTTCTCCTTCGGCCGCCGCCATCGTCTGGCCCGAAGAGGACTACGCCGCGCTCGGCGAGGAAGGCAAGGCCGCCTACCGCGAAGCCCTCGCCGAGCAGCTGCCGGCTGATGGCTACCTCATCCTCGAGGACGGCTTCGTCGTCGAGAACGAGGCGGCCGGCCGCTATGCCCCGGAGGATTTCGCCGCCCTGCTGTCCGATGTGACGCTGCCGGCGCAGGCGGTCGGCGGCTATACGCTCAACGAAATACAGGTCAGCTGGCAGCCCGACCCGCTCGCCCGGCCCGGCGACCGGGTTTTGCGGCGCTACCGGCTCGCGGCCGACAACCTGCAGGGCGCGGCGCTCACCTACGCGGATGCGGACGGCCATACGGTGCGGGTCAACCTGATCGGCCTGGCCGCGCTTGGCGGCGCGCCGGACGCCGACGCCGAAATCCGATGGTCGGCCGAGCCCGTGCTGCGCGCCGAGGAAGCCGGCCAGCCGGTCTTTGGCCTAGACGGCACGCTGCGCCAGCCCGGCGGCCAGGCGATCATCCAGCTCCATGCCCCCGCCGAAGACAAAGCCGCTTTCCAAACCGCCATCGCACCGTTCACCGAAGTGACGGGGTGGATGGCTTCCACCCTTTGATAAAAACCGGCGGCCCCCGCCACAAACGCAGGGAGCCGCCGGTTCATTTTTACATTTTGTACCTATTCCTCTCACACTGCTCGCAGAGTTCCTGCCAGCGGTGGGTGCGGTAGTAGGGCAGCATCGCGATCATGCCGGCGATGAAGCTCAGCGAGATGCCGGCCATTGCCCAGCCGCCAAGGCCGACCGCCGCAAGCCCCCAGGCCGCGGGGATGCGCACGCCCCAAAGGATCAGTACGTTGACAAAAGTCGGGTAGCGGATTTCGCCCAGGCCGTTCAGGTAGTTCATAATGCCGTTGAACACCGCATAGCACCAGGTGAACGGCAGCACCACAAAAACATACCGCTCGGCCACCGCCAGCACCGCGGCGTCCCGGGTGAAAAGGCCGAGCACCGGCCGCCCGAACACCGTGAGCAGCAGCCCGCAGGCCAGCGTGAACGCCCCGCAGCACAGCGGGATGCGCAGCGCGCCTTTGCGCAGGCGGTCGGTCAGGCCGGCGCCGAAGTTCTGGCCGGAAAAGACCGAAGCCGCGCTGGAAAACGAAGTGATCGCAATATTGGCCAGCGAGCTGAGCTTGCTTGCCACCGAACACCCGGCCACAAACACCGAGCCCTGGGTATTGTAAAGCGTTTGCAGCAGCAGGTGCCCGAAGGAGTACAGCGCATTGTTCAGCCCAAGCGGCACCCCCACATGCAGAATTTCACGCAGGGTTTCGCGGTCATGGCCGGCCGGCAGCACCGGGAACCGCAGTTCCGGCACGCGGCGGAGAAGGTACAGGATGCTGAACGCCCAGGCCAGCATCATGGCGGCCGCCGTGGCAAACGCCGCGCCGCCAACCCCCAGGCCAAACCCGCCGACAAGCGCCAGATCGCCGACGATATTGACCACGCAGCTGACCATCAGCATCCAGAGCGAAGTGCGGCTGTTGCCAAGCCCGCGCAAGATGCCGGCGTTGAGGTTGTACCCCATGTTGCCAAGGCAGCCCAGCGTTGTGATGCGCAGGTAGACGATTGCGCCGTCCCACGCATCGGGCGGGACCTGCATGAACCGCAAAAGCAGCGGCCCCAGCAGCAGGCCCAGCACGGTCAGCGGCAGGGCCGTGGCATACAGCAGCCAGACCGCCGTGCGGGCCAGTTCCCGCTGGCGGTCTGCATCGTCCCGGCCGGCCGCCTGAGAAACCAGGATGGAAACGCCCGACCCGATGCCAAGAAAGATGCACAGCAGGATCTCAAGCGGCTGGGAACTGGTTGCCACCGCCGCAAGCGCCGATGCGTCGCAATAATTGCCGATGACCAGCGTGTCAACGGTACTGTATAGCTGCTGCAGCACGTTGCCGGCGCAGATCGGCAGCGCAAAGCGAACCGCGGTGGGCAGAATCGGGCCGTGGGTCATATCGACACGGGTTGCGGTGCGGGGCATAGGGAAGGCCTCCTTGGGCCGGCCCTTTGGCGCTTTGCAGCGCAAAGCCGGCCATGCAGAAATTTCGCCCCCTATTATAGCACCGTCCAAAGGGGGCGGCTAGGGCCTATTCTTGTGCACTTTCACAGTGTTTCGCACCGATTTTGCGGCGGGGCGGGCGCCGCCTTACACGAGCTTTTTCCTCTTCACCACAAAATACGCAATCCCGAACGCATCGGCAAGGGCCCAGCCGATCGGGACGCTCCACCAGATGCCGACGACCCCGACGCCCGGCAGGGCCGAGAGGGCGTAGGCCAGCGCGACCCGCAAACCGAGCGAGATCACGGTCAGCACAACCGACATGCCCGGGCGGCCCAGCGCGCGGTAAAGCCCGTAGAGCAAAAACAGCACCCCGATCAGGGCATAGAAGGCGCCCTCAATGTGCAGGTAACGCACGCCTGCGGCAATAACGGCCTGCCCGGACGAAGCGTCGATAAAAAGCGCCATGAGCGGTTCGGCAAAGACAAAGACAAGCGCCGACAGCACAACCCCGAAGCAGACCGAGGTCGCCGCCGCCACCCGGATGCCCTGGCGGATGCGATCCTTCCGCCCTGCGCCGTAGTTCTGCGAGACAAAGATCGAGAAAGCATTGCCGAAATCCTGCACCGGCAGGTAGGCGAAGGCGTCGATCTTGACGGCGGCCGCAAAGGCGGCCATGATCGTGGTGCCGAAGCTGTTGACCAGCCCCTGCACGGCCAGAATGCCGAGGTTCATGATTGACTGCTGCAGGCAGGTCAGCGCCGAAAAGCTCGTGATCTCCCGCAGGCGGGCGCGGCGCAGCTTGACGGCAGGGCCACGCCGAAAGAGCTGCGGGAACTTCGCCCTTGTATACAGCAGGATGCCGACGCCCGACACATACTGCGAAATAACCGTCGCTTCGGCCGCGCCGGCTACCCCGCGGCCGAGCCCTGCGACAAACCACAGGTCCAGCACAATATTCAGCCCGGCCGATACCGCCAAAAACGCAAGCGGCACAATCGAATTGCCGAGCGCCCGCAGCAGCGCCGCAAAAAAGTTGTAAAGGAAGATGCCGACAAGCCCGGCAAAAATCACGATCAGGTACGCCCGCATCATCTCCACAAGCTCAGCGGGGGTGCGCAGCGCCCAGATGATGAGGTCGATCCCCGCAAAGACAAGGATGTTGAGCACGATCGTCACGGCGCCGAGCAGCACGAAGGAGGCAAGAACCCCTTCTTTCAGGCCCAGCTCGTCCTTTTGGCCGAACCGGATCGAAAAGACGGTGCCGCTGCCCATGGCAAGGCCGAGCAGAATCGAGGTCAAAAAGGTCATCAGCGAAAACGCCGACCCGACCGCAGCCAGCGCCCCTTCGCCAAGGAAACGGCCGACGATCAGGGTGTCGGCAATGTTGTAGCACTGCTGCAGAAGATCCCCCAGGATCATCGGCACCGCAAACCGCAGCATCGTCTGCATGACAGGCCCGCGGGTCAGCTCGTTGGTTTTCGCCATAAAATCGCCCCGTTCTTTCGTTGTGTAATATACAAATTACGCTTCGAAGTCAAGTATAGGCAATTCATTTCGGATTGTCAATACATTGCCCCCCAAAAGCACATGCTTCCGGTCGCCCGCCCCGAAAAGGTCTTGCCAGGCGGCCGCCGATGCGGTACACTGGGGGCAGACACTTTTGCCAAAGGGGGCGGCGGTATGTTTTTGGATGGGCTGGACGAACTGGACCGAAAGATTGTGCGGCTGCTGATTGCCAACGCACGGATTTCCTATTCCGAACTGGGCGAGCAGGTGGGCATTTCCCGCGTGGCGGCCAAGATGCGGGTGCAGGCGCTTGAAAAGAAAGGCGTGATTGAAGAATACACAACGGTGATCAATCCGCAAAAAATCAGCGGGGCGGTTTCCTGCTATTTTGAGATTGAAACAACGCCCGAAACGCTTGCGGCGGTTCTGGAAATTTTGCAGCAGAACGATACGGTCACCCAGATTTACCGGGTGACCGGCCGCAGCAAACTGCATGTGCACGCGGTGGCGGCCTCCCACGAAGAGATGGAAACCCTGATCCGCGGCACGATTGATACGCTGCCCGGCGTGATGCGCTGCAGCTGCAACATGATCGTCTCCCGCATCAAGGATATCAAGGGGCTGCGGCTGTAAACACAAAGCGGCACACCAAAAGCGGAGTGCGCACAAGGAAGCTTTGCCGCCTTGGTCATTCTTCATCCATTGCCCAGTGGTAGGCGCAGCGGACCGCCTTGGTCCAGCCGCGCAGCCGCCTGGTGCGCACAGCCGGGTCAAGCGCCGGGGTGTAGCGGCGGTCGGCGGCCCAGTTGGCGGCGACTTCCTCGGTCGAAGCCCAGTAGCCGACGGCGAGCCCTGCGAGATAGGCCGCCCCGAGGGCGGTTGTTTCCAGACACTGCGGGCGGATGACCGGCCTGTCGCTGAGGTCGGCCATTGTCTGCAGCAGATAATTGTTGGCCGAAGCGCCGCCGTCCACCCGCAAATCGGGCATGGAGAGGCCGGCGTCGGCCTCCATGGCGCGCAGCACATCGTTGACCTGGTAGCACAGGCTGTCCAGCGTGGCGCGGATGATGTGGTACTTGTTGCAGCCGCGGGTCAGCCCCACGATGGTCCCGCGGGCATATTGGTCCCAATGCGGCGCGCCAAGCCCGGTAAAGGCCGGCACAACATAACAGCCGTTGGTATCCGGCACCTTCGTGGCAAAATATTCCGAATCGGCCGCATCTTCCAGCAGCCGCAGTTCGTCCCGCAGCCATTGGATCGCCGCGCCGGCGACAAAGATTGAGCCTTCCAGCGCGTAAGACACCTTGCCCCCCACGCCCCAGGCCACCGTGGTGACAAGCCCGTTTTGGGAGTAGACCGGCTTTTCGCCGGTGTTCATCAGCAGGAAGCCGCCGGTGCCGAAGGTGTTTTTGGCCGCGCCGGGCGCAAAGCAGGCCTGGCCGAAGAGCGCGGCCTGCTGGTCGCCGGCCGCCCCCGCAATGCGGATCGCCCCGCCGAGCAGCATCGGGTCGGCTTCGCCGTACACCGCGCTGGAGGGCATCGGGGTGGGCAGCATGCTGCGCGGGATGCCAAGGATCTGCAAAATCTCATCGTCCCAATCCAGGGTGTGGATGTTGAAAAGCATGGTCCGGCTTGCGTTTGAGTAATCGGTCACATGGACCTTGCCGCCGGTCAGCTTCCAGATCAGCCAGGTATCGACGGTGCCGAACAAAAGGCCGCCGGCTTCGGCCTTTTCCCGGGCGCCCGGCACGTTTTCCAGAATCCACTGCAGTTTGGTGGCCGAAAAATAGGCGTCGATGACAAGGCCGGTTTTCTGGCGGAAGAGCCCGGTCAGGCCGCGGGCCTTGAGCGCGTCGCAGGCCGCACTCGTGCGCCGGCACTGCCAGACAATCGCCGGGCAGACCGGTTCGCCGGTTGCACGGTCCCAGACAATGGTTGTCTCGCGCTGGTTGGCAATGCCGATCGCCGCGATCTCCGACGCCGTGACGCCGGCCTGGTTCATGGCCGACAGCGCCACGCCGAGCTGGGTGGTCCAGATTTCATTGGCATCGTGTTCCACCCAGCCCGGTTTGGGGAAATACTGGGTGAAGGGTTTCTGCGCCATGCTCACAACCCGGCCGGCCGCATCAAACAAGATGCACCGGTTTGAGGTTGTGCCGGCGTCCAGCGCCATGATGTAGGGCATAAGGGACCTCCTTTGGGTGATGCAGGGTTGCCGCACAGGCAGCCACGCCGTATTGATTCCCATTGTACCAGCCGGCGTCCGCTTTGTCGAGAGGGAGTCCTGCCCGGGCCGGATGTGACAAAAATTCAGCATCCTGGCACAAACAGTGGTTGACTTGCCCGCCCGGGCTGGTATGATGAAAAAAGAAAGCGCCACATTCCCCCGGAAAGGAGCCAACTGCATGAACGCATCCTTTTTGCCCCCGCAGGCAGGCCCGCTGCTGGCCCGCCACCTGAAGATGGGCGGCGCCAACCCGGCCGGCATCCGGCTGGATCTGACCAACCGGTACCTGACCCGCGCCGGCCAGCCGTTTTTGCCGGTGATGGGGGAGTTCCACTTTTCCCGCTGCGAAGCCGAAGCCTGGCCGGCCGAACTTGCCAAGATGAAGGCCGGCGGCGTGACCATCGCCGCCACCTATCTGTTCTGGATTCACCATGAGGAAATCGAAGGGGCCCGCCGCTTTACCGGCAACCTCGATATCCGCCGTTTTGTCCTGGACTGCGGCCGCGCCGGGCTTGCGGTTGTGCTGCGCATCGGCCCCTGGGCGCACGGCGAATGCCGCAACGGCGGCTTTCCGGACTGGCTGGTGCGCAAAGGCATTCCGTTGCGCTGCAACGACCCGGCCTATCTGGCGCTTGTGCGGGGCTGGTACGCCGCGGTTTTCGCGCAGGTGCAGGGGCTCCTCTATAAGGACGGCGGGCCGGTCATCGGCGTTCAGCTTGAAAACGAACTTGTGGATGACGCCGCCCACCTGGCAACGCTCAAACAAATCGCGGTGGAAGCCGGCTTTGATGTCCCCTACTATACCGTGACCGGCTGGAACGCGGCCGCCGGCGCGCGGATTCCCGCCGATGAGGTACTGCCGGTGTTTTCCGCTTACCCGGATGCGCCCTGGGCCGCCGGCACCGCGCCGCTGCCGCTTTCCCCGCATTATGTGTTTAACGCCGAGCGCAACGACGCGGCGGTCGGGGCCGACCTGATGGCCCGCACCGCCCCCGACGGCTGGCAGCTGCCCTATGACCGGTACCCGTTCGCCACCTGCGAGCTCGGCTGCGGGCAGCAATCCACCTACCACCGCCGGGTGCGGATCAGCCCGATGGACGCCTATGCGCTCTCGCTTGTCAAGCTGGGCAGCGGCAACAACCTGATCGGGTATTATATGTACCACGGCGGCACCAACCCCGTGGGCCGGCTTTCCACCATGCAGGAAAGCCGTGCCACCGGCTACCCCAACGATTACCCGATCCTCAATTATGATTTTGACACCGCGCTTTCCGAATACGGGGAAGCCCGGCCGCAGTACGGGCTGCTGAACCTGCTGCATTTGTTTGCGGCCGATTTTGGCGAAACGCTGGCCCCGATGCCGTTTGCGCCGCCCGCCGCCCCCGCCCGGCCCGACGACCCGGACGCCCTGCGGTATGCGATGCGCACCGACGGCACGGCCGGTTTTGTCTTTGTCAACCACCACCAGCGCCATGCCGCGCTGCGCCCGGTTCGGGATGTCCGGTTCGATACCGGGGCGGTCGTTTTCCCGCCGGTCACGGTGGCGGGGGACATCGCCTTCTTCTTCCCGTTCGGGCTCATGCTCGGCGGGGTGCGGCTGGCCTGGGCGACCGCCCAGCCGATCTGCCGCTGCGGGGACAGTTTTTTCTTCGCCGCGGTTCCCGGCATCCCGGCACAGTATGCCTTTGAAGGCGGCCTGCGGTTCACGGCCGGGCCCGGCGTCACGGTACAGGACGCCGGCGGCGTCCGGGTTGTCACACTGCCGCTGGCTGAAGCGGTCTGCCTGCGCCGGCTTGGCGGGCGGGTATACCTTGGCGAGCGGTGCAACCTTTACCTGGACCCCGGCAGCGGCGCGCTGCGCGCGATTGAGGACGGCCCTTTCGCCTACCGGCTTTGGGAAGACGGCCGCTTTGTGCGCCGCAGCGTGCACCGGCCGTTCGCCCCGGCCGTCTGGACGCTGACCCCCTGCCCCGCCCCGTTTTCGCCGGACAAAGCCGGTGCGGCCGAACTGGCGCTGAGCGGCGCGCCGGCGCGCTGGTTTGCCCTGGCCGTGACCACCCCCGAAGGGTTTGTGAGCATCGGCGCGCCGCACGACATTGCCCAGATTTATGCCGACGGCCGGCTCATTGCCGATGAATTTGGCACCGGCCGCCCCTGGCGTGTGCCGGCCAGGCTGCTGTACGGCAAAACATGCCACCTGGCCCTGACCCCGCCCACTGCGTCCGTCTGGCGCGAACCGCCGGCCTGACCCGCGCCAAACCCGCCAATCTGCACAAAAAACTTTCCGTTTTTGGCTGAATATGGTATACTAAAGCCAAGACCATGCCAAGGAGGGGGAGTTGCATGCCTTATTCCGATGAACAGCTGCGCTATCTGCGGGTGCTTTCCCAAAATTTCCCGACGATTGCGGCGGCGGCCAGCGAGATTATCCGCATTGAGGCGCTGCTCCGGCTGCCCAAGGGTACCGAGCATTTTATCAGCGACCTGCACGGTGAGCACGAGGCGTTTGTCCACATCCTCAACAGCGCTTCGGGCGTCATCCGGGAAAAGATCGACCAGGTTTTGGGCGATACGGTCCCTGCGGCCGAGCGCGCCGAACTGGCAACCCTTGTCTACTACCCGGCCCAGAAGCTGCCCGACCTAAAGGCCCGGCAGCAGAACCTTGCAGCCTGGTACCGCAAGACGCTGCTGCACCTGATTGAACTGTGCCGCCTGGTTTCAAGCAAACACACCCGCGCCTATGTGCGCAGCTGCCTGCCCGCCAACTGCGGCTATATTCTGGACGAACTGCTGCACGCCCACTTTGAGGATCATGACAAGGATCTGTATTACGGCCAGATCATTGACTCCATCCTGCGGTATGAGCGGGCCGACGCCTATATCATCCGGTTCTGTGAAGTCATCAAGCACCTTGCCGTTGACAAGCTGCACATCCTGGGCGATCTTTATGACCGCGGCCCGCGGCCGGACCGCATCCTTGACCAGCTTCTTGTGCACCATGATGTCGATATCCAGTGGGGCAACCATGACGTTGTCTGGATGGGGGCGGCGGCCGGCAGCCCTGTGTGCATCTTCACGGTGCTGAAAACTTCGCTGGCCTATGGCAACATCGACCTGCTGGAAACCGGCTACGGCATCAGCCTGCGCGGGCTGGAGCGGTTTGCCACCACTTATTACGCCCGCACCCAGGACAAACGCTGGGTGCCCCACCTTGACCCGCGGATCAAGGCTGTGCCGGCCGTGCAGCAGCGCAACGCCCGGATGCACAAAGCCGTGACCCTGCTGCTCTTCAAGCTGGAAGCGCGGGCCATTGCCCGCAACCCGGATTTCGGCATGCAGGGGCGGGACTACCTGAACCAGATTGACTACGCCGCCGGCACCGTGCGCTGCGGCGGCAAAACCTATCCGCTGACCGAATGTGATTTCCCGACTGTTGACCCGGCCGACCCGACCGCCCTGACCCCCGACGAGCAGGAGCTTGTCGGCGAGCTTGTCCACGCTTTCACCCAGAGCGAACGGCTGCAGCGGCATGTACAGTTTTTGTACGCGCGCGGCGCCGTGTACAAGGTGATCAACGGCAACCTGCTGTTCCACGGCGCGGTGCCGATGACCGCCGACGGCGAATTTGCGCCCGAACAGTTCGAAGGGCGGCGCTACAGCGGCCGCGCGCTGTTTGATTACTGTGACCGCCGCGCCCGCCAGGGCTATTTTGCACCGGCCGGCAGCCACGAACGGCTGGCCGGGCAGGACTTTTTGTGGTACCTGTGGTGCGGTTCGCTTTCCCCGATCTTCGGCCGCAGCGCCATGACCACCTTTGAGCGGCTCTACATTGACGACCCGGCTACCCACGCCGAGGTCAAGAACCCCTATTATGCGCTGGTCAGCGGGCCCGGCGCGCCGGCCATTGCGGCCAAGATTCTGGCCGAGTTCGGCCTTGACGGCCCGGCCTGCCACATCCTCAACGGCCATGTGCCGGTCCGCGCGATCGAAGGCGAAGACCCTGTCAAGGCCGGCGGGCGGCTTGTGGTGATTGACGGCGGGTTCTGCCGCGCCTACCACCAGCGCACCGGCATTGCAGGGTATACGCTGGTGTACAGCAGCCACGGCCTGACGCTGCGCACCCACCAGCCGTTTGAGAGCACGGCCGCCGCCATCCGCAACGATGAGGACATCGACTCCCAAAGCCGGGCGGTGTACACCGCGCCCGACCGGATCCTGGTGCGCGATACCGACGAAGGCCGCACCCTTCGGGATGTCATCACCGACCTGGCCCGCCTTGTCGATGCCTACCGCACCGGCCTGCTGCCCCAGGGCGGCTGACCGGCTTTCGGCGGCAGCGGCCGGCTTTGGCAAACCAGAACGGGGCCCCGCGATGCGGGGCCCCGTTCCGGTTGGGATAGGAAAAATAAGGGAATGGCGAAGATGGGCGCAATCAGACAATCTTGCGCGATTTGTGGACGCCGGTTTTGAGGAATTCGACCCATTCGGCCACATTGACCGCGTGGTCGCCCAGGCGTTCCAGGTATTTGGTCACCATAAACAGGTCCAGCGCGGTTTCCGCCTCGGCCGGGTGGGCGGCGATATAGTGCGCAATTTCGGCGCTGATCCGGCTGAAGAAGGCGTCGGCCTGGTCGTCGCGGGCGATCACCTCGGCGGCGGCGGCCATATCCACCTGCACATAGGCGCCGATGGCCTGCTTGACCATGCCGAGCACAAGGTCGCCCATGCGGTAGATATCAGCCATCACATCAAAGGTTTTGACAACGTTCTGGTCAAGGTGCAGCACAATCTCCGCAATGTCGGAAGCCTGGTCGGCAATGCGCTCAATGTCGGTGACCATCTTGAGCGCGGTGGATACCTTGCGCAGGTCCGAAGCCACCGGCTGCTGGCGCAGAATCAGGGTCAGGCAGCGGTGCTCCACATCATGTTCCACGGCGTTGATCTCGCTGTCACGCGCCACAACGCTGCGCGCAAGTTCCAGGTCGCCGTTCTTCAGTGCGGTCATGGCGCTCTCAATCGCGCCGCCCGCCGCATGGCCCATACGGGCCAGCATGGAATCAAGCTGGAGAAGTTCCTCGTCATACACCTTGCGGTTGCTGGTAGGCATGTAGAATCCTCCTAATTTGTTTTGCGTTTTCGCCGAAGCGAAAGCATGCCGGGGGGCGGCGCGCCGCCCGCCCGTTGGGTAAGGCATCAGCCGAAACGGCCCGAGATATAATCTTCGGTGCGTTTGTCCACCGGGGTCGAGAAGACCTGTTCGGTCGGGCCCATCTCAACCAGCTCGCCCAACAGGAAGAAAGCCGTTTTGTCCGAAATACGGGCCGCCTGCTGCATATTGTGGGTAACGATGACGATGGTGTAATCCTTTTTGAGGTCCATCGCCAGTTCTTCCACCTTCGAAGTCGAGATCGGGTCCAGGGCGGAGGTCGGCTCATCCATCAGCAGCACTTCGGGTTCGACAGCCAGGGCGCGCGCAATGCACAGGCGCTGCTGCTGGCCGCCCGACATGCCGAGCGCGCTCTTGTTGAGGCGGTCCTTGACTTCATCCCAGATGGCGGCGCCGCGCAGGCTTTTTTCCACAATCTCGTCAAGCTTGGCCTTGTTGTGGATGCCATGGGTGCGCGGGCCGTAGGCGATGTTGTCATAGATCGACATCGGGAACGGGTTGGGCTTCTGGAAGACCATGCCGACCCGCTTGCGCAGGACGTTGACATCGATCTTGTCTTTATAAATATCCACGCCGTCAAGCTTGATATCGCCCGAGATGCGGCACCCTTCAACCAGGTCGTTCATGCGGTTCAGGCTTTTCAAAAAGGTTGACTTGCCGCAGCCCGAAGGCCCGATGAAGGCGGTGATCTCCTTTTCCGGGATCGAAATGTTGATGTTTTTCAGCGCATGGAAGTTGCCGTAGTACAAATCCATGTTGGAGACTTCAAACTTATTCATCGCTCTCATTTTCCTTTCGCAAGTTTGCCCGCGATAAAGCTGGACAGGCAGTTGATCAGCAGCACAAGTACCAGCAGCACAACGGCCGTGCCGTAGGTCGCATCCACATGCAGGCCTTCGTTGGAAAGCAGGTACATATGCACAGCCAGGGTACGGGTGGAGCTGAACACGGTTTCGGGGATGGCCGCCACCGAACTGGCCGTGTAGATCAACGCCGCCGTCTCGCCGACGATACGGCCGACAGCCAGGATCACGCCGGACAAAATGCCGGGCATGGCGCTGGGCAGCACAATGGTGAACACGGTGCGCAGCTTGCCGGCGCCAAGGCCGAAGCTGCCTTCCCGGTAGGAATCCGGCACGGCGAGCAGGGCTTCTTCGGTGGTGCGCATGATGACGGGCAGCACCATGATGGCCAGCGTGAAGGCGCCTGCAATCAGAGAGTAACCCCAGTGCAGCTGGGTGACAAAGAACAGCATGCCGAACAGGCCGAAGACGATGGACGGGATACCCTGCAGGGTTTCGGTTGTAACGCGCACCACCTTGACCAGCTTGTTGCCGCGCTTGGCGTATTCCACAAGCCAGACGGCGGCAAAGATCCCCAGCGGGGTTGCGATGACCAGCGAGAAGGCGGTCATGAGCACCGTGTTGATCAAAGAAGGCACCAGGGAAACGTTTTCGGAATTGTATTCCCACTCAAACAGGCTCGGTTTGAGGTTGGGGATGCCCATAACCAGGATATAGCCGATCAAAAAGATCAGGACGGCGGCGGTCAGCGCAGCGGCAATCCGCACAAGCCACCGCATGATAAAGGCAAAGGCGCGCGCGCCGCGGCGGTTTTCCGCCGGGATCGGCGGGATCATCCGCGCGCCGGCGTTGGACAGGCTGCCTGCGGCAGCGTTGGCAGTGATTCCATCAGGCATTCTTCTCGGCTCCTTTCACCAGGCTGAAGCAAAGGTTGATAATCAGGACGAAGACGAACAGCACGACACCGGTCGCAATCAGCGCTTCGCGGTGCAGGCCGGCTGCATAGCCCATCTCGATGACAATGTTGCTTGTCATCGTGCGCAGGCCCTGGAACAGGCCCTGCGGCATCCAGGTCTGGTTGCCGGCCACCATGACAACGGCCATCGTTTCGCCAATGGCGCGACCGATGCCAAGGATCACGGCGGACATCACGCCGCTTTTGGCGGCGGGCAGCACGGTGAAGAAGACGCTGCGTTCATGGGTGGCGCCAAGGGCGAGGCTGCCTTCATAGTAGCTTTGCGGCACAGCATCCAGGCTGGTTTTGCTGACCGTGATGATGGTGGGCAGGATCATGATGCCGAGCAGCAGGCTTGCGGTGAACAGAGACATGCCGCGGCCGTTGTTGATATGGAGCACCTTGCGGACGAAATCGGTCTTGAGGACAGCCTGGATGGCCGGCACCATGACGACCATACCGAAGAAGCCGTACACAACCGAGGGAATGCCGGCCAGCAGCTGGACAGCCGGCAGCAGCACTTTGTTGATGCGGGGGGAGGCGAACCGGCTCATATAGATCGCCGTCAGCAGCCCGATCGGCACGCCGACAACAATCGCGCCGGCCGTAACGTAAATGCTGCCAAGAATCATCGGCAGAATGCCGTACAGGTCGTTGCCGGGTTTCCAGTTGGTGCCCAGCAGGAACTGCAGCGGCCCGATCTTGGCGATGGTGGGCAGGCCGTTCGCAAACAGGAACAGGCAGATCAGCGCCACAGCCAGGATCGATACGCAGGCGCAGACCGTAAAGACCCACTGCATAATCGTTTCCTTGGGGTTAACGGATTTCGTTTTCATTTTCCTATACCTCACTTCGCATCACAAAACTTCACAACGTCACAAAAAAGCTCCGGGTCCATCGCGCTTCACACAAAGGAAGCGGGGGTGAAACCCGCGCGGCGGCTGCCGTGCTGCAAGCGCTGCGCTTGCCTTGGTTTCATCCCCGCTCCCTCACATTTCTGTCATGTTTTGTTCAGCTTACAGCGCATCCCAGCTGGTGGTTTCGCCGACATAGATGCTGCGGACCTGGTCGATGCTCAGGTCGTCCACGGCGGTGTTGGCCGGGTTGACAACAACCGCGATGCCGTCCATCGCAAGGACGGTGCCGACAGCGCCCTGGCTGGTCTCTTCTTCTTTGAGCTCACGGCTGGCCATGCCGATGGTGTAAGAACCGTCGAGCGCGCCGGTCACGCCGGTGGTGGAGTCGGTGGTCATCAGCTCAATGGTGGCGTCCGGGTTGAGGGCCTGGTAGCCTTCGATCAGCTTTTCCATCAGCGGGCTGACCGAGGAAGAGCCGCCCACCGTGATGCTGCCGGCCGGCAGCGTGCCTTCGAACGCGGCGGCGCCGTCGGTGCCGATGTAGCCTTCTTCGGTGGCCAGGGCCTGGCCTTCCGCGCTCATGCAGTAGTTAATGAAATCAACGGCCAGCTCGTCGGTGGGTTCGCCGTTGGTGACAATGTTGAACGGACGGGCCAGGGTGTAGCTGCCATCCTTGACGGTGTCGGCCGAGGGGGCCACGCCGCCGATGGTCAGCGCCTTGACCGAATCATCCAGGCTGCCGAGGCTGATGTACCCGATGGCGGTTTCATCGTTGGCAACGGTGGTCATCACGCCGTTGGTGGAGTTCTGGATGACGGCGGCCTGGGTGGTGTTGTCGCCGTTGTCGTCTTCCACGCCGGTCAGCTCAATGAAAGCGCCGCGGGTGCCGGAACCGTCTTCACGGGACACCACGTTGATGGCCTGGGTGGCATCGAAATCACCGGCGGCGGCAGCTTCCGTGCTCTCGCTGGAAGCAGCTTCGCTGGAAGCAGCTTCGCTCGAAGCGGCGGTGCTTTCCGAAGAGGCGGCCTCGCTCGAAGAAGCGGTGCTCTCCGAAGAAGTGGAGCCACAGGCGGCCAGGCTCAGGGCCATCGCGGCGACGCAAACCAAAGCAATCTTGCGTTTCATACGTTCGTCTTCTCCCTTACACATACATTTTCAATTGGGGTCCGCAGCAGCCTTTACCAAACGCTCCTGCTGCGGGGCCCGGTCTCTTTCCGGGCGCAAGTGTATTCTACAGCATCCCTATGTTGTTTTTCGACCATAGCTTGGTACAATTCAGGTAAAAGTTTTGCTAAATATCACGCCGTTTTGCAAAGACGACGTAAAGTTTGTAAAGGATATGTAAAGCATTTGGCATAGCAGACAAAACCCCTTCACAACCCCGTTTTTTTGCCGCCAATCTGCCCAAAAGCGTAACATCCCGCCCAAATCTAACGCTTTCCCCGCAAAAACGAAACGCCCTGCCCCCCTGCGGAAAAGGCGCAGCAAAAAGCCCGCAAGCGAAGCCGGAACAGCTTCGCTTGCGGGCTTTTCGGGACAGATCAGACCGGATGATTTTGCAGCGCGCCCCGGCCGTTTACATCCGCGCTGCGCGCCGGTAGACGAAGGCGGCCGCGGCAGCAGCCACGCACTCGGTCACCCAGAAAGCATGCCAGACCCCCACCGGGCCCAGTGCGGCGCAGAGCGCCCAGGACGCCGGGATCATGACGACGACATACCGCAGCAGCGAGATGACCAGCGAGCTGCCGCCCTTGCCGAGTCCTTCCAGCGCGCCGGACGCCGCCACCGACACCGACGACACAAGGAACCCGAGGCTGATGATCCGCAGCGCCGCCGCACCGGCCGCGACGGTATCGGGGTTCTGGGTGAACAGCGCGATCAGCGGCCCGGCGAAGGCCCAGCACAGCGCCGTGCCCGCCGCCATGATACCGGCGCAGAGCGCGAGGGTTGTGCGGTAGATTGTGCGCACCCGGCCAGCCTCGCCCGCGCCGTAGTTGTAGCCGATGATCGGCCGCATACCCTGGACAATGCCGCTGGCCGGCAGGTAGAGGAAGGTCTGCAGCTTATAATAGATGCCGAGAATCACCACATACCCCTGCCCAAACGCCGCAAGCAGGCCGTTGAGCACACTGACGAGCAGCGAGGGCAGCGCAAGGTTCAGCACAGCCGGCACCCCGATTGCATAGAGCCGGCCGGCCAGCGCAAGGCCCGGGCGCAGCGCGGCGCGGCGCAGCCGCACAACCGGCCGCCGGATGAAATACACCGCCAGATAGATGCCGAGCGAGACGCACTGCCCAAGGCCCGTTGCAAGCGCCGCCCCCCGAATGCCGAGCGCCGGGCAGGGCCCGAGGCCGAAGATCAGCACGGGGTCCAGAATGATGTTGGTGATGCAGCCGCCAAGCAGCGCGGCCATCGTTGTTTTCATCCAGCCAATGGCCTGGAAAATCTTTTCAAACGCAAGGCCAAGCATGATGATGGGGCCAAACGCAAAGACAATCGCGCCGTATTCAACCCCGAGTGCGGCGAGGGCGGCCTCAGCCGTAAAAAGCCGCAGAAAGCCCGGCAGGATTGCCGTGCAGACAATGGCAAGCACCACGCCGTGGACAAACGAGAGCGCCATGCCGATGGTTGCGGCGGCGTCAGCGCGGTCGGGCCGGTTGGCGCCGAGGTGGAAGGCGATCAGCGCGTTCATGCCGACGCCGAAACCGATGGCGGCCGCGTTGACAAAGTTCTGCACCGGGTAGACGAGCGAGAGGGCGGTCATCGCTTCCTCACTGATCCGGGCGACAAAGAAACTGTCAACAATGTTGTACAGCGAGTTGACCAGCATCGAAAGCACCATAGGCAGCGCCATCGAGAGGAGCAGCGGCAGAATCGGGCGCTGTTTCATATAGCTCTGGTCCTGCACGGTTTGGGGCATGGGGTACCTCCTTGAAAATCATGGCGGGCAAAACAAAAGCCACACAACCGCCGGGGCGGTTGTGTGGCGAAAAGGGCGTCTTGCAAAACAGCCGGAAAAATCCACACGGTATTTTAGCGGGGGGTATTATAGCACAGGGGTGGGAAGGTTGTCAATTCGGCACAGGGCTGGAAATTTCTGCGGCCGGGCTTTCAGGGCGTGTATCAGGCTTCGCTATTGCTTTCAATGCTGGTCAGCTCTTCGCTGCCGATGCCGGTAACGGTCAGCCCACCGGTGATCTGGTAGCTGGAAGAGTCATAGCTGACATAGATCTTGTACATCTTGCCCGGCGTCAGGCCCGAAACCGTCGCGGTGTAGCAATCGCCGCCGGTCTTGTAGTAGACCGTCGTACCCTCCACATAGCTTGTCTTGGTCTGGTCGTCCGAAAGCTCCCAGATGGCGGTCTTGAATTCATTGATGGTCGGCGATTCGGTCGTCGCATAGGCCGTGATGGTCACACTGTCCGAAGCGGCGACAAAATAATCGCTGCTGCGGTTCATGATGCCGTTGAAGGCAATGTAGAGCGTGTCTCCGTGGACTTCATTCGGAAAGCGGGAGTTGGTGTCCATCCCCTCAGGGAAGGTCACGCTGCCGCCGGCCGTCGCCTCAAAGTGCTCGGCCTCATCTTCTTCGTCGGCGCCTTCGGGGCGCAGGCCCAGCAGGTCTACGACGCCGATAATCATGTTGGACAGCATATCCCGCGGGCTGCAGGCGGTCAGGCTCAGCGCCATAACCAGGGCCAGCGCCAGGGCTGCCAGACGTTTTTTCAGTTTCATGGGTAAACCCTCCATCGGGCAAACGGGCGGCGCTGCCGCCCGGCAGGTTGAAAGCATGGGATGAATCACTTTATTATACCCGATTTGCCGCCGCGGCACAAGGGCAGGCGCAAAAATTCCACAAAACGTTTCACAAAACTTGCGGCGGCGGGTGGGCTTTTCCCAAAAGCGGGTTTTGTGGTATACTGAATGTATTGGATAGGAAGCAAGAGGGAACCGTGCAGGCCCGGCCACACGGGGGAGGAACCATGAACAAGGTAAAACGCCGCGCCGCCAACCCGCGCGGGCGATACGAACAGATGCTGTTCAACCGGCTTGTTTTGCTGGTTGCGGTGCCGCTGTGCGCCATGAGCATCCTGCTGGGGGCAAGCTATTTCAGCCAGGAAAACGCCCGGCAGCGCGCCGGGCTGCAGAGCGTGCGCACCAGCGCGCAGGATGCCCTGCACAACGTGCTGAACAACCTGCGGGAATACTACCTTGGCATCACGCAGGACGATGACTTTACCTGGCTGCTGCCAAGCCAGCCGCCCTATGCCCGCACCCCCGATGTCTCCGCCGCCCAAACCGTGCTGCGCGGCGGCAGTTACCTTTCGGCTTATGTGCGCGGATATACTTATTTCAACCTGCAGCACGGCTGGGTGCTGAGCAGCAACGGCGTGTTCCGCATGTCGGAAGTGCGCAACTACGAACAGATGCAGACCTTTTTGCACGAGCAGCCGGATATTTCCTCCACACTGTACTGGCTGAACAACACCGCCCAGGCGGCGCCCGGCCTGGGCAGCCGGCAGGTGGACCTTTCCGGCTTTTTGCTGGTGGTGCGCACCAACAACTTTTCGGGTGATATGCAGCAGCTGCTGGTTGTCCAGCTGGACAGCGACGCTTTTCTGCGGGATACAAGTGAATGGCGCGCGATGGGCTACGAGGTGGCGCTGCTGGATTCCGACGGCCTGCCGATCCTGGCCACCAATGCGGACCTGGCCGCACAGCTTTCCGACCGCCTGGCCGCCGGGCATACCATAGACAGCCGGGTGGGCGCTTACCTGATAGAACACACCGAACTTGGCGTGGGCCGGCTTTCTTTGTATATCGGTTACAACACCCAGCTGGATTATTCATTCGTCCTGACGCTGCTGGCAGTGTTCCTGCTGGTGGCCGCCGCCTCGGTGGTGGTGCTGGCGCTCTGCCGCTGGAACAGCGCCTTCCTGTACCGGCCGATCCGCCAGCTGATTGACCAGGTGGATGAATCGGTTTTCGGCACGCCGGCCGACGGCGAGGATGAGTTCGCCTACCTGACCCACGGCGTGACCCGGGTGGCGGAGGACCAGCGCCTGCTGCGGGACATTGTCAAACGGCAGCGCTCCCAACTGCTGCAGCGGCTGCTGCAGGGCCTTTTGCACAATGAACTGACCATGCGCGGGCTGCAGTCTTCGCTGGCCGCGCTGGAAGTGGAGCCCGCCGGGTATTACCAGCTGTTGCTGCTGGACCTGGGGCTTTCGGACAAAAACGCGCCGGAACGGGACGCGCTGACCCAGACCGTGGTGCAGCACCTGCCGCCGCCGGTGACCCGCCGGTGCTTTTTGTGCCCGCTGGCGGTGGACGGCACCGTGGTGATGGTGGCATACGGCGCCACGCGGGAGGCTTTGCGGGCGGATTTCCAGGCGCTGTACCTGGGCGCCACCCAGATGATCCGCACAAACGTGGGGGTAAACTGCACGGCCGGCGCCAGCCAGGTATACGAAGCGCCGGAGCGTACCGCCACGGCCTGGCATGAAGCTTTGGAGGCACTGCGCAGCAGCGCCTCCCCGACCCAGGGGTCGGGGCCGCAGTTTTACACCCCGCCGGAGAGCAGCCAGGTCAGCGCAGGGTATAACGACCTGCTGGAAAACGAAGTGATGGCCGCCGCCACCGCCTGCAACCGCAAGGAATGCGCGCGGCTTATCAGCCTGTTCATTGACCGGCTGGGCGAACAGGGCGTGCGCGGGTATGAACGCCAGTTTTATGTACAGCGGCTGGTCAGCGCACTGCTGACGGTAGCCGAAACCGCCGGCCTTTCGGTCAACAAGCTTCTGGCCGACAGGCCCAACAGCCTGTTCGACGCAGTGGGCCGCATCTACCGCACCGAGGAGATGAAAACCTTCCTGATCGAACAGGTGGCCGACCCGGTTATGGAAATGCTCTCCGATTTCCGCCAGAACTCTTCCAGCGAACTGGTCAAAAACGTGATCGCGCTGATCCAAAAGACCGGTGGCGACCTGACCCTGAACGAATGCGCCGAACAGCTCAACTATTCGCCCAGTTATATATGGAAGGTGCTCAAGGCCGAGCGGGACACCAACTTCACCGACCTTGTCAGCCAGCAAAAGATTGAGATGGCCAAGGAACTGCTGCTGACTTCGGACAAAACGGTGGCCCAGGTGGCCGAAGAGCTCCACTATGCGAATGTACAGAATTTCATCCGCTTTTTCAGCCGCGAGGTTGGCATGACGCCGGGCCGGTTCAAGAAAGAACACCAGAGCGGCGCCGCCAAAAAGAAAGCCCGGTAACCCCGCCGGCAGCACTTTTTCATTTTTCCACCGCCTTCATCCCGAAGGCGGTGGCTTTGTTTTGGTCTGCCTGCGCTTTGTAAAAAACGTGTGGCTTTACCCTTGCAAGCGCCCGAACCGCCGCGTAGCGCCTTTGGCAGGGTGCACAAACCAAAGAAGCAGTTTGTATAAAAAACGCACAATCAACGGCAAAATTCCTCGACAATGCGCAAAGGAAGGCAGCGGATAATTCCGGCATGGCGCAAGAGACAATTTTACGATATTCCGCATTATTTTTGGATAAAATCTGCGCGCATTTGATTGTTGACCCCGGCCGGATTCGGTTTTACAATCTATACACAAAGACAGGCGGCGGCCAACGCCGACCTGCGGCTTTACTCCCCCGCTTTGCGGCCGGGCCGGCCACGCCGGCAGCCTGGCGCCGGGCCATGGAGCAGGGGGAGCGGCACATGAAAAAGGAGGAAACCCTATGGCAAAGACACTGTCAGCAGATGCGGCGGCCAGTGCCCGGGCCAAGCAGGAAAAGCGCGCGCGCCAGCAGCTGGGCCACAACACCTGGCGCAAGGCGTTCGCCCAGCATTACTGGCTGTACATCCTGATGATACCGGGTATTCTGTATATGCTGATCTTCAACTATGCGCCGATGTTCGGCCTGATCATGGCGTTTGAAGATTTCAGCCCTTACAACGGCAATTCGGCAATCGGCGCAATGCTGCAAAGCCCGAAGGTCGGGTTCCAGAACTTTATCTCGCTGTTTACCGGCCCCGACTTTTGGCGTTTGCTGCGCAACACGCTCGCGATTTCGTTTGCTAACCTGCTGATCGCCTTCCCGGCGGCCATCATTTTGTCGCTGCTCTTCAATGAGCTGCGCTGCAAGTGGTTCAAACGGCTGACCCAGACCATTGTGTACATCCCGCACTTTGTCTCGATCGTCATCGTCGCTTCGCTGACCTTCCAGCTTTTTTCCACAACCGACGGTTTTGTCTACCACCTGCTTGTCCAGATCTTCGGGCGGCAGAACGCGCCGGACGTCCTGTCCGACCCGGATTTGTTTGTCCCGCTGATGGTGGGCCAGAGCCTGTGGAAGGAAACCGGCTACAACACCATCATCTACCTGGCCGCGCTTTCCAGCGTGGATACCCAGCTGTATGAGGCCGCCAAGATTGACGGCGCCGGCCGCTGGCAGCTGATGTGGCATGTCACGCTGCCCGCAATCCGCGGCACCATCGTGCTGATGCTGATTATGAAGGTCGGCGCGCTGCTGAACACCGGTTACGAGCAGATCTTCCTGATGCAGAACTCGATGAACCGCTCGGTTTCGGAAGTGTTCGATACCTACATCTACACCCGCGGCATTGTCAACGGCCAGTATTCGCTGGCAACCGCCGCCGGCCTGTTCAAATCGGTGGTCAGCATGATTATGGTCATCGGTTCGAACAAGGTCGCGAAGATCTTCGGCGAATCCGGCCTGTACTAAGGAGGTGCTGAGCATGACCAACATTCTGCATAAGAAAGACGACGGCACCATCCATGCCACCGGCACGCTGGAAAAGCGCAGCCCCGGCGACCAGGTTGTCCAGGTTTTGATCTACGCCCTGATCGCGCTGATCGCCGTGCTCTGCCTGCTGCCCTTCATCTATGTCATTGCAGGCTCCTTCGCCACAGAGCGTGAACTGACCGAACGCCCGTTCTTTTTGATCCCGCGTGAATTTTCGATCAACGCCTACTCCTACATTTTCAAGGACGGCTCGGTCTTCCGCGGCCTGCGCAACTCGATCCTGGTCACGGTGGTCGGCACGCTGATCAACATGTTTGTTTCCTGCACCATCGCCTACCCGCTGTCCCGCCCGTACCTCAAGGGCCGCAACGGTTTCATCAACATGGTCATTGTGACGATGCTGTTCTCGGGCGGTATGGTGCCGAGCTACATCATGGTCATGAACGTGCTGCATCTGGGCAACACCTACTGGGCGTTGTGGCTGCCGATTGCGATGAACGCCTTCAACATGATCATCATCAAAAACTACTTCCAGAGCCTGCCGATGGAACTGGAGGAAGCCGCCATCATCGACGGTTCGAACGACCTTTTGACCTTTATCCGCATCATCCTGCCGCTGTCCACCCCGGTGCTCGCTTCGGTCGGTTTGTTCTACGCGGTCAGCCACTGGAACTCCTACTTCAATGCGATGATGTACATCAACAACACCGAGATGGAAGTCATGCCGATCGTTTTGCGGCGCATGGTCTTTTTGACCAACCAGATCGCGCAGGATTCCAACTTTGACTGGGGCGCCTTCGGCCAGCCGCCGGCCAAGAGCGTCAAGATGGCGGTGACCGTTGTCTCGACCATCCCGATGCTCTGCGTCTATCCGTTTGTGCAGAAGTACTTCACCCAGGGCCTGATGGTCGGCTCTGTCAAGGGCTGAGGTTCGCTGCCGCAATCCCACCAACGTTACTGCGCACAGGCCTTGTGCGTGAGATATGAGAATCACAGGAGGCAAAACATGAAAAAGCAACTCGCACTCTCGATGAGCGCCGCGATGGCTTTGACGCTGCTCGCCGGCTGCGGCGGTTCGGGCTCCAGCAGCTCGGCGGCCGCTTCGGGTTCCGGCACGGCGGAGGCCGCCACCGGTGCGCCCACCATCACCTTTATGATGCCGACCTTCTACGGCACCGAGTTCCAGAACGAGAACTCCGACCAGGTGATCCAGGCTTATACCGATTACACCGGCATCAATGTCGAGTGGCGGCTCGAGGCCAACGACACCTACAAGGACAAGTTCGGCCTGACCCTGATGGACAAGGACAACATGCCGATGGTGCTGACCGCTTCCGGCGCGCTGGACGCCAACATCGTGGACGCGGCCAAGGCCGGCGCGTTCTGGGATCTTTCGCCTTATCTGGAAGACAGCACGGCTTACCCCAACCTGTCCCAGGCAAACAAGGACGTCCTGAAGGGCCTGACCGTCAACAGCCAGGTCATCGGCCTGCCGCGCACCCGTTCGATCGGCCGGTACGGCCTGGCCTACCGCACCGACTGGGCGGAGGCTGTCGGCATCACCGAGCCGCCGGAGACGATTGAAGACGTTTACAACATGCTCTACGCCTTCACCTACAACGATCCCGACGGCAACGGCGTTGACGATACCTACGGCCTTGAGCTTTGCAAATACACCGGCCCGCTGGACGTGATCCAGACCTGGTTCGGCTGCGGCAACGAATGGGTGGAGCAGGACGGCCAGCTTGTGCCGGTCCACCAGACCGCCGAATACAAGGAAGCGCTGGACTGGATGCGCAAGATCTATGAAGAGGGCCTGGTTCGTCCCGACTGGGCGGCTGTTGACACCTCCACCTGGGAAGATGGCTGCAAGACCGGCGAGGCCGGCTGCTTCCTTGACACGATGGACGGCGCCAAGCGCATCTGGAACTACTTCACCGACAACAACGTGACCAGCGTGGTTGATCCTTCCACCACCGCCACCATGACGATGGTCGGCCCCATCGCGAAGGAAGAGGGCGGCGAACCCCACACCCTGGCGACCAGCGGTTACAACGGCTTCTACCTGATCACCAAGGACGGCGCCAAGACCGAAGAGGATGTCAAGAACTGCCTGACCTTCCTGGACAAGATGAACGACGACGCGATGCTGGAACTGGCCGACTACGGCATTGAAGGCATCAGCTACAGCCTGAATGAGAACGGCGAAGTCGTGCTGAACCCCGATCTCGACGCTTCCCAGACCCCCAACGCCGGCCTGAACCAGGCTGTCTGCTACATCCCGAACCGCTCCAGCGTGAGCCACCCGCTCGAAAAGCGCGAGAGCCAGCTTCAGTCCGAGGCCTGCGAAGAGGTCAACGAGGCGCACGCCGTCTTCAACCCGGCGCTCGGCTACCTGGCCAACAGCGAGGCCAACGCCCAGTATGGCTCCGACATTGAGCTCATCATTGACGACGCCCGCACCCAGTACATCTGCGGCCAGATCGATGAAGCCGGCCTGGATGCGGCCGCCCAGCAGTGGCTGGACCGCGGCGGCAGCGAAGTGATCGCCGAAGTCAACGAGCTGTATCAGGCTGACACCACCAAGTAATTTGTAAAACCCAACAGGCCAAACGCTGCGGCGCCCGGCCCCAGGCGCTGCGGAGCTACGCTCCGCAGCGCTTTTGTTTTGGGTTTGCGTGTGTGCCGGCGTCTGATGAAGCCGCGCCATGCCGCGAACCCCCGCGGGCGGGTATGGCCCGCCCCTGCGGATTGGGTTTCCTGTTTTCCGACCCCACTTTTCATTTTTACTGGCGCCGCCTCCGCGGCGCGCCGAAAGGACAAGACCATGATCCTGACCATTCTTTCGCAGGACGCACATTCCACCACCGTCGGCTGGCCCGCCGTGGCCGGGGCGGCGCGCTATGCCCTGCTTTGGAGCGACCGGTTTTCGGACACGGTCCGGTTCAAAACCGCCGCCGAAACCGCCGAAACGAGCGTTCGCTTCGTCCGCTCAACCCACATCCCCTACTACCTCAAAACCCGGGCTTTTGACGCCGCCGGCGCTCTCTTAGCCGAAAGCGAGGTGCTGACGACCCCCGTCGCCCGTGTGCTGCGCCCCCAGCTTGAGACGCTCGGCCGCGGGCTTGTCGCACTGCCGGCCAAAAACGGTGTGTTTTTGAGTTGGCGTCTGCTGCGCGGCGAGGTTTCGGGCTATAGCGCCACCGGCCTGACCGGCACCGATTTCATCCTGTACAAAAACGGCGAAAAACTCGCCGCCGTGACCGATTCCACCAACTACCTGGATCCCGCCGGCACGGCCGGCGACGCCTACGCCGTCGCCCCGGTCGTTGACGGGCGGGAGGGCGCCCCCTGCGCGGCCGTGCGCCCCTGGGCGAACGGCTACCTTGACCTGCCGCTGCAAAAGCCGGCCGACGGCGTGACCCCCGCCGGGGACGCCTTCACCTACCACGCCAACGACATGAGCGTTGCCGATGTTGACGGCGACGGCGAGCTGGAATACCTTGTCAAATGGGACCCTTCCAACTCACAGGATGTCTCCATCAAGGGCTATACCGGCCGCTGCTACATCGACTGCTACAAGCTCGACGGGCAGCTTCTCTGGCGGCTCGATATGGGTCCGAACATCCGCGCCGGCGCGCATTACACCCAGTTCATGGCCTATGACTTTGACGGCGACGGCCGCGCCGAGCTGGCCGTCAAGACCGCGCCCGGCACCAAGATGACCGCCTACGCCCCCGACGGCACGGTGCGCTGGGAGCGCTATATCACGATGCCGCAGGCCGATCTTGACGCCGGGTACAGCCATCTCGACAACTACGTCTGCTCGGCCGAAAGCTACCGCGAGCATCTGATCGACGTCTTTGCGGGCTGGCACGCCCGGGCCGAGGTGATTTCCGGCCAGTGGCCCCAAACGCTCGAGGAATGTTTCGGCATCGCGCCGAAATATTCGTACCCCCTCTCCCGCGATGACGCCGCGGCCCTTGCCGATTATTTTCTCGACGTCTATGCGCCGTCCCGCAGCCCGCGCAACGAGCTGCGCAAGTTTGAGGGCTTTATCTACGAAGGCCCCGAGTACCTGACAATGTTCGACGGCACCGGCGCCGAGCGGGAGACGATCCCCTTTAAGTTCGGCCGGGTGGACGACGGCCTTGCCTGGGGCGACTACGCCTGGCCCCGCATTGAACCCTGCAACCGGGTGGACAGGTTCAATTCCGGCGTTGCCTACCTCGACGGCGAGCGGCCCTACCTGATTGTCTGCCGCGGCTACTACACCCGCGCGACCATCGTCGCCTACGATTTCCTTGCCGGGCGCTTCCACGAGGTTTTCAGCGTCGATTCCGGCTTTGTGCCGATGTCCAACCCCTTCAACATCTCCTGCCCCCATGCCGAGATCGGCACCGACCCCGCCTACGGGCTGCTGGCCGGCCAGGGCAACCACAGCATCTCGACCGCCGATGTGGACGGCGACGGCTGCATGGAGATTGTCTACGGCGCGGCCTGCCTGGACCACGACGGCAGCCTGCTCTACTCGAGCTACGGCAATTTGCCCGACGGCCGCCGCGCCAAGTTCGGCCATGGCGATTCGATGCATGTCGCCGACATTGACCCCGATTCGCCGGGACTTGACATCTTCAACGTCTATGAGGAGGGGGTCAACGCCCCCTACGGCTGGGCGATGCGGGATGCCGAGACCGGCGAGCCGCGCTTCGGCGAATATTTTGAGGGGGACCTTGGCCGCTGCATGATCGGCAAGATCGACCCCGCCACCCGCGGCCTGCAGGTCTGGGTGCAGGATGTGCGGGACTGCCGCGGCAACGTGCTGCCGCTCAAGCCCCCTTCGACCAACATGAAGATCTACTGGGCCGGCGACCTTTCAACCCAGGTGACCGACGGCACCGACTATCTGCACGAGGAAAAATGCGGCGTTGTCAACGACATCACCCACGGCGTCATGCTGCACCCCGAATCCACCGCCACCAACAACGGCACCAAGGGCAACCCCTGCCTGGTGGCCGACATCTTCGGCGATTTCCGTGAGGAACTGCTTGTCCGCAAGGCTGACGATTCGGCAATCCGCATCTATACCTCAACCGACCTGACCGCCCACAAGCTCTTCACCCTGCTGCACGACCCGCAGTACCGCTGCGGCGTGGCCTGGCAGAACAACTGCTACAACCAGCCCGGCTACCCGAGCTTCTACTATGCCTCCGACATGAACTTTGCCGACGTGCTGCCGGCCCTCAAAGCCAAACCGACCGTCTTTCTCGCGGCCGATTCGACGGTGCAGAGCTATACCCCCGACGAAGCCCCGCTGACCGGCTGGGGCCAGCAGCTCTGGCGCTGCGCCGGCGGCGCGGCCCTGTGCCGGGCCGATCATCGGGAAGGCTGCCCCTTCCCCCAGGAAACCCGCTACACCCTGCCCGCCCTCGTGATTGACAACTGCGCGATGGGCGGCCGCAGCTCCCGCACCTTCCGGGAGGAAGGCCGGCTTGCGGATATCGAGAGCCAGCTTAAACCCGGCGACTACCTCGTCGTCCAGTTCGGCCACAACGATGCAAACCCCGATAAACCCGAGCGCTACGTCGCCGCGGCCGACTTCGGCGCCTCGCTGCGGCCCTATCTCGAGGCCGCGCGCAGCCGCGGCGCGCTTCTTGTGCTTGTTTCGCCGATTGCGATGCGCGAATTTGACGAAACCGGCCGCTGCCCCGCGCCCTTTGCGGCCCACCGCGCCGCGATGGCCGCCTTTGCCCGGGAAAACGGCGTGCCCTTCCTCGACCTTGGGGCCGAGACGGCGGCCGCCAACACCGCGGCCGGGCCGCTGCGCACCACAACCTGGTACCGCCAACTGCCCGACGGCAGCCAAGACAACGCCCACCTGCAATCGGCCGGCGCGCTGCGGTTTGCACGCGCCTTTGTAGCCGCGCTGCACAAAAACACCGACCCGCGCCTTGATCTGCTGCGCGCGGTGTTCCCGCTGTAAAGGAGGTTTTCGCTATGGCAATCGGCGATATTCTGCACAATGAGCGGGCCGAAATGGCCGACCCCTACACCGGCCGGCCGGTCATCCGGCTGACCACCCCGACCCGCACAAGCCACCATATGTACTTCTATAACCGGATGGTCACCGGCGACAGCCGCAAGCTGCTCTACTGCGCCGAGGTTGCGGGCGACCGGCAGCTCTACCTGCTCGACCTCGCCACCTCCGACGCCGTCCAGCTGACCGAAGGCCCGGATCTTGACGATTACGGCGGTATGATCGCGGCCGACGACCAATCGGTTTTCTACCAGCAGGCCGGCGCGATCTGGCAGCTTGACCTTGCCGCCCTCACCCGCCGCCTTGTCTACCAGGCCGAAGCGGGCTGGAACTGCGGCAACTGGGGCATGAGCGACGACAACCGCTTCCTTGTGATGACCGAGACGCTCGCAAGCTCGCTGCCCGACCTGACCGGCAAAAAGGGATGGGAGTTTTTCCCGCTGACCTGCGCGGCCAAACCCCGCTGCCGGCTGCGGTACGTCGAGGTCGCCACCGGCAAAGCCCACACCGTGATTGAGGACAACTGCTGGTGGGGCCACGCCCAGCTGCGCCCCGGCGACCCGGATACGATCCTCTTCTGCCACGAAGGCCCCTATGATATGATCGACGCGCGGCTCTGGCTTGTCAAAAGCGACGGCTCCGACTATCACTGTGCCCGCGAACAGCCGAGCGATACGATCATCACCCACGAGTTCTGGATGCCGGGCGGCGACAAAATCGCCTATGTCTACCGCAAGGCCGACGACGGCAGCACCGAATCGATCCGCATGATGGCCCCCGAGACCCTTGAGGAGGAAGTCTTCATGCCCTGCCTGCCTTACGCGCACTTTATCTGCGATGGCCAGCGCCGGTTCTTCGCCGGGGACTGCCAGGGCCAGGAAACCCCGATCCACCTGCAGGTGCAGGGCGACGGCGGCGCAAAAGAGGTCAAAAACGACTTCATCTACCTTGTCGATATCGCGGCCAAGAAGGAGATCCCGCTGTGCTACCACGGCACGAGCTGGACAACCAAACACGGCACCCCGCAGGACGCCCACCCGCACCCCTGCTTCACGCCGGATGGCCGCGCCGTGCTCTTCACCTCAGACAGGGAGGGCAAGCCCTGCGTCTATATGGCCCCGATCGGCGATCTGGCCGACGCGCGCGGTTGACATTGGCGGCGAATGCGGTATAATCAGGGCAAACCTGCCATTTTGCAGAAAGAGAGGCATCCGTGTATGGAATATCCTGCACTCAAAAATGTATACACCTGCTACCCCGGCGGCAAGCACAAGGCGCTGACCTTCAGCTTTGACGACGGCTGTGTGGAGGACCGCCGCCTGGTTGCGCTGTTCAACCAATACGGCGTCAAGGGCACCTTCAACCTCAACGCCGGCCTGCGGATGGAGAGCCACCTCCCGCAGGAGGAATGGGCCGAGACCTATAAGGGCCACGAGGTCGCCTGCCACACCTACCTGCACCCGACGATCGAGCGCAGCCCGCTTGACCAGGTGGTGCGGCAGGTGCTGGAAGACCGGCTGGCGCTGGAACAGCTGGTCGGCTACCCCGTGCGCGGGCTCGCCTACCCCAACGGCAGCTGGACGCCGGAGATCGCGGCTGTGCTGCCGGCGCTCGGCATCCGGTACGCGCGGGTGGTCGGCGATACGCACGATTTCGGCATCCCGCACGATTTCATGACCTGGAAATCCACCTGCCACCACACCCACAACCTGCTGGCCGACGGCGAGCGTTTCGCCAATTTGTATAAAACGCAGTATTTATACCTGATGTATGTCTGGGGCCACGGGTTCGAGTTCACCTGCGAAGAGGACTGGCAGATGATGGAGGATTTCCTCAAGATGGTCACGGCCAAAAACGACACCTGGTACGCGACCAACATTGAGGTCGTCGATTACCTCGACGCCGCCAAACGCCTGCAATACACCGCCGCGGCAGACGCCGTCTACAACCCCAGCGCCCAATCGGTCTGGATTGAGGTTGACGGCCGGCACATCGAAGTGCCGGGCGGGCAGCTCGTGAAGCTGTAAAATTGATGGATTGATCCCACACGCTGCGCCCCCGCCCGGGGATTTTCCGGGCGGGGGCGCGGTTTTATATCAGCCTTCCATTGTCCCGCAATCCCTCCCCATTGCTTCCCGCCTTATTTTGGGGTACAATACAAAGGTACACCCAACCCCCCCCGCGCCGCTGCGGCGCATTGCGAAAGGAGCGATTTTATGGGTATTTATTCTTCGGTGGATCAGCTGATCGGCGGCACGCCGCTGCTGGAACTTTGCCGGCTGGAACGTCAGCTTGACCTGGGCGCCCGGGTGCTCGTCAAGCTTGAGAGCTTCAACCCCGGCGGTTCGGTCAAAGACCGGGTAGCCAGGGCCATGCTGGACGACGCCGAAGCTTCGGGCCGGCTGGCTCCGGGCGGCACGATTGTGGAACCGACTTCCGGCAATACCGGCATCGGGCTGGCGAGCGTGGCGGCCGCGCGCGGCTACCGGGTCGTCATCGTGATGCCCGAAACGATGAGCGCCGAGCGCCGCGCCCTGATGCAGGCCTACGGCGCCGAGCTGGTGCTGACCGAGGGCGCGCGCGGCATGGCCGGCGCGATCGAGAAGGCCAACGAACTTGTGAACGAAATTCCCGGCGCGATTCTGGCCGGCCAGTTTACAAACCCCGCCAACCCGGCCGTGCACGAGGCGACAACCGGCCCCGAGATCTGGCGTGACACCGAGGGCAACGTTGATCTCTTCGTTGCCGGCGTTGGCACCGGCGGCACGATCACCGGCGTGGGGCGGTATCTCAAGCGGCAGAACCCGGCCGTGCGGGTTGTCGCGGTGGAGCCGGCAGCCAGCCCGGTGCTTTCGGGCGGGCAGGCCGGGCCGCACCCGCTGCAGGGCATCGGGGCCGGGTTCGTGCCCGAAATCCTCGATACCGAAATCTACGATGAGATCCTGACCGCCTCCGGCGAGGACGCCTGCGCCGCGGCCCGGCTGCTCGGCCGCAGCGAGGGGGTGCTGGTGGGCATCTCCTCCGGCGCGGCGCTGTGGGGCGCGCTGACCCTGGCCCGCCGCCCCGAAAACCAGGGCAAAACCATCGTCGCCCTGCTGCCCGATACCGGCGAGCGGTATCTTTCGACGACGCTGTTCGGCTGACAAAACAGGCAAGCGACATGAATCTGTAGAGAATGTTTCTATCGAAGCGGACGTTCGCGGCGCGGCAAGGTTCCCCGGGCGGGATGAATCCCGCCCCTACGCATGAATTTTGCGCCCATCACCATCCTTGCGGTGTGGCGACCATGTTCGCCACACCGTAGGGGGCGGCGTCCTCGACGCCCCGCGGGTGTTTGCGGCGCGGCGGGGTTGCCGGGCCGATGCGAGCATCGGCCCCTACGGGCGGCGCGATATTGGTTCGCATCCAAACTGGAAACGCGCACCCCGGCAGGGTTTCGGCGGGATGGGGGCATCCCGCCCTACGGTCTCAACCGTTTATCACCCTCTTGCCATTATTTTTTTGAGCGCGCCGTCAGGCGCGCGATCCACCGCAATTCCTAATTTTTCCCCCACACAACAAAAGCCGCCCGGGGTGTCCCCCGGGCGGGCGGTTCATAGTATCATCAATTCCTTCGGCCTGTCGTCCAGCCATCGCCAAATCCGCAGCCGTTTTTAACCCGCGGCGCTTTCACCGGTGTTGGCGCTGCTTTCGCCGAGGCTCACGGTGTAGGTGGCCATGCGGCCTTCGCGCTCGATCTGCAGCTCGACGGTATCGCCAATCTCCTTGGTTTCCAGGTAGCTGGTCAGATCCTGGCCGGTTGTGACCGAGTTGCTGTCCACCGAGACAATCCTGTCCCCGGCCTGCAGGCCGGCCTGGTCAGCGCCGCCGCCCGGCGTGACCTGGATGATATAGACGCCGTAGTTTGAAACGCCGTATTGGTAGGCCGTCTGTGCATCGTTGATATCCAGGATCATGACGCCCAGCGCCGGCCGCGCGACATAGCCGTTCTCAATCAGCTGGGTTGCGATGTCCATCGCATCGCTGATCGGGATCGCGAAGCCCAGGTTCTGGGAGACTGCGCCGCTGCTTGTGGTGGTCGAACCGCTGGCGTTGACAATGCCGATCAGCTCGCCCTTGCCGTTGAACAGGCCGCCGCCCGAGTTGCCCGGGCTGATGGCCGCGTCGGTCTGGATCAGGTTCATCTCGTTGCCTTCGACCTCGACCGCACGGTTGACCGCGCTGACGATGCCGTCGGTGACAGTGCCGCTCAGCGTGCCCATCGGGTTGCCAACCGCAACGACCGTCTCGCCGACGGCAAGGTTATCCGAGTTGCCGAGGGTCGCGGCGGTCAGGCCGGTCGCGTCGATCTTGATGACCGCAATGTCGGAACTTGAATCCGAACCGACAATCGTCGCCGCGTACTCGGTGCCGTCATTGAGTTCGACGGTGATCGTGTTTGCACCGCTGACAACATGGGCGCAGGTCATGATATAGCCGTCCTCACTGATGATGACGCCGGAGCCTGCGCCGCTCTGCACATAGCTGCCGAACCAGCTGTTGGTGGAGACCATCTGTTCGGTTGTGATGGCGACAACCGTGGGCTGCACGGCCGCGCTGATATCGACAAGGCTCATCTCCTCGCCGCCGGCGCTGCCCTGGTTTTCAGCGGTAGCCGTGTCGCTTTGCGCCACCTGCTGCACAACCACCTGGCTGCGGCCCAGGCCCAGCGCGTTGCCGGCCGCCGTGCCGATCAAGCCGCCGCCAAAGCCGAGCACCACAACCCCGATGCCGGCCACAATGCGCAGCGCAACCTTTTTGCCGCCGCCGCGGCGTTTGGGCGCGGGGTTCGGGGCGGCGCCGGGGGTATGGCCGGCGGGCGGCGTGGGGCCGCCGGGGCCTGCCGGGTCAGCATAGCTGTGGAAGCTTGCGCCGGTTTCCGGCTGCTGCGCTTCGCCGGCAGGCTGGCTGCCGGACGCGGTGGAATAATCGGTGCGGGCGGTGTTGGCGGTGTTCATGCCGCTGCTGCCCACGTTGGGGTAGCCGCCTTCCTGCCGGGTGGGTTGGTCGGATGCGGCCGGCTGGCCGCTGCCCGCCGGGCCGCTATTTTGCGGGCTGTTGTACAGGCCCGAGTAATCGTATTCGCTCATGATTCAGCACTCCTTTAAAATTCCGAAATCGGGGGGCGAAGGGGGCCGCCCTTGGCACTCTTCCGTTCGGATTGCTATCAGTATACCCGCAAATTGTGAAATTGGTTTTGCTTGCCCGTGAAACAAATGTGAAAGCGCGCCATTTTTCCGCCCGGCAGGGCTTGACAGCCCCCCGGCCGCCCACTATGATACAACACAGAACACAAAGGGAGGGCTGCGGCATGGAACTGCGCCGCGAAGGACCGGACACGGTTTTGTACAAAGAAGGGCAGGCGATCGGCCGCGGGCGGCTGGAAGGCGGGCTTTGGCTGTGGATAGACCCCGCCTGGCGGCAGCGCGGGTACGGCAGTTTCCTGGCAAAGGGGCTGCTGCGGGCGGCCGGCGGTTTTGACCCGCAAACCGCGACCGATTTTTGGGCCGAAGCCCCGCGGGATGCAGCCGGCGAAGCGCTGCTGCGGAAATTCGGCTTTGCGCCCGGGGCCGCAGGGCGCTGGCGGCGGCAGCGCGTGCCGGATCTTTCGGCCGTGGCGCTGTGCCACCGGATGCTTGCGGCGCAGGCAAAACCGGGCGGGGCCTACCTGGACGCCACCTGCGGCAACGGGCACGACACGCTGTTTTTGTGCAAACTGGCCGGGCCGGGCGGCCGGGTGCTGGGGCTGGACATCCAGCCCCGGGCCGTCGAGGCAACCAACGCCCGGCTGGCGGCGGCCGGGTGCGCGGAGGTTGGGCGGGCCGTGCTTGGCGACCACGCCGCGCTGCTGGATTTTGTTGCGCCCGAAAGCCAGGACGGCATTGTCTTTAACTTCGGCTGGCTGCCCGGCGCCGACCACGCCGTACACTCCACAGCCGGGGCCAGCGTGCAGGCGCTGAAAGCCGCGCTCACGGCGCTGCGGCCGGGCGGGCTGCTGGCCGCCGTGCTGTACAGCGGGCGGGTCATCGGCAGCGATGAAAAGCAGGCCGCGCTGGCGTTTTTCCGCGCGCTGCCGCTGACACAGTATACCGTGCTTGTCTGCGAATTTGCCAACTGGGCCGATACCGCCCCGCTGCCGGTGTTTGTCTGGAAAAAGCCCGCGGGCAGCCGCTAAGGTTGCCCGCGGGGGAAAGTTTTGGGAATAATGGCAGAGTCGCCGGGCCGCGCGCCCTTACCGCTTCACCGGCGCGGTTTTGGCGGCGAGCCAGGCCTTTTCTTCTTCATTCAGCCGGGGGGCCAGCGTGTCATACACGCGCTGGTGGTATGCATTGAGCCAGGCAATCTGCGGGCCGCTGAGCTCCTCAACAAGCACCGGGGCGGTATCGATCGGCACAAAGGTCAGCGGTTCAAAGGCGAGCCAGTTGCCGTACTGGTTGGAACCGGCCGAGACACATTCAAGCTCGTTCTCAATGCGGATGCCGACAAGGTCGGTTTCATAGACGCCGGGCTCATCGGTGATGGTCATGCCGGGCTTGAACACAACGCCGTTGTTCGGCCGCACGCTCTGCGGGCCCTCATGCACGGTTGAGATATAGCCGACGCCGTGGCCGGTGCCGCAGCGGTAGTTGATCTTGTGCGCCCAGAGCGGCCCGCGGGCAAAGCTGTCGATCGCAAAGCCGGTGCAGTAGTCAAGGAACACCGCCCGCGCCATATCGATATGGCTCTGCAGCACCCAGGTATAGTAGCGGCGCTCGTCGTCGGTCAGCGGGCCGACCGGGTAGGTGCGGGTAATATCGGTGGTGCCGCAGTCATACTGGCCGCCGTTGTCCACAAGCAAAAAGCCGTGCGGCTCAATCTTGGAATTCGTCTCGCCTTCGGCGTGGTAGTGCATCATTGCGGCGTTGGGGCCCCAGGCCGCAATCGTCGGGAAGCTGTCGTCAAAATAGCCGGGCTGTTCGCGGCGGCGGTTCTGCAGCATCTTCTCGATGTCGGTTTCATAAAGGGTACGGCCTTCGGCGAGCGCACGCTCAAGGTCCATCTCAAACCGGACGAGCGCAACGCCGTCGCGGATATGGCATTCCCGGATATTGGCAAGCTCGGTTTCATTTTTCACGCCTTTGCGCGCCGTGATCGGGTCGGCGCCGGGCAGCGCAGTCAGGTGGGGGTTTTCCTCAATCGCGGCAACCAGGCCGTAGTTGGTTGCGGCTTCCTCGATGAGGACGGTCTCCTCCTTCTCATACCCGCGCAGGCAGGGCAGGAAATCATCATACGGGCGGATCGCAACGCCGTTTTCGGCCAGCGCAGCCGCGTCGGCTTCGCTCAGGCGGCCTTCGGCCAAAAACAGCGTGCAGTCCTCCTTCGAAAGGAAGGCGAAGGCAACGGCAAGCGGGGTGCAGGGCAGGTCCCGCGCGCGCAGGTTCAGCAGCCAGGCCACGCTGTCCAGCCCGGTCACGGCCAGCGCCGTCGCGCCGGCTTCGGCAAGATCCTCCCGGATCTGGGCGATCTTTTCGGCCGGGGTCATGCCGCACTGCGCTTTGGTCAGCAGCGTGCAGGGGGTGTTGGGCAAAGCCGGCCGTTCCGACGCCCAAAGCGGGCTGACGACATCCTCGCTGCGCAGGTTTGCGCCGGCTTTTTCAAGCGCTTTGCGGTAGGCGCGCACCGTTTTGGCCGGCACGCAGCTGCCGTCCAGCAGCAGCGTCTGGCCGGCCGTGAAGTGCGCGGTCAGGTATTCTTCCACCGTCGGCACGCCGGCCGCGCCGCTGTGCATGCAGGCGATCTCGGTGCCGGCCAGCTGCCGGTCGCCCTGCACATAGAACCGGCCGTCCACCCAGAGGGCGCTGGCCGATGGCGTTACAACAAGGGTCGCGTTTTCGCCCGTAAACCCGGTGAACCAGGGCAGGGCGTTGTAATAATCGGGCAGGTATTCGCTGCTGTGGGGGTCGCTGGTCATCAGCAGCACGCCGTCGGCGCCGGCCGCTTTGGCGGCTGCGCGCAGAGCGGCGATTTTTTCGTTGACAGTCATGGGTATCTTCCTTCCTGCATAGGCGGCGGGCCGGGCAAGCCGCCGTTCCGCCGTGATTTTGCACAAGTTTATTCTAGCACGTTTTGGCAAAAGGTCAATATGCCGGCGCGGGGGCGCCGGCGCCGAGGCGAGGGTAAAATTTTTCCGCATTTTTCACGCCCAGCCACTGGCCGGCGGGCAGCGGTTGTGGTATTCTTAAAGTTAAGATTATAGGGTTTTGCGTTTCGATAAGGCGGATTGGCGGCAAGGGCGCACCACATCCAAACTCTCAACCCTCAACTCTTTCAAAAACGGGAGGCTGTTGCAATGACTACGACATTTGACGCGGCGCGCTGCACGGTCGGGCTGGAGCTGGGCTCCACCCGGATCAAAGCGGTGCTGCTCGGGCCGGACCATACCCCGCTGGCCCAGGGTGACCATGTGTGGGAAAACCGGCTTGAAAACGGCGTTTGGACCTATTCCGAAGCCGATATCTGGGGCGGCGTACAGGCGGCCTGGGCCGCGCTGGCGGCCGATGTGCAGGCCAAATTCGGCGCACCGCTTGCCGATGTCGGCTGCATTGGCATTTCGGCCATGATGCACGGGTACCTGCCGTTTGATGAATCCGGCAGCCTGCTGGTGCCGTTCCGCACCTGGCGCAACACCATCACCGGCCCCGCCGCCGAAGCGCTGACCGCGGCCCTGCATTTCAACATTCCGCAGCGGTGGAGCGTCGCGCACCTCTACCAGGCGATGCTCAACCGCGAAGAACACCTGCCCCGCCTGGCCTTCTTCACGACGCTGGCCGGCTATGTCCACTGGAAGCTGACCGGGCAAAAAGTCCTCGGCGTTGGGGATGCTTCGGGGATGTTCCCGATCGATTCGGCCGCCGGGGATTACGACGCCGCGATGCTTGCAACCTTTGATGCAATGGCGGCCGAAGCCGGCTACCCTGTGCAGCTCAAAACCCTGCTGCCGCAGGTGCTGCTTGCCGGGGCCGACGCCGGCGCGCTGACCGCCGAGGGCGCCAAACTGCTGGACCCGACCGGCACGCTGCAGCCCGGCGCGCGGTTCTGCCCGCCCGAGGGCGACGCCGGCACCGGCATGGCCGCGACCGATTCGGTTGCGCCGCGCACCGGCAACGTCAGCGCCGGCACAAGCATCTTCGCGATGGTCGTGCTCGAAAAGCCGCTCGCCCATGTTTATGCCGAGCTTGACCCGGTCACGACGCCGGACGGCGCGCCGGTCGCGATGGTGCACTGCAACAACTGCACGAGCGACCTGAACGCCTGGGTTTCCCTGCTCGGCGAGGCCGCCGCGCTCTGCGGGGCCAAGGCCCCTGCCGGCGAGCTGTTTACAAAGCTCTTCAGCCTCTCGCTTTCGGCCGAGGCCGACGCCGGCGGGCTGATCCCGGTCAACTATTACTCGGGCGAGGGCGTCACCCACTTTGACGCCGGGCGTCCGCTGCTGGTGCGCCGCCCCGAAAGCCGGCTGACCCTTGCGAACTTCATGCGCGGGCAGATTTATTCGGCAATGGCGACGCTGGCGATCGGGCTTGACCTGCTGCATGGCGAGGGCGTTGCGATGGACAGCCTGACCGGCCACGGCGGGCTGTTCAAGACGCCGGGGGTGGCGCAGCGGTACCTGGCCGCCGCGGCCGGCGCGCCGGTCAGCGTGCTGGAAACCGCCGGCGAGGGCGGCCCCTATGGCATGGCGCTGCTGGCAGCCTACGCGCTGCACCGCGCCGAAGGGGAAACGCTGGCAAGTTACCTGCACAACCGGGTATTTGCAAACGCCCCGCGCCAGACCCTTGCCCCCGACGAAACCGACGCCGCCGGGTTTGCCGCTTTCCTGGCCCGCTACCGCGAAGCCCTGGAAGTAGAGCGCACAGCGGTGGAGAAGGTGTAAGGGGTCGGGCCCGCAGCCAAACCATCCCCTAAACAAACCCAGCCGCACGCCTTTTTCCGGCGTGCGGCTGTTCTCATTCTGCAATTCTGTCCCGCGGGCGGTTATTCCGTTTTGCCCCGCCGGCGGTTGCGGCGGTCGCGCAGGAAGTAATAGACAGCGGCTTCAAGCAAAAACAGCCCGAGCGTCAGCAGGACATAGTTCCGGACCGCATCGCTCGTCTGCCGCACCGCGCCGGTGGTGCCACTCCTCGTAATAGTTTGGCCGTTTTCCACCGTGACGTTGTCTTGCCCCAGCCAGTTTCTCGCGGTCAAGGTATACGGGCTTTCGCCGTCCGGGATCAGGAAATCTTTGCTTTTCTCGATCCGGTAGCGCGGCAGGGCATAATTCCACTCCACCCGCACGGCACGGGTCTCGCCGGCGGCATTGCGGTAGAGCACCCAGCTCGGGGTAGTTGTGCCGCCCAAGCTATCCGCATCGACCTCCTGCCCGGCGATGTCGAGAATCTCACAGCCGGCAAACTCCGGCAGCGCGGCCACGGATTCCGGCGTGAGCGGGGCGGCGTGGGTGTGGATGAAAAACGCCTGAAATGCCACAATCAGCGCCAGATTGACCGGAACAAGCAGAATCCAGCGCAGCGCGGCCAGCGGGCCGGCAGGGCTGGCATATTTTTTGGTATCTGCCATAGGGGGTTCCTCCCTTTTCTGTTTGGTTTTTTACGCCGTCAGGCACGGGTTTTCAGCCGCGCCTGCAGGTCAGCGCGTCGGAATCCGCCCCATCGGAATCGCCCTCCCATCGTCTTTTCTTCATTATAGAGTTGCCTTTGCGCCGCCGTCAAGCGCCGCGGGGCAGACCGTTGTCAATGCCTTCGATTCTTTCCCGGATTTAGCAAAACCCCCGCCACCAGCCGGGGAAAGGCGGATGGCCAGGGGTGCATGGAAAAGGGAAAAGCTAAAAACAGTGACAAACACGTTTCATAATGGCTCATTCCTCTTAATGCAAATTTTCAGGCATTGGCGGCGTCGGCAAAAGTTCTTGGATCTCTTCCGCAGTCAACACGCCTTCCGAATCATCGTAATACAAAATATTAGTCGTTTCCTTCACCGTAATAATCGCCACACCGTTCGTCACATAAAAGAACACGACAATCCCGGCCAGCACCGCGATCACCAGCACAACCGCCGCAATGCCCAGCCGACGGCAGCGCTGCCTGCGCTTGCGCCAGCTTTCAACTTCCTCGGGCGGAAGGTTCTCCATAAACTGCGCTGCGGTCGATTCCGGCGTGCCGAACTGTTCCAGGCAAGCGGTATAGTCTGCATCCGGGTTTTCGGCGGCAAACTCTTCCAGCGACTGCCGCGCAAAGGCCTCAAACTCCCGCCGGCGGGCCGGGCTGCATACCAGCCGGGCCTCGGCCTGCCGCAGATAGCGCCGCAGGTCTTTTTCGGTCATACCCGCTTCTCCTTGCTTACTCGTTTCCATAGAGTTTTCCGTCCTGCGCCAGCAGGGCATTGATTGCGCCGGTCATCAGGGCATACTGCTCCCGCAGCTGGGCCAGATAGGTCCGGCCGGCTTCGGTAATTGCCAGATAGGCGCGGGCGCGGCCGTCCACAATGCGTTTCTCCTGTTCGACGATATAGCCGTGATCCTGCAGGCGGTAGACCGCCAGATACAGGGTGTTGAAGGTCAGCACGCCGTCGGTCAGGCGGGCGATCTCCTGCATCATCTCATAGGAGTACATGGTTTTTTGGCGTAGCATGAACAAGACCAGCATCTCGGTGGTGGCCTTCTTCATTGCGTCCTTCATTCCCTGTGGGGTGCCGCTGCGCGCGGCGCTGCTTACTTTTTGTTCCATTTTCTACCTTGCAAGGAGCCCCCAAAGCGGTGAACAGAACACCTCCACCGTTTTGGAAACACTTCGTTAACGTAGTTTTACTATACCACACTTTATCGAGGTTTGCAACACCTTCAACAAATATTTTTTCATCTTTTTATATGTTATGGAAAAACATATAGCTTGTTATTGACAAATGCATTTTGATGTGTTAGTCTGGGCACAGAAGGAAATGCCACGGCAACCCTTTCTCTGTGCCGCCCGTCGTCGGCCGCGCCGGACGGCTTCCGCCCTTTCACTTTCAAACCTTCGGTGAAGTGATCCGCTTTTTGATTTCTTCCTTTTCCCCTAATCGTCCAAAGGCCCTGCCGGGGAACCGGCGGGGCCTTTGGACAACTTCACAAGAACATTTACAACCTTTCTCCCTTTTGATGAAAACTACGCTGTTTCATTGACAAAGCCAACCAGCCATGTTATTGTGAAAATGATAACGATGTTGAATTTGAGAAAGAAGGTGTCTCTATGTCCCGCTCTTCCTCCCCTGAACCGGCGCACAGCCCCACCGGCGGCATAGCCGGCCGCTGGCGGGCCTACCTGCTGCGCGTGCTTGTCTTTGCGCTGGTGTTCGCCATCTTGAACGCCGTGGCCGTGCTTGCCACACCGCCCGACCGGGTGCTGGCCTGGATGTCGCCGGACGGTGCGCCCAATACCGGCTACTTTGACCCCAGCCATCTCGACAACAAAGAGTTTTGGACAAGCCTTTCCTATACACGCTATGATGAAGGTACGCCCGTCGTGCAGACCACCATCCAGCGTTCTTTCTTCGGGCATTGTGCTGTCACGCAGCAGACGGGCGGCGAGACCACCGTGCTGACCGGCGGCCTGCTGGGCAACCGTACCGCCCGGATGTCTCAGACAACGCCGGGCAGCAACCCGATCGCCCGGTATCTGAACGAAGGCAAAGCAGAAAATGAACGCTTTACCGTCCGCCTTTCGAACGACCACCGCGACAAAATCACAAGCATTTCCATCCAGGGCCCCGGCGATGCGCCGATCTCCTACATTGTTTTGGAACGTTCTACCGACGATCACGCCGACGTAGAGACCCAGATCATCGAAACAGCGGACGGAACCACGCAGTTCCGCACCTACGAATACGACGAATCCGGCGCGCTGCGCCGCACCCAGGACTATGATGCCGACGGCGCCCTGCTGTCCTACGCCGAATACACCGGGGAATCCAACCGTCGCACCGCGGCCCTATACACCGCGGACGGAACCCCGGCCGGCTCGGTTGAAACCGAGTACGATCTTTTCGGGCGGCTTCGGCAGCGCAACCTCTACAACATAAACGGCGCCTGCCTGCAAAGCGAGGTGTTCCACCACCGCTTTTGGGAGCGTTACGGCAGCCTGACCGGGCTGTTTTTCCTGATTGTTGCGGTCTGCTTCTCGCTCTGGGCCGCCGGCAACGTACCGGTTCCCGGCTCCCCGCGCAAACCAAAACGCTAAAACAAGAAAGGTGGTTCGTATGCGTACCCTGCCCTGTCTGTCCGCCGTTTTGCTGGCTGCTGCGCTGGCCGGCTGTGCGCGAAGCTGGGATCTTCCCCCGCCGAGCACGAGGAGGCGTTCGCGACCTATTTTGCACACAACTGGGAGCATCAGGCCCGGCTGGAAATCCTCTCCGACGGCAGCGCCATCGTGACCTTGAGCCGCTTGATTCAGCCGTTTTGAAAAACGGGTATCCGGGGCCGGATTCTTCCGGCCCGGGGTGTTTGCCCCGCCGCCTTCCCCTGCCGCCGCCCCCCCTTCGGGGGGATTTTTTTCTGGCATTGTGCGGCGGGTTATGTTATAATAATTGTGTACGCCCGAAGGGCGATGTACGGCACAGTACGGCGGGAGGAGCAAAGGAACAGCATGGGGATTTTTAACAAATTGCAGTCGAAAACCGGCGAAGTGCGGGCCCGGGAAAAAATCCGTCCGCTGGTGGAAAGCCGGATGATGCGGGACATCCTGCTCGAAATCGGCCAGCGCGGCAGCGAAAGCCTGGACCCCCAGTCGGTGCCGATGAAGCAGCGCGCCCGTGCCGCCCAGCTGGCCAGCGAATGCGGCCTGGCCGGCCTGCGCCAGAGCGTGGTGGATGAAGTGCGGCTGGATGCCGCTTCGATCACGCTGGTCTGCAACGGTGAGGAAACCACCTTCCGCTATGGCGACTATAACTATGAAGATATTGAGGATACCGATTGCCTGCCCGCCGTGGCGCAGTATCTGGTGCAGCATATGCGCGGGTATTACAACATCACCCGCACCACCTGCGCCGTGGCCAAACCGCACGGCCGCGGCGTGGAACAGCGCACCCGCGAGGTCTTTGTCCGCCGCCACCATGAGGACACCCCCTTTGACCCCGGCCCGGTGCAGAAGCAGAGGCTTTTCTAAAAAACAAAAGTGTTCCGGCGGCCTGGCCGCCGGAACACTTTTGTTTTATTGGTTTCTTTTTTGATTTACTCTTTTTCCACGCTCGAATTAAACTTGTCAAGCGCGAGTGCGGCGATGACGCCGACGACAAGGCAGACAATGTTGACCGCCGCCGCGCCGACCGAAACCGCAAAGCTGCCGAACGGCACAATCATGATGGTGGCTGCGATCACAATGCCGATGATGGCGTGGAACGCATAGGGGTAGAACCGGTCAAACAGCGCATCGACAGCCTTGGCCAGGCAGATCACCGTGATAACCGCGCCGATGCCGGCCGGCACAATGACCGAGAAGTTCAGGTTACCCAGGCCGTCCACAAACGGGGTGTACAGCCCGAGCGGCATCAGCAGGGTCGAGAAGCTCATGCCCGGCGCAATCACGGAAAGGGCCAGGCAGAACCCGCAGAACAGATACCAGCCAAAGTTCGGTGCGATCGAAACGCTGAACAGGTTCAGCGAGATGAGCAGCGCGAGGATAAAGACAAACGCAACGCCCATCGATACCCAGCTGCCCTTGGGGCGGCCCTGCTCGCCCGCTTCGCGGAAAAGCGAGGGCAACATGCCGACGATCAGCCCGATGAAGAGACAGACCGAAGGATCGGGGTAAGTTTCAAGGAAAAAGGCGAGGATTTTGGCCACGCCCAGGAACCCCACCCCCATGCCGACAATGACCGGCAGCAGCTTGGGCACATGGGTTTTGAAGTTGCGCAGCGGGTTGCTGAGCAGTTCCATAACGGGTTTATAAATGCCGAACACAACGCAGAGCACGCCGCCCGAAATGCCGGGCAGCACCGCGCCAACGCCGATCAGCACGCCCTGCAACACACGCAGGACCAGGCGCATCACGCCGGGGTTTTGATCTTTCATCGCAGAAGTCCTTTCATTGAGCGGGAATTGCTTTCAGACGGCCCCTTGAAGGTTTCACAACGAACGGAAACCTTCGCCCTGTGGCACACAAAGCGCCGCTGCAATTACAGCTCAATCTTCCCAAACATCTCGAAATCGTCAGCATCGTCAATGCGGGTGGTGCGGGCCGGGGCCTGCGGGCGGGCTTCGGGGTCACGCGGGGTGTCGGCAAATTCACGCGCCGGCACGCCGGAAGCGCGCGGACCGCCCTTGCCGTAACGCCCGCCGCCTTTGCCGGAACGGCCGCCATCCCGGCCGCCGCG